>CAVQTY010000010.1:0-54871 GCA_963716665.1 Ilumatobacteraceae bacterium
GCTACGCACTTGTCCGGTCCCGGCCTCCTCGGTGTCGAGGCGGGCCCATTCGGCGTACAGCAGAGCCGGCGAGCCCGCAACAGCCACCTCGGCCCCCGGCTGCCGGGTGTGCACCCCGACGGCGTAGGCGGCCTCCGGGAGAGCTCGCTCGCCGTCACCGCCGGGCCGATCACGCCGAACGGCCCCGATCCGTCGTCGTGGTGGTTCGCGGCGTTGTGGTCGTGGTCGTTGACGTCGTCGTGGTCGTCGTCGTCGTGCTGGTGGTCGTGGTCGTTGTCGTCAAGGGAGTGCTGACCGATGTCGAGATCCCAGGGATCGTGGCGCGAGGTGACGAAGTAGGCCACCGACGTGAGGAGCACGGGCGAGGGGACGACACCGAGGACGACCCACGGCCCGAGACTCTGCGGCGCGGCGCCATATCGGGGGTGTACAGCGACGGTGCCGGCAGATCGGCGCCGGGCGGCGGGACGGCGGAAGATGTGCGTGCCCTCGGGAAACACGCCGCGCAGCTCGCGCACGAACTCGCCGCAGCTGGCGGACCCGATCCTCCTGGTTCTTGGCCAGCGCCTTGGCGAACACGGCGTCGACGGCGGGCGGCAGCTCCGGTTGCAATGCCCGGGCGCTCGGTACCGGGCTCTGCAGGTGGGCGGCGATGCGCGTCTCGTCGTTCGGGGCGTCACCGAACGGTGGCCGCCCGGTCAGCACCTCGAACGCCGTGCAGGCGAGCGAGTAGACGTCGGACCGACGATCGAGCGCTTGGGCTCCGGAGATCTGCTCGGGAGAGGCGTAATCCGGCGTGCCGAGGAACATCCCCGTGGCCCCGTCTCGCCGTCGTCCATCTTCGCGATACCGAATTCGACGAGGTACGCCGTGCGCGGCGTGTCGGTCATCTTGACCATCACGTTGGCCGGCTTGACGTCGCGGTGGATCGCCCCGCGTTTGTGAGCGAAGTCGAGGGCATCGGCGATCTGCGTGAGCAACCCGAGTGCTTCGTTGGGCTGCAAGGGCCGGCCGCCGGTTGCCGTTCGAGGAGCTCCGCCAGGCTGATCCCGTCGATCAACTCGGTGACGAAGTACATCGAGCCCTCGAACTCACCCCACTTGTAGACGGTGACGATGTGCGGGTGGCCGTCGAGCGAGGCGGCGACCTGTGCCTCGTTGACGAAGCGCTGGCGGATCACGTCGTCGGTGGCGTAGCGGTCGCCGAGAACCTTGAAGGCGACCTTGCGTCCGAGCCCGACATCCGTTGCCGCGTACACGATCGTGGCTCGGCCACGATGGATCGTCTGGTCGAGTCGGTATTGGTCGATGACCTGACCGGGCTCAAGCGGCATCAGCGTTCACCTTTGGGCTCGGCAGCAGCGCCCTGAATCGTCCACGGCCGAAAGAGTGTAGGGAAAGAGGGCTCTCCTGACCTGTCCGTGGGTTCACGCGCTGCGCGGTATCAGCGCGCGGCTCTGGAAGCAGGCATATCGGCGGGGTGACGACGGTGCCGCGATTCTGGGGCGTCGCAAACGACAAGTCTGTCTCGTTCGTGGCGGTAGAACGCGGCGTCGAGGGCCGCCCCCCGATTCTGGGGCCGTGGCGATTCTGAGGCCGCAAACCGGTCACCGCTGACCGTGTTGCGGCACCAGAATCCCGGCATCGGCTGACGCGCCGATTCGAGGCCCAATACGGGACACAGCTGTCCGGATCGTGGCCTCAGAATCCGAGCACCCGGCGCGACGCCGCAGTACGCCCATTCTTCAGAGCCATGCAACCGTGACGCAGCGCGCGACTGACCCACACAAACCCGAGGAGAACCCAGAAGTGTCTGGATCGGGGACCCAGATCCGTCGAGCCCGTCGCGATCGCCGGCGACCAGCCACTTCAAGAGCTGACCACAGCTACCGGCGCGGCACTAAACCACGGATACATCAGGAGAGCACGGAAGAGTCAAATCAGGTGCGATCGAGAGCGGTGTGACCGAGTCCGGACCCCGAGGCGATCCGCCACAGAGCCGCCGCCAACGCCGCGGACAGTCCGGCCAAGGCAGCGAGGACGACGATGGGCGGCAGCGGCGAGTGGATCGTGTCCCAGTCCCACGGCATCATCGACCCGTCGATGCCGACTCCCCAGCGGCGCGCCGCGGCCCATGCCGCCACGTTGAGCATGACGAGGGAGATGCCGCCGGCGCACCAGGCCAGGCGCTTGGCGGTAACGGCAGGGACGCGGGCGAGGCCGAGCAGCAGCGGGACGCCGACGAGCAACGGCAGCGAGTAACGGCCTTGCCAGTACGTTCCCGTCGTGTTGCCCTGAAACAGCTCGAACAGCCACGATGCGGCGGCGGTACTGACCAGCAGACCCGCTGCCCAACTGGCCGCCGTGGAGCCGACCGCCAAGGATGCAGCGCCGAGCAAGCCGATCGCGGCACAGGTGAGGGCGACCGACGCCGCCGGCAACGGCACGTCGAGCCAGCCGAGCCGGCCGATCGCCTCGATGAGGTTGTAGCCCGTTTCGCCGACGACTCGCGTCCGCCAGCTCACTGTCCCACCCGCCGGGACGGCGGGCGAGCAAGACCGCCGCAGCGGCACCGCTGATCGCTGCCACGGCGGCGAGCATCACGAGCCGAGCACCGCGTGTTGTCTACGCGCTTCCGCCACAACCAACGCCCCACCTCGCCGGCAACGACGATCAGCGGGGCAGCGGCGACGAACCGAGACACCCTCGAGTCGTTGGTGACGCCCCAGGCCATGGTGACAAGCGTCGAGGCGAGGACAACGATTCGCGGCCCGGCGCCGAGTGACCGCCACCACTCGGCCGTCGTCCGGCCGCCATGACCGAGGGCGACCACGAGCGCTGCGCACGCCCAGATCAGGCCGTCGCGGCGGGGGAGGGCGAGCGCTGCCCAGCCGAAGGCGGTCAGCCATGCCGCTGACGACGCCGGCCCGGAACCGTCCGTACAGCAGGCCCGCCCACAGGGCGATTGCCCCGCTGATCGCCATCGCCGACGGATTGACGTTGGCGAACACCGACCACGCCATCGGCGTGATGGCGAGGAGAAGGGCGGCGGCACCGAGCGGCCGTCGCGGCGCGACGAGCCACAGCGCGCCCGCCAACAGCGCAGTCGCCACCGCCGCCCCTCCGATCCGCGCCCACCAGATCGGCGCCAGACCCGGGAATCGGCTGAGCAGACCGCCCGGCAAGTGGCCCCAGATCGGGTACTCGTCGGCGCTCGACGGCAACGTCACCGTCGTGTCCGACACGAGGGCCGGCGCGGCGCAGCCGACTGGCACCTCGGGGTGGTGGGCATAACACGTCGGGTCCGGTACGCGGTAGGTGCCGGGCACGTCGAAGCCCTCATCGCGGCGCCGAGCCGATGTCGCTGCCGTCGACCTGCCCGCGCGCGAGGGCCCCGGCGCGAGCGAGGTGGCCTGGCTCGTCGGCACCGGCGCCGGGCGGGGTCAGCAGGATCCAGCAAAGGACGATCCCGGCGAGGAGCGCAGCGAGCACAAGGAGTTGGCGGCGCTGCGCCGGACCACGCCGCTCGTCGATCACGGCTGGGCAGGCTAACGAGGCCCGGTCCCGGCCGTGGACTCCCGGGTACACTCGCCGCCGATGGTCGACATCGACGCCGAGGTCGCCCCCCTACGCTGCCGAGGTCGAGCGGTTGCGGCGCCTCGTCGGGCCGTGCGAGCAGTCCTACGACGACCTGCGCGTCGACCTCATCGCCGCCCGCGACGCCGCCAAGTCGGCCGAACAGGCCGCCGGCGAGTTGCGCGGCGAGCTCACCGAGGCCTACGCCGCGCTGGACCGGGCGCTGCTCGGTGGGCCTGCGCTCGGCTACGTGCTGCGGCAGGTCAAGAACTCACTCGGCGGCACGTTCGTCGGGCGCACCTACCGGGCCCGCCGTCGCGGCCCGGTATTCGGCCGGGGCCGGCGTCCGCTGAGCCGCATGGCGACCGCAGCGGGTCCTCGCTTCTCCGTCCTCACGCCGATCCACGACCCGGAGCGCGCCCACCTGCGCACGTGCCTGGACTCGGTGCGGGCGCAGACGTTCGAGAGCTGGGAGCACGTGGTCGTCGACGACGGCTCCACCGCCGCGTGGGTCGCCACAATGCTCGCCGAGGCCGCTGCCGCCGACCCTCGGGTGCGCGTCCTTCATCGTCCTCGCGGCGGCGGCGTCGCCGCCCACCGCGACGCCCTGGCCGCGTCGTCCGGTGAGCTGATCACCGTGCTCGACGCAACCGACGCGCTCGAACCGGACGCCCTGGCGGCGATGGACGCGGTCTTCACGGCGGGAGACGTCGACGTTGCCTACGCCGACCACGACATCGTCGACGCTGACGGTGCCTACGTCGTGCCGTCGTTCAAGCCGGCCTTCTCGCCGGAGCGGCTACGCGCCCACAACTACATCGACCGCCCGGTGGTCACCCGCCGCACCGTCGCCGACGCCGCCGGCGGCTTCCGCGACGGCTACGACGGCGCCCACGACTACGACTTCGTGCTGCGGGTCACGGAACAGGCCCGCCGAGTCGCCCACGTGCCGCGGATTCTCTGCCACACGCATCGACCACCGGTCGGCGCCGCCGCTGACGGCGACAGCGCTGTGACGGCGACCGCCGCTGCCCGCGTCGTCGCCGATCACTGCGCCCGCGGTCGGCATCGCCGCGGCCGTCGAGCCGACCCGTAACGAGGGGTGTTATCGAGTTGTCCGCCGGCTCTCCGCCCACCCGCTCGTCAGCGTCATCATCCCGACACGAGGCTCGTGCGGCCGGGTGTGGGGGGCAACCCGCTGCTACGTGTACGAGGCCGTGCGCAGCCTCGTCGAGAACTCCACGTACACCGAGTTGGAGTTCGTGATCGTGCACGACGCTGAGACCCCGACGCCCGTCCTCGAGGCCCTCGCCGCGATGCCGGACGTGGCGATGACGCTCGTGCCGTACGACGCACCGTTCAACTTCTCGGCGAAGATCAACCTCGGCGCCGAGCACGCGTCCGGGAGCCTGCTCCTGATGCTCAACGACGACACCGAACTGGTCGAACCGGCGAGCGTCGAAGTGCTCGTCGGCCACCTGCAGATGCCCGACGTGGCGATGGCCGGCGCCAAGTTGCTGTTCGGCGACGGCACGCTGCAGCACGGCGGCCACGTCTACTCCGGTCAACCCAACCACGTCTGTGTCGGTTGGCGCGGCGATTCCCCCGGGCCGTGGCCGCTGCAACCGCTCGCCGTCGAACGCGAGTGCAGCGGTGTCACGGCCGCATGCGCGCTGGTCCGCAAGTCTGCCTTCGAAGCGGTCGGCGGGTTCCCCACCGAGTTGCCGCTCAGCTACAACGACGTCGACTTCTCGCTCAAGCTGCGTCGCGCCGGCCACCGCATCGTGTGGACGCCGTGGGCGGTGTGGTACCACTTCGAGAGCCGCACTCGCGACAGCCGGGTGCTTCCCGAAGAGCGGGCGTGGCTCGATGCCCGGTGGACCGTCGAGTTGAGCAACGACCCCTACTACAACCCCAACCTTGTGCCCCGCCGCCACGACTTCCTCGAGCTCCCTCCGCAGCGACGCCCATTCGCCAGGAGCTCGTCGTGACCGCCGAATTCGATCGATCGATGCCGACGTCAGCCGACATCCGATTGCTGCTGCGCGACCGCGTCGCCTGGGCGATCGCCGCCGGCGTGGCGCTGCTCGCCGGCACGCTCGCTGCGCTCATCGACGACCAACCTGGCCTCGCCGCGCCGGTGGTGTTCAGCGCCCTCCCCGTCGCCGTGCTCGCTGTCGCACTGGCGATGACGCTTCGTCGCGGCGCGATTCTCTGCGCCGGCGCGTTGGCCATCGCTGTCACGCCGGCGGGGCTGGCAGCGGTCGCGGCCGGGGCGCAATGGGGGGCGGTCACTGTGCTGGCAGCGTGTGGCGCCGTGGCCTTGGCGTGGTGGGGTCGGGACGCCGCGATGGTGGCAGCGTCAGCGGTGTTCGTCACGGTCGTCGGCATCGGTGCGTGGGCTGCCTCCACGCCGGACCAGCTCACGTCGCCGACCTGGGGCCAGGCGACGAAGCGCACCGGCGAGCTGTTGTGGAGCAGCGTCGGCGGGCTCGACGCGGCGCTGATCGTGCCCGCGACGGGCTGGCTGGTCTGGTGGGTCGCCGCCGGGCTCGTTGCCGGCGCCGCCCTCGTCGCCGGCGCCGTGCGGGTCGCCGCGGTGATCCCGCTCGCCGCGGCTGTGATGATCGCCGCCGGGTGGGTGATCATCCGCTGGCGCGGTGATGTCGACATGACCGGCGGCACGTGGATCGTTGCCGGCGCGGTGGCGTACGTCGGCGCATCCCTCCGTCTCGACGTCGACGCCAGCCGCCGTATCGGCGTCACGTTGCTCGTTCTCGCCGCATTCATCTGGACGGTGACAATCGTCCACCTCGCACGGAACTGAGCGCACGGTGGTGCAGAGCCTCGTCGGCAACAAGGTGCGCATCGGCTGCGCCGTGGCCATCGTCGTGTGCCTGTCGTCTGCGCCGTTCGTGTCGTTGCACCGCTGGGTCACCGACCTCCCGGTGTCGCTGGAGGCCTGGCCGTTCGTGTACACGATGTGGCTCGCTGCCCTGCTCGGCGGCGGGCTGTTCGTGCTCGACGTCGTCGCCCCGATGACGGCCGCACCGATCGCCCGATCCGAGGCGCTGCTCGTGGCGATGGCCGCCCCGGTCGCCCTGGCGTTGTGGGCGTTGCTCTCGGCGTTCTGGTCGGATTCGCCGTCGCGCACGCCGCAGCAGGCGATGCTGATGTCACTCGTCATCCTCACGGCGATGTGGTTCGGATATGCGCTGACGTTCCGCCAGCAGGTGTGGTCGTTGTTCATCGGCCTGCACGTGCTGTCGCTGGGGTCGTTCGTCGTCGCCGTCCTTCTCGAATCGGCGCGGATCGGGCCGGACGAGGCTTGGGTCGGCTTGTTCGGCGATCCCAACACGCTCAGCCCGATCGCCACGCTCGGCATCGTCGTGGCCATCGGGGCGTGGCTGTTGACCCACGAGCTCTGGGTTCGCGTCGCCATTGGCGTGTGTGCCGGGATCGACGTTGTCGTCGCCCTCGAGGCATCGAGCAACACGGGGTGGCTGGCCCTCGGCGGAGCCGTTGCCGCCTTCGCCGTGCTGCTGTTCGGCCGTGGACTCGTCACCCGTGGAGCGCCCGTGAAGCAGGTGCGCGCCGTCGGGGCCGCCGTCGTTGGGGTCGCCGTCGTCTCGATTCCGTGGCTGGTCGGGATCGCCGCCGACGTTTTCGGGCGTGACGACTCGAGCAGCGGACGCCGCGAGATCTGGGACTTCGCGGTCGACTCCGTCGAGGATCGGTGGCTGGTCGGTTTCGGCTGGTTCTCGTTCTGGGACGATCCGGTCAACCGCGCCGAGCTGTTCGAGCGCACCGGACGCCAACTCGACAGCGCCCACAGCTCGTTCGTGGAGACGTTGCTCTACCTCGGTGGCGTCGGCGTGGTACTCCTCCTTGCCGTCGTCCTGTTCGGCTTCGGCAGGACGTGGTGGGAGGCGCTCGGCGGGACGAGCTGGGCGATGGCGTGGTGGGCGGCTGTCGGCATGTTCGCCTTCATCGAGAACGTCGCCGAGAGCCGAATCGCCTACCACTCGATCTTCTGGATGCTGCTCGTCGCCCCCGGCTTCGCGGCCACACGCTATAGCGAGGTCTCGCCGAGCTCTTTGGCCAGCGCGCAACGGCGTGAGCGACAGAAGTACGAGTCGTACACGTACCAGTAGCGAGCGCTGCTCGGATCGCCGACCCCCGTCCGTAGCTGTGCTTACACTCGCGCCTCGGTGAACACACGAGCGATCGCGCGGCAGAAAGCGATTCGCACGCCGAGAGCCGCGGCGATCGCCGGGATCATCTTCGCTCTTCTCCTCGGCACTGGCCTCGTGCTCGTCTGGATCGCCGTCCCCGACGACTCGAGCCGAGCCGGCGACTGGGTGCTCGACGATTCGAGCCGCCGACTGGTGTCGATCTCCCTCCACATGCTGCCCTTTGCCGGCATCGCCTTTCTGTGGTTCATCGGCGTCATTCGCGATCGCCTCGGCGAGCACGAGGATCGCTTCTTCGCCACGGTGTTCCTCGGCAGCGGCCTGCTGTTCGTGGCGATGATCTTCGTCTCCGGCGCCCTTGCCGGAGGGCTCATCGTCTCGACGGACGACCCTGCCGTGCCGACGCTGCCTGTCTGGGTGTACGGGAGGCGGGTCACGTACTCACTGATCACGATCTACGCGATGCGCATGGCCGGTGTGTTCATGATCTCGACGACGACCCTGTTGATGCGCTTGCAGCTCGCTCCGAAGTGGCTCGTGATCGTCGGGTATGTCGGCGCCCTGAGCTTGCTGGTGACCACTGGCTCGCTTCCGTTCGTCGAGCTGATCTTCCCTGCGTGGGTGCTGATCCTCAGCGTGCACATCCTCGTGGCGACCCTCCGTCAGCCTTCGTGAGCCGTCCGACTGGATGTTGAGGGGATCGAAACGTCATGTACACACACCCATCGATTGGGTCAACCGGTCGTGATCGGGCGATCCTGCTTGTCGAGGTTGGCGGCCCTCTGAGCGCGCTTCCACTGGCGAACCGCGGCGAGTGTCTCCGGGGACGTCGAGTCGGCGACGCTGCGCGGCATGTCGTCGCCGAACTTTCCGGCAGCCTCGCGCCAACCGTCGGGGCGCACGGCCATCCGCTTGCCGAGCAGGGCGACGAAGATGCGCGACTTCTCGTCGCCGAACCCCGGCAACGACCGCAGGCGGTCGTACAGCTCGTCACCAGTCGCCACGCCACGCCAGAGGTTGTCGCCTTGGCCGTCGTAGTCGGCCGTGAGCACGCTGCACAAGGCGTGGATTCGCCGCCCCATCACCGCCGGGAAGCGATGGATCGCCGGCTTGTCGCAACAGATCCGGACGAGGTCATCTTCTGGCATCTTGGCGATGCGGCAGGCCTCGAGGTGGCCAAGCCGCCGCCGCAGCGTGTCCGGACCGTGGAACGCCACCTCCATCGGCACCTGCTGGTCGAGGAGCATCCCGATCAGCAGGGCGGTGCCGTCGGTGTTGAGCAACTCGTCGGCCGCGGGGTCGCCGGTGATCATCAAGTCGCCGCGCATGGGGGAGAAGGCTATTTCTCGAACCCTCCGCCAAACACCCGGCGCGAGGCGAGTTCGCAGCCCTCGGCCATCGCCGCCAACTTGGCCCAGGCGACGTCAGGGTCGATGCCCTGCATGCCGACGTGGATCGAGAACCCGCAGTCGACGCCCGCCATCAGCCGGCGTGGATCGACCACCGTCGCCCAGCGCTGCAACCGTTGGGCGACGAGCTCGGGATGCTCGATGTAGTTCGACTGCGGCTCGATCACGCCGGGACAGATCACCTTGTCCTCGGGAACGCCGACCTCGGCGACGACCGCCCACTCGTGGGCGTGCCGCGGGTTGGCGGCCTCGAACAGCACGGTCTGCGGCTTGGCCGTCCACACGAGATCGAGGATCTCGGCGATCGACACGTCATGGTGGTGCGGTCCCGGGTAGTTGCCCCAGCACAGGTGCATCCGCAACCGGTCGGCCGGAATGTTGCGCACGGCATGGTTGAGGGCGGCGATGTTGACCTCGATCGTGCGCCGGAACTCGGCGGCGTCGAGGTCGCCGTAGATCGTGTGCCGGCCCATCGCCAGGTCCGGACAATCCAGCTGGACGGTCGCGCCGGCGGCGGCGATCGCCTCGTACTCGAGACGCATCGCCTCGGCGATGGCGAACACGTACTCCTCACGGGTCGGGTAGTACTCGTTGGCGAAGAACAGCGACACGACGCCCGGTGAGGCCGCACTGGAGAACGTGCCGACGACGTCGACGTCCTGCACTGCGGCGACCAAATGCTCCATGTCGCGTCGGGCCGCGTCGGCGTCGCGAACGGTGATCGGTCCGGTGCACGCCGGCGCCGAGCGTTTGCGCCGCCCCGGGTTGGCGGCCACGAGCTCGGCGCTGCGCGGGAAGTCGACGAGGTCGGCGAAGTGGTAGCTCGATGTCGACTCGCCGTCGAAGCCGTTGAGGCGGTCCTTGACGTAGGTCGCGTACGAGGGTTTCGACATCTCGCCGTCGTTGACAACCGAGACCCCGGCAGCGACCTGGCGGCGGACGACCTCGTTGACGGCAGACTCGACGCGCGACTCGAGCGCCGTGGCGTCCACCGGGATGCCGTCGCCGACCGCCCACATCATCTGCACGAGGTCGTCGGGGCGGGGCAGGCTGCCGGTGTGCGTGCAGCGGATGCGTGTCTCGTCGGTCATCGGTCGCCGCCTTCGTGAGCGTCGAGGATGATCGCGGCAACCTCGCGTGGATGGGTGAACAGCAGCCAGTGCGTCGCCGGCACCTCGATGTAGCGCCACGAGGGTTCGTCGCGAGCCGCCGCGGCGTAGCGCCGGAACTGCTGCGATGGCTCGCGGTTGGCATGCACGTAGGTCTTGTCGACGCTGTCCGGCAGCTCGACACGGAACGGCTCGGTGAGCGTACGCGCCGACTGCGGCGCCAACCGGGGGTAGAACGCGTCAGCCGCCCCACAGGCCGCGAGCACGTCGGCGCTCGGGGTGAACTCGGCGAACGGGATCATCCCGGACCCGTCGTCGACGAACGACGTCGGCGTGGCTGCCTCGTCGTCCGGACCGAGGGGAGCGTGGGCGTCGAAGTAGATCAACCGCCGCACCCGCGATTCCAACTGTGGCCACGCCTTGGTGATCACCCGCCCGCCGTACGAGTGGCCCACCAACGTGGCGCCGACGAGGTCGTGCTTGTCGAACACGGCGACGACGTCGGCGACGTGGTCACTGAGCGTCACGTGCGGCCCTGCCTCGTCGCGCCGGCTGCCGAGACCGGTCAGGGCGACCACGTGGACGGGGCGTCTGGCGGCCTCGAGCAGCTCGACGACTGGTTCCCAACACCACTCGCCAACCCAGGCGCCGTGGACGAGGACGATCGGTGCGCCGGTGCCGGCGGCGGGAGATACTGGAGCTTGCCGCGCATTCACCGTGGCCGATAGCGTACGCACAACGGCTAGTCGTCCGTCCACCGGGCAACGAGGGGGAAGTGATGTCCACCGCACCGATCGCACAGAGACTGCACCACACGGCCTACGTCACCAAGGATCTGGCCGCCACGCGGGCGTTCTACGAGGACATCCTCGGCTTCCCGCTGCTGGCGACGTGGTCCGAGGCGGACGAACTGTTCGGCGCCGAGCGGGTGTACTGCCACACGTTCTTCGGGCTCGCCGACGGCAGCGCCCTGGCGTTCTTCCAGTTCGCCAACGACGACGACGACAAGCTGTTCAACCCGGACCTCACGCCGTCGCCGTTCCGCCACGTCGCCATGAAGGTCGACGCCGAGGGGCAAGCCGAGCTCGAACGTCGCCTCAAGGACGCCAACTGGAAGCCGGATGGGACCTACGTGCTCGAGCACGGCTACTGCCGGTCGCTGTACACCGAAGATCCCAACGGGATGCTCCTCGAGTTCACTGTCGACGTACCCGAGGTCGACAAGATCACCGAGGACCGCCGGGCCGATGCCCACGAGACGCTCGAGCGCTGGCTCGCCGGTGATCACACCAGCAACAACACCTACCGGTGATTTCGCTCGGTGGAACGACTCGGTACAGCTGCGAGCGAGCGAGCGCCAGCGAGCGAGCGGTCAAACGCGGCCTCCGTGGCCGGGGAACGGAGTTTCGGCGACCGGCAGCAACGCGAGGTCCGACCACTCCGTCGTGATCGCTTCGGCCGTCTGCAGCAGCAGCGGGAGGTAGTCGTCGACGAGCACCTCGATCGAGGTTTCGGCGGCGTGCACGGTGACGTTCATCGCCGCCGCCGTCCGCCCGGTGCGGTCGCGCACCGGCGCGGCGATCGACCGGATGCCCAGTGACAGCAACTCGTCGGACAGCGCCCAGCCCCGCTCGCGGATCTCGGCAAGCGACTCGTCGAGCTCGGATCGCGACAGCACGACGCGGGGGATCACCCCCGATGCCGACGGCATCGCCAGCACCTCGTCGAGTTCGGCCCCATCAAGATCAGCGAGGAGGACGCGGCCCATCGACGTCGCCGCGGCGGGGAAGCGCGTGCCGATGTGCACGGAGATGGCGATGATCTTCGGCACCGGCACTCGTGCCATGTACACGATGTCGCTGCCGTCGAGCTGCGACATCGAGCTCGATTCGCCGGTCTGGTCGACCAGCGCCACGAGATGTGGCCGGGCGATGTCCCACAGTCCCTGGGCAGCGACGTACGCCGTCCCGAGCTCCAACGTCTTGGTCGTCAGCGAGTACGCGCCACCTGCCGAGCGGGTGTACCCGAGCTGCTCGAGCGTCATCAGCAGGCGACGCGCTGTCGGCCGGGCCAAGCCAGTGCGGGCCGCCACTTCGCTGACCGTCAGCTCCATCGCCGTTGGGCCGAACGCCTTGATCACGTCGAGGCCGCGGGCGAGCGCCTCGACGAAGTCGGTGCTGTCGTTGCGCTTGCTCGGCGCCTTGCGTCTGGCGTTCATGCACCTGTTCCGATGGTCTCCGCGAGCGTGTTCCCGCTCGCTCACGTTGGCACATCATGAGTCATGACTCCAGCGACCGGTCGGCACCGGACGGGGGTCCGGCGCCGCTCGCCGGGCTGATCGTCGCCGACCTCTCGCGAGTGCTGGCCGGGCCGTACTGCTCGATGCTGCTCGCCGACCTCGGTGCCACGGTGATCAAGGTGGAGAGCCCGGCCGGCGACGACACGCGGACATGGATGCCCCCGGAGAACGACGGTGTGGCGACGTACTACCAGTCGATCAATCGCAACAAGCGCTCGATCGTGCTCGACTTCGGGGATGCCGATGATGTCGCCCTCGCCCACGAGCTGCTCCGCCGCGCTGACGTCGCCATCGAGAACTTCCGGCCGGGTGGCCTCGTCAAGTTCGGGCTCGACTATCTGCGGGCCGCCGAGCTCAACCCGGCGCTGATCTACCTGTCGATCACCGGGTTCGGCACCGCCGAGGGAGCGTGGCTGCCCGGCTACGACCTCGTCGTGCAAGCCGTCTCCGGGCTGATGAGCTTGACCGGGGAACCGGAAGGTCCGGCGTACCGATCAGGCGTCGCCGTTTTCGACGTGATGACCGGGCTGCACGGAACCATCGGTGTGCTCGCCGCCCTGCAACAACGCGCCGCCACCGGCCGGGGTCAACACGTCGAGGTCAACCTGCTGTCGTCGGCGCTGTCGGGTCTCGTCAACCAGGCTGCGGCGTACACCGCCGCAGGAGTTGTGCCTCACCGCATGGGTAACGCCCATCCCAGCGTTTATCCGTACCAGCCGATGCCGACGAAGGACCGCGACGTGATCATCACCGCCGCCAACGATCGCCAGTTCCGGTCGCTGTGCGAGGTGCTCGGCATCGCCGAGGTCGCCGACGATGATCGCTTCCGGCTCAACGCCGATCGCACCGCCAACCGCGGCGCGCTCCATCCGATCCTCGTCGAGCGGCTCGCCGAGTGGAGCGCCGACGACCTGTTCATCGCCCTCAACAAGGCTGGGGTGCCGTGCGGGCCGATCAACTCGATCCGTGAGGGCGTGGAGCTCGCCGAGCGCCTCGGCCTCGAGCCACGAGTCACGGTCGGGACGGACGGCAGGGAGGTCGACCTCGTGCGCAACCCGATCGGCCTCAGCGACTTCGAGATCGCGTACCGGCAACCACCGCCAACGCTCGGTGAGCACAGCGACGAGATCCGGGCCTGGCTCGCTGTCACCCCATGAGCGAGCCGGCGACGTTCCGCACGGGAATCGGCATGTCCGACGCCGATCACATCATGCTCCTCGGGCGCGACCTGTCCGGCGAGTTGATCGGCAAGATCACGTTCGGCGAGCTTGCCTACTGGCTGATCACCAAGCACCGGCCGAGCGAGCCGCAGCGCACGATGTTCGAGGCGGTCCTCGTCGCCCTCGCCGACCACGGCTTCACGCCGACAGCGATCGCCGCCCGGGTCACGCTGCTCAGCGCGCCGGAGTCGATCCAGGGCGCCCTGGCCGCCGGCCTGCTGGGAGGGGGATCGCGCTTCCTCGGCGTCACCGAGGACACTGCCAACTACCTCGGCGATGTCATCGCCGATCTCGACCCGCCGCCGGCCGACGAGGACGGCTGGGACGCCATCGCCATCGATGCCGTGGCCGGCACCAAGGCGGCCGGCCGCTTCGTTCCCGGTCTCGGTCATCCGGTGCACAAGCTCGAGGACCCGCGCACACCGGCGCTGTCGCAACTCGCTCGCGACAACGGCTGCTTCGGCCCGCATCTCGAGCTGTTCACGGCGATCGGGCGGACTCACTCGCAAGTCCTCGGCAAATCGTTGCCGCTCAACGGCGCCGGCGTGTGCGGCGCCGTGCTCGCCGACATCGACGTGCCGCGCAGCGTGATCCGTGGCGTCGCCCTGCTCGCGCGCTGCGCCGGTTTGCTCGGGCACCTCGCCGAGGAGGTGGCCGACCCGATCGCCAACGACATCTACCTGAGCGTCGATCGCAACACCGAGTATCAGCCTCCCGGAGACTGAGGGTCCTGGTGTCCGTGGCGTGGTACGGTGTCCATCTCGTGGACACTGTGGGGGGTTCACGACGGGGAACCATGAGGCCATCCGCGCGTTGGCAGAACTTCGTCGACACGAAGTCGATCGCCGCCTTGGCGCTCGTCTCTTTCATCGCCACGCAGCTCGGCACATATTTCGGATACGTGTTCCCGGCGGTGGGACTACCCGTGCTGCCGTGGCCGCTGTACAACGGCATCCTCGGCACCACGTTCGCCGACGGTCTCAACGGGGCGACCGCCGATGCCATCGTGGCCGGCCAGGCCGGATTCGACGCCGTCTTCGCAACGTCGGGCGAATCGTTCTTCACCGGGCACGCCTTGCATTTCCTCAACGGCATCGTGTTCGGCTTGCTCTACGGCATTCTGTTCCGCGAGCTGGTCGGCTGGAAGCGGACGAATGGCGGCAACATCGCCATGGGTCTGCTCTATGCGCTCATCATGACGATCATCAGCGCCGGCTTGCTCGTGCCCTACGCCTACGTGCCGAACCAGGGATACGGGTTCTTCCTGTTCGACGGGCCCGACGGCTGGAAGCTGCCGTTCGCCATCCTCGTGTGGCACCTCATCTACGGGTTCTTCCTCGGCTCGCTGTACCAGCCGACCGAGATCGACACCGCCGACGAGCTCGCCGACAACGAAGTCGTCTACTACGAACAGACCGTCGTCCGAGACTAGGAACCGTCCCGTCGATTCGCTCACGTCACATGAACGCGCGCCAGCGCGCATTCACGTGACATCAACGCTTTGCACAGACATAATCGGTCGATGTCGCAGGGCTCCGACAGGTCAAACACCTAGGGATGAGGGCGGCTGCGAAGGGGTCCACCGGGGTCGGATGGACGCTGATTCAGATCCCGGTTCACGCGGACTCCCGCGGCGTGCTCGTGCCGTTCGAGTTCGACGATCTGCCGTTCACCCCCCAGCGCGTGTTCGTCATCAGCGGCGTGCCCCCCAATACAACACGGGGTGGGCACGCCCACCGCAGCGCGTGGCAATTGCTCTATTGCCCGGCCGGCACGATCGTCGTCGACGTGCGCACCGACGAGTCAACCACGACTCTGACGATGGACCACCGCGGCCGCGGCCTACTCGTCGAGCCCGGCGTTTGGTCGAGTCAGACGTTCGAGACTGCCGAATCGGTGCTCGTCGTGCTGAGCAGCGAGCCGTACCACCGTGGCTCGTATCTCGACGAGTCGGATACCTGACGTCGGCAGATGCATGTTGCAGTCTTGGGTGCCGGGATCATGGGGAGTTCGACGGCGCTCCAACTGGCGCGTCGCCACGTTCGGGTGACGTTGTTCGACAAGTCGGCCGCTCCGTGTGAGGGGGCAAGTCGCTGGAACGAGGGCAAGATCCACCTCGGATACCTCTATGGCGGCGACCCGACATTGGCTACCGCCCGTGCCGTCCTCCCCGGTGGAATGCGGTTCAAGACGCTCCTGGAGGAGATGATCGGATGCTCCCTCGACGGCCGGGTGACCCCGGCAAGCGACGTCTATCTGGTGCACCGCCGGTCCGTCGTCGACGCCGACTCGGCGGGCCGCTACTTCGGAGCAGTCAACGAGTTGGCACGGAACCACTGCGATTCGAGCCGCTACCTGGTCGATACCTCCACCGCACGGGTTGAGAGGGTGACGCCGCGAGAATTGGCCGCGGAATACGACGTGGCCACGGTCGTCGCCGGGTTTCGTGTACCGGAGCATTCCGTGACGACACAATGGGTCGCCGATCGCATGGTCGACGCCGTGATGGCGGCCCCGATCGACCTGCACCTCGAAACGAGAATCGTCGGCGTGCGGCGAACATCGCCGGCCGATCCGATCTTTGTCGACACCGAGCACGGCGTGGAGGGTCCGTTCGACGTTGTGGTCAACGCCCTGTGGGAAGGTCGTCTCCGAGTCGACGCCTCGTTGGGTCTGACCGCGCCGCCGCAGTACAGCCATCGCTATCGGCTTGCCCTGTTCGTCAAGACACGGTCACCAGTTCAACTGTCCAGCGCCGTCGTCGCCACCGGTCCGTTCGGTGACGTCAAGAACTACACCGGCCGCGAGCTCTACGTTTCGTGGTACCCCGCCGGCCTGATTGCCGAAGCGGAGGGAATCGATCCGCCCTCGGTTCTCGAGCTCACGCCGGCACGTCGCGCTCGAGTCGCGACGGAGACATTCGCCCGCCTCGGCGAGATCATTCCGTCGCTCGCCGATGTCGAGGCGATGGTCGAACTCGTCACCGTCGCCGGCGGGTGGGTGTCGGCCGCCGGCCGCGGTCCATTGGCCGACCCGGAGTCCACGCTGCACCAGCGTGTCGCCGTAGGGATCACCCGAACCGGCAACTACATCTCCGTCGACACCGGGAAGTACTCGATCGCCCCGTGGCTCGCCGAGAAGGTCGTCGAGTTACTGGTCGCCTAGCGGTGGCAGCGTGAAGCCTGGGCGGTTCCTACACTTCGCGGCCGTGGGTAAGGCGGGTCTTGGGCCTCGAGCGGTCGGCCGTGTGATGAGCGGGCGGCTGGCGCGGGTCGGCCTCCTGGCCGCCGTGCCGGCCGGCTGGCTGTTGCTCGTGGTGGGCGTAGTAGGCGACCTTCGGTTCGTAGTCATCGTCGGCGCCTCGCTCCTCGCAATCGCCGCCACGCTCGTGGCCAAGCTCGCTTTCGAGCTGCGTACTGACCTCGCCAAGGCGAGGCGAGAAGCCCTCGCGCTCGTGGAGGACTGTGTCGCGCGGATCGAACGATCCGATCAACGCGCTCGAGACGATTCGTGCCAGCTGACTGTTCAGGCAGGGCTGCTGTCCGACGAGGTGATCCGATTGTCCGGTGAACCGCTCGCTATCCGGTGAAGCGGCCGTGCCGCCGCTGTCGGACAGCAACTCGTGAGCGACGTTCAACGCCTAGCGGCCGACGCGCGAACGACCCGTGCCGGCCTTGCAGCGCAGCGCACGATTCTCGACAAGATCGCTGTGCGGGCTCCGACGGCGGCGGGACCCGAACGGCTCGCGACACTGTCCCGAACGAACGTTGTCGATCCGCTACTCAGCATCGCCATTCCATCGTTCAATCGTCCGACCGCCCTTGGAGAGTGTCTGCAGAGCCTCGAGGTGGAGCTCGACGGTCTTCCCCCTGGCGTCGTCGAGATTTGTATCACCGACGACGTTTCGACCGACCCGGACACGATGGAGGTCGCCGCCGACTTTGCCGAGCGTTGTCGGTACGCGTCCGTGCGCCGTCATGGTGCGAATCTCGGTCTCGAACGCAACATCCTCGCCGCGTGCGAGCCGTGCCGAGGCGAGTACGTGCTGATCATGGGCAACGATGACAAGTTCGTCCCCGGTGCGATGGACATCGTCCTCGACGACTTGCGTCGATCGTCCCCGTCCGTGTACCTGTTCGAACGGCAGCGCATACAGGCCGATGGGTCGCCACATCCACCGGTGCCGGGTACGGACCCGATCGAGCTGCCGCCCGGTGAGGCGCACCGTTTCGACAACCTCCTCGCCGCGACACGACGGCAGGGGTTCCTGTCGACGCTCGGCTTCACGAGCCACGTCGTCTTCCGCCGGGTTCCGTTCGTTTCCGTCGACCCGCGTCCCTATCTCGATCTCACGTTGTATGCACGGGTGTTCGTGCTGATCGAGGCGTTCTCGTCGGCACCCTTGTTGTTCCGCAACGCGCCGGTCGTGGTTCATCGAACGCCGACGGTCGCCCAGAAGCACGGCGAATCGATGGGCCGGGGCGAGGAGGTGTTCATGTCCGGCGGATCGGCACGGGCCGCGCGCTACTTCGGGATCACGTTCGCAGCCGCCCTTCAACGCCTCGTCGACCGAGGCGCCATCGAGTACCCCTACGTTGCCGACCTACCCGAGCAGCAGATGACATCGACCTCGCTCGTGACGTGGATCGCCGCCAATCGCGCCATTGACCCTGCGCTCGACAACCAGCTCGACTCGGAGATCGTGACCGATGGCAACCGCTTTCTCACGGCCGTCGGGTCCGCCACCCCGTCACCGCTCTCCCTGTAGAGCGTCGGTGGCGACGTCCTACAGCGCGTGGCACCCCGATCGGCAGTTCGGGTCTGCGTCGCGAACTCTTTGGTTCCTTTGGCGCCGCTAGCGGCGCCAAATCGACCAAGAAGACGGTATCGAACACCCGGACCCGTCGGCCGATCTGCGCGCGCTCCTACAGGTCCCGTGGGTCCGGAAGGTCGGCGTCGATGCCGTAGTGGGCGATTGCCTTGTCGACGTCGGCGACGTCGACCGAGCCGTGGGCGGCGAGGGCGCTGAGCACGCCGACGACGACGTGGCCGGTGTCGGTCTCGAAGTGGCGGCGCAACGCTTCGCGAGTGTCGCTGCGGCCCATCCCGTCGGTGCCCAGCGGGACGAACCGGCGGCCTGGGACGAAGCGGGCGATCTGCTCGGGGACGATCTTCATGAAGTCGGTGACGGCGACCACCGGGGTGTCCGCATCACCCAGCAGTTCGGTGACGAGCGGTATGCGGGACTCCTGGCTCGGGTGCAACCGGTTCCACCGCTCGGTCCGCAACGCCTCGTCGCGCAGCGCCTTGTACGACGTCGCCGACCACAGCTCGACTCCCACATCCCAGTTCGCCGCCAGCTCTTCGGCAGCCTCGAGGGCGGCACCCTGGGCGGTGCCGGAGAACAGCAGCGTCGCCGCCCGGGCCGGACCGTCGGGCGCGGCTGACCACCGGTACAGCCCGCGCATCACGTCGCCGGGCGACACGTGCTCCGGCATCGGCGGCATCAGGTAGTTCTCGTTGTACAGCGTGAGGTAGTAGAAGACGTCGGGGTCGAGGGCGTCGGGGCCACCGTCGCCGTACATCCGCTGCAGCCCTTGCTCGACGATCGTCGCCACCTCGAAGGCGAACGCGGGGTCGTACGCCTGGCATGCCGGCACCGTCGATGCGAGCACGAGGGAGTGTCCGTCCTGGTGCTGCAGGCCCTCGCCGAGCAGCGTCGTGCGACCGGCCGTGGCGCCGAGGAGGAACCCTCGGGTACGGGAGTCGGCGGCCTGCCAGATGAGGTCGCCGACACGCTGGAAGCCGAACATCGAATAGAACGTGTAGAACGGCACGGTCGGGGTGGCCACCGTGGCGTAGGCCGTGCCGGCGGCGATGAAGCTCGCCGTCGAACCGGCCTCGGTGATCCCCTCCTCGAGGATCTGCCCGGTCTTCGACTCGGCGTAGCTGAGCAGCAGGTCGTGGTCGACCGGCTCGTACAGCTGTCCCTGCGAGGCGTAGATCTTGAGCTGCGGGAACAACGAGTCCATGCCGAACGTGCGCCCCTCGTCGGGGATGATCGGCACGACGTACTTGCCGAACTCGGCGTCGCGGGACATGTTGCGCAGCAGCCGGGTGAACCCCATCGTCGTCGACACCGCCTGGCCGCCGGACCCCTTGCGCAGCTCGGCGAAGGTGGCGTCGCCGGGCAGGGGAGCAGGCTTGCGGTAGCGCACGACACGCTTGGGGATCGAGCCGCCGAGCGCCCGCCTGCGCTCCATCATGTACTGAAACTCGATCGAGTCCTCGGCCGGGCGGAAGTACGGGGCGGCGTCGCCATCGAGCGCCGACTCGGGGATCTCCTCGTGCAGGTACAGGCGGTCACGCAGGCGGAGCAGCTGCTCCTTGTTCATCTTCTTGATCTGGTGGGTGGCGTTGCGACCCTCGATGTCGGGACCAAGCGTCCAGCCCTTGATCGTCTTGCAGAGGATCGCCGTCGGCGCCCCCGACCCGAGGTTCTCGGTGGCGGCCTTGTAGGCGGCATACAGCTTGCGATAGTCGTGGCCTCCGCGGGGCAGGTTGACGAGGTCCTCGTCGCTGAGGTGAGCAACCATTTCGCGCAGGCGCGGGTCAGGGCCGAAGAAGTGATCGCGGATGTAGTCGCCGGACTCGGTGCTGTAGCGCTGGAACTCGCCGTCGACGGTGGTGTTCAGCTTGTTGAGCAGGACGCCGTCCTTGTCGGCGGCGAGCAGCTCGTCCCACTTCGAGCCGAGAATGACCTTGATGACGTTCCAGCCGGCGCCGCGGAACACGGCCTCGAGCTCCTGGATGATCTTGCCGTTGCCGCGTACCGGGCCGTCGAGGCGCTGCAGGTTGCAGTTGACCACGAAGACGAGGTTGTCGAGATGCTCCCGGCTGGCCAGCCCGAGGGCGCCGAGTGTCTCCGGCTCGTCGCACTCGCCGTCGCCGACGAAACACCACACCCGGCTCTGGCTGGTGTCGGCGAGCTGGCGGGCGTGGAGGTAGCGGTTGTAGCGGGCCTGGTACAGGGCGGTGATCGGACCGAGGCCCATGCTCACCGTCGGGAACTCCCAGAAGTCGGGCATCAACCGTGGATGCGGGTAGCTCGACAGACCGCGGCCGTTGCGTCCGATCTCGCGGCGGAAGTGGTCGAGGTCCTCGGCCTCCAGCCGGCCTTCCAGGAAGGCACGGGCGTAGATTCCGGGTGCGGCGTGACCCTGGAAGTAGATCTGGTCGCCGAGCGTGCCGTCGTCCTTGCCGCGGAAGAAGTGGTTGAAGCCGATCTCGTAGAGGGACGCCGACGAGGCATACGTCGACAGGTGGCCACCGATGCCGTCTGCGGCCTTGTTCGCCTTGACCACCATCATCGCCGCGTTCCAGCGGGCGAAGGTGCGGATCCTTCGCTCGATGAACTCGTCACCGGGGAACCACGGTTCGGATTCGCGGGGGATCGTGTTGATGTAGGGCGTCGACACCGTCGCCGGGAACGACACCTGCGCCTCGCGGGCCCGGTCGAGGAGGGTGGACAACAGATAGCGCGCCCGCGTCTTGCCGTGCACGTCGATCACAGCGTCGAGCGAGTCCAACCACTCCTGCGTCTCACCGGGATCGGTGTCGGGCAGCTGGTGGACGTAGCCGTCGAAGATCATGGGGACAGTCTCGCAGGTAGGAACCGGATTGCTTCCGGCTACTCGCCGGTAGCTTGCGGGCGGTGCAGGCACCCGACGACCGGATCACCGTCTACACCGACGGGGCATGCTCGGGAAATCCTGGCCCCGGCGGGTGGGCCTGGGCAGTGGCACCCGACGGCATCCCGTCGGCCGCAGGCGGTGAGGCGACGACCACCAACCAGCGGATGGAGATCACCGCCGCCCTCGAGGCGGTGGGCACGCTCGCTGCCGCCCACCCCGGCACAACGCTCGACGTCGTCTCCGACTCGACCTACGTCGTCAACTGCTTCCGCGATCGGTGGTGGGCCAACTGGGAGGCGAACGGGTGGCGGACCTCGGCGCGCAAGCCCGTCGCCAACGCCGACCTGTGGGCGCCGCTCGTCGCTCTCGTCAAGTCCAACGCCGTGACGTTCCGCTGGGTGAAGGGGCACAGCGGCGATCGACTCAACGACCTCGTCGACCAGCTTGCCGTCGCCGCGATCCCCCGCTGACCGCAGACCCCCGCGGCCGGGCAGCGGCCGACGTACTGTTGACGACGTGGAGGAACCGGAGCGTCCGATCAAGCGCATCGCCGTGTCAACGGGCGGCGGCGACGCCCCCGGGCTGAACGCCGTGATCCGCGCCGTCGTGCTCGCCGGGCGCAACCGCGGGTGGGACGTCGTCGGCATCCGCGACGGCTTCAACGGTTTGATCTACCCGGAGCGCTACCGCGACGGCGGCATCGTCCAACTGCCCCGCGAGGCCGTGCGCGGCATCGTCCACCT
Source organism: Ilumatobacteraceae bacterium (assembly GCA_963716665.1). Lineage (GTDB taxonomy): Bacteria > Actinomycetota > Acidimicrobiia > Acidimicrobiales > Ilumatobacteraceae > Desertimonas. The sequence goes on from CAVQTY010000010.1 coordinate 22,243, forward strand.
CGGGGGCACGATCCTCGGCACGACCAACCGCGGCAACCCGACCGCCTACCCGGTGCGTCAGCCCGACGGCAGCTACATCGAGGTCGATCGCACCGACGAGCTCGTCAAGATGTTCGCCATCCGCGACATCGACGCCCTCGTGACCGTCGGCGGTGACGGCTCGCTGACCATCGCCAATCGCCTCTACGAGGCAGGTCTACGCGTCATCGGCGTGCCCAAGACGATCGACAACGACCTCGACAAGACGGTGCAGACGTTCGGCTTCGACACCGCCGTCGGATTCGCATCGGAGTGCATCGACCGGCTGTTCTCGACGGCGACGTCGCACGGTCGGGTGATCGTGGTCGAGGTGATGGGTCGTTACGCCGGGTGGATCGCCCTGCAGTCGGGGATCGCCTCAGGGGCCCATGCCATCCTCATCCCGGAGATCCCGTTCCGCCTCGAACCGGTGGCGGCGACGATCGAACAGCGCGAGGAGCGCGGCGCCAAGTTCTCCATCGTGGTCGTGGCCGAGGGCGCGATTCCGGAGGGCGGCGAGCACTCCGTGCTCCACAAGGGCGTCGATCAGGACGAGAAGTTGGGTGGGATCGGGGCCAAGGTCGCCGCCAGGCTGGAGGAGCTCACCGGCAAGGAGGCGCGCACGGTGGTGCTCGGCCACCTGCTCCGCGGAGGTTCGCCCACGGCGTTCGACAGGGTGCTCGGGCTCCGCTTCGGGGCGGCTGCGGTGCGCGGGCTGGCCGCTGGGTACAACGGTGTGATGGTCTCGCTGAACCCGCCGACCGTCGACTACGTGCCGCTCTCCGAGGCGACCCAGCGGATGAAGTCGGTCCCACTCGACTGCGACTCGATGCTCACCGCCCGCGAGCTCGGCGTCAACTTCGGCGACGAGATGCCCACCAGTTGATCGACGCGTTCCGCCCGTCTGAGGAGGCTTGTGGGTCATTGGCATGATTGGCGCCACTAACGTCGTCACAGCGACCAAAGAGTGCGTGGCCCGCCGGCTAGGGGGTGTTGAGCCGCTCGCTCGTGGCTTGGTCGACGATGCGGCGCCAGCCCGAACCGAGCGCTTCGGGGATGCTCGCCGATTCACGGGCGAGGCCCTGGGTGACACCGAGGAACACGGTGTCACCGGCGTTCGTGGCGATCGTCCTCAGCTGGTCGAACCACTGTCGCTTGCGTGCCGCGTCGTTGCAGCGCAGCGACGCCACCACGCCGCCAAGACGGGCGAGTGAGAGGTCGAAGTAGCTGGCCCCGGCGGAGCGTTCGACGTCCTCGGCGTCGGCGAGCGCCCCGACCGAATCACCGGCGAGCGCTCGCACGAGGGCCCGCGCCGACTGGCCGAACGGGAAGTCGACGACATCGACCGCCTCGATCGACGCCATCGCCTCATCGACCCGGGCGAGCTGACTGAGCGCCAGCGAGCGAATGACGATCGCTTCGGCGTCAGCGGAGCCCATCGACTGGTGTCGGGCGATCACCTGGTCGGACAGCACGAGCGCCTGCTCGGCGTCGCCGAGGTGCATCGCCACGGCGGCTGCCCCCTGCAGCGCCAGTCCGAGCTCGCCGAACGAGTGGCCGAGGCTGATCGACTCCTCGGCGCCGCGCTGGGCCTCGGCGTTCTTGCCGAGGGCGACCTGGGCTCGGGTGAGCGGTCCCAACGCGCTCATCACGCCATAGCGATCGTCCGACTCCCGGAACCCGGCGAGGGCCCGCTCGGCCAGCGTCTCCGCCTCGGCGATGCGCCCGGTCCACAAGCGCATGTTCGCCAGCAGCGTCTGCATCATCAGCAGCGCCCACGTGTCGCCCCATCGCTTGGCATCGCTGATCACCGCCGAGGCCAGCGCCTCGGCCTCGTCGAAGCGGCGCTGGAAGTAGGTGACGTAGGCGAGCAGGCCCTCTGCCCAGTGACCGCCCACCCGGTCGCCGAGCTTGTCGAAGCGCTGCCGTGATTCGTCGAGCAACGTCTCGGCGTCGGCGAAGTCGCCGCCCTGGAACGCCGCCCACGCCATGTTGTGACCCGCCCAGGCACGCCCACGCTCGTCACCGAGACGCTCGAACAGCGACATCGCCTCACCGAGGTAGGTCCTCGCCGCCGGGATCGAGCCACCGAAGACCTCGGCGAAGCCGCGAGCCCGCAACGCGTTGGCGAGGCGTTTGTCGTCACCGGCCCGGCGGAAGATGTCGACCGCGGCGTCGAGTTGGCGGCGCGAGGTGGCCAGGTCGCCTTGCATGTGGGCGACGGTCCCGAGACGCCGCCGGGCTTCGCCCTCGGTGAGCTCGTCGTCGTCGGCGAGGGCGCTGTCGAGGGCATGGCGGGCATCGGCGCTGGCGGCCGGGAACTGACGACTGTCGATCTCGGCGGTCGCCCGGATGAGCAGCAGCTGGCGCTCGATGGCCGGTTCCGCTTGGCACAGCGCGAGCGCCCGCCCGGCGTGGCGGATGGCGTGCTCGGCGCGGCCCGCGTCGAGTGCCGCCTGGGCGGCTTTGTGCAAGGCGTGCACGGCTTTGCCGGGGAGCGACCGCGGCACGCCGGGGACACGGCCGAGCTCGGCGATCAGCTCGGCGGCCGTGGCGGCGTGGTGGGCGAGGTCCTCGATCTGGTGCAGGTACTCGCCCTTCTCGGCGGCGAGCGCCATCGCCACGCCGGCGTGACGCTGGGCCCGGGTGCGTTTCGTCAGCGTCTGGTAGGCGACCTCGCGGACGACGTCGCTGCGGAACCGCCACCAGCCACCGTCGAGCTCGAAGATCCCGTCCGTCGCCAACTCGGCGACGTCGCCGCCAGAGAACTGCTGGTCCATCGCTTTGGCGAACTCCTCGAGGGCGGCGATCGATCCACTCGGCCCGAGCACGGCGGCGTTGTCGACCACCGCTCGCCACGGCGTCGGCAGTTGGTCGAGACGGGCGGCGATCAGCGCCCGCAACGAACCGGGGAGTTGGGTTTGCGACGGCGCGCCGACCGCCAGGGCGGCCAGCTCGACGAGGAACAACGGGTTGCCGCCGCCGCGCTCGACGAGATCCTCGACGAGCTCGTCAACCGGCGTCTCGCCGTCGCCGTCACGCTCGATCAGCAGACGAACCAGGGTGCAGGCGTCGGCGATGGCCAGGGGTCCGAGAGGTACCCGCAACAGCAACGACCGGTCGAGAAGGGGCGGTGGCCAGAGCAGATCGTCGTCGGGGCGCTGGCAGGTGATGACAAGGAACGGCAGGTCGGCCAGCGAGCGAACGACGACGGCGAGCAGGTCGCGAACCATCGGGTCTGCCCATTGCAGATTGTCGATCAACAAGACCGTCATCCGCGTCTGGGCGTGGCCGCGCATCGCGTCGGTGACCACGCCGCTGATGCGGTCGCGGACGCCGGCCTGGTCGAGCTCGTCGAGCTCGGACGGATGGCCGAAGAGGTAGGAGATGACGCCGAGCAGGCGCTCGATCAGATCGTCGCCGGGGAGCACCCCCCACAACTCCTTGGAGCGCTGTTCGACGGTCTGGCGGACGTCGTCGGGTTTGGCATCGGGATCGAGGTTGAGCAACGTCGCCAGGCCGTTGCGCATCGGCGACCACAGGCTCGTTTCCCCGTAGGGCGAGCACGCCGTTTCGACGATGATCGCCTCGTCGGCGAGGCGGGTGACGATGTGATCGGCGAGGCGGCTCTTTCCGCAGCCCGGCTCGCCGACGATGGAAACGACACCGCTGTGGCCGGTGCGCACCAGCGAGATCGTCGACTCGAGCAGAGCGAGCTCGTCGAGGCGGCCGACGAAGGGGATGTCGCAACGAACGGGGCGGGAGCCGGCGGCCGCGGCGCCGGTGACGACCCACGGCTGCTCGACCTGCTGGCGCCCGCGGATCTCCGTGACCCCGAACGGCTCGCGAGCGATCGCCGCCGTGCACAGCGCCTCGGTCGCTTCGCCGATGAGCACGCCACCGTGCGGTGCCAGGGCCTGGAGTCGCGACGCCGTGTTGACCACATCGCCCATGGCGGTGTAGTCGGACCCGGCCACCGTGCCGACGAGCACTTCGCCGGTATTGATGCCGATACGCATCTGGACCTCGCTGGCGGTCTCGTCGCTGTCCTCGACGTGTTCGGCGACGAGACGAGCGAGCGTTTCCTGCATGCGCAGGGCGGCGCGGACAGCCCGGTCGGCGTCGTCCTCGTGGGCAACGGGTGCGCCGAAGAGGGCGATGATGGCGTCGCCGAGGACCTTGTCGACGCGACCGCCGAAGGTCTCGATCTCGGTGACGAGTGGCTGGAAGTAGGACTCGACGAGGCGGGTCACGGTCTCCGGATCGAGGCGCTCGGCGAGCGTGGTGTAGCCGACGAGGTCGGCGAACAGCACCGTGACGACCCGCCGTTCCTCGATCGCGATCGTCGCATTCTCCGCCGCTGTACCGCACGACGGACAGAACCGGGAACCTGACGGGACCGGCTTTCCGCACGACACGCAAGCGAATCCCATCGACTGCCAGGTTACGCGGAGGGTGTCACGCGCGCTCGCCCCCGTTCTTCCATTGGAGTGTTTCGTGTCGATGGAGTGTTTCGTGCGGGGCGTGTCGACACGCGACACTCCGATGATCAGGTCGGGGATCGCGTCGCAGAGGTCGGCGATGACGTCGTCGGGGTCTTCGAGGCCGACGGAGATGCGAAGGAGGCCGTCGGTGATGCCGATCGCCGCCTGGTCATCGGGGAGCAGGCTGACGTGGGTGCTCGTCGCCGGGTGGCAGACCAGCGTTTCCGGGCCGCCGAGCGAGGTCGCCGAACGGGCGACGCGGAGGCCGTCGAGGGTGACCCGGGCGGCGTCGATCCCGCCGGCAAGCTCGACCGCCAACTGGGCCGGCATCATCGCCAGTTGGCGAACTGCCAGGTCGTGCTGCGGGTGCTCGGCCAGGCCGGGGTAGTGAACGGCGGCCACCCCGGGATGGGAGCGCAGTGCGACGGCGAGTTGCTGCGCCGCCGCCGATTGGTGCCGGTGGCGAACGGCCAACGTGCGCAGGCCACGGAGTCCGTTGAGGGCGTCGAACGGCGAGGCGCAGGCGCCGTGCAGCACGGAGTACGTCCACAGCGCCGCCACCACGTCGCGCTCGCCGGCGACGACGCCGAGGGTGGCGTCGTTGTGGCCACAGATCCCCTTCGTCGCCGAGTGCAGCACGAGGTCGACGCCGTGGTGGATCGGTTGTTGACCGAGCGGCGTGGCGAACGTCGAATCAACCAGCGTGAACGGGCCGGAGATCGCCCCCAACTCGTCGAGATCGACGAGGTCGAGCCGTGGATTGGACGGCGACTCGGCGATCACGAGCATCGTCTTGCCGGGCACGACCGCGGCGGCGAAGGATCCCCGCTCGGTGCCGTCGACCCAAGTGACGTCGATGCCCATGCGGGCGCACGGCCCGAGCAGGAGAGCGCTCGTGCCGGCGTAGATCTGGCGTGCCGCGACGATGTGATCGCCGGTCGAGCACAGTCCGAACACGACGGACGCCACCGCCCCCATGCCGGAGGCGAAGGCGAGGGCGTCCTCGGCGTCCTCCAACTCGGCGATCGCCTCCTCGAAGGCGTGCACGGTCGGGTTGGCGTAGCGGCTGTAGAAGTTGTCGGCACGGGTCGCCGTGGCCCGCTTGCGGGTGTCGTCGAGCCCGGCGGTCTGCCAAACGCTGGTGCCCCACAGCGGAGGCGTGAGGCTCGATCCCTGCTGTGATCGACCGGCCGTGATGGCCCGGGTGCTCGGCGACGGACCGCTCGGCTCACTCATGCGTGTTCGAGGCTAATCGAAGGCGTTCGCCTAGTCTCCGGCCGGTATGGACATCACCGGAGCAAGCGCGATCGTCACCGGCGGAGCGTCGGGCATCGGCGCCGCCGTCGCCCGTCAACTCGCCGAACGCGGCGCCCGGGTCGTCGTCGCCGACCTGCAGGAGGACAAGGGCAAGGACTTGGCGACGGAGATCGGCGGGGCCTTCGCCCGCGTCGACGTCACCGAGACCGACGACATCGTCGCCGCCGTGGAGATGGCCAAGTCGATCGCCCCGCTGCGTGTCCTCGTCAACTCGGCGGGCATCGGCTGGGCCCAGCGCACCGTGGGCAAGGACGGCGCCTACGAGTCGGCCGCCGACCTCGACGCCTTCAAGAAGGTCATCGCCATCAACCTCATCGGCAGCTTCGACTTCATCCGCATCGCCGGCACGGCGATGAGCACGACCGAGCCGCTCGAGTCGGGTGAGCGTGGAGCGATCGTCAACGTCGCGTCGGTGGCCGCTTTCGACGGGCAGATCGGGCAGGCCGCCTACTCGGCGTCGAAGGGCGGGATCGTCGGCATGACGCTCCCGGTGGCCCGCGACCTCGCCGCCGTTGGCGTGCGCGTGAACACGGTGGCGCCAGGCCTCATCGACACGCCGATCTACGGCACCGGCGAGGCGTCGGACCAGTTCAAGTCCAACTTGCAGAGGGGCGTGCTGTTCCCGCAGCGTCTCGGCCGCCCCGAGGAGCTGGCGTCAGTCGTCCTGGAGTGCGTGACGAACTCGTACCTCAACGCCGAGACGATTCGCGTCGACGGTGGCATCCGGATGCCGCCCAAGTAGCCGTCACGACAGGCGTTCGACGAGGTAGCGCAGACCGATGGGGTAGCGGTAGTCGATACCGGTGTGCGTGGCGTCGAACAGCTCGAAGTAGACATCGGTGACGCCGACCGCGGCGAGCTCGTCGACCATCGCCTGGGCGCCGAGGTCGAGGTACCACTGGTCCCGCGTGCCGGCGTCGATGTAGATCGCCCGCAACCCGCGCAGTGCGTCGGCATAGCGGGGCACCATGCGCACTGGATCCCACGCCATCCAGCGTTCCCACAGCTCGGAAACCAACTTGCCGCTGTCGAGCTCGAACGGCAGCAGGACGCGGCCATCGCCGGCGGCAGAGAAGCAGGCAGCGCAGCCATATGTCATCACGAGGTGGTCGTCGTCCTCGCGGCTCATCGGCGGGCGTGATCGGAAGTCCTCCCAGAACCGCTCGTAGGACCCGTCGTAGCGTTCGCGGAGCGTTCGTACCACCTTGGCGAACTCGGGGAGGTAGAGGTGCTCGTAGAGCGAGTCGCCGGCGTGGCTGGCGAGACCACCGAACAGGTCGGGGCGCAACATCGGCGTCACGAACGCGCCGAAGCCCCCGCTCGACTTGCCGGCGACGCCGCGGTGCTGCGGCGCCGCAAGGGTTCGGTAGCGGTCGTCGACGAACGGCACGACTTCGTCGCAGAGATAGCTGTGGTAGCGGCCGGTCCCTGGTGAATCGACGAACTGTGAGCCGCCGTAGGCGGTCCAGGCATCGACGTAGACGATGATGCACGGCGGGATCTCGCCGGCGGCGACCTGGCTGTCGGCAACTTCGGGAAAGGGCTGGCGGAAAGGTGTGCGATTGCGCCACATCACGAGGTTGCCGGAGTAGCCCTGGAGCACGTAGATCGACGGGTACCTACGGTCGCTGTCGTCGTAGCCCGGCGGCACGTACACCCATAGCGGGCGCTCGTGGGGGTCTCCGAGCGGATTGCCGCGCAACAGCCCGCTGTCGACGACGTGCTCGTCGATGCGTCCGGCGAACGTGTGAGCCCACGGCAACATCGGTCCGAAGGTAGATCACGACGCAGCTCCCAGCGCCGTCGAGAGCGTGCGAACGACGTGCCGTCGCGCCGCGTCACGAACTCTTTGGATCCTTTGGCGCCGCTAGTGGCGCCAAATCGACCAAGAAGACGGAACGATCGCCCGGGCTTGAACTCTTTGGTTCCGTTGGCGACGTTAGTGGCGCCAACCATGCCAAAGACACGACGACGGCGCGGCGCCCGCTCGGGGCCGGCACGAAACACTCGGATGGGTCAGGTCGTGTAGTCGGCGTTGATGCGGACGTAACCGGCCGTGAGGTCGCAGCCCCAGACGGTGCACGATTCCGTGCCGGTGCCGAGCGTGACTTGGATCAGCACCTCGGGGAGGCGGAGGTAGGCGGAGAGCTCGGCGAGCCGGTCGTCGTCGGGTCGGTCCGGATAGACCTCCTGGTCGCCGAACCGAATGACCACGGCGTCGGGGTCGATGTCGCGGTCCTCGTCGCTGTCGCATTTGCCGATCGCCATCGCCACCCGCCCCCAGTTGGGATCGGCGCCGTGCACGGCGGTCTTGACGAGCGGGGAGTTGACGATCGACTTGGCGACGCGCTTGGCCTGCGCTCGATCACGGGCACCGTCGACGCGCACCTCGATCAGGGTCTCGGCGCCCTCGCCGTCGGCGGCGATCTGCTTCGTCAACGATAGAGCGACGTCGTGCAGGGCGGCGTCGAACGCCTCGGCATCGACGGCGCCGGCGTTGCCGCTGGCGAGCACTACGGCGGTGTCACTCGTCGACGTGTCGGTGTCGACGCTGAGGCAGTTGAACGTGCGCTCGACAACGCGGCCGAACGCCGCCGCCAGCGCATCACCTCCGACGCCGGCGTCGGTGAGGAGGATGGCGATCATCGTCGCCATGTTCGGCTCGATCATCCCGGCGCCCTTGGCGATGCCGACCACCCGGGCGCCGCTGCCCGCCACGGTCTGCTCGGCGATCCGCGGGCGAGTGTCCGTCGTCATCATCGCCGCCGCGGCCCGGTCGACCGACTCGTCCGGGAGCGATGCCGGCATCGAGGCGATGCCCTTGAGCATCCGCTCGATCGGATACCGCCGGCCGATCACGCCCGTCGACGAAACGAGGACGTCGCCGACCCGGCACCCGAGGCGGCCGGCGACCGCGTCCGTCACCGCCAGGTTGTCCTCCTCGCCGGCACGTCCGTTGGCAACGTTGGCGTTGCGCGACACGACGACGACCGCTTGGGCCGTGCGGTCGTCGAGGCTGGCGCGGCTGGCCACGACACACGGTGCGGCAAACCGGCTGCGTGTGAACACCCCGGCGGCGGCGATCGGCCGTTCGGCGGAGATGACGACGAAGTCGTCGCGGTCGTCTTTGACCCCGAGGTTGGCGACGTAAGCGCGAAAGCCGCGTGGTAGCGCGATCAAGAACACAAGCCCTTCTGGATGGCCGCGAAGATCCGGCCGAGGGCGTTGACGTCGGCCGGCGAGCAGTGATCGAAGATCCGCCGGCGAACGCTGACGAGGTGGGTGGGATACGCCTCGTTCAACTTTGCGAACCCGCTGTCAGTGAGCACCGCGAGCATGACCCGCCGATCCTGCAGCGACGGGACGCGGTCGACGAACCCGCGGCGGGTCAGGCCGTCGAGCCGCCGCGTCAAACCACTCGGCGACAGGTGCAGGGCGGCGGCGAGATCGACCATCCGCATCCTGTGCCCTTCGACCTCGGAGAGGAACACGAAGACCTGGTAGTCGCCGAGTGTGATCTCGTGCGGATCAAGATCGTTGTTCAGCTCGGCCATCAGGTCGGAGGCGGTCTCGATGAATGTGCGCCACGCCGCGTGTTCGCGCTGGTCGAGCTGCGCCCGGGACCTGGAAGGCACGACCGCACCTTAACCGACGCTCTCACAATAGTTGTAGTGACAACAAGCTGCCGTCTGGAGGTGCACGGCTTCGGGTAGTCACCGACATCGCCAATGGACTGATCGACTTCGTCAGCCGGGCGGAGGGCCTCGCCCTGGCACTCGTGGTGTTCCTGCTGGTGTTCGGCGAGAGCCTCATCGTCACCGACCTCGTCGTGCCGGGCGAGGTCGGGTTGGTCGTCGCCGGCGCGGCGGCGGCCGCCAATGGCACTCCCGTCGCGATCGTGATCGGCGCCGCCACCCTCGGGGCCGTCGCCGGCGACACGGCCGGATACCTGGTCGGCCGAAGGATCGGCACCGATCGACTGTCGGCCCACCGGTGGGGGCGGCGGCTGCGCCCGACATTGAAACGGGCGCGCGATCACTTCGACGATCACGGCTTCGCCACCGTCGCCGCGGCCCGGTGGGTCGGGGCGCTGCGCGGCGTCGTCCCGGTCGTTGCCGGATCGTCACGATTGTCGGCACCTCGGTTCTACGCCGCATCGATTCCCTCGGCGTCAGCCTGGAGCGCCACGATGGCGTTGCTCGGATTCGTCTGGGGCGATGACATCGCCGATGTCGTGGACCGTGTCGGGCTCGTGGTCTCCGGAGTTTTGATCGCCGCCCTTGTCGCCGTTGTGCTGTGGTCCAGACACCGGCGGGAGGCTTCCGCCGGCTCGTAACCTGCGGCCCGTGCGCACCCGCACCCTGCTGCTCCTCGCCGTCGCCTGTGGACTCGTGATCCTCGTCGCCGGCGTCGTCCAGCTGCTCCGCATCGCCGGCCAGGACGAGGTCGGTGAGTTCTCCCCGTTGGGAGCCGCCGTGCGAGTGGGTGATCTCGAGGTGTTCGTCTACACGTACGACGAGTCCGGTGGCACGGCGGAAGTGGCCGTACGCCTTGGCGGAGTCGACGACCCCGACGGGGCGGCCGACTTCCGCCTCGTCGTTCCCGGAGCGGACCATCCACTCGAGCCCGCGGTCGGTGGCCCGCGGGCCTGTGGCGCCGTCACCGTCGCTGCCGCGACGTGTGAGTTGACGTTCGACGTCGGTGACGCGCCCGGCGGGGTGCGAGTGCTGCGAGTCGAACGCGGCGACAACAGCGCGAGGTGGGAAATGACCGACGGGCAGCCCTGACGGGATCGCGGCGATCGTGTCGGCGGCGCTACCGTGATCCGGCGCATGGCTGAGCAATTCGACCTCGTAGTGATCGGTGGTGGTCCGGGCGGCTATTCGGCGGTGTTGTACGCCGCGTCGGCCGGACTGAAGGCAGCGCTGGTGGAGAAGGACGCCCTTGGTGGCACCTGTCTCAACCGTGGGTGCATCCCGGCGAAGGCATTCCTGGAGACCGCAGCGGTGTACCGCCACGTCGACCACGCCGCCGACTTCGGCATCGAGTCGAGCCCGCCGAAGGTCAACTTCGCCGTGACTCAGCAGCGCAAGCAGAAGATCGTCGCCGGACTGGTCGGTGGTATCGCGGCGATGTGCAAGAACCGCAAGGTCGAGGTGTTCAACGGCGTCGGCCGGCTCGGTCCCAACCGCGTCGTCAGCGTGGCACTCACCGCCGGCGGCAGCGCCGAGATCACGGGCGACACGGTCATCCTCGCCGCCGGCTCGGCGCCCCGGCTGATCCCCAACTTCGAGCGCGGTGGACCGATCATGACGAGCGACGAGGTCCTCGACATCGACACGGTTCCGGGCCGTATAGCGGTGATCGGGGGCGGGGCGATCGGCTGCGAGTTCGCCTCCATGTTCGCCGACCTCGGCGCCGAAGTCACCATCCTCGAGGCACTCCCGAAGATCCTTCCCGGCCTCGACAACGACGTGGCCAACGTGGTCGTGCGTTCGTTCAAGAAGAAGAAGATCGACATCCGCACCGGCGTTCCCGTGACCGGCCACCGGCCGCGGGACAAGGGCGGCACCGTCGTGACCTTCGGCGACAACGAGGAGCTCAAGGTCGACGCCGTCATCGTGTCGGTCGGGCGCCGGCCATACGCCGACGAACTCGGTCTCGAGGGCACCGGCGTGGTGGTCGACCAGAAGGGGTTCGTCGAAGTCGACGAGTTCTGCCGCACCGGCGAGCCCGGCGTGTACGCCATCGGCGACCTGATCAACACCCCGCAACTCGCCCACGTCGGTTACGCCGAGGCGATCCTCGTCGTCAAGCAGGCACTCGGTGAGTCACCGATGCCAGTGCAGTACGACCGGGTGCCGTGGGCGATCTACTGCCACCCCGAAGTCGCCTGGGCCGGCCCTGGCGAGGAGGAGGCGAAGGCCGCCGGCTACGACGTGGTCGTCGCCAAGCACCCATTCCGGGCCAACTCCAGGGCGCAGATCCTCGGCGAGACGGACGGACTCGCCAAGATCATCGCCGAGGTCGGCCGAGACGGCCGCCCCGGGCGCATCCTCGGCGTGCACATGGTCGGCGCCTGGGTGACCGAGCAGCTGAGCGGCGGGTATCTCGCTGTCAACTGGGACGCCACCGTGGACGAGGTTGCCGAGTTCATCCAACCGCACCCGAGCCTCACCGAGCTCTTCGGCGAGACGGTGATGACACTCACCGGTCGCAATTTCAATGGTTGAGTCGAGAAAGGATTTCGATGGCTGAGGTAACGCTCCCGCAACTCGGCGAGACGGTCACCGAGGGAACGATCACGCAGTGGTTCAAGGCGGTCGGCGACAACGTCAACGCCGACGAGCCGTTGTTCGAGGTGTCGACCGACAAGGTCGACACGGAGGTGCCGTCGCCGGTGTCCGGCACGATTGCCGAGATCCGTGTCCCGGAAGGCGAGACCGTCGACGTCGGCACGGTGATCGCCGTCGTCAACGAGGGTGGCGAGGCGCCGGCCGCGGCGCCGGCGGCCGAGCCCGCCACGGAAGCGCCTGCGGCGCAGCCCGAGCCCGAGCCCGCTGCCGAGCCCGAGCCTGCGGCGGAGGCGCCTGCGGCGGAGCCTGAGCCTGCGGCGGAAGCGCCTCCAGCCGAAGCGCCGGCCGCCGAAGCTCCTGTTCCCGAGCCACAGCCCGCTGCCCCTGCACCAGAGCCAGCCGCTGCCGCTCCACAAGCTCCGGCGCGTCCGGCCGACGATTCGGCACCCACCGGTGCCGCCGGACGGCTGCTGTCGCCCGTTGTGCGCCGCCTTGTCAACGAGCACGGACTCGACCCGGCGGCGATCACCGGCACGGGGCCGGGCGGGCGAATCACCCGCGACGACGTGCTCGACCACATCGACGCCATCGCCAGCGACAAGGCCGCTCCGCAGGCTGCGCCTGCCGCCCCGACCGCCCCGACCGCTGCGCCGGCCCCTGCGGCTCCCGCACCGACCACAGCGGCCCCGGCTCCCGCTGTCGCACCAGCTCAGGCTCCCGCCGCCGCGGCCCCGGCTCCGGCCCCGACGGACCGCGACGAGGTCGTCAAGCTGAGCAAGATCCGCAAGCTGACCGGGACGGCGATGCTGGCGTCGAAAGCGACCAGCCCGCACGCCTTCAGCGTCGTCGAGGTCGACTATCACAACGTCGACGTGACGCGGACCAAGGTCAAGAAGGAGTGGAAGGACGCCGAGGGCTTCAGCCTGACGTACCTGCCGTTCATCAGCCGGGCTGTCATCGACGCCCTTGACGAGTTCCCCAACCTCAACGCCAGCGTCGCCGACAACGACCTCATCGTCCACGGCTACATCGACCTCGGCATTGCCGTCGACCTCGACTACGAAGGACTGATCGTGCCGGTCATCCGTGGCGCCGAGGGCAAGCGCCTGGGCGCCATCGCCAAGGAGATCCACGATCTCGCCGGCCGGGCGCGCACCAAGAAGCTGATGCCCGACGAGATCTCCGGAGGCACGTTCACGATCTCCAACAACGGCTCGGCCGGCTCGGTGCTGACGTTCCCGATCATCAACCAGCCCCAGGTCGCGATCCTCTCGACGGACGCCATCGTGCGCAAGCCCGTCGTCGCCGCCCTGCCCGACGGCACCGAGGCCATCGTCGTCCATGCGGTCGGCAACCTGGCGATGGCCTGGGACCACCGGGCGTTCGACGGCGCCTACGCCGCCGGCTTCCTCGTCCGCGTCAAGGAGATCCTCGAGACCAAGGACTGGAGCACGGAGCTCTAGGCAACGGTACGTTGGTCAGGTGACGTCTCCGTTGCGGGTGCGATGGCTGGGGCGTGTGCCCTACGGCGAGGCGCTGGCGGTCCAGGAGGCGTTGTTCCGCGGGCGGTCCGAGCAACATCTCCTGCTCCTCGAGCACCCGCACGTGTTCACGTACGGACCGCGCTCGGACCTCGCCCACAACCTGCGCTGCGATCCCGCAGACGTCGGCGCCGAGCTCGTCGCCGTCAGCCGCGGCGGCGACATCACCTACCACGGTCCCGGCCAGCTCGTCGGCTACCCGATCGTTACCGTCGCCAACAAGCTCGACGCCGCCGGCCACGTCAGCAACGTCGAACAGGTGGTCATCGACACGCTGGCGGCGTTCGGCGTCAGCGCCGGCCGGCTCACCGAGTACCCGGGGGTGTGGGCCGACGCCGCCGGCCCCAACCCGCGCAAGATCTGCGCCATCGGCGTGCGCCTCAAGGCCGGCCGGACGATGCACGGCTTCGCCCTCAACGTCGCCACGGACATGGCCTACCTGCGCGAGCACATCGTGGCGTGCGGGATCGGCGACCGGCCTGTCACGTCGCTGCGCGAGGAGGGTGTCGACGTCGAGATGCGTGAAGTCGTCGACGTTCTGGCGCGCATCGCCGGCGAACGCTGGGGACAGCGCCGGATGGAACGCCAGGACGTCGCCTGGCGCCACCGTCCCGACGATCTTTCGCTGTTCTCACGGGGGGCCGGCCCCGGAGAAGTCGTGCGGCTCGATCGTCACGCCGAACCGGTGCGCCTGACGTCTCGGCTCGCCGACGCCGGAGTCGTCGACGGGTTGTCGATCAGCACGCGTAAGCCGGAGTGGCTGCGCCCGAAGGTCCACCACACGCCGCCGGTTCTCGACCTCAAGCGGACGATCCGGTCGCTCGGCCTCGTCACGGTGTGTGAGGACGCCGGGTGCCCCAACCTCTCCGAGTGCTGGGCCGACGGCACAGCGACGTTCATGGTCCTCGGCGACCGCTGCACGAGAGCATGCGGGTTCTGCCTCGTCGACACGCGCAAGCCGGAGGCCCCGGCGGCCGATGAGCCGCAACGCGTCGCCGAGGCGATCGACCGGATGGCGCTCGATCACGTCGTCCTCACGATGGTCGCTCGCGACGACCTCGCCGACGGCGGAATGGCCCATGTCGCCGCCTGCGTCGACGCGATCCGCCAGCGACGTCCGCAGGCGCGGGTGGAAACGCTGATCTCCGATGCCCGCGGCGACGACTCCGCCCTGGCAACACTGTTCGCATCACGCCCTGACGTGATGAATCACAACGTCGAGACGGTGGCCCGGCTGCAACGCGCCGTGCGCCCGTCCGCCGCCTACGGCCGCAGCCTGTCCGTGCTTGCTAGGGCGAGAGCGGCGGGACTGGTCACGAAGTCGGGGTTCATGGTCGGGTTGGGGGAGCGTGACGACGAGATCGAGGGGCTGCTCGCCGACCTGGCGGCGATCGGGGCCGACATCGTCACGATCGGCCAGTACCTTCGGCCGACATCGCACCATATCCCCGTCGATCGCTGGGTCGAGCCGGCCCGCTTCACCGAGTGGGCGGTGCTCGGCGAGTCGCTCGGCATCGGCCACGTCGAGGCCAGCCCGCTGACGCGGTCCAGCTACCACGCCAAGCAGGCCGTGGCCGGGATGGCGGCGAATATTCCGGCAGCAGCCACAATGGCGGAGTGAGAAGCGCTCCCTATCTCGACCGACTCGACCGCGTCCGCAAAGCGATGGCCGAGCAGGGCATCGACATGTTGCTGCTCTCGGTCGGACACGATTTGCCGTACTTGACCGGCTACTACGCGATGCCGTTGGAACGGTTGACGATGCTGGTCGTGCCGAATGACGGGGACGCGACCCTCGTCGTGCCCCAGCTGGAAGCGCCACGCGTCGTCGAGCAGCCGGACGTGTTCACGATCGCCCCGTGGCCGGAGTCGGCGGACCCGGTCGACATGGTGGCCCGGCTGTGCGGTGGCGCCTCGACGCTCGCCGTCGGCGACCAGATGTGGGCGCGCTTCCTCGTCGAGTTGCTGCCCCACTTGCCGGGGGCGTCCTTCCGGCGCGCCGTCGACGTCGTCGGCCCGATGCGCGAGGTCAAGGACGACGTCGAGATCGCCGCCCTGCGCGCGGCCGGCGACGCCGCCGACCGCGTCGCCGCCCAGTTGCACGGTGGGGAGATTGCTCTCGTGGGGCGCACAGAGGCGCAGGTGTCCGCCGATATCTCCGCCCGGTTGATCGCCGAGGGGCACGACAAGGTCAACTTCGCCATTGTCGCCGCCGGCCCCAACGCCGCCAGCCCGCATCACCACGCGTCCAACCGCGAGATCAGCGCCGACGAGGTCGTGCTCTGCGACTTCGGCGGCACGCTGGACGGCTACTGCAGCGATATCACGCGGTGCGTATTCACCGGTGAGCCGCCGACGGAGATCGCCGACGCCTACGCCGTGTTGCACGCCGCCCAGGCCGCCGGCGTCGCCGCCGCCACGATCGGCACGCCGTGCGAGGACGTCGACCGGGCGGCCCGCGAGATCATCGCCGACGCCGGATACGGCGAGCAGTTCATCCACCGCACCGGCCACGGCATCGGTCTCGAGGAGCACGAGGACCCGTACATCATCGCCGGCAACAGCGCTCCGCTCGCCGCCGGCCACGCCTTCAGCGTCGAGCCGGGCATCTACTTCGCCGGGCGGTGGGGAATCCGTCTGGAAGACATCGTCGTCGCCACCGACGCCGGCCCCGAGTCCCTCAACCACGCCGACCACGCCCTCATCTCCGTCTGACGTCTCCTCATCCGAGTGTTTCGTGCGGAGAACCCAGCAGGAAACACTCGGTCAGCAGCAAACACTCGGATGGGAGGAGGTCAGCCGCCTTCGGTGAAGAGGCTGGCGTCGGCGCCGGGCTCGTAGGCGGTCATCGTGATGACGAGATCACCGGCCGACAGCCGGGCGAGGACGCCGTTGTCGAGCACGCAGTACGTGTTCGTCGCCCCCTCCACCGGGATCGCCGTGCACGTCGCCGCCTGGCCCTGGACCTGCTCGGTCGACGACGTCGACTCGCCGACGGCGACCTCGGCGTCGCGCCGCAGCCGCGCCGACAGGCTGGTGCCGAAGAAGTCGGGCGTCATCTGCGCGTCGCTGACGCGTGACGCGTCGATCGTGTCGACGCACTCGCCGGTGGACACGGTGCAGGTACGCGTCGAGGACCCGTCGACGAGGTAACGGACGTCGCCGATCGTCAAGGAGCGGCGACCGGTTCCCGACTGTGAGGCTCGCACGGGCGTCGTCTTGCCGTCGAACGTCGTGACGACGTCGTAGTCGGCCGTGTAGACGGCATCGCCGAGGTCGTTGACCCGATCGACGACGGCATCGACGGCAGCCGACCCCGTGGACGGCTCGTGAGCGAGCGTCGGCCGCTCACCGGTGAAGCACCCGGACATCGCGACGACCACGGCGCAGAACGCCACGACGCACATCGTGCCGCCGAGCCACGGACGAGAGTGTCGGCGGTCGTTCATGGCGGCGTCAGGCTAGGCCGCTGACGGCGGAGGGCCACGGTACCCTCCGCCGCGTGATCCGCCTGGAGGCCGCCACCGTGCTACTGCAGTGGGCCGTCGGGGGAATGGCGTTCTGCTGGTTCACGACCCGCCGCCGCCTGGTTGGGCTCGGCTACGGCTGGCTGCTCCGCGGTGTCTACGCGACGATCGCCTTCGGCGCTCTCGCTGCCGGCCTGCTCGCCGACACCAACCCGGTGCGCGAGGCGTCGTCGGCGGCGACGGGGCTGAGCTGTCTCGGGGTGCTCGCTGTGTCGTACGCCCGCCGTTCGGCCGGGGTGCAGGGCCAGCGCGCTGAGCACGACCGGCGGACGGCTCGGGTGGCGGCGATGACCGGTATCGAGCGAGCGGACCCGACGTCGCCCGATGATTCCCACACACCGGCGCCGACGGCTGAGTTCGACCCGCGTCTCGACCTCGTTCCGGTGGTCGTCGGCACCGTCGGACTGCTCGCCGCCGCCCTCGACGCCGACGATCAGGTCGCCCTCGCAGTGCTGCGGACGCTCGTCGGGGCGGCATTCCTCGGGTCGATCACCGACGCCATGCTGCTCGGGCACTGGTACCTGGTGCAGCCCGGTCTCCCGCGGCGCCTGTTGGACGAGCTCGTCGATGCCGTGGCGGTGATCTGGCCGATCGAGGTGATCGCCCTGCTGATTCCCACGGGCATGGTCAGCGTCTGGACGGGTGCGATCGACGACGGGTGGGGCGGCATGCTCGGATGGATGTGGGCGGCATGCGCCGTCACGACAATCGTGCTCATCGGGGTCACCAAAGCGGCGCTCCGCGAGCGCCAGTACTCGGCCGTGATGGCGGCGACCGGCCTGCTCTACCTGGCCATCCTCACCGCGTTCGGCACCGACCTCGTTGCCCGGGCGGTGCTGTCGCCCTGACGCATCGCAGGGGGGTGAGGCGGAATCGCGGCGAAATCCCGCGATGATGCTGACCCATGATTTCGGCGAGGACGCAGCGCTACGCGTCCGTCGTGGCGGCCCTGCTCGTCACGATGGGTGCTGCGGCGTGCGCCGCCTCGCGCCCGCTCGCCGCACCGCAGACAACGAACATGGCGACGGCGTCGATCCCGGCGACGACACCGTCGGCGTCGGCCGCTGCGCCAGACTCGGCGCCCGCCGCGGCGTCGCCCACGGCGGCGGGGACGACCGTGCTCGCACCGACGACCTCGGTGCGGGCGGCCACGCCGGGGACGCTCGCCATTCCGTCGGCCGGCGAGTGGGCACGCGTCGACGAGTACCTGCAGGACCGCCTGCTCGGTTCCGGTGACTTCGCCTTCGGCGTGGCCGTGAGCATCGACGGCGTACCCGTCCACGCCGCGTCGTACGGCGACCGCAACTCGCCGAACATGGTGCCCCCGCCGCCGGAACCGCCCACCCCCGCTTCCGGGGAGACGACGATCGCCACGACCACGACGTCGACCACGACGACGGTGCCCATCGTGCTCGAACCGGTCGACGCGTCGGATCGGTTCCGTATCGCCAGCATCTCCAAGGTGATCACCGGGACTGTCGCCCTGCAGCTCGTGGATGACGGAACACTCACGCTCGACGATCCCGTCGGCGCCATGCTCGGCGACTACCTCGATGTCGAGGTGCGCGGCCGCCCACCCGAGGCGATCACCGTGCGCCAGTTGTTGTCGCACACATCCGGCTTCAGCGAGTTCTACGACACATTCTTCTCCCGCCGCGTCGAGTCGTGCAGGGAGGCCGCAGCCCGCGGCTTGGATGCCGGAGTTCAGTTCGACCCCGGCACGACGTACGAGTACTCGCAGATGAACTTCTGCCTCCTCTCGATCCTCATCGAGAGCGTTACCGGTAAGTCCTACGAGACCGTTGTTCAGGAGCGCCTCCTCACACCCTTGGGGATCAACGGAATGCGCCTCGCCGGGACGTTCGACCCGAAACCGGACGAGGTCGTACATCCGTCGTTCCCGAACCGCAACTACATGGAGGTGCTCGAAGGGGCCGGCTCGTGGGTGGCGACGCCGGCCGACGTGGTCAAGATCGTCGACTCGCTCGACAGCACCCGTCCGGGTTTCCACCCCTTGCCGGACGACCTCGCCCAGCTGATGCGAAAGCCGGTGGCCGGCATCGCCTATCCGTCGACACCGGAGCGGTGGTACGGGCTGGCGACGATGGGATACGACAACCGGTCGTGGGGGCACACGGGAACCGTCGAGAACACTCACGCGATGGTCGTCCATCGGCCCGACGGGATGACGTGGTCGATCCTCGTCAGCGGCAACTATCCCGAGGACACGCCCGATCTCGCGGGAATCTTCCAGGACGCCCTCGACCAATCGGGGATTGACGCCCCGGCGCCGACGACGTCGACGACGACGACAACCTCGACGACAACGACATCGACAGTGCCGGTTGCGCCGACGACGTCCAGCGGGTGAGAGAATCTGCCGGCGAGGGGAGGTCGCCGGATGCAGATCGTCGGGTTCTCGGAGACTTGGGTCACCCCGTTGCTGCGACGTTGGTGGCTCGTCGTCGCCATCGGCGTGGCGATCGCCGCAGTCGGTGTCGTGCTCGTGCTCAGCCCGTTCGGGACGGTCAAGGCGCTCGCGGTCGTCGTAGCCGTCGGGTTGGCGCTGGCCGCAGCTGACGAGCTCGCCCAGGCCGAACGCCACGAAGTGCGCTGGCCGTCGTACGCCCTGGCAACAATCTGGATCCTCACGGCGGTCGCCGCCCTGGTGTGGCCCGATGTGACGCTGTGGGCCCTGGCGGTCGTCGTCGGCATCGGGATGATCGCCGGTGGCGTCGCCGAGGTGTTATTTGCCTTCCGCTACCGGCGCGAGCTACCGCGGTGGGGCCTGTGGTGGCTCGACGGCCTGCTCAGCATCGTCGTCGGCGTGTTCGCGCTGGTGTGGCCGGAGGCGACAGTGGTCGTCCTCGCCGTGCTGTTCGGCATCCGCCTTCTCGTTCGTGGCTGCGCCACGATCTCGTTCGGGCTCGGCCTCCGCGACCTCAACCAGATGACCGCCCCGCGAGTACCGACATAGCGCTCTGCCCGTTCTTACGCCACGTGTGAGACATTTCTGTCTCACACGGCGCCTTGGAACGAACTGTCAGTGAATTTGTCGGGAGTGGCCGGACCAGAAGGGCTCGCGGAGCTTGTACTTCTGCAGCTTGCCCGTGGTCGTGCGGGCCAGTTCGCTGCGGAACTCGACCCGCTTCGGACACTTGTAACCGGCCAGGCGTTGCTTCGTCCAGGCGATCACGTCATCGGCGGACAGCTTGGAGTCCGGCACGGTGACGACGAGGGCGGTGACGAGCTCGCCCCACTTGTCGTCAGGAATGCCGATGACGGCGACCTCGGCCACGTCGGGGTGCTGGAAGATGGCGTCCTCGACCTCGATCGACGAGACGTTCTCGCCACCGGAGATGATGACGTCCTTCTTGCGGTCGGAGATGACGACGTAGTTGTGCTCGTCGATCGAGCCGCCGTCTCCGGTGTGGAACCATCCGTCGACGATCGCCCCGGCGGTCGCCTGTGGTTGGTTCCAGTAGCCCTCCATCACGACGTTGCTGCGGGCGAGGACCTCGCCGTGCTCGTCGACGTCCATCTCGCAGCCGATCGCCGGTCCACCGGCGCGGCCGAGTCGCGTCGCCCGGTCCGACGGCGTGAGCTCGTCGAACTCGGCACGCCGGCGGTTGATCGTCAACAGCGGTGACGTCTCGGTCAGCCCGTAGATCTGCGCGAACTCCCAGCCCAACTCGGTCTCGGTGCGCTCGATCGTGCGTGTCGGCGGCGGCGCTCCGGCGACGACGATGCGCGTTCGTCCGGCGCCCGGGATCGGCCCGTCCCACGACGCGGCGGCATCGAGCACCATGTTGAGAACGGCGGGAGCACCGCACATCAGGGTGACGCCCTGGGCGTCGACCCGGCGGAGGATCTCGGCGCCGTCGACCTTGCGCAGCACGACGTGCCGGGCGCCCATCCCGGTAACGGCGTAGAGCATCCCCCATCCGTTGCAGTGGAACTGCGGCAACGTGTGCAGGTACACGTCGCGGTCGTCGACCCCCATGTGCCAGCCGAACGTCGTGGCGTTGATCCACACATTGCGATGGGTGAGCTGAACGCCCTTCGGCCGCGCCGTCGTGCCCGACGTGTAGTTGATCGTCGCCGTCGCCGCCTCGTCAGCGTCCCATCGCCGCGGCTCGACGTCGTGACGCAACAGCAACTCGTCGGACTCCTCGCCGATCAGCACTCGGCGTTCGCAGCGGACGTCCGCCAGTGCATCGTCGAGCTCCGGGTCGACGAGCAACAGGCGGGCCCCGCTGTGCTCGACGATGTAGGCGACCTCTTGGGCGACGAGGCGGAAGTTGATCGGGACGAGGATGCGCCCCGAACCGGAGACGCCGAACAGCGCCGTGATCAGGCGAGCGGCGTTGTGACTGACGATGGCGACCCGCTCGCCGGCGCCGATCCCCAGGGCGTCGAGGCCGGCGGCGATCGCTCGGGCCCGGCCGGCCACCTCGGCGTACGTCAGTGAGCCCCACGACGGCGCCGGCTGATCCTGCTCGTCGACGATGCCGACCCGATCCGGGTAGAGAAGCTCGGCACGGCGCAGGAAGTCGTTGACGGTCAATGCGACATGCATCGAGGCCGAACCGTAGTCGCGTCTCCCGACGTTTCGATCGCCTCGCTCCGTCGGCGGGAGGTCGGCTAGACACGAGTGATGACGTCGAACGACTCGCACGAGGCGCCACCGATCCGGCCCGGCATGACCGTGCCGCTCCCCGGTCCGTTGCATGCCAGTCGGGATGGGCTGGCCGAGCTCGCTGATCTGGGGTACACCGACGTGTGGTCCGCCGAAGCCGATTCGACCGACGCCTTCACGCCGCTGGCCCTCGCTGCGGCGTGGGAACCGCGGTTGCGGCTCGGGACGGCGATCGTGCCGGCGTTCACGCGGGCACCGGCGTGCCTGGCCCAGTGTGTCGCCTCGCTGGCCGACGCCGCACCGGGTCGCTTCGCCATCGGGATCGGCTCGTCGAGCAACGTGATCGTCGAACGCTGGAACGGCGTTCCCTTCGTCGAGCCGTACAAGAGGGTGCGCGACGTCGTCCGCTTCCTCCGCGATGCGTTGGCGGGCGACAAGGTGTCGGCGACGTACGACACGTTCGAGGTCCGTGGTTTCCGTCTCGGCGTCCGTCCCGAGCAGACCCCGCCGATCCTCATCGCTGCGTTGCGGGAAGGGATGCTGCGACTGGCCGGGCGTGACGCCGACGGAGCGATCATCAACTGGCTGGCGCCTGAGGACGTCCGCCGCGTCGTCGGCGTCGTCGACGAGGCCAGTGGGGGAGCCCGACGGGAGATCGTGGCCCGCATCTTCGTGTGCCCGAGTGAGAACGTCGATGTCGTTCGAGCTGGCGCCCGCTTCGCCATCGCCGTCTACCTCAACGTCCCGGTGTACGCCGAGTTCCACCGCTGGCTCGGACGGGGTGAGGCGCTGCAGCCGATGTGGGACGCCTGGGCGGCCGGCGATCGCCACGCCGCCCTGGCGGCGATACCCGATTCGATCGTCGATGAGCTCGTCGTCCACGGCTCGGTGGAGTCGTGCCGCGCTCGCATCCAGGGGTACTTCGACAACGGGGTCACGACGTCATCGCTGGCGATCCTCCCGCTCGATCCAGACGTTTCGTTCTGGGAGGCTGCTCGCGCCCTGGCCCCCGGTGGATGAGGACCCGATAGGGTCGATGACGTGGACGGCGACCCAATGGCCACGCTGTCAGAGACCATCGCCGCGTTGCAGGCGGACGGTTACACGGGGAACTGGTTCGCCACTGACGACGGTCTGCTGCGCTGCAGCGAGAGTGGACTGGACGCCGATCCGTCAGTGGTCACGATCGACCGGCGAATGCGCTTCGAGGGCCAATCCGATCCCGACGACGAGGTGATCCTGTTCGCCCTCAGCGAACCCGGCGGACGCAAGGGCGTGTACAGCGCCCAGTACGGCCCGTCGATGCCCTCCGAGGACGCCGCCGTGATCGCCAAACTCAACCGTCACGCCTAGGCAGCGGTGCGTCGCGCTTGGACCGGCGACCTGGCTGCCGGCTTCGACGGATAGCGGGCCTCCAGCTGGGCCCGGATGCGGGCAACATGGCGCAGGCCGCGGCGACGGGTCGCGTCGTCGAGGCGGAACCGATCGGGGACGTCGCTCGCCGCCGGGAACAGGCTCAGCTGGTTGTCAGTGCGTGACGTGCTCATACCCCAATCATGAAGCGGGGGTGTCACAGTCAGGGGCCGGTCGCCAGCACGGACACGACGACGGCGGCGACGGCGACGCCGATCGGCGCGAGGTACGTCACCCAATTCGGTTGGCGGGCGTGCCGCGGCGCGGCGATCAGGGCGCCCACCGCCGCCCCGGCGATGGCGCCGCCGATGTGCCCGCCGATCGAGATCCCGGGAATCGTGAAGGTGATGAACAGGTTGAGTACGAGCGCCGTGCCGACGCCAGTCGTCAGCGGGTTGATGCCGCGCCGGAACATGATCACGGCGGCCGCACCGAGCAGCCCGAACACGGCGCCTGAGGCGCCACCGTGGATGCCCCGATCGTTGGCATGAATGACGAGTACCCCAGCTGATCCGCCGAGCATCGAGGCGATGTACAGCAAGGCGAAGCGGATCCGTCCGAGTGCCGGCTCGAGCAGCAGGCCGAGCTGGAACAGCAAGAACATGTTGAACGCCAGGTGGATGATTCCGAAGTGCAGGAAGGCACTCGTGACAATCCGGTACCACTCATCGGTCAGCGCAACGAGCTGTTCGTTGAGACCGAGATCGATCTGCTCCTGGGTGAGCCGCCCACCCGGGTTGAGGTTTTCCGTATCGCGGGCGACCATCCACACGAACACGGCGACGTTGATCGCGATCAGGATGTACGTGACGAGGATCGGCTGGCGGGCGCTCCAATCACGCGCCCGGACGCTCGGTGCCGGTCGTCCCCGTCGGGCGCACTCGACGCACTGGCTGCCGATGTCGGCGAGGACGAGGCAGTCGTCGCAGGCCGGGCGGCCGCACCGGGTACACCGCCGTCCCGCCTCCCGATCGGGGTGGCGGTAACAGAAAGCGCGCTCCGAGAGTGGCGGCTGGGGCAGCCCGGAGGGTGGGGGCAACGACATCGACGTCAGGCGCGCTCGTAGGTGCCGGTGAACGTGGCGCTGGACGCAGTTGCCGCCTCGACGGCGGTGAGCAGGTCGTTCGCCGGTGTCTCCGCCGGCAGCTCGATCTGCTGGTCGAGGACGTGGAGCGTGAACTCGTACGTGTGCGGGCCGGCACCAGGCGGCGGACATGGCCCGCCCCACCCGGCGGCACCGAACGAGTTGGCCGCCTCAGCCGCACCGGCGACCAGCGGCTCGCCGCCGCCGACCGATCCGGCCTCGGCAGGTAGGGCGATGACCAGCCAGTGCACGAAGCCCTGGGCATCTGGATCGACGACCGACAGCGCCAGCTCGGCAGTGCCCCCGGGTGGAGCGGTCCAGGTGATCAACGGGACGTCGTCGGCGCCGTCGCACGTGTACTCGACGGGGATGGCTGCCGTGTCCGCCCACGGCCCGGAGAACTGCATCGGCGTCGCCCCGGCGGCGACCGTCGAGGACGTCGCCGGTGATGAAGACGTCGATGACGTCGACGAGCTCGTCGACGACGTCGATGTGGTCGTCGACGTCTCCGGTATGCCCAGCGGCGCGACCGTCGTCGTTGTCGTCGACGTCGATGTCGTCGTCTGGCTCAGCCTGTAGCGGACCATCGAATCCGGGGCTTGCATCTCGCGGCCGTCGTCGGTGTCGCACGCGGCGACCAACGCGATGGTCGCGGCGAGCGCCAAGGTCGTGAGTCGGCGACGTCGCATGGCGCCAGATCGTAGGGGCGGATGTCACCCATCCGTCCGGCAGGCCCGTCGCTAACCTGGCCGCCGTGCAGGACCGGCTTGCGCTGCTCAGTGTCCACGCCCATCCCGACGACGAGGCGTCGAAGGGGGCGGCGACCGTCGCCCGATACCACGCCGAGCACGTGCACACGGTGCTCGTGTGCTGCACCGGCGGCGAGGAGGGCGACCTCCAGAATCCGTCGCTGCGCGAGCCGGGCGGACCGTTTCACGGCATGACGCCTGACGACGAGAAGGCTCTGCTCGCCGAGCTGCGTCCGCTCGAACTGGCGGCGTCGGCCGCGCTCATCGGCTTCGACCAGATCGAGATGCTCGGCTACCGGGATTCGGGGATGCCCGACAGCGAGAGCAACTACCATCCAGAGTCGTTCCATCAGGCCGACACTGACGAGGCGACCGGGCGGCTCGTGTCGATCATTCGCGCCACTCGCCCGCAGGTCGTGCTGACATACGGCGACGACCAGCGCTTCTATCCGCATCCCGACCATCTACGCGTCCACGACGTCTCGGTGCTCGCCTTCGAGCGGGCTGGTGATCCTGACTGGTACCCCGACCTCGGTGCGCCATTCCAGCCGTCGAAGCTTTATTACTCGACGTGGTCGTTCGAGCGCATGCGGGTCGTGCACTACGCCCTGATCGACAAGAACGGCGTCTCGCCGTTCGAGGAGAAGTGGCTCGACCGGCCGAACACCGACGAGCGGATCACGACCAAGATCGATATCGCCGACTTCCAGTGGGCCCGCAGCGGGGCGCTGCGTGCCCACGCCACGCAGATCGACCCGTCCGAGGCCTGGTGGTTCGGTCTCGACGACGACGAGCTCAACGCCGTGTGGCCGTGGGAGGAATGGATCCTCGCCCGCTCGCTCGTCGGCCCGATTCCCGCCCATCGAACGGAGGGCGATCTGTTCGAGGGCATCCGCGACTCCGTGAGCAGCGAGCGGCCATGAGCACGCCGACACCCACAGTGCAGTACCGCGTGTTCGTCGCCAAATCGAACGAGCTCGTCGACGGCCCGGACGACGCCGACGTCGTCATCACGGTGCCGCTCGAGGATGTCCGTGACCCCGCCTTCGAGCCGACCGTGGCCTACATGCGTGGCCGGCTGAAGACCACCGGGTCGACAGGCGTGTTCTTCGAACTGTTGCGTGCCGGCGATGTCGCCGAGGCGCTCAGCCGTCTCGCATCGCATCCCTGAGGTCGCGGTACCCGATCAGCGTCGCCCCGACGTCGTCGATTCGCGCCGAGAGGTCCGGGTCGAGGGCGAGGGCGAGATCGTCGATCCAGGCTTCGGCGTAGGGCGTGAGGGCGCGCACCTCGGGGGTGTCGATCGCCGGCTGGATGTGGATCTCGGTGACTCCGGCGCTCAACGAATCAAGGGCAGCGAAGGTGCGCAGCCGGCTGCCCGGTCGCCAGTCATGGTCGAAGTGGTCGGGAAAGACGACGGCGGCTTCGGCGGCGAGCCGCCGGAACGGAAATCCGGCGCGTTCCTCGGAGATCGTCGACGGCAGGCGGACGGGCAGGGCGAAGTCGACGGCGAGCTCGAGGTAGATGTCGAAGAACTCGGGCCGCAACGTGATCGATGTGAGGTGGGGAGCGAGGTGGGTGACGTCGATCCCCCACGCCAGGGCGCGTTCGACCTGTGTACGCAGCTCGCGGCGGACCTCATCGGGATCGGCATGCTCCCAGAGGTCGTCGACCGTCGACGGGAAACCACCGTCGCCGGAGAGCAACGAGGGGGCGTGGGTCAGCGGGCCCCAGCGATAGCGAGCGTGCTCGGCGTTGAGCGTGAGGTGGACGCCGACGTCGTCGCCGGAGTACTGCTCGGCGGCGTGGCGGGCCCACGGGGCCGGCACCATCAACGACGTGCATGTTGCCGAACCCTCACGAAGCGCCTGGTAGACGCCCTCGTTGGCGGCGTGGCACGACCCGAGGTCGTCGCACGAGAGGATCACCAACTTGGCTTCGGGCGAGTAGCCGAGGCGCTCGTTGAGCGAGATGTCGCGATCGATCGGGGTTGGCATTCGAACGGCGACGTTACCGGCACGCGCTCCACAGCCCGAGTCCAGCGGTTTCGGCGGCGTTGGCCGCGGCGACGAAGCGCTCACGATGGGCGTCGTTCGGCGCGATTGTGAGTGGCCGGGCGTATCCGCTGGCGATGATCAGTTCGTTGATCATCGAGTCATCGTTGCGGCGGTACACGAAGCCGGGTTCGCCACTCCGCGGCCAGGGGTTGACACGTTCATCCGTAACCAGAACCTGACCCAGTGTGTTGGCGAGTAGACGGCGAAGGCGAGCAGGTCAGCCTTGTTCTGGCTGCGGTCCTGAGGCCGTTGTGGCGGCCAGTCGGTCAGTCATCCGATTACTTCTGGGCCGTTTGCGGGCTTGGGCCTTGACATCGGCGGAAAGCCCTGATTGAGTTCCACAAGACATCGGATGAATCTGGGTTGCTGACGAGGGGGAACGCCACACATGAAGCTGACCGGCGCCCACCTGGCGAGGCGCTGACGATGCCGAGGATCACCACGGTCGAGACGTTCGACCTGCGCTTCCCCACATCGCTGATGCTCGACGGTTCCGACGCGATGAACGCTGACCCGGACTACTCGGCGGCGTACGTGATCGTCCGTTCCGACGTCGACGGACTCGCCGGGCATGGGTTCGCCTTCACGATCGGGCGCGGCAACGAGATCCAGCGCACGGCGATCGAGTCGCTCGCCGCGGCGCTCCCGGGGCGTGACCTCGACGCGGTGCTCGGTGACCTCGGCGCCGTCAGTCGCGATCTCGTCCACGATTCGCAGTTCCGCTGGCTGGGACCGGAGAAGGGCGTGATCCACATGGCGGCGGGGGCGATCCTCAACGCTCTGTGGGACCTCCGCGCCCGCCGTGCCGGCCAGCCGTTGTGGCGGCTGCTCGCCGGGCTGACGCCGCAGGAGCTCGTCGACCTCGTGGACTTCCGCTACCTCGACGACGCCCTCAGCGAGTCCGACGCCCTGGCCATCTTCGGCGATGCCATGCCCGGACGGGATGCCCGCGCCGAGCGGCTCCTCGCTGACGGGTATCCCGCCTACGCCACCAGCCCCGGCTGGCTCGGCTACAGCGACGACAAGATGGTCGGCCTCGCCGCCGAAGCCATCGCCGCAGGGTTCCGGCAGATCAAGCTGAAGGTGGGCGCCGACGTCGACGCCGACGTCCGCCGGCTCGCCCTCGCCCGTGCGGCGATCGGTCCCGATGTCGGCCTGGCCGTCGACGCCAACCAGACCTGGAACGTGGACGAGGCGATCGCCTGGATCGAGCGACTGCGCCCGGCCGAGCTGGCCTGGGTCGAGGAGCCGACGAGCCCCGACGACATCGTCGGCCACGCCCGCATCCGCGCGGCCGTCGCCCCAGTGCCGATCGCCAGCGGCGAGCACATCCACAATCGGGTGATGTTCAAGCAGTTCCTCCAGTCGGACGCCCTCGACGTCGTCCAGATCGACGCGGCCCGCGTCGGCGGGGTCAACGAGAACCTGGCGATCCTGCTGCTGGCGGCCGCCTTCGGCAAGCCCGTCTGCCCGCACGCCGGCGGCGTCGGCCTCTGCGAGCTCGTCCAGCACCTCGCCATGTTCGACTATCGTAGCCGTCAGCGGCTCGACCGAGGGCCGTTCCATCGAGTACGTCGATCATCTCCACGAGCACTTCACCGACCCCGTGCGGATCCGTAACGGTCGCTATCTCGCACCCCTCGGCCCAGGGATGTCGGCCGAGCTCCGGCCGGACACCATTCAGCGCTACAGCTTCCCGCACGGCGCGGAGTGGACGACGTCATGAGCGAAGTCGCCGGGCTGCGCGCCATCGTCACCGGCGCCGGTTCGGGGATCGGCTCAGCAACCGCTGGCCTGCTACGCGATCGGGGAGCAATTGTCGCCTGCCTCGACCTCGATCCGTCCACGGCACCTGACGGCGTGCACCAAGTGACGTGCGACGTCACGGACACCGGTTCCGTCGACGCCGGCGTCGCCGCCGCCGCCGAAGCCCTCGGTGGCATCGACATCCTGGTCAACAACGCGGGCATCGGCGCCCACGGCACCGTGGCCGACAACTCCGACGAGGAGTGGCACCGCGTTCTCGACGTCAACGTCGTCGGCATCGCCCGAGTCACCCGCGCTGCCCTCCCTTGGCTGCGCCGCAGCGAGAGTCCAGCGATCGTCAACACCTGCTCGATCGCCGCAACAGCCGGGCTCCCCAACCGGGCGTTGTACTCGGCGTCGAAGGGCGCTGTCCTCTCGCTGACCATGGCGATGGCAGCCGACCACGTCGCCGAGGGCATCCGCGTAAACTGCGTCAACCCCGGAACCGTCGACACCCCGTGGGTGGCGCGCCTGCTCGAACAGGCCGACGACCCGGACGCCGAGCGCGTCGCCCTCAACGCCCGCCAGCCGACCGGCCGGCTCGTCACCGCTGCCGAGGTCGCCGAGGCGATCTGCTTCCTCGCCGGCCGCGGTGTCGGAGCTCTCACCGGTGCTGCCGTCGCCATCGACGGCGGAATGCAAGCACTGCGTGTCCGTCGATGAACGGACCGCGGGAACGCTTTGTGTGGGTCCTCGCCCTCGGTCCCGAATCACGAGCGGAAAGGCCCCAGGACTGACGTGGAGATGATTGCCCTTCACACCGTGCTCAAGCCGGGTAAGGAAGCCGACTACGACCGCATCCACGCGGCGATCCCGCCGGAGCTCGACGCCGCGCTGCGGGCCGCCGGCGTCCACCAGTGGCGGATCTGGCGGGACGGCCGCGACCTCTTCCACGTCGTCGAGTGCGACGACTACGCAGCGATGCGGGCCGCCCTCCGCGACCATCCGGCGAACATCCCTTGGCAGGCCCAGATGGCCGAGTTGCTCGAGGTTGCCGACGATTACTCCGGCCGCGACTCCGGTTTGGGACTGGTGTGGTCACTGCCTTGACGGTTCGACGGGCACTCGGGCGGACGAACGTCGCGGTGTCCTCGCTGGGCTTCGGTACAGCGTCGATCGGCAACCTGTACCGGGCGGTCGACGACAGAACCGCCGCCGCTACTGTCCGTGCCGCGCTCACTGCCGGGATGACGTACTTCGACACCGCACCCCACTACGGCCTCGGCCTCGCTGAGCAGCGCCTCGGAGCGGTGCTCGGTCGATCAACCGACGCCGTGGTGTCGACGAAGGTAGGGCGGTCGCTCGAACCCAACGACACACCGAATCCCGGTGACGACCTGGAAGCTGGATTCGCCGTTCCGGCAAGCTGGACTCGACGCTGGGACTTCACCCGTGATGGTGTGCTGCGCAGCCTCGACGAGAGCCGCCGCCGCATCGGGCGGGACCGCATCGACGTCGTGTTCATCCACGATCCGGACGATCACATGGACGAGGCGTTCGACTCGGCGCTGCCGACGCTCGTCGAGCTTCGCGACGCCGGCGTCGTGGGGGCGATCGGCGCCGGGATGAACTCGGCACCGTTGCTCGCCCGCTTCGTCGAGACCGGCGTCGTCGATGTCGTCCTCCTCGCCGGCCGCTACACCCTGCTCGAACAGAGCGCTCTCGACGACCTCCTTCCTGCCGCGATCGAGTACGGCGTCTCCGTTGTCATCGGCGGGGTGTTCAACTCCGGGATCCTGACTCGCGACGACGTTTCCGCCGACGCTCTCTACAACTACGTGCAGGCGCCGGCGCAACGGCTGCAACGAGCTCGGCGACTCGCCACCGTGTGCCGGGACCATCGGGTCACGCTGCCGGCCGCGGCGATGCAGTTCCCACTCGCCCACCCGGCCGTTGCGTGCGTGCTGGTCGGCGCGGCGTCGGCTGCGCACGTCGACCAGGCGGTGGGGTGGTCTTCCGCGGCGATCCCGAACGCCCTCTGGCACGACCTGGTGGCCACCGGGCTGCTGCGCGCAGACGCCCCGACGGCTACCGCGGACTCTTGAAGATCGACGCCCATCATCACCTGTGGGATCCGGCTCGCCGCCCGTATCCGTGGATGGCGAGACCGGCGTTCGAACCGATCCGCCGCCGTTACGACCTGACCGACCTCCGGGCCGAGACCGCGGCCGCGGCGGTCTCGGCGACGGTGCTCGTGCAAACGGTGAGCGACACCACCGAAACCGAGGAGTTCCTCGCCACGGCGAACGCCTCGGGCGGGCTGATCGCCGGAGTCATCGGATGGGTCGACCTCATCGCATCATCGGTCGGCGACGAGCTCGCCCGCCTCGCAGACGCTCCCGGTGGCGAGCGCCTCGTCGGCATCCGCCATCAGGTCGAGGACGAGCCCGACTCCCGGTGGATGGGTCGGGCCGACGTGTCCGGCGGCCTGGCGGCGGTGGGGCGGGCCGGCCTCGTCTACGACCTCCTCGTCCACGCCGACGGCATCGCCGCCTGCGTCGAAGTCGCCGACGCCCACGAGGACCTGCAGTTCGTGCTCGATCACGCCGGCAAGCCACCGATCGCCAGCGGCACGCTCGAACACTGGCACGACGACCTCGTCGAGCTCGCTCGCCGTCCCAACGTCGCTGTCAAGCTGTCGGGGCTCGTCACCGAGGCGAACTGGCCGTCGTGGACTCCAGAGGACCTCGCCCCCGTCGTCGACCACGTGCTCGACGCTTTCGGCGCCCGCCGCACGATGTTCGGCTCCGATTGGCCGGTGTGCGAGCTGGTCACAGGCTACGAAACCGTGGTGGCCACCGCCGAGGCGCTGACGGCAGGACTCAGTGCCGTCGAACGCGATGACGTGTTCGCCGCCACGGCGAGCCGGGTCTACGCGTTGTCGTTGCCCTGAGCGTCGCCGAGTGGCGCGTCGGCAGCGTGCTCGCGAAGGAACAACTCGAGCCCGGCGACGTGGAGGAGGGCCGCCGCCCTGGCCATCTCCGGTTGGCGGTGGCTGATCGCGTCGGCGATGGCGCGGTGCTCGGCAAGCGTGCGCCCGACGGCGTCGCGCTGGGCCACGCCGCGCCACAGCCGCGCCCGCTGCGTCGGTCCGGTGAGACTCTCCAGCAGGGAGGCGAGCACCGGATTGCCGCTCCCGTAGGCGATCCGGCGGTGGAACTCGATGTCGTTGACGACGAGGTCGTTCACCGTGGGCTGCGGTCCCAGGGCGGCGAGGTGTTGATGCAGACCGCTCACCTCCTCGTCGCTCATTCCGGTCGCGGCGAGGGCCGTCGCTTCGGGTTCGAGCAGCCGGCGGACGTGGAAGAAGTGGAGGACGTTGTCGACACGGTGGAGGTCGACGACGAAGGCGAACGATTCGAGCAACATCGACGGATCGAGGCTGGTGACGAACGTGCCGTCGCCCTGACGGACGTCGAGGACCCGGACGAGCGTCAGGGCACGCACCGCTTCGCGCAGGCTCGAGCGCGATAACCCGAGGCGCTCGGCGAGATCCGCTTCCCGCGGCAGCCGGTCGCCCGGGTGCAACTCGCCGTCCAGGATCATCTGCTTGACCCGAGCGATGGCGTCGTCGGTGCGGCTGGTCTTGGCGACCGGCGAAGGATCGGCGACCACGCGAAGGACTTCATTCATCGGATGTCTGCAAGTGTACCCAACCGTGGAGCTTCCCCGCCTCCCGGAGCGCCTGGGTACGGCTG
>CAVQTY010000011.1:0-112374 GCA_963716665.1 Ilumatobacteraceae bacterium
CTCTCCGGTGTTTCGCTGTTCGTCTTTGAGATGCTCGGTGGTGTCGCTCCACCAACGGGGAGTCCGGTTCGCACGGCCCTCGCCCACCCAACTACTCGCCTCTTATGCGGCGGGTCGTCCTTCTACGACGCTGACCATCGAGGTCGTCGGAGTGACTCCAGCGAGCTCAAACCCGGCCGAGTGCAGCAAGGCTTGGTACTCCGTTTCAGTGCGTTCCATACCGCCGGGGTACAACAGCATCGCCATGTCCATCTCCTTGGCCGGCGATGGGTCGTTGCCCTCAGGCACGATCGCTTCCACGATCAGCACCCTGCCGCTGTCGGACACCCGCTCGCGGCAGTTGTGGAGGATCTTGACGGATTCTTCGTCCGACCAGTCATGGATGATGTGCCGCATCAGGTAGGCGTCTGCGCCTTCTGGAACCGACTCGAAGAAGCTCCCGGCTACCAACTGGCACCGGTGCTCGACACCAGCCTGACGCAGATTCGACTTCGCCCGCTCAATCACATGATCGAGATCGAACAGGATGCCAGCCATATCAGGGTGGCGTTGCAACGCCGCAGCGATCAACGTGCCGCCTCCTCCACCGATGTCGGCGAGAACACCGATCCCGGAAAAGTCATAGGCATCGAGCATCGGGTCGGTCTCATTGCCGTGCATCGACGGCATGCCAGCGTCGAAGATCGCCGCCTCGTCGGGATGCTCAGCGAGATACTGGAAAATTGGTGCCCCCAGCGCCTTGGCCAAGGCACTCGTCTCCGTCCTCAGCGAGTGATCGAACTCGGGCAGCCCTCGAAACAAGCGATGCACCATGATCGCCAGAGGTCGCATCGAGGCGGACTCGTCCGAACGCAGCGCCCTCGACAACGCCGTGTGCCCGAACTCTCCATCGCCACGCTCCACGAAGACGCCGTGGCTGGCAAGAAAGCGCATCACCCGATACAGGGCCCGCGGATGACAACTCGTTTCCAACGCCAGTTCCGAAACTGGTCGTAGATCCCCATCGCCGATCAAGTCGGCGACACCGATCTCGGCAATCACCGCAACTGCGTGACCCAGGTGAGCCCCGAACAGCATCTCCGTCAGCCGTCCCTGTTCGTCCGCCCCCATCACCCCTCCTCAGCGCCGCCCGCCCCCGCCGTTCATGGTTTCCTCAGACGCTTTCAGGTCGGCGTCATCGCCTGACCGCCACGTCCAGACACGGGCTACCACGAAGCGAGTCACGACGCCCGTCAATATCCCACGCCGATCCCCGACCTCGGTCGATGTTGAACGCACACCCGGCGGCAGGCACGGTGATGCCGACATGCGTGCGATACAGCGATTGGAACGTTTGTGGCGCTCCTCACGTATCCGTGGGTCCGATCGTCGCGCCGGTCGGGCGCGTCGGCTCCGGAAGCAGGCGGTGTCTACGGCGGCGACGCTGCCGCGATCCTGCGGCGCTGCAGACGACAAATCTGTCGCGCACGCGGCAGCCGTCGCGTCTTTGGCATGGTTGGCGCCACCAACGTCGCCAACTAGACCAAAGAGTTCAAGCCCGCGCAATCCTTCCGTCTTCTTGGTCGATTTGGCGCCGCTAGCGGCACCAAAGGAACCAAAGAGTTCGCGACGCCAGACCCGAACAGCCGATCGGGGTGACACTGCTTCCGGAGCCAACGCGCCTGACCGGGGATGACGGCCAAACCCACGGAAACGTGAGGAGAGCCACGCTTGTTCGGCGTCTCGTTCGGGTGCGGTGGCTCGCTCGGCCGATCCGCCCGATCTCTCCACCAGCACCTCGAGGCGGCTCACCCAGCATTCGCACGTGCTGGCACTGGGCATCAGGCGAGCCGCTACACGGCGTGAAATTGCGTTCTGGCGGCGGTGAGTTTGTTGAGGCGCTGGTCGCAACTCTGGCCGCCGGCCGGGTCAGCTACCGGTACGACGAGAGTGTGTCGATCGGTGCCTTCGTGCGCCCGGGTCGGCTCGTGCCCTTCACCAGGCAACGCCCGAGTTCAAGCCGCGTGGCGACGCAGATGCATCATGTGGGAATGGTGCGACTGGCCGGTGCGCACGTGGCCGTCGGCGTGGCAGTGCTCTACGTCGGCGGTGGCGACTTGTCCTCCAATGACCCGTCGTCCACCACGCCGGCCAGCGTGGTCGACCCATCCGGTTGCCCGGTCGAGGACGAGGCGTTCTGTGAAGTCGCTACGGAAGCGGCCAACGCACTCGTGGCCGGCGATGACCAAGCGCTGCTGGCATTGAGTCGACAAGACACCATCGTCTGCGACGACGTGGTCATCGAGTACTTCCCACAGTGCGAAGCGGGCGCCACGCTCCACGGGTACGGACTCAGCGGACCGCAGTTCATCGTCGACCTCGTCGGCGAGGCGGCCTACGTCGACCACCTCGACGAGATCACCGACCGTGTCGACCCGGCGTTCACCGACGAGTTCGGTGACGGCGCCGTCCGAATCCTCGGCGTCGGGACGTGCGGACCGGATGAACCAAGCCGCCGCACCTACCACCTCGCCTGGACCGCCGCCCATCGCTCCGACGATGGCGAGGCCGAACGCATCCTCGGCAGTTTCGAGTTCACCCTCGACGACGACTGGCGTATCGCACTCACCTACGCCGGCACCATTCGGGATTGGCAGGCCGAACATCCCGACGCGCTCGACGAAGCGTTCTGCGACGCCGCTCAGACACCCTGGACCAGCTGACTGCTCAGGCGTCGGCGTATCCAGCACGAAGCGCTGGAACGGAGCGCGTCCACCTGTCCACGAGCGCGACCGTCACGATGGGCACGATGGCGATCGTCGCGAACACAGCCACGGAGGCGATCACGAGAACCACCCATCGCGTTACCGACAGCCCGGCAGTCGAGCCGATCTCTTCGCTGGCCACACCCACAGCGGGAAACAACAGGAAGACGCTCCCGCCGGCAGCGACGAGCCAACGCCACCAACTCATCGTGAGGGCGGCGACGACACCGGCGGGAATCATCGCGACCCCGTAGATCAGGGCGATGAAGAACGACCCACCGAAGGTGAAGTCGCCGTCATGACCGGCCGCCACAGTGACCGCCCGCATCAGGAGGCGAGCCACCGTCCCTACCACGATGCCGCCTACCAGCGCCGCCGCAACACCTACTGCACAATCCCGTACCCGCCGCACAGCCGGAGAAGCTACGCACCGTCGAGCGTGACTCCAACGCCAACGTGCGATCGACGGTGATTCGTGCGGTCATGGTGTTGGTGCGTGTTCCTGTTGGACGCGCGCTTCGACACGGCCCAGGTCGGGGGCCTCCACTCGACGCAGTACTTCGATGTTGTGGCGCACGTCGTTGCTTTCGCGTGCCCGTATCACGAGCAGTCCGGCAGTGAGCCAGCCTGGCTTGAGGATGGCTTGGGCGACGTGTGCGATGCGGACGTCGCGTGCCCTGATCGGCCCCGCCCACTGATCCCGATCCAGTGGCGCCAGCTCGACGGCAAAGCGCCACGCCTCCGTGCGGGCGACCTCGATGCTGAACCGGATGACCTCTTCATCATGCCGACCACCGATTCGATCCAACAGCCCGATCCACGGCGATACCTCGGAGAGGTCGTGCTCGACGTCGGCGATCATCGAGGCGAGGATCTCATTGACACGATCGAAGTCCCGCCGAAGCTCGAAGATCGTCCGGCCCGGCGCCGTGGCCGCGGCCGCGATCCCGAGGTCCAGGTTGACGTGGGCGTTGATCGCGACGAGGAGATGCTGGAGGATCAGCGGCCGAGAGGCAGTCGCGGCCCGAAGTGCCAGTTCCCACGACCGGGTCAACGGCGTGCCGCCGTTCTCGTGCCCGTCGACAGCGGCCAGGTAGCGGTGAGCGAACGAGATATCGAAGCGTTCCATGCGTTCGACGTCGTCGAAGTAACCAGTGGCGATCCCCTCAGCGATCCTGGCCGTCACCTTCCGATAGATCGCTGCGAAGTAGCCCAACCGGCTGCCACGCTCCAGCGCCCGATCGACGACAGTGTCGAGGGCTTCGAGCACTTCCTCGATCGTGCCGACCATGGCGTCTGGCTCAGACATGCCTTCACTATCACCTCGCATCCGCACCGGACGCCGGTGATTTAACGATCGAGGCGCGCGGCAGGTCGGTCACGCCGCACCGGCGACCACGGCCGCACCGGCTGCGTCGACCACGACGACATGGCCGAGCGCTGCGGCGGTCAGAAGTTCTGGTCGTCGAGATGGACGTGCCCGTTCGCCGCCAGCCAGTGAAGTGAATCGTGGAGCGCGTCGAGTGAGCTGTATCGCGGCTGGTAGTCGAGCACGTCGCGGGCCCGATCGATGCTCGCGGCGATGCTCCGCCCCACGTGCTCGCGACTCGCCTCGGCATGCTCGGCGCCGACGCGTCGCTCGAACTCGGACCAGTCGACGAACTCGAGGACCGGCTCGCGGCCGAACCATCCGGCGACACCGGCCGCCAGTCCGCGCAGCGTCATGGCCTGCGCGGACACCACGTGGAAGCTCGATCCAATCGCCGCAGGTCTGGTCAGGGAGCGTTCGAAGGCCTGGGCGACGTCGTCGGCGTGCACGTGGTGCAGCACGCCGAGCCCGAGATCGGGCATCGAGAGCGGCTCGCCGGTGGCCAGCCGCCGCCAGACGTCGAGATCCAGGTTGCCTGCCGGGGTGATGACCGGCCAGGGGCCGCTGATGTGCCCGGGGTGCAGCACCACGCTCGGCACTCCGCCGGCGACCGTCTCGCGGTGGAGCAGCGCCTCGATCGCCGCCTTGCCGGTTCCGTAGTCGCCGTAGGCGGTACGCGGCTCGTCCTCGGTGACCGGCACTCGCGCGGCCGGGCCGTGAACCCAGATCGTGCCGCAATGGACCAGCAGCGGCCGAGTCGGCCGCAGCGCCTCCACGAGCTGCTGCGCCGACTCGGGCGTGAAGCAGAGCAGGTCCACAACGGCGTCCGCGGCCAACGCGGCGATCCGCCCGCCGAACACCCCGGCCGCGTCCTCGGCTTGGCGATCGACGGTGATCCGCTCGACCGAGCGCCACTCCGGCGCCGACACGTACGGGTCGCGGGCGCCGCGGCTGAGCGCCACGACCTCATAGCCGGCCCGGATCAGACGTGGGACGAGGTAGCTCCCGATGTGGCCAGTAGCGCCGATCACGACAACGCGGCTCATCGCCCGAGAGTAACGACCCCCAACTCAGGACCGGGCCGCAGCGTAGGCTCGATTTGGTGGCCGGTGTCACCGTCGACCAGCTCCAAGCTGTGCTCACCGAACGGCGTGACCGGCTGGCTGCGCTTCCGGAGGTTGTTGGGTGGGGTGTTGGTGTCGGTGCGGACGGGGACCCGACGATTCAACTGTTCGTCTCGGGTCCGCCGTCCGATGACTTGGTCGCCGAGCTTGGCCGACTGCTTGACCGCTTCGAATTCATCGTCCAGATCGGCCCGGCTGAGGCAGACTAGCGAGTCGGAGTAAGGGGGAACCGTCATGGCCCGTCCGTCCCGCGAGACCGTTGTCCGCTTTGCCCAGGAGACGAATCAGGACCAGCTCCTTGCACTCTCCAATGTGATCGGTGTGGGAACCGGGCTGCGCCTCCGAAATGGTCAGTTCACCGGCGAGGTTTGCGTCCAGGTGTTCGTCGAGCGCAAGCAGGCTCCGGAGGCCCTCGAATCGTGGCAGACGGTTCCCACGAGGGTTCCCGGCTACGAGGGCGCCAATGTCCGTACGGACGTGGTCGAGGTCTCGGTGCCTGAGGCGCTGCAGGACACCACCCGTTACCGTCCGGTGCCCGGCGGCTGCTCGATCGGGCCGGAGGCAACCGTCAGCGCCGGAACCTTGGGCGGCTGGGCCTGCGATGAGCGTGACGAGACCACCGTGTTGGTCTCGAACAACCACGTGATCTCCAACCTCGACGCGATGCCGGCGTTGCGCCGGATCGTTCAACCTGCCCGCCTCGACGGCGGGGTGCTTCCCGGCGACGTGGTCGGACGGCTGAAACGTCATCAGCAGGTCAACACGGTGGCCAACCCGCCCACGGTGCCGGTGCCGACGTCGGTGGTCGACGCTGCCATCGGCTCGATCGACGCCGGGATCGACATTGACCATGACGTATTGGCGATCGGGCCGGCGATCTATGAGCTGCGGGCGCCGGCGCTCAACATGAACGTGCAGAAGCGCGGTCGCACCACGCAACTCACCACCAATGGCCGGGTCACCACCGTGGGGGCGACGTTCACCTGCACGTACCGCAATCGAACCCGCATCTCGCAGATCCAGAATGCATTCCGGATCACGTCCACCGATGGCAACCCGTTCGGCTCGCCGGGCGACTCCGGATCGTTGATCTTCGACCAGGCTGCCGGACAGCTCAACGGGACCAGACCGGTGGTCGGGCTGCTGTACGCCGGCGGGACCTTCACCAACCCACCCAACCTCCCGTTCACCGACGCCAACGACATCAATGCCGTGTTTGGCGCCCTCGATCTCACCACCGTGTGTGACTGTGTGGTGCGAGCGATCATCCGGGCGATCTTCGGTCGCAGCGCGGCCGACGAGGGCACCGCCACCGGTCTCGAACGGCAGCTCCGCCGGCTCCGGGCCAGGCTCGCCGACACCGCGTTCGGCGCCACGATCGGCGACCTGATCACTCGCGAGGCGGCGACCGCCGGCCGCATCCTGGCCGCAGATGACGAAGCATTCGATCTTGCTGTGAACGCCCTCAAGCCACTAGCCGGACGCCGCTCGCTCACCAAGCTGCTCGAGACCCCGCTCGACGAGGAAACCGTCGGAGCGATCGGACAGCTGACTGCCGTGTTCGGCCGGCACGACCGGCGCCTTGGACGCGAGACGAAGGCGATCCATGCGGGACTGCGCGGGCTGCAGGGCTCGACCATCGGCGACGTGTTGAAGGCGGCCGGAGGGCAACGAAGGAAGTCCCGCTAGCCCCCGACAAGGCGCGTCGACCCACCCGTCGACGTTCGAGCGCCGGAACAGTTCCTCACGTCGAGGTTCCGCTACGGCACGACACCGAAGA
The DNA here is from genome assembly GCA_963716665.1 of Ilumatobacteraceae bacterium. Classification (GTDB taxonomy): domain Bacteria; phylum Actinomycetota; class Acidimicrobiia; order Acidimicrobiales; family Ilumatobacteraceae; genus Desertimonas. The sequence goes on from CAVQTY010000011.1 coordinate 7,018, forward strand.
ACCCGACGTCGTCCGAAGTGGTCAGCCGCCCACGGGGGCCTGCATCAGCACGAGCGCGGCGGCCTCGATCATGCGCGCGTCGGTCAGTGTTCCGTCACCCGCCTCGATCGCAGTCGTCAGGGCCACGGCCAGATCGCGAGTCCAGGTGAACCCGAGTCGATGTTGCATCTCGAGCGACTGGCGGGCGGCGTCGATACCGACCTCGTCGCGGAGGTAGAGCACCGTGAGAGCTCTGACAATCGACTCCTCGACAACGATGTCGCGCGTCAGATAGTGCTGCTGCTCCATCGCTGATGCGGCACCATCGATCAACGGCGTCGCACCGTCGAAGACCTCGATGTGTTCCCGCACCGCGGGGTTGACATAGGCGTGAGCGAATTCGTGGACGAGGTACTCCTCGGTCAGCAGTCCGAGCGTCGGGATGCCGTCGGCGTCGGGTGCCTCAAGGCTCAAGATCGCGTAGATCTCCTCGGCACCGGCATGGACGCCGTAGCTCATCAGACCGGTGAGCAGGCCCGGCACGACGTGATAGCCCGTGCGTTGACGTGGCCCGAACACTCCTTCGAACCAGTCGCGAACCGGCCGGGATCTCACGAAGGAGCGGAACGCCTCTTCGACAGCGGCGATGTAGCCGTGCTGAGCGGCCAGGAAGTCGTCGAAGCGCGCCTCGGCTGCAAAGTCCCTCACCTCCCCGAGGACGCGTTCGAGGTCGACGCCTTCCCAGCGGACGTCCAGCCCTTCGGGCAATGGTGAGAGCGGGCGGACCGGTGCGAGCCGCTCGTCGAGCTGGGCGGCAAGCGTCATCGCCGCGTCGTAGCCGATGCCGTGGGACGATCGCAGCCGGCGGAACGACACGACCGCTGGTTCGCCGGCGTAGGGCGCGAACCACGTGTCCACCGCCACGGCGTACGGCGTGGCGGCGACGCCGTACTCAGGCCTGCCAGCGAGTCGTTCGAGCACAGAAAACAGCTCGACGCGGGCATCGACCGCCACCTCCATTCCCTCGGACGACAACTCGGCAGCGTCCACGGCCGCGGCGTCGGCCGAATGCGCCCAGGACACGTGAGCGAGGGAGAGCGTGGCGAGCCCGGCGACGGCGACCACCCCCAGCACGCGTCGAGCGTACGCCTTCACGCGAATCCGGCACGGCGAAATGCTCGAGACGAGCACCACCGCCGGAGACAGCAGCTCGTCGACCGAGGCCAGCACGTCCTCGGCGCCGACAGGCTCTCGTCGGCACCGTCGAGCAGCGCCCCGAACCAGTCGGCGCCGTCGTTGGCGGCGGCGGACTTCACCACGTTGCTCGCCACCGAGTGCGAGGGTGACACCGGACAACCGCTGTTGGCCGATGCATTGCAAGCGGCGGTCGGGTCCGACGGCAGCAACCGCATCGTCGAGATCCTGCGCACATGCGACGTGGAGTTCGTCGGCGCCGTTGATCAGATGCTCGGCCGGCCGACTACCAACGTCGAAGCGCTGAGCGCCGATCCGGCGAACAACGTGACACCGAACCAGGCCCAGATCGATCTGCTCAACGCCGAGCTGGCCGTTTACTGGCGGATCGCTGACGCTTGGGCGCAGTCGCAGCTCGCGGAGACCGGCGTCACGACGACGACCGTCGCCGGCGCGGCGACGACGACTGCTCCAGGATCGTCGGCGCCGGGCTCCAGCGTGTCCACCTCGGGACCCGAGGAGTCTTCGACCACGGGCGGCTGACACCTCTGCCTGTCGGGGCGGGTCAGCAGCAGCGAGCCGTGCCGGTGGCGGCTATCACCGGCACGGCGGCGTAGCAGCACGAGACGTTGTCCTGGATCACCTGGTCGAATCCGTCGGCGTTGGCCAAAGCGACGGCGGCGGCGACGTCGGCCGGCGAGTCGACCTCGACCTCGATGTGGTTGAGCGTTCGTCAATGAGTTTCTTCGACGTTCTTCGATATGTTTCAGACATGGCTGCCGCCGCACCCGTCACGCTCGATCTCGACCCCGTCGCCTGCTGCGCATCGGTGCGTGCCGACACGCTCAGCGAGTCCGACGCCGAGTTGCTCGCTCGCTCCTTCGCCGCCCTGTCCGATCCGATCAGGTTGCGGATGCTGTCGATGGTCGCCGCGGCAGACGACGAGGTCTGCGCGTGCGACCTGGTCAGCGTCTCCGGACGCTCCCAGCCCACGGTGAGCCATCACATGAAGATCCTCGTCGACGCCGGTCTGGTGTCCCGTGAGAAGCGTGGCCTGTGGGTCTGGTACCGGGTCGTCCCCAGACGCCTCGACGCGCTCCGCGCCGTTCTCGGCTGACAGACGCCATGCGTGACCGGGTGCGCCGGCATGTCGTGCTGCTCGGTCTGATGGGTGCGGGTAAGACCTCGATCGGAACAGTGGTCGCCGGGCGACTCGGACGACCGCTGATCGACGGCGACGAACGACTCGCCGAGATCACGGGCGGCCGTACGGCCGCCGAGGTCACCGAGGAACGTGGCCTCGACGTCCTTCACGCCTTGGAGGCGGAGATCGCCCTCACCGCCCTCACCACCGCGGACCCGGCGGTGATCGGACCGGCCTCATCGGTGTGCGAGTCAGCAGCCGTCCGCGACGCACTCGCAGGGCACGTGGTGGTGTGGCTCCGCGCCCCTGTCGACTACCTCGTCGCCAACGCCGTGCAGAAGTCGCATCGACCGCTGCTCGATCGCGGTGATCCGGTCGAGCTGTTCGAGGACCAGATCGCCGTACGCGAGCCACTGATTCTCCCTCTCGCCGACCTTGTCGTCGACGTCGCCGCGGTAACCAACGACGAGGCGGCGGCCGAGATCGTGGCGTTCGTGGGCTGAGCGCGCGAGCCGCTGTTCTCCGGAGTTGAACCGTCGCTCTGCGACAGTTCGGCTGCGAAGCTTGGCTGCGCTCTGTCTCAGAACGTGCGCTGACGCTCCGCGACCTCAACACGAGATTCCAGGTCCGCCACCACGTCGGGCGCCAGCTGATGGCCGGTGAAGATCTCGAAGGCGTCGATGGCTTGGCCGACGAACAGATCGAGTCCACTGATTCGTTGCAGTCCCGCCTCGGCGGCGCGCTGCATCAGCGCCGTTTCGACCGGTGAGTAGATCGCGTCGAACAGCCACCGCTGCCCTCCGATGGCGGCGGGATCGATCGGCGTGCCCGGCTGGAAGTACATCCCCACCGGCGTGCCGTTGACCACGCCGTCGGCGCCATGCACTGCCGACGCGGCTGACGTCGCCACGACAATCTCGACACCTTGACGGCGCTCGCTGAGCGACTGCGCCAACGCGTGGGAGTGCTCGGGGAGGATGTCGAAGATGCGGATCGCCGTCGCGCCGAGATCTGCCAATGCCGTCGCTGTTGCGGTGCCGACACCTCCGGCGCCCAACAGCGCAACCACTCCGGGCGACATCAACCCGAAGCGTTGGCGATAGGCCCACTTGAATCCCGAGAAGTCGGTGTTGTAGGCGTGGGTGGGACCGTCCGGGCCGAGCAGCAGCGTGTTGGCGACGCCCATGCTGACGACGTCAGGGTCCGGCTGACCGGCGCCCCGCCAAGCCGTCGCCTTGAACGGCACGGTGATGTTGACGCCGCGGTAGCTGTCCTCGGCGAGCTCGACGAGGAACCGCTCCAACTGACCATCGAACGTCGGTGCGCGGGGAAACAGGTCGTAGCTCACGTCAAGCCCGAGCAGCTGTCCGGCGATGGTGTGGAACGCCGGAGCCAACGACTTGTCGATGCCGGTGCCGATCAGCGCGAGCCGGTAGGGCGCGAGGGGGACGCCGTCTGCCGCTTCAACGCGAGCCGAAACGGTCACGTCGCGTGGCCAACCGTCGCCAGCCCGCAGTCAGCGAGCAGTTCGCGGGCGGTGGTCAAGACGAGCCGGGCAAACTCCGCAGTGCCCACCTCCCTACGCAGCACGTCGTTCGGTACCTCCAGCGAGTAGGGCACCACCGGCAATGTCTCGATCAACTCGACGAGCGGCAGCTGGCCATAACCGGGCAGCGACCGGGCCGCCCGGGCGTCGTGGATGACCTCGTCGACCGTCGGCGGCACGGCGACGGGAGCGTCACAGAGCTGGACGAACCGGAACCACTCCGCCGGCAGCGACGCCAACTCCTCCAGCGACGAGCTCGAGCGGTAGAAGTGCAGGGAGTCGACGAGGATCCCGGCGTTGGACCGACCGACTGCTTCGACGACTGCTGCCGCGGCGCCGAGGTCGCCGTTCTCCATCCACGACGGGAACTCGAGGTCGACCGTCAGCCCGAAATCGGCGGCGAGGTCGCACAGCCGTCCGAAGTGGTCGATCGCCCGGCTCCGATCCGGGTCGGGAAGTTGACCGACGACATGGCGGGCGCCGACCGAGGCCGCTGCCTCGAGCAGTCCGCGCAGGTCGTCGGGCTCGTCCTCCGGTCCGAGTCGGGCGAGCTCGACGTCGAGCACACCGACTTCGGTGTCGGCGAGACGTGCCTGCACTCGCTCGACCATCGCCTCATCCCCCACCAACGAGGCGACCTGCTCGCCGGCCGCGACCTGGGTCGTGCGCAGTCCGACGAAGTCGTAGCCGGCCTCGGTGGCGATGTCGATCTGGTCGAGCGGCGAGACGCCGAGCACCGTCAGATGGGCGAGCGAGAACTGGGCGGCCGTCACGGCGTCGGTCCGAGATAGAAGTCGCCGAACAACTCCGGTTCGGTCGGGCGGTCCTCGGGGATCGGCAGGCTCACCCACGTGACGTTCAGGTAGTGCTTGAGCGAGATGTTCTCGTTGGTGATGTTGCCGCCCCAGATCCCGCAGCCGAGGCTCGACGTCATCGGCATCCCGTTGGTGAACGATCCGGCGTTGGCCTTCGACTGCGGCTGGCGCACCATTATCCGACTCACCGGGGCGACGCGGGCGAGGGCGTCGATGTGCTCGTCGTCGTAGGAGAAGATGCCGCACGAGTGGCCCGTACCGGCGACCTCGTAGATCCTCCGCACCTTGTCGAGGGCGTCGTCGAATCCGTGGTAACGGAATGCGGCGAGGAGCGTCGTGAGCTTCTCGCCCGAGAAGCGGTACTCGCGGCCGATGGCGTCCTGCTCGACGATGATGAACGTGCGGTCGTCCGGGATCGTGAACCCCGCCGAGGCAGCGAGCTTGGGCGCCGGCTGGGCGACGGTCGCCACGATTCGGGCGCCGTCGTGGTCCCACATCACGTGCTCCAGTTGGGCCTTCTCCGCGGCGGTGGCGAGGTAACCCCCTTCCACTTGCAACCGGTCGATCATCGCCTCGTAAATCCGGTCGTCGATCAACAGGTTGCCGTCGGCGGAGCAACCCGACCCATAGTCGGACGTCTTCGACAGGAGTGTGTTGTGCGCCGCCTCGGCGAGATCCGCCGTCTCGTCGATGACCATCGTCGAGTTGCCACCGCCGACGCCGAACGCCGGCTTGCCCGAGCTGTACGCCGCCTTGACCATCGCCGCCCCGCCCGTCGCCAGGGTGAGGTCGCAGTCAGCCATCAGCTGCTGCGACAGCGGGATGGAGGGTTGCTCGACGCATTGGAAGACATCTGCCGGGGCGCCCTCGCGCTCCATCGCCTCACGGAGGATGCGGACAACCTCCGTGGTGGTCCGCTTGGTGCGCGGGTGGGGTGAGAAGATGACCGCATCGCGGGCCTTGATGGCGTAGATCGCTGTGCCCGGCGGGGTCAGTTCGGGATTGGTCATCGGCACGATCGAAGCGATCACCCCGGCCGGCTTGGCGTACTTGACCAGCCCCTTGGCGGGATCGCGCTCGATGATCCCGACGCTCGGCGTGCGTAGTGCGTCGCGCAGGATCCCGTGGATCTTGAAGCGCTTGGCGACGCGACCTTCGCGGTCACCGATGCCGCTCTCGTCGACGCTCATGTGGGCGAGGCGCGTGAACGTCGTCTCGTTGCCGAGCGCCCAGCCGATCGCCTGGGCGAGGCGGTCGACGCGCGCTTGGTCGTAGTCGGCGATCCTCGCCATCGCGGCCCGCGCCCGCGCCACCAGGTCAGCGGCGAGGGCTCGCTCCTCGGCGGTGATGTCTCGGGCCATGTCCCTATTCCTCAATCGGTGGCGAGGTGGGAGCGCCGCTCGCCCGGCGAGTAGATGTCGAGGATGTTCCAGTGCCCGGTCGTCGGCGTCGGGTTGTTCTTCATCGCCACGTCGAGGACGACCGGCCGGTCGAGGGCGATCGCCTTGGCCAGTGCCGGACGGAAGTCGGCGGCCGACGTGACGCGGATGCCGGTGGCGCCATAGGCGGTTGCGACGGCGGCGTAGTTCGGCAGCAAATCGGGGTCGGCGCCGTCGCCAGGGAACGTCGTCCCATAGGTGAGTCCGAAGTGGGCGAGCTGCAGCCCGGCGATCGTGCCGAAGGCGTTGTTGTTCATGACGACCCAGACGATGCCGAGGTCGAGCTCGACGGCGGTGGCCAGCATCGCCGGGTTCTGCCCGAAGCCGCCGTCGCCGACGAGCGACACCACGGTCCGATCGGGCGCCGCCAGCTTCGCCCCGATCGCCGCCGACGGGCCGAAACCCATCGTGGCGAAGCCGCCCGGCGTGAGCACGGTGCCGGGCGTGCGAATCGGGAACTGCTGACCGACGCCGTTTTTGTTCCAACCGACGTCCGTCGTGATGTAGGCGTCGTCGGGCAGCACCTCGCGGACGTCGGCGAGGATCCGCTCCGGCATCATCGGGAAGGCGTCGCTCGTCGCCATCGGTTTGTTGGCAGCGGCGAACGAAGACCGGAACGCCTCGATCCGTCGTCGCATGTCCGGACGGTCGAACCCGTCGGGATACCGCGCCCTGGCGACGCGATTGAGCACCGTGAGGGCGGCCTTGGCGTCGGCGATCGCACCGATCTCCGTCGGGAACACGCGGCTGATCTCGCTCGGCTCGATGTCGATGTGGATGAGCGCCGTGTCGGGGATGTTGAACGTGTAGTCCCGGTACCACGAGCTGCTGTCGGCTTCTTTGAAGCGAGTCCCGAGGGCGAGGATGACGTCGGCGGCGAGGCAGGCGTCGTTGACCAATTGCGTGCCCCAGAACCCGGTCATGCCCAACGCCAACGGATGGTCGTCGCTCAATGCCCCCTTGCCCATCAGGCTGTAGGCCACCGGGAGGTCCATGTGGTCGACGAAGCGGCGCAGCTCCTCACTCGCCCCGGCGAGCAGCACCCCGCCGCCCACGTACATCACTGGGCGCTCGGCCTCGGCGAGGCGGGTGACGATGGTGGCTGCCGTCTCTTCGTCGAGCGACGGCTGGTGCAACGTCTTGACGCCGTGGTCGAGGCGGGCGAACAACGCCGGGTCGATCGGCAGTGAGAAGACATCCATCGGCACGTCGACGAGGACTGGCCCGGGTTGTCCGTGCTCGGCGAGGAGGAACGCCTTGTCGACGACCTCCGGAAGCAGTTCGGGCTTGTCGACCCGCCAGGCCCGCTTGACGAACGGCCGGTAGATCTCGAACTGGGCACCGTCGGCGTGGAGGTTGACCTCCTGATGGGGGTGCCGGCCGAAATAGTGCGATGGAACGTCACCGGCGATGACGACCATCGGGATGCAGTCGAGGGCGGCATTGGCGACGCCGGTGGCGGCGTTCGTCAGACCGGGACTGAGGTGGCTGAGGACCACCGACGCCCGGCCGGTGACGCGGGCGTAGCCGTCGGCGGCGTGGGCGGCGATCTGTTCGTGGCGCACGTTGACGAAGTCGATCGTGCTGTCGGCCATCGCCGCGAGGACGGCGATGTTGGTGTGCCCACAGAGCCCGAAGACATGGCGGACGCCGCGTCGTTCGAGGTAGGCGACGAGCTGTTCAGCGACGGTCGGATGGTTCGAACTCACGGTTGTCCTCCTCCGCCGTACTGGTGATCGACCGGATCGATTCGCCGCATCGGCGGCATCGTCTGGCGTTCCTCGTTGGCGTGAGCGAGGATGCCGGCGACCCGGGAGGCGATGAACACGGCGTTGCCGAGGGCACTGGGGAACCCGACCTCACCGAGGATCGCCGCCATCGCCCCGTCGATGTTCATTGGCGCCGGCCGTCCCAGCGCCGCGGTCAAGCTCGCCTCGATCGCCACGGCGGCGGCGATGTGGTGGCCGGCGACTCCGACCTCCTCGGCGACCTCGAGGAGTCGATCGAGCCGAGGGTCCCGACGCTTGTGCTGACGGTGACCGAAGCCCGGGACCCGGCGTCCCTCGGCGCGACGATCAGCGACGAGAGCGTCAGCTGCAGGGCCGAGGGCGCCGACGTCGCTCCCGTCGCCGCCTCGATCGAGGACCTCGGTGATCGCCTCCATCGCCGACTCGACGGCGGCGCCGTGAAACGCTCCGAACGTCAGCAGTCCCGCTGCCGCGGCTGCCGGGAGCGTGGCGCCGCCGGAGATCGCCGTACGGGCAGCGAGAACCGAGGGCGGTCCGGCGCCGTGGTCGATGCTCGCCACCATCACGGCGTCGATCAGCCTGGCGGCAGCCGGGTCGGGCAGCTCGCCGGTGTAGAGAAGATGGACGACGGACGGGAACGGAACGGTGCCGATCAGCTCGGCGAGGTCGTAACCGCGGACCGTGATGCGGTCGGCGTCGGTCGCCGAGAGCATCGTCGTCCAGGTCACAAAAAGACTATATTGAATTTGTCGTCTGAACGTCAACGCAGCGTCCCGCATCACAAATCAACTGGCGATTAGCCTGTCAGCACCTCATGCCCGAACGCGAACCCGTTCCCGACTTCGATTCTCGCCCCGAGGCGATCCGGCGCGCCATCGAGGCCCGCATCGTCGAGGGCAAGATGCGCCCGGGCGAGCGCCTCGGCCTCAAGGCGGACCTCCAGAAGGAGTTCGACGTCGCCGGCCCGACGATCGCCCAGGCCCTCACGTTGCTCACCAACGACGGGCTTATCTCGATGCGCAGGGGCCCCGGCGGGGGCATCTTCGTCGAGCGCTCGCGACCCGTGATCCGCGTCGGAACGAAACGCCTGGCGACCGGGACGGCCCAGTCGCTGGCCGAGAACATCGAGACCCGCGAGTGGCTGACGCCGCTGCTCGCCGTGTCGGCGGCCCGCGCTGCCGACCGCGACGAAGCCGTGGTAGGCCGCTTGCGCGAGCTCGCGGACCAGCTCGTCGGCGCCCAGCCGTCGTTCGAAACGCAGCGGCTGATCTGGGCCGGCCATCACGCCATCGTCGAGCTGGCCGACAACGAGTTGGTCGGGCACTTCTACCGCGACCTCCTCGACACCGCCGAAGCACTGATCGTCGACGTCGTGTTCCCGACCGCGGGAATCGAGGGCGATCGGGAGCGCCAGCGCATCGCCACCCATGCCTCGATGTTCATCGCCGTGGCCGACGGCAATGTCGAGGCCGCTCGCCACCATGCCGAGCTGGTGCGGCTGGTCTCGCTGCCGCTGCGCGAGGCGACGGGCTGACTGCACGCCACGTTTGACCAGATTCGGCCAAAAGACTATATTCAATTGCCGGGACGGACCTGGAACGGCGGCACACCGTGGCGCGCCAGGCCGGCAGAAGGGGGAGATTCGCATGTCCAAGGTTCTGTACTGGTCGAGGCCACTCGCACTGCTGCCCGCACTCGCGCTGATCGTTCCGGTCGGTGTGGCGACGGCCACCACCGTCCCGGGCACCACGCCGGCAGCGGAGTGCCCCGACGGCGACTCCGTCCCGATCGCCTCCCCCTACGAGGCCAACCAACCCGCTGGCGAGAACTGGCGGCTCGGCATCGAGATGGCAGTCGCCGAGATCAACGAGGCCGGCGGCATTCTCGGCTGTCAGATCGCCATCGAATACCAGGACACCCAGGCCGACCCGGACGTGTCCAAGCAAGTCGTCGCCGACATGGCCGAGGGCGACCCGTACGTCTTCTTGGGCACCGTCTTCTCGTCGAACACGATCGTCAACATGGTCGAGGCGCAACGCGCCGAGATCCCGATGTTCGTCGGCGCCGAAGCCCCCGCGGTGACCGATCGGGAGCAGAACGGCGACAACGACTTCATCTACCGGATGTCGTTCGGCGTCGACACGGCGGCCGACAAGTTCATCAGCTTCATCGTCGACCAGGGCATCACATCGGTCGACTTCATCTACAAGAACGACGAGTTCGGCGCCGGCGGCCGCGAGGCCTACGGCGAGGCGTTCGACGAGGCCGGCATCGAGATCCAACTCGACATCCAAGTGCAACCGGATCAGACCGACCTCTCGGCGGAAGTGTCCCAGCTCGCCGGCGGCGGCGCCGACGCGATCTTCGCCTTCATGACCGAGATCGAGACGGCGGCGTTCCTCGACGAAGTCCAGGCCCAAGCTCTGGAGAAGGCGATGTACGGCGGCGACGTGCTCAGCGCCGCCTCGACGATCGCCCTCGCCCAGCCTGGTGCAGCCGACGGAACAATCACCCACGCCGGCCTCAACGCCTCGGCGCCGGTGTTCGCCGACTGGACGGCCGCCTACGCCGAGTTCCATCCCGACGCCGATCAGCCCGACCACAACAGCATCAAGGGCTACACCTCGGTGTACGTCGTCAAGGAAGTCACCGAGCGGATCGGCTCGTTCGACAACTCGCAATTCTCCGACACGCTGCACTGCGCTGCGCTCACGGTGGCCGACGAGCCGGGTCTGCTCCTCGACGTGAGCTACGACGGCAACGGCGACATCGACCGGGAGAGCTACCTCGTCGAGGTCGTCGACGGCGTCGGGCAGATCACCGAGACCCTCCCGCCGCTCGACAACCTGGACGAGCGGGGCTGCTGAACGTCGCCCGCTAGGGTGGCCCGCTTCGGGGGAGCGGGTCACCCAGGGTGACGGTGGGAGTGCGCCGATACTCACATGTCGACGTTCATACAGATCACGTTCTCCGGTCTGGCGACCGGAGCGATCTTCGCCCTCGCCGCCGTCGGCTTCGCCCTGCTCTGGCAGACCGCCGGGGCAATCAACTTCGCCCATGGCGAGTTCATCGTGCTGCCGGCGGTGATCATGGTCATCCTCGGTGAGGATCAGCCGGTGATCGGGTTGCCCACCTGGGTCCCCCTCGTCGGCGGCACGGAGCTGTTCGGTCCGATCCCCGAGATCGGCATCATCGCCGCCTTCGTGATCGCGATCCCGATCGCCATCGTGCTCCTCGGCTACCTGTTCAAGGTGTCGCTCGTCGACCGCCTGCTCACGCCGGGAGGCGACGACATTCCCCTCGTCATCGCCACGATCGGCTTGGCCCTCGTCATTCGCGAATACCTCCGGTTGGAGTTCGGTGCCACTCCCCAGCAATTCCCGTCCGTGTTCGGCTCCGAGGTCTGGCGGCCACACGGGATCGCCATCTCCGCCGACGACGTCGGGATCATCGTTGTCAGCACGTTGGTGATCCTCGCCTTGCAGCTGTTCCTCCACCGGACGTCGACGGGACGGCAGATGGAGGCTGCGGCGCAGAGCCCGGCGACTGCCAAGGTCCTCGGCATCCCGGTCGGGCGGATGGTCCTGTACACCTTCGTGATCAACGCCGTACTCGTGGTGGTCGCCGCCCTGCTCGTGTCGCCGACCACGAACGCCCGGTGGGACGGAGGCATCGCCCTCGGCCTGCTCGCCTTCACGGCGGCGATCATCGGCGGTTTCAACCAGGTCCGCGGTGCTCTGTTCGGAGGGTTCTTGGTCGGGGTGCTGCAGAACTGGTCGGGGTACTACCTGTCGAGCGCCTACCGGGACGCGATCCCGTTGATCCTGCTGATCCTCGTCATCCTGTGGCGACCGCAGGGCTTGTTCGGGATCGCCGAGGAGCGAACCGTTTGAGGACGGCCGCCTCCCCAGTCGCCGGGTTCGAAGACGACCGCCGCGACGTGCGTGTCGTCGAGCGTGGAACGTTGTCGTGGCCCGTCGCCGCCGCCGCGATACTCGGCACCGCCGTCGTCGTGCTGCTCCCCCTCGGGCACTCGCAGTTTGCCGGCGTGATGTGGCTGTGGGGTGCGGTGCTTGTGGCCCTCCTCGGCCTCAACCTGTACTGGCCGACCGGCACGAGGACCGGCACGGTTGTCAAGTGGACGACGGTGGCCGGCTGCTTCGCCTTCCTCGCCGTCTTCCCGATCGGGCGCTCCGACTCGACGTTGCTCGATCTCGGCCTGTTCGCCGTGTTCGGGATCGTCTGCATCGGGACGAACCTGGTCCACGGCTTCGCCGGCAAGATCACCCTGGCCCAGGCCGCGTTCTTGGGGATCGGCGCCTACGTCTCCGTGCTGCTCGACACGGGCCGCGAGATCACGATCGGCGGATTCACCACGACGTTGCCGAATCTGCCGTTCCTCGTCGCCCTCGCCATCGCCGGACTCTTCTCCATGGTCGTGAGTGTGTTGGTCGGGTTCCCGGCGCTACGCGTGCAGGGTCCGTGGCTGGCCTTCGTCACGTTGGCGTTCAACCTGCTGGTGTTCCTCGTGCTGAACAACGAGATCGGGCTCACGGGAGGCTCACGGGGCATCCGCATCCTGCGGACCGACCTCACGATCTTCGGCATCGATTTCTTCGACAGCCGCAACTACTACTACCTGTGCCTCGTCTTCCTGGTCGTCGCCACAGCGCTGGTGTGGTGGATCGTGCGCAGCCCGTGGGGCCGCGCCTTCAAGGCGTTGCGCGACAACCCGGCACGCGCCGCCAGTCTGGGAGTCGACATCCGCAGCTACACGCTGTTGGCCTTCTCGATTGGCGCCGGTCTCGCTGGGATGGCCGGGGCGCTGTACGCCCGCCTGATCGAGTTCGTCGACCCTCGGGGGTTCTACATCGGTCAGTCGTTCGACTTCTTCCTCGCCACCGTCGTCGGTGGCCTGGGCACGTTGGTCGGACCGTTCATCGGGGTCTCGTTCATCACCGTGCTCACCGATCGCCTGCGCATCGCCGGCGACTACTACCGGGTGTGGTTCGGGCTGTTCGTGATGGTGATGATGGTCGTCGCCCCCGCGGTGTCGCCGGCACGTTCAACCAACTCCGTTCGTGGTGGTGGGCCCATCGGCACGGGCGGCGGACGCCGACGGAGCCCGACCGATGAGGTTCTCCTCGGGTTGTGTAGGTCGGTCGAGTGCTGCTGCGTCACGGTTGCATGGCTCTGGAAGCGGTCGAGTCGCGGACGTCGCACCGGGTGCTCGGATTCTGGCGCCACGATCCGGACAGTTGTGTCCGGTTTGGGACCCCAGAATCGGTGTGACAGGGGTCGTCGCGTCGCTCGATCCCCGCTCGCTTCCAGGGCCAGCGCGCTTGTCGGCGCACCGATCGAGCCCGCACAAGCCCGACGAGAGGTACCGATGACCGCCGAGACGACCGACGCGGACGTCGACGACGACACCGTCGTGCGGGTACGCAACGTCACCAAGTCGTTCGGTGGCATCCGGGCGGTCGACGACGTCTCGTTCGAGGTACGCCGCGGCGAGATCCTCGGCGTCATCGGCCCCAATGGCTGCGGCAAGACGACGTTGTTCAACTGCATCCTCGGTCAGTACCGAGCGGACGGCGGCAGCGTCGAGTTGCGGGGCCGCGACGTCAGCAGTTGGCGACCGCACCAACGATCCAAGGCCGGCCTGGCGCGCACGTTCCAGCAGCTCCAGGTGTTCCAGTCGATGACCGTGCGTGACAACCTGAAGACCGCCGCCCAGGAGCACATCGGAACGATGACGGGCCGGCTGTTCAGACGACCCGACCTCGGCCTCGACGACAGGATCGATCAACTCGTCGAGCGATTCCGCCTCAACCGTGTGGCCGACGAGCGCGCCGCCAATCTGAGCTACGGCCAGCAGAAGCTGCTGGATACGGCGATGGCCTTCGTGTCCGACCCTGCGGTGGTGTTCCTCGACGAGCCCGCCGGCGGTGTCAACCCAACGATGATCGCCGATCTCAGGGAGTTGATCGCTGACCTCAACCAGCGCGACGGCATGACGTTCGCCGTCGTCGAGCACAACATGGAGTTCATCTTCGGGCTTGCCCACCGCGTCGTCGTGCTCGAGCAGGGCCGTGTACTGATGACCGGCACGCCGCTCGAGGTCCGCACGAACCCTCGGGTGTTGGAGGTGTACCTCGGTGGTTGAAACGATGGTCCCTGTGCGAGGAGAAGCTGTGGCAGAGCCGGGCGACGACGTCATCTTGCGCCTCGAAGATGTCGTCGGCGGTTACGGAGCGACGGCCGTGCTGCACGGCACGAGCTTCGCCGTGCAGCGCAACGCGTTGACCACCCTCATCGGCCCCAACGGGGCGGGCAAGTCGACGGCGATCAAGGCGATCTTCGGAATGGTCCGAGTTCGATCCGGCGCCATTTGGTACGAGGGTGACGACATTGTCGGGCTCACCCAGGTCGAGCTCCTGCACCGCGGCATCAGCTTCGTGCCCCAGGGCCGCAACGTGTTCCCGCGGTTGTCGGTGCGGACCAACCTCGAGCTCGGTGGTGTCAGCCTGGGGGACCAGCGCCTCACCAAACAGCGCATCGAGGACGTTGTCTTCGAGCTCTTTCCGGTGCTCCGGGCGAGGGCGGATCGGCAGGTCAGCACGCTGAGCGGCGGCGAGCAGAAGATGCTCGAGATCGGCAGGGCCATGCTCCTCCAGCCGCGCCTGTTGCTGATCGACGAGCCATCCGTGGGACTGTCGCCGATCCTCGTCCGCCAGGTATTCGGGCTGATGCAGCAGTTGCGCGATCGCGGCACCACCGTGTTGATGATCGAACAGAACGCCAAGTCTGCGCTTTCGGCGAGCGACTACGGCATCGTGCTCCAACAGGGTCGCGTCGGCCTCGCCGGCACGGCCGCCGAGGTGCTCAACCACCCCGAGATCGGGCCGCTGTTCCTCGGCGGCGCGGTCACCGGCCTCGGTTGAGCAAACGGATCAGGACGGTTGGACGCTGGCGAGGACGTCGTTGAGAGCGCTCGCCGGGACGTCCTCGGTGACGGTCGGATCGCCGATGTCACGCAGCACGACGAAGCGCAGCCTGCCGTCCTTGCGCTTCTTGTCACGGTGCATCGCCTCGACGATCGCGTCGACGGGCATCACGGTGGGCAGCGACGATTCCAACCCGACACCGCGGACGAGTGACTCGACGCGGTCGGCGAGCCCCAGCTTCGCCATGCCGACCTTCTCGGACAGCCGGGCGGCCGCCACGAGACCGATCCCGACGGCCTCGCCATGGGTGAGGGTCTGACCACCGACGTGCTCGAAGCCGTAGGCGAACGTGTGCCCGAGGTTGAGGACGGCTCGCCGCGACTGCTCGAACGGGTCGTCTTGGACGATGGCGATCTTGACCTGGATCGCCTGGGCGACGAGCGTCTGCAGACGACCGAGGGCATCACGTTCCACGTGGCTGATTCCACGCCACTCGCCCCCTTCGAGCTGGGTGAGCAACTCGGAACCGGCGATGAGGGCGTGCTTCACCACCTCGGCCATGCCGGAGGCGAACTGCCGGTCGCTGAGCGTCTGCAGCGTGGCGACGTCGGCGACGACGGCGCGCGGCTGCTTGAACACACCGATCAGGTTCTTGCCCTGGGGCAGGTCAAGACCGACCTTGCCGCCGATGCTCGTGTCGATCATGGCGATCAGGTCGGTGGGGCAGTGCACGAGGTCGAGGCCGCGAAAGTACGTCGCCGCGGCGAACCCGGCGACGTCACCGACGACAGAGTCGCCGAGCGAGACGATCGTGGCGGCGCGATCGACGTCGGCGGCGAGCAGGGCGTCGTACACGTGCTCGACGGCGGCCAGGTTCTTGTGCCGCTCGGCCCCATCCGGCAGCGTGATCGCCACGTCGACATCGCCGCAGCTCGCCAGGTACAGGTTGCCGACCTCGGTGCTCGTCACGACCACCAGCGGACCGTCGATGTGGGCGAGTTGACGGACGAACGGCAGCACGGCTGCCCCGACGGAGAACTCGTACCCTCCGCTGGGATTGTCGATGGCGACGCGGTGGGGGTCGGCGCTGGCCAGCACGGCAAGGTCGGCGGCGACCACGGCGGCGCTCACGGTGTCGGTGGTCAGTTGGGCGAAGCGACGGTACTCCGGGTTCCGTTCGGCAAGCAGCTCGACGATCCGCTGCCGGGGGTCGGGCACCGCCAACAGCGGGCGCTCGATGGCCGACCCGTCGTTGGTGACCCGGTCGAAGATCTCGTCGGGTGTGGCCACCAGACAGAACACCCGCCCGTTGCGGCTCAGGTTGGCGACGTTCTGCGGATCGAGCATCAGGCGCCCGCCGGTCGAGATCACGAGATGCTCCCTCGCGCCCAGTTCGGCGGCGAGCTCGCGCTCGAGGTGCCGGAAGGCGTCCTCACCCTGGGTCCGGAAGATCTCGGCGATCGTGCCGTGCCGCTCCTCGATCAGCGCATCGGTGTCGACGAACTCGTAGCCGAGCTCGTCGGCGAGCAGGCGACCGACGGTCGTCTTGCCGGTGCCCATGAAGCCGGTGAGCACGATGTTGCGGGAATCGGTCCGAGTCATGATTGGCCGCCCAGGCTATGGTCAGCCCGACACCTGTAGCCCATGTCTCGAACCGTCCTCGTCCTCAACGGACCGAACCTCAACCTTCTCGGAACGCGCGAGCCGGAGGTCTACGGTCGCGAGACTCTGGCCGACATCATCGCCGACCTGCGGGATCATGCGGCCAAGGCGGACGTCACGATCGTCGACTACCAGTCGAACATCGAGGGTGAGCTCATCGGCCGGCTGCACGACGCCCGCGGCAACGTCGACGGCGTGGTCTTCAACCCCGGCGCGTTCACGCACTACAGCATCGCCCTGCGCGACGCCATCTCCGGCACCGGCCTCCTTGTGGTCGAGACCCATCTGTCCAACGTCCACGCCCGCGAGCCGTTCCGCCACACCTCGGTGCTCGCACCCGTGTGCCTCGGCGTCGTCGCCGGATTCGGACGACACAGCTACTTCGTCGCCCTCGAGGCGTTGCTCCGCCACCTCGGGTGACGTCGCCGGGTGACATCGGCTTCGATACAACATCCGCGCCATCTACGGCGCGTGTGATGTATCAGAGTCGGCGGCAGCGCCGTTCACGCCACCGAGCGACGGGTTCGGCCGACCATCCGCCGGGCGACGTCGGTGCGCAGCCGTGTCGGGCTGACCCTCTCCTCGACAGCGTCGAGGACCCGATCGACCTCGCCGGCGATCGCGGTCGCCTTCTTGCGCCCGCTCGCCGCGACCCGGACGCCGGCGGCGAGCCCGAGCGGAGCCGCCACGAGGAGCATCGGAGCCGTGGCCGCAGCGAGGGCGACCGTGCCGGCCGTCGCCATGGCGGCGACCGCCGTGCCCGTTGCTGTCGCCATCCTGCGGTCGCGCGACCGGTCGACCTCGACCCGGACCACCGTCGTCCCGATTCCCGTGTCACCGGTGCTCACGTCCACCCGGCTCATCCGCCCGAGCTGACCCTCACCGATCGCTCCACGGACCGTCCGGACGGTCCGGCCGACAAGTCCCCGGCGCTTGGTCCACTGGCCGTGCCCGCCGCGCAGCCGATGACGGTGCAGATGGTGGCCATCGACGAACCAGGAGTCGAGTCGGGCAAGGACCTCGGTGGCCGTTCCGACGACCTCGGCGTCGACGGCCACGACCGCGGCGCCGACGATCCGATCACCAGCCCGTTGGCGGGGCAGCGGGTCGAGCCGCTCGATCGCCAGCGCCCGGCGCACAGCGACCAGTGGGATGCCGACCTCGGCGGCGGCTTCGACGAGTGCCTGTTCGCTCACCCCGCCCGGGGGCGGTAGCGCGTCCGACCCACCGTCAGCGAGATCACTCGCCCGGCGGAGCACCCGTCCGACGGTGTCGTGGTCGAGCGTTCGCTCCGTCACCGCAGCCAGCCTAGAGACCCACCGCGTCCGGCGGCGGGCCGGGGAAGTCGGCCCACTCTGGATAGCCGACGTCGCCAAGAAGCTCGGCGACGGCGCGGCCTGCTTGGTCGATCGCCGAGTGCACATAGGCGTAGGCACCGGCATCCGAGTTGGCGATCGCCACCCGCCCGTAGCCCCGGCGTGACACCTCGATCGGCAGCGGGCCGTCGGGCCAGAACTGGTCCCAGGGGCGCATGTATTCGAGCGCGTAGCCGTGACTCCACCGGTTGACGGTGATGCCCTCGATGTCGGTCGCCGGGTCGAACCCCGCTGGCCCGAGGGCGGCGCCGAGCATCTCGCGGATCTCGCGTTCCATTTCCTCGAACGTGATCGTCACGAGCGACTCCCTCCCGGCCTGGGCCTGCTCCCGCGCCGACATCGCCGCGTCGGCCGTTAGCGGCACCTTGGACAGGTGGAGCACGACCGGGTCGGTCGGCTGATCGGCGAACCGATAGTCGCCCATCGACACCGGGAAGTCGATCCCGGCGCCGTTCCAGAAGCCGCCGATGCACTCGAACCCGTCGATCCCCAAGTCGGCGAACGCCTCCCAGTTGCGGATCGCCACGTTGGTGTACAGCAGCGGCACCTTGATCTGATCGTTGAGGGCGGTGACTTGCTCCTCGGGGATCTCGTCGGTGAGGTAGGGGATGACGCGGTGCCAGCACGCCAGAACCACGTGCCCTGCCGTCACGTTGCGCAGCTCGCCGTCGGCGACATAGATCACGGCCACCGTCTCGGCGTCGTCGATCGCGCCCTCGTGCTCGACCCGCACCACCGAGGAGGCGAGGCGGATGCGCACGGCGTTGCCCTCGACGTCCAGCTCGCCGGTCACCACGGCGGTGGTGACGAGGTCCTCCATCGTCGACCCGGGCAATGCCGCCGGCACGAGCGAACGGACGAGCGATCGGGCCACCCCGGCGTTGCCGTCCGGGAAGTGATAGATGTACGGATCAGGGTCGGTCAGCGCCAGCCGGCCCGACGGACTCATCGTCGGGTGCGGCGTGTCGCCGAGATCCATCCCGTCGAAGCCAGGGTTGTAGTTCCCCCAGGCGTCGAGCGCCGTCGTGCCGTCGATGCCCATGCCGAAGTAGCCCTCGGTGGAGTGCTGGAAGAACTCGACGAGCTGCTCGTCGTAACCGCAGCTGTCGGTGAGGAAGTCGGCGTAGGTGGTGCGGCTGAGCAGCTCCAGCTTCTCGTCGCGAGTCATCCCGGCGAGGTAGTCGGGCGGATTGTCGAGCAGCTCGATGAGGTCGGCTTTGGCCCGGTCGTTGAGCGGGGTCTTCGGCACCCAGTCGGCGGCGGCTCCGTCCGTGGCGACGAGCACATCGCTGCCGAACGATGCGGCGGGAAAGAAGACAGCACCCGTGAGCCCGCGGTCCTCGCTCCAGGCGGCGTCGTAGAACGTCTCGAACCGGCTGACATCGATGCCGATGTCGGAGATCACTTGGGTGACGAGAGGTGACCAGTAGCTCGGCGTCTGCATCGACTGGCTGCCGCCGTAGCCGATCAGCGTCGACCCGTCGGACATCTTGAACTCGTTGCGCCGAGCGTGGCCACCGAACTCGGTGTTGTTCTCCAACACCAGGATGCGCGCCTCCGGCTGCTCCAGCCGGTACAGCCACGCCGCGGCAAGCCCGCTCACCCCGCCGCCGACGACGACGAGGTCGTAGTGCTCGGCGGTGTCGACGATGTCGGGCGCGCTGTCCCAGAACGTCCCGTCGCGGATGGCGTGCATCACGTCCATCGCCGTCTGCGAGTGGCCGCCCAGTGTTCCGACGTACGTCCCCGTGGCACCACCGTCGCCACCTGCGGCGGCGGCGATGCGGGCGAATCCCGGAGCCGCACCGGCGACGAGCACCCCGCCGACGCCGAGGGCGACACCGTTGAGAAAGTCACGGCGAGCGATCGGCCGATCCATGCCGAGCTTCCGGTCTCGTTCGCTCAGCGGTTCCATCGACACTCCATTCGATGCGTGTGCTGCGGGGCGGCGGTCTCGCCGGAGCATAGTGTTGGCGCATGAGCACCGATTTGTCCGCCGACCTGGCAGGGTCCTACACGATCGATCCAGCGCACAGCCGCATCGGCTTCGTCGCCCGCCACGCCATGATCACCAAGGTCCGTGGTTCGTTCGACGAGTTCGAGGGCAGCGGCGAGCTCGACTCCGTGAACCCGACGAACTCGAGTTTCCAGCTGACGATCAAGACGGCCAGCATCGACACGCGTAACGCAGACCGCGACGGCCACCTCAAGAGCAACGACTTCTTCGACATGGAGAAGTACCCCGAGATCACGTTCCAGAGCACACGGGTCGAGCCCGTCGACGCGACCCATTTCGATGTCACCGGCGACCTCACGATCAAGGAGACCACCAAGCCGGTCACGGTCCCGCTGGAGTTCACCGGTGCCGCCGTCGACCCGTTCGGCAACCACCGCATCGGCTTGGAGGGCTCGACCGAGATCAACCGCAAGGACTGGGGGGTCAACTGGAACGCCGTCCTCGAGGCCGGCGGCATGCTCGTCAGCGAGAAAGTCACGCTCGAGTTCGAGGTGTCGGCGATCAAGAACAGCTGAGCCGGCGGAGGCCATCGTGACCAGGGAGCGGCGCAAGACGACGACCTCGAACTTCGGCGTCGGCGCCCGCGAGAGTCACGACTCGTCGCCCTTCTACGACCGCTTCCGCCCGCCCCGGCTCTCCGACGACGACCGCGTCGCGACACCGTCGTCGTTCGACGATCCGTTCGTTCACGGCGACGCCCGCCACATGGATCGGGTCGCCACCGGTTCGGTCGCCCTCGTCGTTACGTCGCCGCCGTACTTCGCCGGCAAGCAGTACGAGGAGGAGCTCGAACGCGAGGGCGTCCCCGCCTCCTACCTCGAGTACCTGGAGATGCTCACGGACGTCTTCGCCGAGTGCGTGCGCACGCTCGAGCCCGGAGGCCGCATCGCCGTCAATGTCGCCAACCTCGGCCGCAAGCCGTACCGCAGCCTGTCCGCCGATGTGATCCGCATCCTCGAGCACGATCTCGGCCTCCTCCTGCGTGGCGAGCTGATCTGGCAGAAGGGCGAGGGGGCCAGCGGCTCGTGTGCGTGGGGCTCGTTCCGCAGTGCAGCCAACCCGGTGCTGCGCGATATCAGCGAGCGCGTGATCGTCGCCAGCAAGGGCCGCTTCGATCGCGCCCGGACGACGCGGCAGCGCGAGGCCGAGGGACTGCCGCACACGAGCACGTTGACCGCCGACGACTTCATGGCATCGACGCTCGACGTCTGGTCGATACCTGCCGAGCGCGCGACGCGGGTCGGCCATCCGGCGCCGTTCCCGGTCGCCCTGCCCGAGCAGCTGATCCGTCTCTACACGTATCGCGACGACCTCGTCCTTGATCCGTTCATGGGCAGCGGGTCGACACTCGTGGCCGCCGCCGGACTCGGGCGCCGCTACGTCGGCTACGACCTCGACGCCACGTACGTCGACATCGCCCGCCGGCGCGTTGCCGCCGCCCGCGAGGCCGGACCGGTCGAGCTCGGCATCGACGAGTTTGGAGTGACAGCAAGCCGGCTCGCCGAGCGGGTGATCACCGAGGCGGGCTTCACGATCACGGCGCGCAACCAGCGGGTCCGCGGCAGCTCGGTGACGATCGACTTCGCAGCCTCCGATGCGGACGGGGCGACGTGGTGGTTCGACGTCGCCGGCGCGTTCACCAGTCGGCAAGGAGGCATGCTGCGCAGCGACGTCGTCTGGAGGTCACTGGGCCGTGCCCACGCCCTGCGCGGCGTTGCTGCCGGAACTCCACGTGTCCTGCTCACCAGCCACCTGCCACGCCGACCGAGCGACGGCGATACCGCCCTGCCGCGCCGCCGGGCCGGAAGCGTTCTTCGACGCCGTCGAGTTGTTGGCGGACGACGGCATCGAGCGCCTTCGCCGCTATGCCAAGGGTGGGTTGACCGACCGCCCCCAACCCGGCTTCTGGACGGCGGCCGACCTCGCCCGGCGTCATCCACCGCCGGCAACTCTTTGGCATCTGTGACGACGTTGGTGGCGCCGACCATGCCAAAGATGCGGAGGACGCCCAGTTAACCGGTGCATCCATTTGGTCGGGACTTCGCTGACGGTGTCCGGATTGGAGAGCGCGCCCGCCGTGTCGCGTAGTGTCGGCGGATCGGGACGGTGGGCGGCGAGCCCGGCACGAAAGGGAGATCGGCGATGGCGAGTTCGATGACGAGGGTGAAGCGGCGCTGGGCGCTCGTGGCAGTGGCGGCGGGACTCGTCCCGCTGGCGACGGTCGACGCCGGCAGCGCGAGCAGCGCGCCGGAGGACTTCAAGTTCGGGATGATCCTCGTCGGCCCGCAGAACGACCACGGCTGGTCGCAGGCCCACTACGAGGCCGGCCAGTACGTCGTCGAGCAGCTCGGCCTGCCCGAGGACGCACTGATCGTGCTCGACAAGGTGAACACCGCCGATCGTCCCGACACGACGATCGAGGCGGTCGTCGACGACATGATCTCGCAGGGTGCGCAGCTGATCTATGCCACATCCGACGACATGCGCGACGGCATTCTCGCCGCCGCCGCGGCCCATCCTGACGTGCCGATGATCTGGGCGTCCGGCGACAGCGCGTGGGCCGAAGGCCAGAACTACCAGGCCGACCTCACCAACCTCGGCAACATCATGGGCAAGGTCGAGTACGCCAAGATGATGGGTGGATGCGCCGCCGCGCTGACCACGCAGACCGGCCGCATCGCCTACCTCGGACCGCTGATCAACGACGAGACGCGCCGACTCGTCAACTCGGCGTACCTCGGCGCCCGGCACTGCTGGGAGACGTATCGCGGTGAGGACCCGGCATCGCTCGAGTTCGAGGTCAAGTGGATCGGCTTCTGGTTCAACATCCCTGGGGTCACGCTCGACCCCACGCAGGTGACCAACGAGTTCCTCGCCAGCGGTGCCGACGTCGTCATCTCCGGCATCGACACCACCGAGGCGATCGTGCGCGCCGGCCAGGCGGTCGAGGCCGGTGAGGACGTGTGGGCGGTGCCCTTCGACTACCGAGGCGCCTGCGACGAGGCGCCGGACGCCTGCCTCGGCGTGCCCTACTTCAACTGGGGACCGTCGTACCTCGAGACGACGCAGTCCGTCATCGACGGCAGCTTCGTCGCCGAGTGGCAGTGGCTCGGGCCGGACTGGGAAGACATCAACAACCCCGACACCAGCGCAGTCGGCTGGCTCAACGGGCCGGCGCTGACCGACGAGGCGGCGACGATGCTCGACGAGTTCATCGCCGGCCTCGCCAGCGGCGACACCAACCTGTTCACCGGCCCGCTCAACTACCAGGACGGCACGGCGTTCCTCGCCGACGGCGAGGAGGCCACGGACGCCCAGATCTGGTACACGACCCAGCTCCTCGAGGGCATCGAAGGCGCCTCCGCCGCCGAGGAGTGAGGTCGACCGAGTCCACTCAGCGACCGGTGGGTGTACTCCTGACGATTCGGTCATGAGAACACCCATCGGTCGTGACTGAGCGCGCATGTCGCTGAAGCTTCGCGGGATCACCAAGACGTACGGGACGTTGCGCGCCAACGACGGCGTCGACCTCGAGGTCGCCGCCGGCGAACTGCACGGCCTCCTCGGCGAGAACGGCGCCGGCAAGTCGACACTGATGAAGGTGCTGTCCGGGTTCGTCCGCGCCGATGCCGGAGAGGTCGAGCTCGACGGCAAGCGTCTCGACTTGGCGTCACCCCGTGAGGCCATCGCTGCCGGGATCGGGATGCTCCACCAGGACCCCCTTGTCTTCGGGCCGTTCACCGTCCTCGACAACTTCCTCCTCGCCAGTCCCGGCGCCGCCCGACTCGACCGCCAGGCTGGGCGCGCCCAGCTCGCCGCGGCGGCACAGCGCTACGGGTTCACGTTCGATCCCGACGCCGTGGCGCGCACACTGTCGGTGGGCGAGCGCCAGCAATTGGAGATCGCCCGCCTGCTGTGGCTCGGTGCACGGCTGCTGATCTTCGACGAGCCGACGACGGGGATCTCGGCATCGCAACGCGACAAGCTGTTCGACATCCTCCGGCGTCTGGCGGCCGACGGGCTGATGGTGATCTTCGTGTCGCACAAGTTGGAGGAGATCGAGCAGTTGTGCGACCGCGTCACGATCATGCGGGCGGGCACCGTCGTCGGCCGGGAGGACCTCCCCGTGCCCTCCGAACGTCTCGTCGAGCTGATGTTCGGCAAGGTCGTGGTGATTGCCGACCGCCCGCCGGCGACGCTCGGCGATTCGGTGCTGCAGCTCGACAACGTGCTGTTCTCCGACCGCATCGACGTCGGCGAGCTCTCGATCGGTGTCGCCGAGTCGGAGGTCCTCGGCCTCGCCGGGATGGAGGGCAGCGGACAGCGGACGTTTCTCCGTGGCTGCGCTGGGCTGATCACCGCCGATCACGGCACGATCACGGTCGACGGTGTCGACGTGAGCCGGCAGCGCTACGACGCCTACAAGGCGGCCGGGGTCCACCTCCTGCCTGCCGGGCGCCTCGAGGAGGGCCTCGTACCCGGCCTGACGATCACCGAGCACTTCGAGCTGGTCAGCGCCAATCGCTCGTTCTTCGTCGACTGGAGGGCGGCGGAGTCGACCGCCCGCGAGCGCATCGCCAGCGACTCGATCAAGGGCACCACCGAGTCGACCGTCGACTCGCTCTCCGGCGGCAACCAGCAACGGCTGCTGTTGGCGATGCTGCCCGCCCAGCTCCGCCTTCTCCTCCTCGAGCACCCAACGCGCGGACTCGACATCGAGTCTGCGGCGTGGGTGTGGTCGCAGCTGCTCGAACGACGCACCGACGGCACCGCCATCGTGTTCGCGTCGTCCGACCTCGACGAGTTGCTGCGCTACAGCGACCGCATCGCCGTGTTCTTCGGCGGGCGCATCCTCGACGTCGTCGACGCCTCGACGACCGATTCCGAGGCGCTTGGCCACATGATCGGTGGGCGGCGTCGGTGAAACTGCTCGAAAGTCTGGCCGTCGGGGTAGCGAGCGTCGTCGTCGCGGTCGGGGTCGCGGTCCTGCTCCTCGTCGTTGTCGACGCACCACCCGGGGAGGCGCTGCGGCTGCTGTGGGACGGCTCGTTCGGGACGCTGGCCAAGTTCTCCGACACGTTGACGACCTGGATCCCCCTGGTCCTTGCCGCCGCCGGGCTGATCGTGACGTTCCAGGCCGGGCTCTGGAACATCGGCGTCGAAGGCCAGATCGTCGCCGGGGCGATCGGCGCCACGTGGATCGCCCGCGTGCTGGATTGGCCGACAGCGCTGATCATCGCCCTGACGCTCGTCGCCGGCGCCGCGGCGGGAGCGCTGTACGCCCTCGTACCGGGGTTCCTTCGCTCCCGTTTCGAGGTTCACGAGATCTTCTCCGGCGTCGCCCTCAACTTCCTCGCCGGCGCCGTAGCCGTGTACCTGATCATCGGGCCGTGGTCGCGCTCGGGCAGTGCCTCGACGAGTGGAACCGACATCATTCCCGAACGAGCCTGGCTCCCGACGCTTGGCACCCAGCCGATCTCGCTCGTCGCTCTCGTCGCCGCCGGGGTGGCCGTCGTGCTCGTCGCCGTACTGATGAGCGGCACGCGGTACGGGCTACGCGTCAAGGCCGTCGGTCGCAGCCCGGCGAGTGCCCGCCTGATGGGCGTCTCGCCGTCGACGTACACGTTGTCGGCGTTCATGGTCGGCGGAGCGCTGGCCGGCGTGGCCGGATCGGTGCAGGTGACCGGGTTCCACCACAAGCTCGTGCCCTCGATCTCCGGCGGCTACGGATTCCTCGCCGTGCTCGTCGTCATGCTGGCCAACTTCCGGATCGTCTGGATCGCCCCGATCGCCCTGTTCTTCGCCGCCGTCCAGGTCGGCAGCACCCAGCTGTCCTTGCGCCTGTCGATCGACTCCTCGCTGGCGGGCGTCATCCAGGGTGTGCTCGTGCTGTCGATCCTGCTGATCGGCGGCTGGCGGACGCGGCGGACGGTGCGACTGGCCGCGCGGCCGGTGGTCGAGTCATGAACACACTCGCCGGCATCATCGCCGCCGCCGCCCCGCTGATCTACGCCGCGATCGGGGAGACGATCAGCGAGAAGGCCGGCGTCGTGAACCTCTCGCTGGACGGCAGCATGCTGCTGTCGGCGATGACCGGCTTCGCCGCGGCCGTGGCCAGTGGCAGCGTGCTCGTCGGCTTTGCCGCGGCGATCGCCGTGTCCGTGGCGATCGCCGCGATCGTCGCGTTTTCCGGGATCGAGTTGCGCCTCAACCAGATCGCCGTCGGCTTCGTGCTGTTCCTCCTCGCTCGCCAGCTCGCCCTGTTCCTCGGCGACTCGTATGTCGGGCGGGCAGGGCCGAAGGTGCCCGCCTGGGACATCCCCCTGCTCTCCGAGATCCCGTTCCTCGGGACCGTGTTGTTCTCCCACAACCTGTCGGTGTACGGCGCCTACCTCGTCGTTGGGCTGAGCTACGGCTTCATCTACTTCACCCGCCCCGGCCTCGTGCTGCGCGGCATCGGCGAGCGCCCGGCGGCGGCATTCGCCCGCGGCGTCCCCGTCAACCGGTTGCGCTACGTGTACACGTTGGTCGGTGGGGCGCTCGTGGGCATCGCCGGGGCCGCGGTCAGCCTCGACCAGGTCGCCGGCTGGCGGGAGAACCTGACGACCAACCTCGGGTGGATCGCCCTGGCATTCGTGATCTTTGGCGGCTGGCACCCGCTGCGCGTCGCCGGTGCCTGCCTCCTCTACCGCGGTCTGCTGTACGTCGCCAGCGAGCTGCAGGGGACGTTCCCGTCACTCGTGCAAGTGCTCGGCCAGCTCCCGTTCGTGCTGATGATCCTCATGCTCACGGTGATCAACACGCAGTGGTTCCGGCGCCTCGGCGACCGCCATCCGCGCTCGCGCAACCTCCTCGGCAGCAATGCCCCGAGCGCTCTCGGTACCGCATTCCACCAAGAGTGATTTCGGTTGTCGAGCGTCGCGACGGCACCTGGGAGAGGTGCACACCTGTCACCTCCATTCTGGGGCCGCGGCGATTCGTAGGCCGCAAACCGGTCACCGCTGACCGCTTTGCGGCACCAGAATCCCGAGCATCGCGTGACGCAGCGCGCGACCGACCCACACAAACCCGAGGAGAACCGTGATTTCGCCCTCACTCGCGTCTCTCGCGGCGCTCGCTCGCTCCGTTCGGCCGAGCTCGATGCGCCGGCCTTCGGCCGGCACCGAAGACCTCTCAGCGCCGATAAGCCCTCGAGTCCTAGAGCGCGGCGCGGACCGCTTCCAGGTCGGCGGCGCCGAGAACGAGGCGCGGACCGGTCGCCAGGTAGACGAGGTCGACGTTGACGCCCGCGGCGGCGATCCGCCCGGCCAGCTCGCCGAGAGCGCCAGGGCGATCGTCGATGCCGACGGCGAGCACCTCGCGCTCGACGATGCTCGTGAACCCGGCGCCTTCGAGGGCGGCACGGGCGGCAGCGGCATCCTCGACGAGGAAGTGCACGACCGAGCCCGGCCCGGCGGCCACGCCGCTCACCCCCTCGAGGTTGACACCGGCGGCGCCTGCCGCCGCCCCAAGTCCGGCCAGCACACCCGGACGGTCCTCGACGGTCACTGCAAGATCGGTAGCCATCGCAGCCCCCTTCCTGTCGTCGTACCGTCTGATCTACGACGCCCAGCCGGCGGTGTCAACGCCCGATTGCTAGACGGCGACGGCGGGAGGGCGGCCGATGTGGTCCTCGGCTTGGCGCAACAGCATCTTCGTCGGCGTGTCCGGCTCGACGCCGAGCTCCTCGAGCATCGCCAGCGTCGCCGAGACGGCATGGACGATCGCCTGGCGATCGCGGCGATGGATGTGGGCGGCGATGGCGAGGCGGCAGGCGCGCTCGTCGTAGGACGACGCCCTCCCGACGCGGTCGGCCCACGTCGCCGCCTCGTCGAAGCGGCCGGCGACGAGAAGCAGCTCACCGAGCCGAAGCGCCGCCTCGCTGAGGTCGGTGCGGACCTCTTCGACGGCTCCGGTGAGCGAGTCGTGGTCGAGCTCGACGAACGGTTCGCCGCGCCAGCGAGCGCACGCCCGCTCGAGATGCTCGACCGTGGCCGCCCGGTCACCTCGACGCTCGGCGTCGTTGGCAGCGGCGACGTCATCGCGGAACTGCCACAGGTCGATCTCGACGTGCGGAGGTGGGGCGAGGGCGACCACTTCGTTCTCGATGCGCAGCACCCGTGACGACCGCCGCTGCGACCCCCCGGGCTCGAGCACCGCGCGCAGCCGCGACAGCGTGACGCGCACGTTCCGACCGGCGGCGACGGGATCGAGGCCCGGCCACATCAGCTCACCGATTCGGTCGCGACGTAGCGGGCCGACGAGCACGAGCAGCTCGAGCAGTGAGCGGACGCGCTCGCGGCGCAGCTCCGGTGCCGGAGCGCCGGGATCATCGCGCCAGGCATCGACGACGAGCGGTCCGAGCACGGAGATCCGCACCGGCGGATGCTCGGCGTCCGGCAGCAGGTCGAGCAGCTCGGCGGCACCGTCGCACAACGCCGCATCCCCGTGCGACGCGGCGTATTGCAACTCCGCGCGCAGGGCCGCCGGCGCCAGCTCGGCCAAGCCGTCGGCGAGTGTGCGACCGGCGGCACAACCGGCAGCCGCGGCGCGCGCGGCCAATTCGGCCGACCACACCAGTGGCAACGTCGTCAACACGACCGGCGCCGGTGCGAGTTGATGTGCGGGGGAAAGCATGCCGGCGCGGGCCGCGAGGAGATCGTCGGCGATCGCTCGCTGACGCGCCAGCGACGGACCGAGATCGGCGGCACGCCATCGTTCGCGCACCCGCTCGTCGCATACGTAGGGCACCGCCAAGAAGCGTCGTAGCCGCCCATCGGCGACACGGTCGCTGTCGGGATGGGCGCTCACGTGCTCGGCGATGACCTTGGCGGCCAGCGCGTCGTCGTGGTCGGCGACATGGCGCACGGCCCTGGCGAAGGCGAGCATCGTGTCGTCGCGAACGTCGATGGTGACCGACCGTTCGACGAGCTCGCTCGCTGCCTCGATGGCCTCGTGGTCGCCGAAGGAGGTGGCGATGGCGATCCCGTACAGGGCGTGAAAGAGGTGATAGCGCTCGTGCGTTCCCGGTGGCACCTCGACGTCGAAGTGGCCACCCGGACACCCCCCGGGGTCACCGGCGAGCCAGCGCACCTTCGGGTGGAGCGTGCGAACATACGCGCTCGGGGAGTCGAGCATCGTTGCCGCGATCGCGACCGCCTCCTCGGCGCGGCCGCACAGGCACAGCATGTTTGCGTGCAGCCGGACAACGAGCTCGTTGATCGGCGCCGGACCGCCGCCACCAACCGCGATCGCCTCGATCGCCGCCACGGCCGCCTGTGGGTCGCCCTCCAACGAGGCCCGTGTCGCGCGCATTGCGCCGCGCAGGAAGCGCAGCACCGGCACATCGTCGGCGTGGGGAAGCGACCGCGCCCGTTCGTCGACCTCGAGCAGTCTGGCCAGGTCACCACGCATGTGGGCGATTGCCATCCCGAGGATCAAGGCGACGACCGCGCCACCGTTGTCGCCACGCGACAAGTACTCGTCGGCCACGGCGTCAAGATCTCCATCGAGACCGGAGTCGTGATAGTCACGAGCGTGCCGGAGGGCGATCTCGAGGAGGCGCAGGTCGGGTGTGCAGCGGGCTGCTGCGGAGGCGCCGGCGAGCCATCGCTTCGCCGTGTCGACCGGCAGCGCCCCGGCGGCGTCGTTGACGAGCTGCCGGCAGGCCACCCCAAGGGCGGCGTCATCGCCCCACTGCACGGCACTCCAACCGGTGCGCAGCGTCTCCCGGCGGCGCTGGAACAACTCGAGGGCGCGCAGGCGGGTCGCTGACCGTTCGTCGTCCGGGAAGAGGCGCTCGACTGCCTCCTCCCACAGGTGATGGGTGCGATACCAACCACCAGGCTCGCCGCTCACCAACGGGACGTTGACGGCGAGCGACTCGAGGCGGGCGTCCACGAGCGGATCGAATCCTCCGTCACCCGATCCGGCAACCCAGGCGACGTCGCTGGCCGTTCCCCAGCCGAGTGTGGCGAGGGCGAGCAGGAGACGCCGCTCGGATTCCGTCAGGCCGGCGACGATCTCCTCCCAAAGGAACTGAGGTGCCGAGCCATCAGGTGCGGAGATGGCCAGACGCACGAGCGACGGCCACCCGGCGAGACGCCGTCGCAGGTCGCCGCCGGCGTCGCTCCCCAACGACCTGGCGAGGGCGTCGACCTCGGTCGGGGTGAAGGCGAGGTCGTCGACTCCGAGTTCGACATCGCGCCGTGCTGTCACGGGGATCGGAGGATCGGTTCGGGCGGCGAGGACCAAGTGGACGTGGGGTGGCAACCTGGCCACGAGCTCGCCGAGGAGATCGGCGGCGGTCGAGCGCGGCGGCAGTTCGTGGACATCGTCCATCACGACACACACATCGATCGGGGCGAGTCGATCGATGGCGGCGAAGACCCGCTCGACTGGTTCGCCGCGGTCGCTGGGCTCACCGAGGGCGGCGACGATCGCCGACGCCAGATGTTCGGCGTCACAGTCGGCGGGCTCGCACGACAGCCAGACGTCAATGCCACGGGGATCGGCGTGGTTGGCGCGGACGGCTTGGGCCAGCAACGTCGACTTGCCGAACCCGGCGCCGGCGACGATCACCGTCAACGGCACCCGAAAGCGCTGATTGACGACCTCGAGCAAACGGGTTCGCACGAGCTCGCCGTTGAGGGCCGGCGGAGGCATTGGCGCCCGCCGACCTGCCCGAAACTGGTTGATGTCCACCGGTCAGGCTGCCGAGCCGGGCCGCCCGAGGTGCTCGGCCTGGCGGAACAACATCCCCGTCCCCGCCTCGGGCTGGACACCGAGGGTGTCGAGCATTGCCCTCGCCGCCGCGACCGCTTCCGCCACGGCGACCCGGTCGCCGCGTTGCAACTGGGCGGCGATCGCCAAGCGGTGCGCCCGTTCGCCGTACGGCGATGCCCGCTTGACGCGCTCCGCCCACGCCGCGGCGTCGGCAAAGCGGCCGGCGGCGAGGAGTAGCTCGCCGAGCCGCAGCGCCGTGTCGGCGAGGGCGCGGCGAATCTCCTCGATGGCTCCGCCCAGCTCACCCATCGCGTCGACATCCGGGAACGGGTCGCCGCGCCACCTCACTGCGGCGCGTTCGAGGGCGACGACGACTCCTGCGGGGTCGTCGAGGTGAAGCGCCGCCTCGGCCTGATCGAGGTCGCGACGGAACTCCCAGAGGTCCACGTCGACGCACGGTGGCGGGGCGAGCGAGATCGTTTCGCCGTCGACGCGCAACGCCGGGCACCCGGCGCCGGTCATCCGGTTCGGTTCGAGCACAGCACGCACCCGGGACAGCGTGACCCGGAGGTTGCGCCCGGCGGCGAGGATGTCGAGGTCCGGCCACATCAGATCGGCGAGCCGGTCGCGGCGCAGCGGACCGGCAAGGACGAGCAGCTCGAGCAGCGTGCGAACCCGGCGGCGGCGGAGCTCGGCGACCTCGACGGGCTCGTCGCCGACGGCGACCTCCAACTCACCGAGAACCCCGATCCGTACGGTCGGACGCGCCGGGTCGGGGAGCGCCTCGATCAGCTCGGCAGCTCCCGCGCTGGTGGAGGCATCACCGTGTTGCGCGGCGTACTCCAACTCGGCGCGCATTGCCGTCGGGACGAGGTCATTGAGCCCGAGGGCGAGGCCCGTGGCGTTCGAACATTCCGCCGACACTGCTCGGCAGGCGAGCTCGACCGACCACGGCAGCGGCAGCGTGCTCAACACCGCTGCCGCGTCGGGGAGGTGATGGGACGGGCTCAACGCCCCCGCCCGAGCTGCCAGCAGGTCGTCGACGACGGCACGCTGCCGTCGCTGCGACGGCCCGAGCGACGCGTGCTGCCAGCGGGCGCGGATGCGCTCGTCGCTCACATAGGCAACGGCGAGGACCCGGCGCATGTGCAACTCGGCCAGCCCGTTCAACTCGTCGTAGACGTCGGCGTACTCAGCGATCGTCCGGCGAGCCGCCGCGTCGTCGTGGTCGGCGACCTGGCGGACTGCCGTGGCGAAGGCGGTCATCGCGTGGTCGCGGGCGTCCTGGGCGCCGGCGGCGAACTTCTCGATCACCGGTCGCAACGCCTCGATGGCGTCGCGGTCTCCCAGTGAGGCAGCGACTGCTGTTCCGAAGGTCGCGTGGTAGAGGTGGTAACGCTCGTTCGTACCGGGCCCCGGGTCCACCGCCAATCCACCACCAACGAACGCGGTCGGGTCCCCGGCCAGCCAGCGGGCGTGGGCCGGAATGGTTCGCACGTAGGGACTTGGCGAATCGAGCAGCGATGCCGCTGCCGTCACCGCCTCGTCGGCGCGACCGGCCATGCCGAGCATGTTGACGTGCAGACGCGTTTCGAACTCGGTCATCACCGCCGGCACGCCCTCCATGGGGAGGCCGGCGATGGCCGCGGCCGCCTCGTCGGCAGCGCCACGCAGCGAGGCCACGGCGGCAGCCATCATCCCGGCGAGGAACCGCAACATCGGCTGGTCGTCGACGGCGACGAGTGAACGCGCCCGGGCGTCGATGTCCAGCAGGCGCGACTCGTCGCCGAACGTGTGAGCGACGAACGCACCGAGCCCGAGGGCAACCGCTGCTTCTTGATGGGCGCCGGCGACCAAGAACTGGGCAGCGACCTCGTCGATGTCGTCGCTGAGCTGCGCATCGTCGTAGTGCCGCGCCTGCCGCAGGGCGAGATCGAGCAGGCGCAGCTCCGGGGTCGCCGCCGCCGAGGCTGGGGCGTCTGCCAACCAACGCGCCGCCGTGTCGATCGGCAACGCTCCGAACGTGTCACGTACGAGGTGACAGGCTGCGGTGCGCAGTGCCGTGGCGTCGCCCCACCGAAGTGCCCGCCACCCGGTACGCAGCGTCTCGCCGCGCTGTTGGAACAGCTCGAGGGCCCGCTCTCGGGGAGCGCGGAGCTCGGCATCCGGGAAGATCCGGTCGACGGCGTCCTCCCAGAGCTGATGGACCCCGTACCAGCCGTCGTCGGCGCGGTGGACGAGCGGCACCGCGGCGGCGAGACGTCCGAGGTCAACCGGTCCGTCCTCAGCAACGGTCTCGACGTCGGCGGGTGTGCCCCATCCGAGGACGCCGAGGGCGAGCAGAGCGCGGCGGTCGGCGGACGGCAGGGCGGCGACGATGTCCTCCAACAGGTATTGCGGTGCCGAACCGACCGGTGCAGACAACGACAGGCGGATCAGTGACGGCCACCCGGCGAGCTCGGACAGCCCGGCCAGGCGGGTCTCCTCGCTCCCGAGCACCTCGGCGAGTGTTGCCGTCTCGTTGTCCGTGAAGGCAAGGTCGGTGACACCGATGTCGACGACGTTGCCGGCCGCCCGGAGGCGAGCGAGTGGCACCGGCGGCTGGCGCCGGCCGGCGAGGACGAGGTGAGCGTGGGGCGGCAGGGCGCGCACGAGGTCGGCCAGGAGGGCGGCGCCGGACGACCCGACGGACACCTCGTGGACGTCGTCGAACACCACGCACACGTCCAGCGGGGCGAACTGGCCGAGGGCGTCGACCACGCGCTGAAGTGGGTCCCGCCGGTCGCTGCGGCGGTCGAGGGCGGTCAGTACCGCGTTGACGAGGTGGCCGGCGTCACCGTCGCCGGGTTCGCACGCGACCCAGGCGTCGATTCCTCGCGGATCAGCCCGGTTGGCCCTGATGGCCTGGCCGAGCGAGGTGGACTTTCCGAATCCAGCGCCAGCGACGACCGTCGTCAGCGGCACGGAGAAACGCCGTCCGAGCCGTTCGAGCAGGCGCGGCCGGACCACCTCGTCGGGCCGGGCGGACGGCGGAGTTGGCGCTCGGCGCCCGCCGCGCGGCAGGGCCTCGTCCCGCATCAGTTCGCGACGCTACGCCAGAGCGGCCCGGCCGCGTCGATGGATTGCCGCGCGTGCCGGCAAACACGGACAGGAACAGGCCACGAGTCATGGTCACAACGATGAACTGTCGCCGTTACCCGAGCGTTACCCGGGCCAAGAATGCGATGCAATGACCGAAAGGTGCCTGGGTAGTACCGTCGTTCGCCGTGGCGCCAAGGGCGTCGCGGCGCGAAAGGGAGTCAGGTGATGTCGAACCACAAAGCCGCGGTCGTCGACCAGGGCCAGCGCAACAACCTCGGCCGTCGGCTGCGGACCCGGCGCGCGGTCGTTGCCGGCACGGCGTTGCTGCTCGGCATCGGTGGCCTGGCGGGATGCGGCGACGACGACGACGCCAGCGAGACGGTGCCCCGGCAGACCGACGAAGCCGTCGAGTCGAGCGCCCCAGGGGGCGATGCAAGAACAACGACGACCCCGGCGCCGTCGACGACGGCGCGGCCGACCACGACCGCGCGGCCGACCACGACGGCGCCCGCGTCCGCGGCGACCAGCGAGCCTGTTGCCGCCGAAGCGACTTCGCCGCCAGCGACGGAGGCGGCGGACGCCACGGTCGCTGCCGAGTCGACGGCACCACCCGATGTGGCAGCGGCGTCGACCGCAGCGACGGAGGGCACCACATCGGCGGTCGTGGACAGCTCAACACCCACCGCGAGCGAGCCGGAAGGGACGGCGACGGGTTCCTCCGAACCAACCACGACGGCCGGTCCGACGACGACCGGACCGGAGTGCGAGTACACCGAGAACGACGAGTTCCCGCTGGAACGCTGCGACGCCGGGCCGGCGATCGCCGCCGTGCAATCCGTGCTCCAAGCGCGTGAGTACGAGATCGGCACCGTCGACTGCCTGTTCGGCGACCAGACCCACTACGCCGTCCGGGCATTCCAGACCGACGAGGAGTTGACCGTCACCGGTGTTGTCGACGAGGAGACCTGGGCCGCCCTCGACGTCCTCGACGACTGGGGCACGGACACGAACGGCAACGGGTCGATCGAGCCCGACGAGATCACCCTCACCTGCGCTTGAGTGGGCGCCAACGCGGGTGACGCGATGTCCGGGCGCGTCCGCTATCGCGTGATCGTGCGTGGCTACGTGCAGGGTGTGTGGTTCCGCCAGTCGTGTCGTCGCCACGCCGAGGGGCTCCGCCTCGCCGGCTGGGTGCGCAACCGCTCGGACGGGGCCGTCGAGGCCGTCTTCGAAGGTGAGGAGGAGGACGCGGCAAAGGCCGTCGCCTGGTGCCGCGCCGGACCGCCCGCCGCGGAGGTGACCGGCATCGATGTGACGGAGGAGGAGCCGACCGGCACATCAGGGTTCTTCGTGCGCTGACCCGCGCCGCGGCGGGACGCTCGTTCATCCGTCCACGATCGCCGCTGCCACTGCTTGCAGAGCCCGGGCGACGTTCGCCTTCTTCGAAGCCCGCAAGACGCGCACGGCGACGACCTCGGTGCGGCTCTGCGTCGCCGCAGCGACACGGAAGAACCGCCGCCGGATGTACCCGAGCACCACCACGGCCTCCCCCTCCTGTAGCGACTCCGCAAGCTGGTCGGGGTCGAACCAGGCGACCGGTACCGACCATGACCCACCCTCACCTCTGGTCGTCACGTCGAGTTCGACGAGGACGCTGCCCGACGGCAACTCGCGGCGCCGGGGCGCACCTGATAACTGCCCTTGCACGACTGCCACGTTGGTGGCGTCGATCGACTCGGTGGCCATCACCGACCTCCCACATCCCGCCCGCATCGCGGGCACTGTTCAGCTCAGGGGTGTCGGTGGATTCGACAGTAGCGACAGGGTGTCAGGGCCGCCTCGGGGAGGCGTCGGGCGGCGAGGCCGGCGATTACGGTGGAGAATCTGACTGGGCCTGTTCGTGTCGTGCTTGCCGAGGACAACCCATTTCTGCGTGAGGGCCTGAGCCGGCTGTTGCACGCTTCCGGGGACGTCGACGTCGTGGCGACCTGTGGATCGCTGGACGAGCTGCTTGTCGCCGTCGACGCCAATCAGCCCGACGTCGTGCTCACCGACATCCGCATGCCGCCGACCCACACTGACGAGGGCGTGCAGGCGGCCGCTCAACTGCGACGAACCAACCCCGGCGTCGGCGTACTCGTCCTTTCGCAGTATCTGGAACCCGGCCTCGCGCTCATGTTGTTGAGTGAGGGATCCAGCCGGAGGGGTTACGTGCTGAAGGACCGGTCCGACGATGTCGACTTCCTCGTCGACGCCATTACCACGATCGCCCGCGGCGGCTCGGTGATCGATGACGAGGTCGTCGAGTCGCTCGTGCAGGGCCAATTGCGACAGGCGGCCACGCCGCTGTCGTCGCTGTCCTCACGTGAGCGCGATGTCCTCCATGAGGTGGCCACCGGCAAGAACAACGCCGCTGTGGCATCGACGCTGTTCATCAGCGAGCACGCCGTTCAGAAGCACATCAATTCGATCTTCTCCAAGCTCGGGTTGGTGGACGACGGTGAGACACATCGCCGGGTGCGAGCTGTCTTGCTGTACTTGTCGACTTCGAACGCGTCGGCAGCTGGTGACGGGTAGATGAAACACGACCGCCGGCTCGCCTGGCTGCTCGGCGTCGACATCGCCACCACGGCCGTGGGCGTTGTGGTGTTGCTGGCCGCCCACTTCCTCGTCGTCGAATCCGGCTACTTCTTGCTGCTTGCCGCGATGGTTGCCGGAGCCGGACTCGTAATGGCTTCCGGCTATCGACCGCTGCGCGCCGGCCGAGCTGACCGCGTCGTCGCCGCCCTGGCCGTCGCCAACTATCTGATCGCCCTCGGGGCGACGGCGATCGCCCCGTTCGCCATGCCGATCCTGCTCCTCGCCACGGTGTTCCCGGCGGTGCTCGCCGTTCCCTACGTCTCGCGGCGCCAGCTCCATCGTTACGTCGGTGCGTCGTTCGTCACCGCCTTCGGGGTCGCAGCCCTCGGTTCGCTGCAGGACGTCACCGGCTTTCGCGACGCGCTGCCCGCATGGCTCGAGTCAGGTGTCGTGGTCCTCTTCATCCCGTTCATGTCGTCGATGGTCTCGATCATCGCCTTGACGAACGCCACCGTGCTCGCCCAGAGTGTGATGGCGCTTCGCGAGTCGCGGGCTCGGGTCGTGACAACCGCCGAACGCGAGCGTCGCCGCATCGAACGCGACCTCCACGACGGCGCCCAGCAGGCCCTTGTCACGGCGAAGGTTCAACTGGCGACGCTTCGTCAGGAGGTCACACGACTCAATCCGCGGCTCAGCTCCGGATTCGACGAGTTGCGCGATCAGCTTCGCCGTGCCAGCGTCGAGCTGCGCGACCTCGCCCGCGGCGTCTACCCGATGGCGCTGACGGAGGGTGGAGGCCTGGCTTCGGCTCTGAGACAGGCCGTCGCCGCCTTCCCTGGTGATGCGACGATCGACATCCGCACGACCCAGAGATTCGATCCCGAGGTGGAGCGAGCCGTCTACTTCTGCCTCACCGAGGCCCTCCAGAACGCGTTCAAGCACGGCGGCCGCGGCACTCGTATCCGACTTGTGCTGGACGGCGACGAATCCGAGCTGCGCTTCACGGTCTGCGACGACGGTCCGGGGTTCGATCCAGCGGCACCCTCGCTCGGCACCGGGCTCGACAACATGGTCGAGCGGCTCGGCGCGATCGGCGGGGAACTCGTGGTCAGCGCCTCGATCGGCGGCGGCACGAGGATCTCCGGAGTAGTGCCGACCTGCCCGGATTCTCCTGCCTGTCACCTTCCTGAGCTCCGGCTAGCCCTACCGCGCGACACGCGCTGGCCATCTGGCGCATCGCCGTCCGCTCGCGCAGGGTGGTCCTCAGCACTGATCTAGGTGCTGGGTCGACCAGACGTCGACCGCGAGCGAAGGAGCGAACATGAACGACATTGCCATCTCTTGGCAGCGACGCCTCTACGACCGGATACGCCGCTGGCGAGGCCTGATACCAGGCCTCGTCATCGGCGCCGTGGCCTTCGGTGCGTCGACTGCCGGTGCCGGAGGGGACCTGAAGGACCCAGGGGGCCAGCAGCGCATCCCACCGGAAATCGACGAGGAGTGCGCCGAAGGGTGCGACCAGGAGGAGATCAACGAGTACGTCTGGGGCGAGGGCCTCGGGGAGTACATCATCGAACAGGTCCTCGAAGCTCCGCCAGCGCCTCCCGGCCGTGTAGCCGCTGACACGCCCTGACGGCAGATTCGGCTGCTGCGTCACGACCCGTGCGCAGCGGCCGAACCGGAGGACCCACTCATGCGACCACCCTTCCTGCTCAGCGAACGAACCCCGGCGATCGTCGTCCTCGCCGCGCTGATCACCATGCTGGGCGTACACCTCGCGCTCCGCACCAACGACGACCTCAGCCCGTGGAAGGGCGGGGGCTTTGCCATGTTCTCCACTGTCGACTCGCCGGGCATGAGGACCGTGGCGGTATGGGCCGACGTTGCTGGTGTCGAGGAGCGCGTCAGCCTCGTCGGACCGTGGGACGACGCCAGCCGCGAGCTGCGTGCCCTGCCGACCCCCGACCGGACGATGGCTCTGGCCCGCAACGTGGCCTCCTCGACGCTCGTGCGACGTGCCGACGGCATTCTCGCCCCGGCGACCACGTCGGTGGTGCCGGTGCTCGTGCCGGCCGGTGGTCGAGCGGACTCAACGAGGACCGCTGCCATCCCGCCCACCAGCCATGGAGCCGTCGTTCAGGTCAGCCGTGTACGGGTGGACGTGACGAAGCTGTCGTACGACGGCGGAGTGATGCGCGCGACCATGCTGCAGTCGGCGTCTGCGGACGTCGCGCTCGAAGATTGAGCTTCACATGGCCGTCGCCCTCACCGTCGCCCCCGCCCGGCCGGCCGTGCTCGAAGCCGTCGACCGCCGCCTGCAGGCGCCCGGGCTGGTCACCGGAGCCACGCTGGTCGTGGTCGTGCTGGCCACGACCGGAGCCTGGTACGTGGCTGCACCGGTCAGCTTGCTGGCTGCCGCCACCCTCGTGTGCCCAGAGCTACGCGACCGCGCCACACTCTGGTGGGCGCTCGTCGGGTGCCTCGGCGCTGGCGTGCACCAGGTCTGGACCCAGGCCGACAACCACCAGTACCTCATCATCTACTGGGTGTTGGCGGTGGCCCTGGCCGCCGGCACCATCGACCCAGCCGGCGCTCGGGCGGTGGCCGCTCGGTGGTTGCTCGCCGCGGTATTCGCGCTGGCGACGCTGTGGAAGTTCAGCAACCTCGCATTCGTCGACGGCTCGTTCTTCGAGTTCACGCTGCTCACCGACTCGCGGTTCGCACCGGTGGCGACCGCGATCGGAGGGGCCGACACCCACGACCTGGAACTCAACCGCACCGTGTTCGACGCCATGGAGGGTGCTGGGCCCGGCGCATCCGTCCCACTGCTCGGCCTCACCCCCCGCGTGGCGTTCGTGGCGGATGTGCTGACGTGGTGGACCCTTGCCATCGAGGGCGCCGTGGCGCTCGCCTTCCTCAGCCCGGGAGCGCGGTGGCTGGGCCGCCACCGCGACCACCTGCTGATCACGTTCACAGTCACCACGTACTTGGCCGCGCCGGTGCTCGGTTTCGGGTGGCTGCTGCTCGTGCTCGGCCTCGCCCAACTCCGCAGCACGGCCGGCCACCTCCGCGTCCTCTACGTCGCCGCCTTCGTGGTCGTGCGCCTCGGGTCGACCCCTCTCTTGGAGCTGGCGGCCCGCTGGGTGTGACGCGCTCGCCGACAATGACGCGGTGACCGATGGGTGTTCTGGGGACTGTTCCGTCCCCAGAACACCCATCGGTTGGGATCGCTAGGCCTACACTTCGGCGCGATCGGCACGGGATGCGGCGCGGGTGGCCTTGCGGGCGGCGGCGAGCGCGTCACGCTCGGCGTCGCGTAGCTGGCGGCGAGTGGTCGTCAACTCGTCGTCGAGGCGCTGCAGTTCGTTGCGCATCTCGCCTTGCCGCTCCTCCAGGGTGACCACCCGATCGCGGAGCGCGTTGACAGCCTCGGCCGCATCCTCGGCGTCGCCGAGGGCGGCGTCGGCTTCGGCGCGCAACATCGAAGCACGGGCCTGCATGGCCGTGGCCTCGGCGTCGTCGTCATCCTCGGTCGGCTCCTTCGGCTGTCGTGCGCCGGAACCGCCGCGTCGACCGGACTTGCCCCCGGGGATGACCGTCAATCGGTCGAGTGCGCCGAACCCGGTCGGTGCCTCGAGCGGGCGAACGAGCTGGGCGCCGCGTATCTCCGATGCCACGGCAGAGTCGGACGACGCAGCTTCGAGCGTGGCCGCGATCTCGCCGCGATGTGACTCGCTGACTTGCCGCCCGGTTAGTTCGACGGCGACATCGGTGGCTCGGCGGATGGCGTCCTGGCGGGCTTGGTGGGCGGCGCGGATCTGCTTGGCGCCGCCACCGCCCGTGTGTGCGTCGCGCAGCTCCTCGCCGTGGCGGACGACATCGTCGATCACGTCGCCCCGCTGTGTCGCCAGCAGGTTGACGGCCCACGCCGGCACCGACGGCTTGGCCAGCTTGGCGAAGTCGGCGGCGGCGTCCTGCTGCCCGGCGGCCTTCAACTGTTTGGCGCCTTCGCCACGAACCTTGACGAAGTCTTCCGGGGCGCTGGAGTAGAGCCGAGCCGTCAGCTCGTCGACGTCGATCGTGTCTGCCACACCCTCAACTCTGGCCGCCGCGCAACCGTTGCCGTGTCGCGGCCGGGTTCAGCCCGCCGAACAGGCCCGCCAGAAGGCGCGGTAGGAGGGGTACTCGACGTCGGGAGTGATCCATCCAGCGGCCACCAGCTCGTGGTGGAACCGCGGCAGATTTCGCCACGGCACGCCCATGTCGACGTGGTGGGCGAGGTGCCAACCGGTGTTGTACGGAACGATGCACAGCCGGGCGATCCACGACTGACGGATCACGTGGGTCGTCCGGCGGCGATCGGCTGAGCGCTCCATCCCGCCGTGCTCGGCGATCGCCCGCAGCCGGTTGGACAGCTTCCACAGCGTGCACCACGAGCCGATCCACACGACGTAGGCGAGCGGGCGGTGGGCAGCGACGGCGGCACCGGCGAGGACGGCCTGCACGCCGAGGATCTGCAGCCCTTCCGGCGCCCGCTTGCGAGCGGCGAGCACGAGCAGCTTGATGTTCTTGTAGGCGCTCTCACCGGTGACGTCACGGCGCAGCTTGCGTCGCCACGACTCCCTGGTGATCGGGTAGCCACGGTAGAGGTCGGTGTCGGGTTCGTCGGGACCGAGCTCGTCGCGATGGTGGGCGAAGTGGGCGCGGCGGTAGGCGTAGAACGGCTGCAGCGTCGGATAGCCGAGGACCCAGCGACCGATCTGGTCGTTGGCCGTGCGGTTGGCGAAGAGCAGGCGGTGGGCGGCCTCATGGGCGAGGATGTTGAGCAGGGCGTGGCCGCGCCCCATCCAGACGAACGCCGCCAGCCACGACCACCAGGCGTCGATGACCGCGGCGGCGATCACGACGCCGTAGGTCTGCACGACGGCTCCGGCGACAGCGACGGCGTTGCGCAGAGTAGGGATGCGACGCAGCTCGTCGCGCCACGGCCGGCGGGCGACACCCTTCGCCGTCAACCGTTCGGTCGGCAGGACGTCAGGGAGCGACGATGCGCCGGGCACCATCGTCCGCTCGGTCTGCAGCACGAGTCAACACTACAGCTTGTGATCACGTCGATCAACCGTTGTAACAACTAGCGTGACGTCGATGGAGGACCTCGGCATCCGACCGCTCAACGCCCGGTCGCTCGTCCTGTCCGTGCTGCTCGGCCTGCCGACGCCACGACTGCCGGCGACATCGACGGCCCGACTCGCCGAGTTGTTCGACATCGCTCCCGGCACGATGCGCACGGCGATCTCGCGGATGACGGCCGCCGGCGAGCTGGCGTCCGTTGACGGGGGCTACGAGCTACGCGGCCCGCTCGTCGAGCGCAAGGCTGCGCAGGACATCGGTCGGCGCCCGGCCGGCGACGCGTGGGATGGCACGTGGTGGGTCGTGACCGTGACCTCGCCGAGCCGCGATCTCGCCGCCCGCCGCGACTTCCGCACGGCGATGGCCAACGCCCGCATGGGCGAGCTCCGCCCCGACACCTGGATGCGCCCGGCCAACCTCGGCGGCCCGCGTGCCGACGTTGGGATGATCGTCGTGCGTGGTCCCGTCGAGGGTGATGACGACACCACGCTGGCCGCCCGGCTGTGGGACCTCGACGCGATCGCCCGGCGGTGCGGCGAGCTCCGCCACGCCGTCGACCGTGGTCTCGAACAGCTCGGAAGTGGCGCTTCCGACGCCGTCGCCGGGGGGATCATGCTGGCCGCAGCGGTGGTCCACTTCCTGCGCGGCGAGCCGTTGCTCCCGACTGCGCTGACACCCGACGGCTGGGCGACCGACGCGCTTCGCGAGCGTTACGCGGCGTACGACCGTGCCCTCGGGCGGGTCCTGCGCCGGGCCCTCGATCAGCCGCTGCCGTAGGGGCGAGTGATGATCTCCAGGAAATGGCCGTCGGGACCCTGCCAGTAGACACCGCGGCCGCCGTCGTTGTGGTTGATCTCGCCGGGACGTGACGCCATCGGGTCGGCCCAGTGGTCGAGCCCGCTGTCGCGGATCCGTCCGTAGATCTCGTCGAACTCTGCTTCGCTG
Organism: Ilumatobacteraceae bacterium; assembly: GCA_963716665.1. Classification (GTDB taxonomy): domain Bacteria; phylum Actinomycetota; class Acidimicrobiia; order Acidimicrobiales; family Ilumatobacteraceae; genus Desertimonas. The sequence goes on from CAVQTY010000011.1 coordinate 49,385, forward strand.
ACGAGGAATGCGTAGTGCGTGCCCTGGATCTCACCGTCGCGATTGTCGTCGGCGAAGTCGAGCTCGACGTTGTTGGCGAGGCGGACCTGGGTGAACGGCCCCCAATCCGTGGGCGGGTCGAGCCCGAGGATCTCGGCGACGGATGCTGCGGCGGCGCGACGGTCGCGCACGTGCACGATGTGGTGGTTCAACTCGACGCTCATGGCATCACGGTAGGAGCTGCAGTCGCGACGCGGTCACGGTTCTTCTATCCGAGTGTCACGTGTCGGTTTCCCGGCAGCAAACACTCCGTCAGCACGAAACACTCCGATGGAGAACTATTCCTCGATCATCGACTGGAGGGCGGCGACCCACTGTTGGGCGGCGTTCCAGCGGACGTCGTGGTGCTCGCCGCCGTCCTCGTGGGGCGGTCCGGCGGCGGGGTACGAGCCGAGGAACTTGACCCGCCCCTGCTTGAGGTGGAGGGCGCGGATCGCGTCGGCGAGCAGCTCATCGCCGACGTGGGCATCGGCATAGATGACGAAACAGTTGTCGCCGAGCCCGCCGTCCTTGGTCGGACGGCTGAGCAGGTTGGAGAGGTTGATCCGCCGGGCGGCGAACTCCTGGAGGATCGACACCAGGCTGCCCGGCACGTCTGCCCGCTGGTAGACGACCATCCCGGTGCGATCGTTGCCGGTCCGCCGGGGGATCCCCTCGCGGGCGACGACGACGAACCGGGTCTGGTTGCCGGCGTGATCGGCGATGTCGTCGGCGAGCACGGCCAGCCCGTAACGGTCGGCCGCTACCCGCGGGGCGATCGCCGCCAGTCCCCGTTCCGGCGGAGCGGTGCCGTCGCCCTCGGCGACGATCTTGGCGGCGCTTGCCGTCGACTGCGCCGTGCGGACCTCGACGCCGCGCAGGTGCTCACGTAGGAAGCGGTGGCACTGCGCCGTGGCGACGGGGAACGACATCACCGCCTTGACCTCCTCGAGGCCGAGGCCGGCGGCTCCGACGAGGCAGTGCTCGATGTCGAGAACGATCTCCCGGGTGATCAACAGGTCGTAGTCGAAGGCGAGGGCGTCCTGGGTCAGGTTGACGACACCCTCGATCGAGTTCTCGATCGGCACGACACCGCAGTCGACGTCGCCGGACTCGACGGCGTCGAGCACGTCGGGCACGGTGACGAAGTCGACCAGCTCGGCGACGACGAGGTCGGCCTGGGTGCGCACGGCCTGCTCGGTGAACGTACCGAAGGGCCCGAAGAAGCCGACCCGGGAGATCGCTCGAACCACCATCACTGCGAGGTTACGGACTCTGGCAGCATGGCGGCGTGCAGGAAACGACGTTGCGGGCAATGCTCGACGACCTCGTCAGCGGGCGCGTGAGCGCCGACGAGGTGGTCGCCCGGCTGCGCCGGTTGCCCTTTGCCGACGTCGACGGCGCCCTCGTCGACCACCACCGGGCGCTGCGCCAGGGGATGCCCGAGGCCGTCTTCGCCCCCGGCAAGTCACCTGAACAGTGCGCCCGCATCGTCACCGAGCTGCTCGCCAACGGCGAAGGCCCGGTGCTGGTCACGCGGGTGTCGGCGGACCAAGCCAAGGCCGTGGAGGCAACAGTCGGCCCGGGCAGGCACGCAGCGGGCTGCCTGCTCTACCGCGCTCCGGAAGCCGTGCGCGACGCGATCGTTGTCGTCGCCGCTGCCGGCACCGCCGATCGGCCGGTCGCCGACGAGTGCGAGCTGACGCTGCGGGCCTACGGGTTCACCGCCCGCCGCCTCGACGACATCGGCGTGGCCGGGTTACACCGCCTGCTGGCGAACTTGGACGCCGTGCAAGCAGCTGACGCTGTTGTGGTCGTCGCCGGGATGGAGGGGGCACTGGCCAGCGTCATCGGCGGGCTCACCGCGGCCCCGGTCGTCGCCGTGCCGACAAGCGTCGGCTACGGCGCGTCGCTGGAGGGCGTGACGGCTCTGTTGGCGATGCTCGCCTCGTGCGCCAGCGGCGTGACGGTGGTGGGCATCGACAACGGCTTTGGTGCGGCGTGTGCGGTCGCCCGGATACTCCGCACCGCGCCATGAACCGGCGGATCGTCTACGTGCAGTGCAGCGCAGGCGTCGCCGGCGACATGCTGCTCGGCGCCCTCGTCGACGCCGGGGCCGACCGCCAAGCGGTGTTCGACGTCCTCACACGTCTCGGCATCGACGGCTACGCCCTGACGTTCGAGCGCGTTCAGCGGTGCGGGGTGGCGGCGACGTGGGCAAGCGTCGTCGTCGACGAGCACCACGACCACGAACATCGGCCGGCGCGGCAGATCCACAAGCTGCTCGACACCGCCGACCTGCCCGGGCGAGTCCGCGACCGAGCGCAAGCTGTGTACGCCACGTTGGCGGCCGCCGAAGGCGCCGTCCACGGAATTGCTGCCGACGACGTGGAGCTGCACGAGGTCGGTGCCGTCGACGCCATCGTCGACGTCGTCGGCATCGCCGCGGCCCTCGAGGCGCTGGGCATCGACGAGTTGGTCGCCGGTCCGGTGGCGACCGGACGCGGCACGATCACCGCCGCCCACGGCAGCCTCCCGAACCCGGCGCCCGCCGTCGCCCGCCTCTTCGCCTCGCACGGCATTCCGGTTGTCGGCATCGGCACCGACCTCGAGCTGGCGACCCCGACCGGCGTCGCCGCCCTCGCCGCCCTCGCGTCGTCGTTCGGCGCGATCCCGGCGATGACCGTGTCGGCGGTCGGCTACGGCGCCGGGCGCGCCGACACGCCCGGCCGACCGAATGTCGTGCAGGTGCTCGTCGGTGAGGCCACGATGGCCGAGGAGGTCGCGCCGCCGCCGGGTCGTCGGGCAGTCCAGGTCGACGTCAACGTCGACGACGTCACCGGCGAGGTGATCGCCCACACGATCGCGACGCTGGTCGCGGCCGGCGCGTTCGACGCCTGGGCGACACCGATCGTGATGAAGAAGGGGCGGCCGGCCCACGTCGTGTCGGCGTTGTGCGATCCAGCGCTCGTAGAAACGATCGCCGCGGTCCTAATCGCCGAGACGGGCAGCCTCGGCGTGCGGGCAACGACTGTCGAGCGGTGGCCGCAGGAGCGCGCCGAGTCATCCGTCGACGTCGGCGGACATCGGATCGGCGTCAAGCTCGGCGCCGGTCGCGTCAAGGTCGAGCACGACGACGCCGCTGCTGCGGCAAAGGCGCTTGGCCGCCCACTCCGTGACGTGCTCGCCGAGGCCGAGCGCCTCGGCGCCGAACTCAACCGCTGACGGATTCGACGACGAGGTCGTCGACGAGTGGCGCCAGGACGTCGATCGGGACCTCGCCGGACAAGCGCGAGCGGACCCGACCGTCGCCGTCGACGAGCACCATCGTCGGGTAGGACGTCCCGCCGTAGGCACCCATCGCCGGAGGTGGCGACTCGTCATCCGGGGGCCGGTCGTCAGCGAGGACGGGCCACTGCCAGTCCTTCTCGACCAGCCACTCATCGGGTGGATAGTTCGGCGCGTCTGAGGACACGCCGGTGCTGACACCGACGATGTTGAGGTCTTCGGGGATCTCCCCGGAATCGCGCCACTCGTTGAGGACGGGGATCTCGTTGTTGCAGTGCGGGCACCAGTGGGCGAGCAGGACCACCATCGTTGGCCCGTCGGTCGCCGGATCGATGGTGATCGCGTTGCCCGCGTAGTCGACACCGGAGACCACCGGCGCTGCCTCCCCGACCGCCGGATCGTCCACCTCACCAAGCCGGACCTCCTCGGTGAACGGTGCCAGCGCCTCGCCGTCGACCGTCACGGGCCGGTACATGTCCACCTCGCCCTCGTCGCCGCCGCCGTCGTCGCCGCCACCGACAACGAGGGCGACCACCACACCGAGCACGGCGATCACGGCGACCACGGCGGCGACCAACAGAAGGGTCCGGGTCTGGTCGTTGCCTCGCGGCTGTGCAGCCATCACGCCTCCAGTCGATCGGGCCGCCCGTCGAGTTCCCGACCGCGGCTCGGTGCGAGCAGGGCGAGGATCGCGGCGAAGCCGCACAGCGCCATGAAGGGAAGCGTGACGAAGCCGAACTCGCGGAACCACACCAGCGAGCACGGATTGGTCGGATCGCAGACGTCGCCCTCGAGCCGGGGGTGCCATTCGACGAGGTAGTGGTAGATCGAGACGCAGACGCCGACGGCGGCGAGCGGCATCGCATACCAGCGGATCGCCCGATCCCGTCTGATCGCGGCGATCAGCAGGATCAGCGACAGCGGGTACATGGCGATGCGCTGGAACCAGCACAGGCGACACGGCGTGTAGTTGGCGACCTCGGAGAAGTAGAGACTGCCGGCAGTCGCCACGGCGGCGATGAGGAAGGCGAGCCACAGGGAAGCGTCGTCGACGACCTGCATCGCCTCCGATCGACCGCCGAGCAAGCGCCCGGTCGTCACGACGACCGCCAGCCCGGCCGCGGCGAGGGCGAGCAACGCCGTGAACACCTGCATCGCCTCGACCGACATCGCGGAAAGTATGCGTGTGATCCCGCCGCCGCGGCGTCCCTCTGGTCGGGGGTATGGGGGCAGAGCCTCCTTGCGGAGCCCCCACCGCTGGTCGATCCGGCTCGGCCGGTCGACCAGCAGAGATGCTTGGATGCGGCCGCAGTGTCGCTACGGAGTGTGAGCCCAGACAGCGGAAACCTGGCTCTTCTCGCGTATCCGTGGGTTCACACGCGGCGCGTGTCGAGCGCGCTGGCTCTGGAAGCAGCGGTGTCGACGGCGTTGACGCTGCCGCGATCCTGCGGCGCTGCATACGACAAATCTGCCGTGCAGGCGGCGGCCGTCGTCGTGTCTTTGGCATGGTTGGCGCCACCAACGTCGCCAACGCGACCAAAGAGTTCAAGCCCGCACAATCGTTCCGTCTTCTTGGTCGATTTGGCGCCGCTAGCGGCGTCCAAGGAACCAAAGAGTTCGCGACGGATATCCACGGCGACAGCCCGGCGCAACGATCGTTCCGTCGCGGCTTCGAGAGCCAGCAACCGTGGCGCAGCTCGCGGCTCGACCCGGATCGAGATGACCCACGGATTCATGAGTAGACCCCAGAAAGCCCGCCGAGCAAGCTCCGCTTGCCAGCGCGAAACGCCGTTAGCGTCGCCGGGCGATGACGGAGTCGTCGCGGGCGCTGCGTGAGATGCGACGCGCCCGGCGTACCCGCAGACTCGGTGAGCTGGAGTGGTTCGAGATCGCCTACCGGGTCTACCTCGCCGCCCTCTTCGGTGGTCTCGCCGTGATGTGGCTGAGCGACCTCGTCACCGACGAGCCGGCGACGGCGAGCCAGCTCGCCGACGTCGTCGACCACGGCCCCGCGGTCGTCGGTCTCGTCGCCATCGCCGCCGTTGCTCTCGGCCTACGCAGCGGCAGCGACGGCGGGCCGATCTCGCTGGAGGCCGGCGACGCTCGCCACCTCATGCTCGCCCCGATCTCCCGCCGCGAGGTACTGCTGCGCCCAGTCGGACAGCGCATGCGCGCCATCTCCTTCGCCGGCGCGGTGACGGGAGCGATCGCCGGCCAGCTGGCATCGCGACGCCTACCCGGCTCGGCGGCAGCGTGGGCGGCCAGTGGTGCCGCCGCGGCGGCGCTGATCGGACTCGTCTTCGTCGCCGTGGCCGTCGTCGCGCACGCCCTCGCTGTCCCACGATGGGCGGCAACGGCACTCGCTCTGCTCCTGCTCGCCGCCCAGGGCGCCGCCGTCGTCTGGGGATGGCCAGGCCCCGGCGACGGCCTCGGCAGCCTGGCGATGTGGGGGATGCGCGCCCACCCCGCCGACCTCGTCGCCGCCGCCGTTGTCATCGCCCTCGCCGTCGTCGCCCTCGTCATCGCCGACAGGCTGCGCCTCGAGCAGCTCACTCGCCGCGCCGACCTCGTGTCGCAGTTGCGTTTCGCCGTCACCGTCCAGGACCTGCGCACCGTCGTGCTGTTGCGCCGGCAGCTGCGTGGCGAACGACCGCGCACCTCACCCTGGATCACCGTTCCCCGCCGCACGGGCGGTGCCGGTCCGACGAGCGCCGTGGTACGCCGCGGAGCCCGTGGCCTCGCCCGCTATCCGGCGTCTCGCCTCGCCAGGATGGCCGCCCTGGCCGTCCTTGCCGGCCTGGCCGTCGTCGTCGTCGTGCGCGGCACGACGCCCATGGTGCTGGCCGCCGGTCTCGCCCTCTACCTGCTCGGCCTCGACGCCATCGAGCCGCTCTCCCAGGAGATCGATCACCCTGACGTCACCGACGGCGTGCCTCGCCCGCGTGGCTGGGTGCTGGTTCGCCATCTCGCCGCGCCGATCGTCGTGCTCATCCCGTTCGCTGCGATCGGTGCGGCGACGTTGGCCGCGGCCGAGCCCGGCGCGGCCGCCGCGGCGTTCGCCCTCGCCGTGCCGGTGACGTTGGCGGGCGCCTGTGGTTCGGTCGTCAGCGTGGTTCGCGACGCCACCGATCCGCTGCAAGCGCCGAGCTCGGCGATGCCACCGGAGTTCGCCGGCGCGTCCTCGTTCATCCGTCTCGCCGTACCGATCGTCATCAGCACGATTCCTGCGCTGACGGCATTGGCGATGCGCGAGTTCCCCGAGCCGGCGACCGCCGTGCGGATGGCGGTGCTCAACGTCCTGCTGATCGCCGCCACGGCGATGTGGGTGCGCAAGCGCGACGAGTGGCGCGAGAAGTTGAGGTCGTTCACCGAGGCCGGGCGGCAGGCGCCGTGAGCGCCCTGCTCGCCGCCGGGCTGGCCAAGCGCTACGGCGATGCTCCCGCTCTCGGACCCGTCGATCTCGACATCACCGCCGGCCAGCGAGTCGTCCTTCTCGGGCACAACGGCAGCGGCAAGACCACGCTGCTGCGCCTCGCCGCCGGGTTGCTCGACGCCACGGACGGCGCTGTGACCGTGCTCGGCTACCCCGCCGGGTCACTCGACGCCAGGGCGTTCACGAGCTACCTCGGTGATCAGCCGGTGTTCTACGACGACCTCACCGTGTGGGAGCACCTCGAGTACATCGCCAAGCTGCACGGCACCGAAGAATGGGAACAGCACGCCGCCGACCTGCTCGATCATCTCGGCCTCACCGACCGCGGCGACCACCTGCCGACGACGTTCAGCCGCGGACTCCGTCAGAAGGCCGCCATCGCCATCGCCTTCGTCCGCCCCTTCGAGGTGCTCCTCGTCGACGAGCCGTTCGTCGGCCTCGACCAGCCTGGGCGGGAAGCGTTGCTCGACCTCTTCGCCAGGGCGCACGGCGACGGGGCGACGCTCGTCGTGGCGACCCACGAGCTCGGCGCAGTCAGCGCCGCCGAGCGGGTCGTCGCCCTGCGTGACGGCGAGGTCATCTACGACGGCGCGGCCGGCGACACCGACGTCGCGTCTCTCGTGATTCGCTAATTGCGTTCCCCGGCCACGCAGGCCGCGGTGGCCGCTCCCTCGCTGGCGCTCGGTCGCTCGCATCCGCGGTAGTCGCCGGCGCTTCCGCCGCACCCAATCCCCGCACCGAGGTGCGACTCGTTACGATGGCCGCATGTACGACTTCGAGTCCGTCAGCGTGTCCTCGTACGAGGCTGGGTCGCTGGCTGCCACGCTGACCGAGAAATCTGCAGAGGGATGGGACGTCGTCGCCATCGTCCCGGCAGGCTCCGACGTCGTCGCCTATCTGAGGCGAGCCAGCGACGCGGATGGCGAAACATCGGATGGCACCGACGCGCAGATCACCGACGGCACGAGCAACACGATCGCCTTGGCGGAGTCGACGAACGACTCGGCCGCCGACCTGCTCACTCCGACTTCGGTCAGCAGCGAGCCAGCTGTACCGGAAACCGCGGCCTCCGATACCGACATCACGTCGCCGACATCGACCCCCTCGTCGAGCGGGACCGGAGGAACCGGCTGGGGAGCCAGCGACGACACCGCGGCCGGCGCCGCCGCCGTCGGTGCTGCGGCGTCCGGAGCCAATGCCGGAGGTTGGTCGAGCGGCTCGGACTCGTCGTGGAGCGGGTCGGCGCAACAGGCGGCGACGCCGGCCACGCCGGCCGTGCCGGCCGGCTGGTACGCCGATCCGGCAGGGCGCTTCGAGCTGCGCTACTGGGACGGCTCGGCCTGGACCGAGCACGTCTCGCGGCAGGGCCAGCAGTACACGGACCCGCCCGTCGCCTGATCCAATGCCGCGGGCCCTTCGTCCGCACGCCGGATCCTGCTCTCGTTGATGCGCGCCACCTCGCTTGGCCAGGCCGGCATCCTCATCGAGACGGCGCACGGCTCCATCGTCTGCGACCCCTGGTTCGTCCCCGCATTCTTCGGGTCGTGGTTCGTGTTCCCGCGCAACGACCAGCTCGGCGACGACCTCCACGAGCGGATCCGAGGTGCCGACTACCTCTACATCTCCCATCTCCACGGCGATCACTTCGACGAGTCGTGGCTCGCCGACGAGCGCAACGTGCGCCGCGACATCGCCATCCTCGTCCCCGGGTACCCGAGCCGTGAATTGGACCAGCGACTGCGCGCCCTCGGCTTCGAGAACCTGATGCGCACGATCGACGGCGAGGAGCATCGCCTCGGCGGTGACGACAGCGAACTGACCGTGGCTATCCACGTCGAGACGTCGATCACCGACGGTCCTGGGGGCGACTCGGCACTCGTCGTCAGCGACGGCACGAGTCGGCTCGTCAACCAGAACGACTGCCGCACTACCGATCTTGCCGCCCTCGCCGCCCACGGCCCGGTCGATCTCCACTGGCTGCAGTACAGCGGGGCGATCTGGTACCCGATGGTGTACGAGATGGACGACGTGACGATGCGCCATCTCGTCGACGCCAAGATCGAGAGCCAGCTGACGAGGGCGATGCGCTACGTCGAGTCGATCGGTGCCCGCGCCGTCGTGCCGTCGGCCGGCCCGCCGTGCTTCCTCGATCCGGCGCTGTTCCACCTCAACGTCGTCACCGGCGACGAGCCGAGCATCTTCGTCGACCAGCGCACGTTCCTCGACCGCCTCGACGCATCGGGCCATACCGGTGTGCTGGCGATCCCGGGGACGACGATCGACGTCGGCCCAGACGAGGTGACGGCAGCCCACCCGATCGCCGAGGGCGACGTCACGGCGATCTTCGAGCGCAAGCACGAGTACCTCACCGGCTACCAGCGCGATTGGTCGGACTGGCTGGCGGCGATGCACGAGCGCTGGGCGGCGCAACCGAACACCGACCTCGTGCCGACGCTGCAGGAGTGGTGGCGGCCCCTGCTGGCGGCGTGCCCAACCGTGCGCGAGGGCATCGGCGCAGCGTGCGTCCTACGTGCGGGCGACGTCGAGATTCTCATCGACTTCCCTGCCGGGGATGTGCGTGCCTACGCCGGTGAGCCGTACGGGTTCCGTTTCGAGATCGACCGCTCGCTCGTCGAGAAGGTCGTCGCCGAGCGGGCGGTCGACTGGAGCAACTCGCTGTTCCTGTCCTGCCGGTTCCGGGCCTGGCGTCAGGGCGAGTTCAACGAGTACGTCTACAACTTCTTCAAGTCGTTGTCGCCCGGGCGGATGCGGCGGACGGAGGCGGAGGCGCTACGCAAGCTGCACCCACCAACGGAGACCGAGCCCGACATCGAGCTCGATGGCTGGGTGATGCAACGCCGCTGCCCGCATCGCAACGCCGATCTCAGCGTGTTCGGCGAGATTCGTGGCTGCGAGCTGGTGTGCACCCTGCACGGCTGGCGCTTCGACCTCGAGACCGGCAAGTGCCTGACGTCGGCTGGCCACGAACTACGCGTCAGAGCGGTCGGGCATCTCGAGAGCTGAGGTGTCGAACAGCGACGGTTCAGCTCCGAGGAACCGCTGAAGCCTGCCCACTGACCTTCTGTAAGCGGGTCAGTTGGCGCCGTGGACCCACACGGGGATGTGCATCGGCATGATGTTCGTCTCCCAGATGAAGTCCATCGCCGCAATCGACACGCGCACACAGCCGTGTGACGCCGGGTAGTTGGGCACGTTGTTGGAGCCGTGCACGGCCTGCCCGCCGCTGAAGTACTTGGGCCGGTAGATCTTGCCGAGATCGCCTTCCCACCAACCGACCGGACGCTCGCGATACACCTCATGGAGACCGCTACGGGTGATCGACACGCCCGTCTGCACCTCGCCGGGAGTGTTCTGGTCGGCCTCGGTGTAGGGCTGCCCGTCGCCGGTCGACGTGTTGTAGATCCACACCGTGCGCCCGTCGTGGACGATGAACAGCAGTTGCTTGTCCTTGTCGATCTCGACGAGCGTGCCGGCGTCGGCGAGGCCGTGGGCGCGGAACCGGGCGTTGGTCAAGGCGTCGGCGGTCTCCTGGTTGACGGAGCCGGAGGCCTCGAGCCCGACGAACTTCTGGAACGCCATCACCGCTTGGCTCGTCGTCAACCCGTAGTCGCCGTCGGCCCCGCTGTTCCAGAACCCCATGTCGACGAGGCGCTGCTGGATGCGTGCCGTCTCGCCGCCACCGCTCGATCCAACGGCGACGAACGGATACTCCGGCCCGGCCAACGGCACGATCGCCGGCGATGGCGCCGTCGTGGTCGGCGCCCGTGTTGTCGTCGGGGCGACCGTCGTGGTCGGCGCCTGGGTCGTGGTCGGGGCGAGCGTCGTCGGGGCGACGGTTGTCGGGGCGACGGTCGTCGTCGTCGAGGCGATCTGCGTCGTCGTCACCATCCGCGGCGACGACGCGGCGATGATCGCCGTGCCGCCGAGCAGCATCGTCGCAACACCGAGACTGCCGCTCACGACGATAAGGCGGTTGCGGTTGGAGTCGGGTCGCGGGACGTGGGGGGAGCGAGTGGCGGCCCGCATCGGGCCGAGGCTACCAAGGCGGACCAACCGATCCGGGGCAATGTCGATCGGTCACCGAGCACGTTCGGCTGCCGCCAGCACGTCCACGTAGCGCACGGGCCCGCCCGCCGCCCCGGCGACGGCGGCGAGATCGAAGCGGCCGACGAGTTCGCCGGCCGAAACGCGTTCGCCGGGCACGGCGAGGCCGAGCGTGACCGCCAGCGCCGAGCGCACCGCCTCGACACCGAGACCCCTCTCCGACAACGCCGCCAGCGTGATCGCCCCGTCACGCTTCGCCAGGCGGCTGCCGTCAGGTCCGACGACGAGGGGCACGTGGGCGTAGCGCGGCGCCGACAACCCGAGCGCCTGTCCGATGGCGATCTGGCTCGGTGTCGAAGGCAAGAGGTCGTCACCGCGGGCGACGAGGTCGACGCCGGCCGCGGCGTCGTCGACGACGACGGCGAGGTTGTAGGCTGGAACACCGTCATTGCGGCGCAGGACGACATCGGAGGCCCGGCCTTCGCATGGCCCGACGACGACATCGTCGACGACAATGGCGTGCGTCTCGGCACGGAAGCGAATCGCCGGGAGACGCTCGGCGCGGCGCCGAGCGCGCTGGTGGGCGGCGAGGCCGCGACAGGTGCCCGGATAGCGCAGCCCACCATCGTCGTGCGGGGCGGTGACGGACTCGCGGATCTCGCGACGGGAGCAGTAGCACTCATAGGTGAGTCCCGCTTGGCGCAGATCATCGAGGGCGGCCTCGTAGCGGTCGAAGCGCTCGCTCTGGCGCCAGACCTCACCATCCCAGTCGACGCCGAGGGCGACAAGGTCGGCCTGCTGGGCGCGCTCGTGTTCTGCTGCCGCGGTGACGCGGTCGAGGTCCTCCATGCGCAGCCGGAAGACGTCGCCCGCCGAGCGCGACAGCAACCAGGCGAACAAGCCGGTACGCAGGTTGCCGACGTGCAGCGAACCCGTCGGCGACGGAGCGAATCGGCCGGGCATCGGCGACAGTGTGCCTGCACCAGTCCGGCATGGTCCCTTAGGCTCGACTCCATGCAGTGCCACGTGTGCGGAACCGAAGTGCGCCCGGAGCACAAGTTCTGCATGGAGTGTGGCGCCCGCCTGCGGCGTCCCTCCGGTGAGCTCGCGCTCGCTCCGCCGCCTCCCGGGGACGAGGACAGCATCCGGCTCCCGGCCCTGGCGGCACCGACCAGCCATCCGATGTTCGATCCGACGACCGGCCAGCTTCTCGCCGTTCCTCCCCCACCACCACTGCCGCCGCCTGACGACGACGCCACGAACGTGCTCCCCGCCGTCGGGGCGCCGACGGGCCGCGGCGGGTTCGGCCCGCCGGATGTGTCGGCGCAGGGTCCCGGCCGGTGGGATCACCCATCCGACACCGGTCCGTTGTGGCCGGCCGAGACCGGCGACTACAGCGGTTACGTCGAAGAGCCCGCTCCCCCGACGACGCTGCAGCCGCCGTACCGCAACGAGTACGGCGCCGGCTACAACGACGAAACCGGACGGGTGCCGGCGACCTACGCGCCGTGGGAGGCGCCACCGTGGGAACCGGAAGCGGCGCCGAAGACGCAGCGCCCGTTCCGCGTCAAGCCGCTGCTGATCATCTGCGTGCTCGCCACGGCCGCCGTCGTCGTCGCCACGATCATCCAGGTCCTCGACATCTCCGGCACCGGACTGACGAATCTCGACGGGGCGTGGAAGCTCAACGACTTCGGAACGAACCTCACGGTCGCCGGCATCCTCACGGCGCTGACGATGGTCCTCGGGGCACTCGCCTGGTGCGTCCGCTACCGCTGGGGTGCCGGTCTCGCCGGCGGCGGCGGAGCCGCCCTCGCCGGGTGGGCGGCGCTCGCCATCGGGCAGGCCGAGGTGCCGGCCCACACCGCCCTCGGCTCGGCGTTCGCCAACTCGACGGTCACCCGCGACATCGGGTACTGGGCGATCGTGGCAGCCGGCGGCCTCGGCCTCGTCGCACTGATCGTCTCGTTGTTGCGTACGGGCGACGACGGTCGAGCCGGGCTCGACCCGTGGGTCGCCGCCCTCGGAGCGATGGCGACGATCGCCGCCGTGGTCGGCCCGCTACTGCCGATCGACGGCGCGGATGTCGACCTCAACTGGTCGAGTGCGCCAGGCACGGACGTGCCGACGGCGTGGTTCATCGCCCGCTTGGTGCAGCTCGTGCTGCTCTTGCTGTGCGGGGTGTTCGGGTTCCTGCTCGTGCGTCGCTACGGCCTCGGCTTGGCGATCGGCGGCACGATCTGTGCCGGCTGGCTCGTGCTCACGACAGCGACCGAGCAGACCGCTGAGCCGATCGGCTTGGCGATCGGTAACCCGGGCGATCTCGAGCGGAGTCCCGGAAACGGTGTGAGCTTCGTACCGATTGAAGGACCGCACATCGTGACAATCGTCGGCGTCGGCCTGATGCTCTTCTTCGGCCTCGTCGCCACCGCCATGGCCCTGATCGACGACCGTTAACCCATCGGAGTGTTTTCTGTCGACCGAGTGTTTCGTGCTGGCTTTTCCGCAGCAAACACTCGGTCAGCACGAACACTCGAATGGAAGAGCGTCAGTCGGGCCAGAGGTGCTGGGCAACCTCGGCCCAGAGGTCGGTGAACGCCTTGCGAGCCTTGCTGCGCGGGGAGATCTCACCGAGCGGGGCGCGGTGCACCGCCATCCGCTCGACAGCGCTGGCATTGGGGATCGCCGTCGACAGGAACGGCGGCTCGACGGAGGCGAGCGACTCGATCAGTTCGCGGTGCAACGTCTTGCGCCGATCGAGCATCGACACGAACGGGAGGATCTCGGGCCCGTCGTCTGTGTCGCCGTCGAGGAAACCGGTGAGTTGGTCGAGGGTGCGTACCGACAGCGTCGTCGGCACCGTCGGCACGAGCAACGCGTCGGCGGCGTGGAACACTGCTTCGCTCGCGAGCGTGATACCCGGGGCGCAGTCGAGGATGCCGACGTCGTAATCGTCGGAGAGTGGCTCGAGCAACGCGGCAAGGCTCGCCGTCGAACCCGTTCCGTCGGCAAGGTGCACGTCGAGGTGACGCAGCGAGAAGTCGGCGGGAACGAGGTGCAGCCCGGCGACATCACTCTCCTTGATGCTGGCTCCGAGTTGCCCGCGGCGTCCGAGCAGCCGGGACACACCACCTTTGACGCGCGGCTTGACGCGGAAGAAGAAGGTCGCCGCCCCCTGCGGGTCGAGATCCCACAGCAGCACGCGGGCACCGGTCGACGCCGCCTCGAAGCTGAGGTTCACCGCCGTGGTCGTCTTGCCGACCCCACCCTTGATGCTGTAGGCGGCGAGAACTTTCACGAACCATCGCGCTTTGCGCTCGCCAGCAACTCCTTCAACGCCGCGGTCGTCTGCTTGCGGTCGAACTCTGCGAACTTCTCGGCAAGCTCGTTGCGGCTGGCCACCCGATGCTGCTCGAGCCGCTCGATCAGCTGGCCGATCGCCAGCAACGTGTCGGCACTCCAGTGCCGTCGAGGATCGTCGGCGATCGTGCGCAGGGCCTGGGCATGGACCTCGGCGTCCTGGTGCTCGCCGAGGGTGTCCTGCAACGCCTTCAGCCGGCTGACGAAGGCAGTTCGCGGCGCCTTGTCATAGAGCCCGCCGAAACACTCGATGAGGTAGCGCAGCTTCTTGGCGTCCTTGCGCAGTTCGTGCACCGTCTCCGCCGGCGTCGTCGCGGTGATCGAGCGCCCGCGGTCGACCATCACCCGGTGGGCGCGGCGAACTCGTCGCCGGACCGTCTTCGCCAAGGCTTCGACGCTGCGATCGCCGAAGGTACTGGCGTCGACCGGGTGATCGAGCCAGTCGTTCCATCGAGAGACAACCTCCGCGGCTCCGGGCGACGACAGCTGAGCGGCGAGCTCCGCGTGAGCCGCCTGCCGTTCGACCCCGAGGTGCTCGCGCAGCGGGCCGAGTGCCTCGGTCGCGGCGTCGTCGAGGGCAGCGGTGTAGTCGGGCCACTCGATCTGGTAGACGTCGAGGTCGCGCGCCGTACCGGAGATGGCGCCAATCCAGGCAAAGTCCTCCCGGGCCTGTTGGCGCACGTCCTCGGGGAGCACTCGCTTGGCGTTGCCGAGCACGACACGCGTACGGCGCACCGCCACGCGCAGGTCGTGGAGGAACTCAGGATCGATGTCGGCGATTGTTCCGTCCCAGTTGGCGATCATCGCTTCACGGAGGTTGGTGAGGACGGTGCGATACCCGTCGATAGCCCGGTCGTCGGCGGACAGCGGCACACCGACGGGTACGTCGTAGCCCGCCAGCGAGACGCCGGTCACCGCCGCAGCCAGTTGGGCGCTGCCGCCGTCGACCTCGACGAAACCGAGCCCTTCGACCAGGTCACGCACCTCCGCCGCCGGTTTCGGATAGCCGGCCAGCTCGACGACGTCGACGACCACCGCGACATCGAGACTGATGCCGCTCGTCGTCGGCGTTCGGTGGACGACCGCCGTGGCGGTGACCTTGCCCGACGTGTTGCGCTTGGCGATGTCGATGCGCTCCGACGTCACTTCGACGAGGCGGAGCAGCGCGCGCACGTCGAGCAGTCCAGCAAGTCGATGGCGCAACGGGCCCGCCGGGATGTCATCGGCGACTCGTGGCTGTCCCGGCACCGTCACGCGGGCCGGGACGACTCCCGGCCCGCTGAGGACGAGGTGGCGACCGTCGACGAGTTCGAGTCGCAGACCAGCGTCGGCGACGCGGCCGTCGAACGTATCGAGCACGGCGACGGTCGACGTCGCCGGTGGATCGGCGGTCAGCCCGGCGCGGTCGAGCGCCTCGAGTACCGCGCCAGCATCGGCCCCTGGCGCCGCGGGTCGAAACGTCCTCGTGCCGGCAGCCATGTCGTCATCATGATCGCGGGTTCTCGACCTCCGACGAAATCGAGCCGGCCCATCGGAGTGTTTCGTGTCGGACAGGTCACCACGACACACTCGGTTGGCGCGAAACACTCGGATGGATGGACGGGATGACGCTCGACTCGGTGGCCGGCGTCGGGCCGTGACGCAGAGCTCGCCACATCACACTCGGCTTGAACAGCGACTCCGGGCGGGCGACGAGGAAGAGGGCGTCGGTCATCGCCGACATCGCTCCCTCGTCGCCGGTCGCCGCCGCCATCACCCGGTCGAGATAGCGATGCTGCATGCGCAGCGCCCTTCCGGCAGTGGCACCCGTGGTCGTCGGGTAACGAAGGTCGTCGCCGGTGGCGATCATCCACGCCGCCCTGCCGGCGGCGGCGACGTCGCGTCGGAACCGCGGGGCGAACCCGTCGAGTGAGCGAGCGCCGCGATCGGCCAAGGCGGTGTCGAGGCGAGCCGCCGTCATAGCGGCGACGGAGATTCCCTGCCCGTACACCGGGTTGAAGGAGCAGGCCGTGTCGCCGACGGCGAGCAACCGTTCCGGCCACCGGCGCAAACGCTCATAGTGACGCCGCCGGTTGGCAGTGTTGGCGAACCCGACAATCGGCGTCAACGGTTCGGCCTCGCGGATCGTGTCATAGATGACGGTGCTGCGCAGCGACCGGGTGAAGTCGAGGAACCCCGTTTCGTCACGGGGCGGGTGGTCGCCGCCGACACCCTGGACAGTGAGCATCAGGCGATCGTCCTCGACCTCGAACATCACCGCCATCCGTCCCGTTATCGGCGGCTGGGCCTGGAGGAACGCCGCCTTCCAATCACGGGCACCCGGTGGGCGCCGGTAGATGCGCGAGGCGTAGGACAGTGATGCGTCGATGCGTGTTTCGGCCGGGCGCTCGAAACCGAGTTGCCCCAGCCAGTCCGGCAACCGGGAGCGGCGACCGGTGGTGTCGACGACAAGATCGGCGCGCAGCACCCCGGCCTGACTGGCGTCGCCGCCCAGCCGGACCCCGGAGACGCGGTTGCCGTCGGCGCCGGGGAGTAGGGCGTCGACGGCTCGTCCCTCGAGAATGGCGACGCCTGGTGTCGCCATGACGCGGCGGCGCGTGCACCACTCGATCAACGGACGGGTCGCCGAGATCAGTCGATGGCGGGGCGGGAAGCGGTCGACCCACCCGGCGGGACTGAGCCAGAGGACCTCCGTCGGGGCGGCGATGACGACGGCACCGGCGGCGACGAGCTCGTCACTGAATCCCGGCAACAGCCGCTCGATCGCCTGCTGACCACCGGGGAGCATGACGTGGAGGTGTTCGCCCTGCGGCACACCGGGGCGATTCGTCGCGTTCGTCGGGAGGCTGTCACGCTCGACAATCGTCACGCGGGCGAAATGGGCGGAGAGCGCTTGGGTCGTGAGCAGGCCGGCCATGCTGGCGCCGAGGACGACGGCGTGGTCGTAGGAACGCGCGGACATGCCAGCAACAGTGCGCCCGGCGGTGCGCCGGCCGCATCGGCCGGATGACCTACGCCCCGCTCATTCGCGTCTACAACTTGTTGGTCGCTGTGACGACGTTGGTGGCGTCACATCGACCAAACACGCTCAACGGCGGAGCAGATCGTTGCGGAACGCGACGTCGACGGCGGCGCCACGGGTGGGGACCGCCAGCTTGGTGAGCAGGTGCGACACGTGCACACGCGCCGTCTTCTCGCTGATGAACAACGACTCGGCGATCTGCTTGTTCGTCCAGCCGCGGGCGAGCAATTCGAGCACCTCGAACTCGCGGGCGGTGATGCCGAAGTCGTTGTCGCTGCCGGCCGGTTGGGGCTCGGCGGTGCTCGCGCCGACGGGGAGCCGGGCCCGGCGGGCGGCTTGCTCGATCGCCGCGGCCAGCGGTCGGGCGCCGAGCTCGACGGCCGCCGAGCGCGCTGCGGTGAACAGATCGACGGCCTCGGCGCGGATTCCGCCGGCGAGCAGCACGGCCTCGGCCTGACGCCATCGGCAGTAGGCCGCGGGGAACGGGAAACCGGTGCGGTCCCAGGCGGCGACTGCGTTCGCCCAGGCGTCAGGGTCGCTGGTGCCGCCGAGACGAGTTCCCTCGGCCACGCCGGTCGCTGCCGCCGAGCGCAGTTCGGCGGCCGGACCGAGCCGGCGCCGATCGGCGTACTCGCCGAGCCCGCCCAGGAGGGCGAGCCAGCGATCGATGGCATCGCCGGCGGCGTCGGCCGCACGCAGGCCGGTAAGCGCCATCCAGCCGATCAGTTCTTTGTCGGTGGTGCGTTGAATCCCTTCATCGACGACGTCGGGAATCACGCCAAGGTGGCCGCGGCTCCACGCTCGCTCGGCAAGGCCGGTGAACAGCAGCCCGTCGAGCCGCCCGTCGCGCAAGCCGAGAGTGTTCGCCCGCACGATCTCGAGTCGGTCACCGGCGCGCTCGACATCGCCGCGGGCGGTGTCGAGCAGGGCGGCGACGGCGAGCTGCACGACCCCGTCGACTCGCCCAGGATCGAGCGTGGTGAGCAGCGCCTCGGCCTCATCCCAGCGGCCGAGCTGGTGGCAGTAGGCGGCGACGATGGCCTCGAGCACCCCGGCGAGCACCGGCATCGCCCGAGCCCGGGCGGTCTCGGCGTCGGTGATCGTGGCTGCGACGAGTTCGGCGGCGCCGCCCTCGGCGACGACGAGTTGCCAGAGGTGACGGTGGATGCCGGCGGCGTCGGTCAGGTCGCCACCGCGCACGGCGAGGTCGAGGGCCCGCCGCAACTCGGCGAGCCCGCCGTCGAGATCACCGGTCGACGCCAGTGCCACGCCGAGCGTGTGCCTGGCGTGGCCCTCATCACCGGGCGATCGCACCTCGACGGCCACGCCGACCGCCTCGGCCGCTCGCTCGGCGGCATGCTCGGGGCGGTCGACCCGCTCGAGGGCGTCCGCCCCGGCAGCAAGCACACGGGCACGCGCGGCCGTCGGCGGATTGGCCGGAACGAGGCGGATGGCGTGCTCGTAGGCCTCCAAGGCATCGTCGTCGCGGCCGTGCTGCAACAGGCACCAGCCGCGCCGTTCGTGGAGGATGGCCGCCCGCGCCGGCTCGCGTTGCGGATCGAGCCCGTCGAGGGCATCCGCGATCAGCTGGGCGGCACGGTCGAGGTCGCCGGCGCGACTCGCGACATCGGCGGCGCGGTCGACGATCTCGGCGCGTGACACCGGGAGGTCGGCGGTGGCGACATCGTCGTTGTCGAGCACCGACAGCAACCAGTCGTAGTAGCGCTGGGCCTCGGGCAGGGCATAGGCGAGCTCGGCGTCGACGGCGGCAGCGAGCGCAGGGGCAATGGCCCGGTCGGAACGGCCGGCGGCAGTCCAGTGGTGGACGAGGGCGGCCGCCCACCCGCCGCCGACGAGGGCGTGGTCGAAGTCGATGGCCCGGGCGTAGGCGGAGTGCAGGCCGGCTCGCTCGCCCGGCAACAGCTCGTCGAGAACCGCCTCGTGGACGAGGGCGTGGCGAAAGGCGTATCCCTGCTCGTCGACGCGTAGGAGATGGTGCTGACGGGCGGAACGCAAGCCCGCGTCGAGCACGTCGGTGGGCAGCTCGACGGCGGCGGCGAGGAGACGGTGGCCGATCCTCCGCCCGCCGATGGCGGCCGCCCGGACCACTTCCTGGGCGCCCTTGTCGAGCCGATCGAGACGGGCGAGGAGCAGATCATGGAGCCCCGGTGGGATGCTCCCCTGCTCGGAGACGGCGGCGGCCAGCTCCTCGGCGAAGAACGGATTGCCGTCGGAGCGCTCCAGCACCGAGCTGACCAGCCAGTCGGGCGGCTGCGACCCGAGGATCCCGCGCAGCTGCTCGGCGACGTCACCCGGGCCGAAGGGGGCGAGACGAAGGTGCTCCACGCGTTCGGCACGATCGAGCTCGGCGAGCAAGCCGCGCATCGGGTTACCGCGCTCCAGGTCGTCGATGCGATAGGTGGCGATGAGCAACATGCCCGGCAGCTCCGGTCCGGCGGCAAGGACGGTCAGCAGATCGCGGGTCGAACGGTCGGCCCAGTGGACGTCCTCGACGATGAGCACCACGGGCCGATCAGCCGCGGTTCGGCGCAGCGCGGCCCGCAACGCCTCCGCCGGCCTGGCGCCGGAGGCGACGTCGTCGCCGAGTTGGGCGAGGACCTCGTGAACTGGCGCGTACGGCGCACCGCCCTCGGCGACGTCGAGGCAGTGCCCGGTCGCGACGACCGCACCTGCGGCGGTCGCCCGCTTGGCGAGTTCGGCGACCAGGCGCGACTTACCGATTCCCGCGTCGCCACCCACGAGCACGGCCGCCGAGGCCCCGGCAATCGTTGCTTCGAGGGCGACGATCAGTTGCCGCAGCTCTTCGGTCCGCCCGACGAACCACGGACTCGACATCCGTGACGTCATTGATCATCTCCCTGCCACGGCGCAGCGCCGCGGCCTCCATCACGACGGTACAGCAACCGTCCGGCGAGCCTCGGGTGATTATCCACAGGACGTTTTCGCTAAAGCCCGGTGGCCGTCCATGCCTAGTATGCGGCCGATCAGCGGCGCCAGGACGGCGCGCTCGGCGGGAGGGGAGAGGGAACACGCATATCGTGAGCGACTCCGCCGCCTCGGCCATGCCCGCGCCGGCACCCAACGAGCAGCTCCTCCCCACGGCTCGACCGGCGATCCAACTCGTTGGGCTGAGCAAGCACTTCGGCGACGTCGTCGCCGTCGATGAGATCGACCTCGCCATCGACGACGGCGAGTTCTTCTCCCTGCTCGGCCCCTCGGGCAGTGGCAAGACCACCGTGCTCCGGCTGATCGCCGGCTTCGAGGAGCCGACCGCCGGAGCGGTGTTGCTCGCCGGCTCCGACGTCACGTCGAAGCCGCCGTACGACCGCGACCTCAACACGGTGTTCCAGGACTACGCCTTGTTCCCCCACCTCGACGTGCAGCGCAACGTCGAGTATGGACTCAAGGTCAAGGGCATACGCAAAGCGGAGCGCCGGCGCCGCGCCGGAGAGCTGCTCGAGGCCGTCCGCCTGTCCGGCTTCGCCAACCGGCGTCCGACCGAGCTCAGCGGCGGGCAGCGCCAACGCGTCGCCCTCGCCCGTGCCCTCGTCAACCACCCCAAAGTGCTGCTTCTCGACGAGCCGCTCGGCGCCCTCGACCTCAAGCTGCGCGAGGAGATGCAGGTCGAGCTCAAGGCCCTGCAGCGCGACGTCGGGATCACGTTCGTGTTCGTCACCCACGACCAGGGCGAAGCGCTGTCGATGAGCAACCGCGTCGCCGTGTTCAACAACGGTTGCCTCGAGCAGGTCGGCTCGCCTCGGGAGATCTACGAGTCGCCGCAGACGACGTTCGTCGCCTCCTTCGTCGGCACCTCCAATGTTCTCTCACCCGAGCAGTCCAAACGCCTACTCGGCGTCGATGCCGCTCATTCGCTGCGTCCCGAGCGTGTCCGTCTCGACGGGGCGTCGACCGGCGACGGCGAGGTGTCCGTCGACGGTGTGCTGAGCGACGTGCAGTACCTCGGCTCCGACTGTCGGGCCCGCGTCGACCTCGACGACGGCAGCCACCTGCTCGCCCATGTGCCGAGCGAGGCGGCCACGACGCTCGTTGTCGGCGCCATCGTGCGCCTGACGTGGCCACGGCGGGCGGCGTTCGCCGTTGCCGATACCGGGACGATCTCTGACCTAGCGGAGAACACCACAGAAGGGAACCCTGATGAAGAACCGACTACTGCAGACTGACTCATGGAGGCGACGCTGCTCGGCGGCGGCAGCAGCTGTGCTCGGTCTCGGAATTGCGACGGGCGGTGTCGCCATGGCGAGCACCGACACGACGGAGCCGACCGGTGACACTGCGGCCGCCGGCGAGACGGACTACCAGTGGACACCGAACGCCGATCTCCTCGCCGGCGCCGAGGACGAGGTCAACATCATCGCCTGGGCCGGCTACATCGAGGACGGCTCGACCGATCCGGCGGTCGACTGGGCGACCCCGTTCGAGGACATGACAGGTTGTGCCGTCAACGTGCAGCTCGGCAACTCCTCCGACGAGATGGTCACGCTGATGCAGAGCGGTGAGTACGACGGCGTCTCCGCTTCCGGTGACGCCACCGAGCGGCTGATCGCCGGCGGCGAGGTCGGTCCTCTCGACGTCAGCCAACTCTCCAGCTACGAGCAGATCTTCGACGATCTCAAGCTGCAGCCGTGGAACTCCGTCGACGGTGAGCCCTACGGCATCCCCCACGGCCGCGGTGCCAACCTGCTCGTCTACAACACCGACGCCTTCGCCGACGCCGCACCCGACTCGTGGGGCGTGATGTTCGACGGTGGGACCGCGGCGGACGGTGCGGTCTCGGTGTACGACAGCCCGATTTACATCGCCGATGCGGCGCTGTACTTGATGGCGACCCAGCCGGACCTCGGGATCACCAACCCCTACGCCCTCGACGAGACGCAGTTCGCCGCGGCGGTCGAGTTGCTTGGCGAGCAGGAGAGCCTCGTCGGCCAGTACTGGGCGTTGTACACGGACCAGCAGGCCGCCCTCGAAGGTGAGACGGTGCTCGCCGGAACGACGTGGCAGGTGATCGTCAACCTGGCGCAGGCGAATGGCGCGCCGATCGAGGCCGTCAAGCCGGTGGAAGGGGCGACCGGTTGGTCGGACACCTGGATGGTGTCGGAGCAGGCGGCGAACCCGAACTGCATGTTGCTGTGGATGGACTGGATCACGTCGCCGTGGGCCAACGCCCAGGTCGCCGAGTGGTTCGGCGAGGCACCGTCGAACAGGGAGTCGTGCGCCCTGACGGCCAACCCCGATCACTGCTCGATCTTCCACGCCGAGGAGACCGAGTACTGGGAAGACGTCTGGTACTGGACGACGGCGACCGAGGCGTGCCGCGACGGCCGCACCGACGTCACCTGCGTCCCCTACTCCGAGTGGGTCAACGCCTGGACCGAACTCCGGTCGTAGGCCTCACCCGATCACATGACTGATCTCGTCGTCGCGGCCGGCGGGGCGGCACCGCCGTCTCGCCGGCCGTGGCGCGGGGTCAACCGTGTGTTTCGTCGCCGCCGCGGACTCGCCGTCACGGCGCTGATCGGCCCCGCAGTGGCCTGGCTGCTGTTCATCTACATCGGCTCGCTCGTCCTGCTCGTCATCAGCGCCTTCTTCAAGGTCGACGGGTTCACGAGCAAGCCGACCGGGGAGTTCACGACCGACAACATCCGTCGCGCCTTCACGACGCGGTCGATCCTCGACGTCGTCGTGCGCAGCGTCGGTTTCGCCTTGGCGGTGACCGCCCTGTGCCTCGTGATCGCCCTGCCGGCCGCCTTCTACATCGCCAAGGTTGCCCGTCCGTGGGCGCGCCGAGGCTTGATCGTCGCCGTGCTGATGCCGCTGTGGGCCGGCTATCTCGTCAAGGGGTATGCCTGGAAGGCGATGTTGCGGCCGGCGCCGGCGAGCGGATCGCAGGACGGTGGGGTACTCGACTCGGTGTTCGGGTACACACCGGGGTTCGGCTATCTCGCCGTTGTCCTCGCCCTCACCTATCTGTGGCTGCCGTTCATGGTGCTGCCGATCTACGCGGGTCTCGAGCGACTCCCGCAGTCGGTGCTGGAGGCGTCCGGAGATCTCGGGGCGCGGCCGTGGCGAACGTTCGCCGGCGTCGTCGTGCCATTGCTCATCCCGTCGATTGCCGCCGGCAGCATCTTCACGTTCTCGCTATCCCTCGGCGACTACATCATGCCGAGACTCGTGACCGAGGGACAGGTGACGATGATTGGCAACGTCATCCAGAGCACGCTGCTCGCGCCCAACCAACCGCTCGCCGCCGCCTACACGATGTGGCCGCTGCTGATCATCGTCGTCTACCTCCTCGCCATGCGCCGCGCCGGCGCGTTCGATTCACTCTGACGATGCGCTTCTCGTTCCTCACCCGGTTGACGTTGCGCCTGTGGATGATCCTCACGCTGTTGTTCCTCTACCTGCCCTTGGTCGTGGTCGCGATCCTGTCGTTCAACACGGCGACGTCGCTGTCGTGGCCGCCCCAGGGTTTCACGCTCGACTGGTGGCAGCAGGCGTGGGAGTCCGAAGGGCCGCGGCAGGCGCTGTGGAACTCCGTCAAGGTCGCCTTGGCGGCGACGGCGATCGCCCTCGTCCTCGGCACGCTCGCCTCCTTCGCCATGCAGCGGTTCAAGTTCTTCGGGCGCAACGCCTACTCGTTCCTGTTCGTGCTGCCGCTCGCCTTGCCCGGCATCGTCACCGGTGTCGCCCTGCAGAACACGTTCTCGCGAACGATCAACCTCGGGGTCTTCGACTTCAGGATCGGCTTCGGTTTCCACTCGTTGGTGATCGCCCACGCCACGTTCTGCATCGTCCTCGCCTACAACAACGTCGTCGCCCGCTTGCGCCGCTCCAGCCCCAACCTGCTCGAGGCGTCGGCCGACCTCGGCGCCCATGGCAGCCAGACGTTCCGCTACGTGACGTTCCCGCTGATGCGCTCGGCGATGCTCGCCGGCGGCATCCTTGCGTTCGCCCTCAGCTTCGACGAGATCATCGTCACGACGTTCACCGCCGGGTCGGGCTACGAGACGCTGCCGCAGTGGATCCTCGCCAACATCAGCCGGCCGAACAATGTCCCGCTGGTGAACGTGATGGCCACGTTCGTGATGCTCGTCTCGATCCCCCTGGCCTGGCTCGCCCAACGCCTCAGCGACTGACGGCAGGACACCGGCGGTGTCGGCAGCGGCGGCGGTGCCGCCAGTCGCGACACTGATGTCGCTCGGCGGCCAGATCTGGCCGTTTTGCGCGGGAAGAGTGCGATGTGCCAACCGCACCGAAGCGCCGGCACCGCTAGTCGGCCGAAACACCACCGAACGCGCCCGATCAACCGGCACCGACTAGACACGGGTATGTGGCAACCGAGATCGAGCGCAAGTGGGTGGCCGATCGGCCACCACCCGCCGACACGCTCGGCGTCGGGACGCCGTTGCGCCAGGGCTACGTCGCCATCGACGACGATGTCACGGTGCGCGTCCGCATCGCCCCGGACCGAGCTTGGTTGACGATCAAGGGCGGCGGCGACGGGCTCGGTCGCACCGAGGTCGAAGTCGCCCTCGACCTCGACGAGGCCGAAGATCTCTGGAAGCACACCGGCGAGCGCCGTCTGGAGAAGACACGTCACCGTGTCCCCGTCGGCGACTTCACTGCTGAGGTCGACATCTTCGCCGGATCACTCGCCGGGCTGTGCGTCGTCGAGGTCGAGTTCCCCGCTGTCGAAGCCGCCACCGCGTTCACGGCCCCGTCGTGGTTCGGGCGCGAGGTCACCGGGCACGCAGAATGGAGCAACGCGTCGCTCGCCCGTCACGGCCTCCCGGCCGGGTGATCGAGCGGCAGCGTCACCGTCAATCGGGCACCGCCGGCCGGATCGTTGGCGGCGACGACGGTTCCTCCGTGCAACTCGACGAGCCGGCGGGCGATCGTCAGGCCGAGCCCGCTGCCACCCGAGTCGGCGGCCTTGACGAAGCGATCGAAGATCCGCTGCGGATCGCCGCTGATGCCGGGTCCCGTGTCGGCGACCGTGATGATGACATCGCCGGCCCCCACGTGCGTCGTCACCGTGACGACTCCGCCCGGTGGGGTATGGCGGACGGCGTTGGTGAGCAGATTGGCGAGCACCTGGATGAGTCGCACCGGATCGGCGTCGAGCTCGACGTCATCACCCTGGGTGACGATCTCGACGCCGCGGCTTGCGGCGGGCACGGAGATGGCGGCCGTCGCATCGGCGATGATCGCCCCGACGGCGACCGTCTCGACGTGCAACGCCAAACGCCCGGCGTCGCCGAGGGCAAGGGTGCGCAGATCCTCGACGAGTCGATCGAGGGTTCGTGTCTGCTCGCTGAGCACGGCCAGGTGCTCGTCGTCGCGAGGGTGGATGCCGTCGAGTTGAGCCTCGATCTCGGCCTGCACCACCGCCAGCGGCGTACGCAGCTCGTGGGCCACGTCGGCGAGGAATCGTCGGCGTGCCGTTTCCGAGGCATCGAGTCGAGCAGCCATTTCGTTGAACGCCGCGCCGAGCGTGCGCACTGCCCGCGGTCCGGACGGTCGCACTCTCGCCCCGTAGTCGCCGGCGCCGATCCGCTCGGCTCCCTCCAGCAGCTCGCTGGCGGGGCCGGCGAGGCGGCGATAGGCGACGACGGTGGCGACCACCGCGGCGCCGATGACGGCGACCGCGATCGGTGGACCGCGATCCTCCCCAGGTCCTCCGCCGCGATTGGTGAGCACGCCGAACAACACCCCGGCGCCGATCCACACGATGCCAAGCGCCACGGCGATGCGCAGGAAGCGACGCCGCCACCACAGCGCGCCGGGATGGGCGGGGCGATGGACGTGCCATTCCGATCTGGTCATGGTTCGTGCAATCGATAACCGACGCCGTGAACGGTGAGCAGCAGGCGGGGGCGATGAGCATCGGGCTCGATCTTGCGGCGGAGGTTCTTCACGTGCGCATCGATCGCCCGCTCGCCGGCATCGACGGCAACGCCGTGGATCGCCTCGAGCAACTGCCCCCGGGTGAACACACGGCCCGGCTCGGCAGCCATCCGGGCGAGCAGGTCGAACTCGGTGGCGGTCAGATCGACCCGACGTGCCGCGAACGTGACCTCACGACGCATCGGATCGACGACGAGATCGCCGACGACCAGCGGCCTGTCGTCGTCGGCCGGCACCGCCATCGTGCGCCGCAACACGGCACGGATGCGGGCGAGCAGCTCACGCGGGCTGAACGGTTTGACGAGATAGTCGTCGGCACCGATTTCCAGCCCAACGACACGGTCGGCCTCGTCGCTGCGGGCGGTGAGCATGATGATCGGCACGGGCGAGGTTCGGCGCAGCGCACGGGCGACATCGAGCCCGTCCACATCCGGCAGTCCGAGGTCGAGCACGACCAGGTCAGGTGTGATCGAGCGCACGTGGCGCAGCGCTTCATCACCTGACCTGGCCGTGGACACCCGGTAGCCGGCGTCGGCGAGGTAGTCGCGGACGATTTCCACGATCCGCGGCTCGTCATCGACGACCAGAACATGCGTCACGGGATCATGATGCTGGTCCGAGACCCGTCGGTGGAACTCGGCTCAGCTTCCCGACGGCGGCGGTGGCGGCGCCTCGCCGTGCGCGCGGCGATGCCATTCGGCGAGCTCGGCTTCGCCGTACTGCCACCGCGGCGGGCCGTACCACGCCCGGCGCCTCGAGGCGACGAGCAGGACGATCCCGATGACGATCAGCGGGAACACGAAGAATCCGGGGAAGAAGCCCGGACCGTGATGCCAGCCGCCGCCGTCGACGACGATCGTGCGCGTCGCCGATCCGCTCTCGCGGACGACTTCGCCGACGACCTGCACGTCGTCGCTGCTGCGCTCACCGGCTCGGTAGGCACCGGCACCGACGAGAATCAGCGCTGCCGTCACGAGCACACCGGCACCGATGCCGGCCAACCACTTCCTGTTCATGTCCATTCCTCCTGGTGTCGCGTACGCCATCCACGGTGCGGCCGTGTTGTGGAGGAGTTGTGGAGGCCCGACGAGGATTCGAAGAGGGTCGGCTATGTGTAGGTGTGGATCGCCTGCGTCGCGGCGGAGACGTAGCCACCGCCGAACTTCACGGCGTGGACAACGAGCGGGGCGATCTGGTGGAGGGCGACGCGATCGCGCCAGCCGGCCGCCAACGGGCGCTCCTCGTCGTAGGCGGCGAAGCACTCCTCGCCGAAGCCGCCGAACAGCCGCATCATTGCCAGGTCGAACTCGCGGTGGCCGCCGTGGGCCGCCGGGTCGATGAGCCAGCTGGCCCCGGTGCGGTCGACGATCCTGTTGCCTGCCCACAGGTCGCCATGCAGTCGCGCCGGCGGTTCGTCGGTTGCACCGAACCGATCGAGCCGGCCGGCGACTGCCTCCAACCCGGCGATCGCCGCCGACGACAGCACACCGCGGGCGAGGCGGGCGAGCGGCAACAACCGTTGCGTGGCGTAGAACTCCGCCCAAGTCGCACACGGTTCGTTGGGCAAGCCACGACTGCCCGTAGTACGGCGGTCCTCACGCCCGAACGTTGCGGCACCGGCGCGGTGCAGGGCGGCGAGTTGACGACCGAAGCGCTCCTCGCCGTGCGGTGAGCCGGCCCGTCGGTCCTCGTCGATCCACCCGAGAACGAGCAGATTCGGCGCCGGCTCGTCGCGGACGGCCAGCACGTCCGGCACGGCCACCGCCCGAGCGTCGGCGAGCCAGCGCAGGCCGGCGGCCTCGGTCGTGAAGAAGTGCAGCGGTGCGGTCGGATGGGTCTTGGCGAACACGGACCGCCCGTCGCCAAGCTCGACACGCCATGAGCTGGCGACGTCACCGCCATGGACTCGCGTGGCACTGACGGCCGTCACTCCGAGCACGCTGGCGACCGCTTCGACGAGCGATCCCTGTCGCAGCACGCGCCTACATTGCACGGGGGACCTGAAGGGGGCAACCCGGTGATGCAGCGATTCTGGTCATGGCTGGCGGTCGAGCTGGGCAAGCGCGCTGGTCTCGTCGCTCTCGTCGGCCTGATTCTCACGATGGTCTTCGGCTACGGCATCACCCGCCTCGAGTTCGCCACCGGCCAGGACAGCTATCTCAACAAGGACGACGAGGTCTACATCGACAACGTCGCCTACCAGGACCTCTTCGGGGGCCAGGCGATGCTCGGGGTGATCTCGATGGACGATGGGCACACCATCGCCGAGCTGTTCGACGCCGACGGGATCGCTCAGCTGCGCTCGTTGCGCGACGACCTGATGGCCGACGACGACTACGTGTCGGTGATCACCCCGCTCACCGTGTTGGAGTACACCGACACGCTCGTCCAGGGTGGCACACCGGGGGGTGACCCCACACGTGGCATCGCCGGCACGATCACCCTACGCGCCCTCGCCGCCGCCGAAGCGGGGAGCGAGGAGGCGACTTCCCGCCAGGAGGACTCGGCGCGAACGCTCGAACGCGTCGGCGAGATCCCCGCCGATGAGCGCACGATCGAGAACCCCGACTGGATCGACTTCCTCCTGTTCGACAACACCGGCGCGATCCGCCGCTCCGAGCTGACGTTCCTCAACGACCCGCAACACGCGTCGATCGTGGTGCGCCTCCCTGGCAACCTTTCGATCGACGACGAGGGCCTCCTCGCTGTCACGGCGATGGATCGGATGAACCAGCTCAGGTTCCCGAACGCCACGGTCACGGCCAGCGGTGCGCCGATCCTCCTCGACGACATCAACCACTACCTGCGCGGCGGGATGTTGATGCTCGGCGGCATCGCCGTGGCGATCATGACGCTGATCCTGCTGCTGCTTTTCGACGTACGCTGGCGTCTGCTACCGCTCGCCGTGATCCTTGTCGGCGTCGTGTGGGCGTTCGGGCTGGCCGGCTTCCTCGGCATCCCGTTGACGATCGTGACGATTGCCGGTCTGCCGGTGATGCTCGGCGTCGGTATCGACTACGCCATCCAATTACACGCCCGCGTCGAGGAGGAGGTGATCCTCGACCGCTCGGATCATCCGATCCAGGAGACGGCGCGCAATCTCGGACCGGCCCTCCTCGTCGTCACGTTCGATGCCATCTTCGCCTTCCTCGCCCTGCGCTTCGCCAAGGTGCCGATGATCCGCGACTTCGGGCTGCTCCTCGCTGTCGGCATCGCCGTGATCTGCCTCAACTCGATCGTCATGCCCCTCGCGGCCTTGGGCATTCGCGAGTACCGCTCGCCGACGAAGGGCCGCGACTTCCGCGAGGGCGCGCTCGGCCGCCTCACGGTCTGGCTCGGTTCGCTGCCACAGGCGTGCGCGGTCCCCCTGGCCGTCGCCAGCGTGGCGATCTTCATCGGCGGTATCGCCGTGGAGGACGAGCTCGAGCTGCAGACCGACCCGATCGAGTGGGTCGACCCGTCGTCGCAGACGGTGCAAGACATCCGCACGATCGAGGAGGAGGTCGGGACGTCCGGCGAGCTGGGAGTGTTCGTGGAGACGGACGACCTCTACACCAACGAGAACATGAACTGGATGCATGAGTTCCGCGTCGACCAACTCGCCAAGTACGGACCGGACTCGGGAGCACCGCGGCAGCTGCTGACGACGAACAGCATCGAGCAGGTCCTGTCCGACATCACCTACCTGGAGGGCTTCGGCGGCATCCCACCGACGGGTGCCGAGGCGGAGCTCGGCTGGGCGGTGGCGCCGCCGGACATCCAGGCCAGCCTCGCCAGGCCCGAGGGGACGGCCGGCAACATCGTGTTCCGTGTCAGCCCGGGATCGATCGAGGACCTCGCCGTCATCGTCAACGACGTGCGCGACACCATCGATCCACCGGAGGGCACCGAGGCGACGCCGTCGGGTCTGGCCGTCGTCGGGGTCGGCCTGCTCGAGAACCTCGAAGCCAACCGAGTGCTGCTCACCTACCTGGCGATGTTGTTCGTCTTCTTGTTCCTCGCGGTGAGGTTGCGCTCGATCGTGCGCTCGTTGCTGTCGCTGGTGCCCGTGGCGATCGCCGTGGGGGCGGCGTCGCTCGTCGCCTGGATCGCCGGCTTCAACCTCAGCCCGATGACCGCCGTCGGTGGCCCGCTCGTCATCGCCGCCTGCACCGAGTTCACGTCGTTGATCCTGCTGCGCTTCGTCGAGGAGCGGGCCCGTGGCGTCGAGCCACAGGAGGCCGTCGATGTGGTTGCCAGCCGTACCGGAAGGGCGTTCATCGTCTCCGGGTTGACAGCGATCTGCGGCGTCGCCGTGCTGTCGTTCTCGTCGCTGCCACTGCTCCGCGACTTCGGCAGGGTCGTGGCGATGAACGTCGCCGTCGCCCTGCTCAGCGCCCTCGTCGTACTCCCCCCGCTGCTCGTCTGGGCCGAACACCGCGGTTGGGTCTCGCGTGGGCTGATCAAGGAGCCGGCGCCGTTCATCGAAACGCCTTACGAGCACACCGGCCATGGCGCCGAGGTGGCCGCCGCCGCCGAGACCTGAGTTGCTGGTGCGTCTATTTCGAGCCCGCGCAATCGTTCCGACTTCTTGGTCGATTTGGCGCCACTAGCGGCGCCAAAGGAACCAAGGAGTTCGCGACCCAGACCCGTGCGTCAGCCGAAGTCCTCGTAGACCTGGGTGAGCCGGAAGCTGTTGCCGGAGGGGTCGCGGAAGCCGGCGTCGATGCCGTATGGCCGCGCTTCCGGCGGCTCGACGAAGTCGACGCCGCGGGCACGCAGTTCGTCGTAGGCCTGCTTGCAGTCGTCGGTCGTCAAGAACACCGTGCCGGCGAACCCCTTGGCCATGAGGTCACGGATCTGTGTCGCGCTCTCCTCGTCGATGACCGGCGGCCCGGGGATCGCCATCAGCACGATCGAGACGTCGGGTTGGTCGCGGGGGCCGACCGTCAGCCACCGGAAGTCGCCCATCTCGGCCAGCGTCACATCGGACTTGACCTCCATGCCGAGCTTGTCGGTGTAGAAGGCCAGCGCCTCGTCCTGGTCGTGTACCCACACTTGGGCGGTTGAGATGCGAATCATGATTTCCTCCTGTGTCGGAGCGAGACTGGAGCGTCTCGCTTCACGGTCGAACGTAGTGATCGGGGTTGTCGCCGTCTTCTCGAATCGTGCGGTATCGAGGGCGCCCGTACACGCGGGTGACGCACATCGGGATCACGGCAAACGCCGCCGCCGGCCTGAACGTCGCGCGGTACTCGGTGGGTGTCCGTCCGAAGTGCGTGCGGAAGCTCGTCGTGAACGTCGACTGGCTCTGGATGCCGACCGCCGTGCAGATACGGGCAATTGTCCAGTCCGTCGTGCGCAGCAACGTAGCGGCGCGTTCCAGGCGGCGGGTCAGCAGGTACTGGTGCGGTGACTCGCCGAACGTCTGGCGGAACGCGCGGCTGAAGTGGGCGGATGACAGGTGAGCGGCACGAGCCATGTCGGCGACGGTCACCCGCTCGGCGTACCGGCGGTCGGCGAGGTCGCGAGCCTGCAGGAGGTAGCGGGCGGCGGGAACAGCGGACACAGCTCACCCAGTGTGCCGATCGGCGGCCGCCTTCGGCGGCTCGCGCTGTCAGACGTCGATGACGTCGCCTTCGACGGCGGCGGCGACCTTCACGACACTGCTCTGGTGGAGCTCGACGAGGGCGTCGACCTCGTCGTCGGTGCGCTCGGGGTCGTGGTGGTAGAGGAGCAGCCGCCCCACCCGGCAGCGTTCCGCCAGGGCGACGGCGTAGTCGATCGCCGAGTGACCGAAGTGCGGGAGCGCTTCCAGCTCGGTTGCCGTGTACTGGGAATCGTGGAGCAGCACGTCGACCTCGTCGGCGAGCTCGCACACCGCCTCGTGGTAGGGCCCCCAGCCATCAGGCCCGGGGCCGAGGGCGATCGGACCATGGTCGGACACGTAGGCGATCGCGGTGTCGCCGTCGCTCACGCGGAACCCGAACGTGCGCCCGCCGGCGTGCGGGATCTCACGGACGAGCACCGTGAATCCCTCGACCGCCAGCGTCCTCTCCTCGAGGGCGGTGAACGACCACGCGCCGTCGAGGCCGCGCGCATCGATCGGGAAGAACGGCGGCTCCATCAGCCCGTCGAGCGCGTGGGCGGCGGCACCATCGGCGACGGGTAGGTGGACGTCGACCCGGGCGTCGGGCCGGTCACCGGCCGAGAAGAACGGGATGCCCTGGGTGTGATCCCAGTGCAAGTGCCCGAGCAACAGGGCTCCCTCGAACGGGGCGTCGCCGAGCAGTTCGGGAACCCGACGCAGCCCGGTTCCGCCGTCGAGCAGCAGCTGCGGGCGCCACGCGCCGTCGTGGGCGACGGCGACGCACGACGTGTGTCCACCGACACGGGTGAACCGCGGACCTGGCGCCGGTGTCGAGCCGCGCACTCCACACAGGTGCAGGCGCATCGGCGCTTTCCTAGCAGACCGCTGGGCTAATCCCGCTCCTCGCGTCGGTGACCGCCGGCGAGCGTGAGCAACTGCTGACGGTCGACGGCGTCGACGGGAACGGCTGCGACGCGGCAGGCGGTGCGGGCGCGCAGCGTGGCCGTGCGCACTCCCCCCTCGAACAGCGCCCGCTCCCCGACGACCGCACCCGGTCCCACCTCGGCCATCTCGGCACCATCGACTTCGACGACGAGCACGCCGTCGAGGAGGAGGAAGAGGTCTCCGGCTGTGGTGCCCTGCTCGGTCAACGCCTTGCCCGCCTTGACACGACGGATCGCCGGTTCGGCGGCGCCGCGCATGATCACCGACGAAAGCTGACGCTCCAAGGCGCTCTCCACCTCGGTGACCATGGCCGGCGAGTCCTCGTCGCCCCACGGCGTGTGCTTGCCGAAGGCGTGGCCGGCCCAATCCTTGTAATCGATCAGTCCGCTCTTGGCAGTGAGCTCGCCCCGCTCGTCGTAGACCCAATGGCGGGGGAACGGCGACGCCCCGACGAGCCTTCCTTCGCTGCGTCCGTCGGCATGGATGGTGAGCTGCAACGTCGACCAGGCGATCGGAGCGAAGTACTGCACGAAGGGTGGCCGGCGTACCGGCCGGGGCGCTGGAAAGCCGGTGCGGCCACCGGCCGATTGGGTGAAGCGCACCCAGCCGTCGCCGATGTCCGGTTCGTGCTGCCGGTCGGGGAGGCTCACCGCCGCAACCGTGAAGCTCTTGCCGAACCTCACCGTGGTCGCCCCGATCGCACCGCCGGCGCGGTAGCCGGCGTCGACCACCGAGCCGTCGTCGGCGAACTCGACGTAGGCGTCGAGGTGATTGGCGAAGCGGAATCGGTCCGTCGCCCGCAGTTCCTCCAACACCCCGGCCACGTCAGGCCCGAGGGAGTCAGGAGGTGCTTGGTCGTAGTGGGCGAATCCCGTTTCGAAGGCGCTCTTGGTGACCCCGGTAACCGCCTCCGACGGGATCCATGAAACGCTGGTGATAGAACTCTCGATGCGCATCGGCAACCTCCCTGTGCTCCGCCGCTGTTGTGCCGATAGTGAACGCCGAAGGCGAGTCACACCAGCGGACTGCCATGCCTTCCGAGGGTGTGGCTGGCACCACCTCCCGACGCATGGTGGTGCCCTGGAAGGACGAACCGATGACTGGTTCGCTACTGCCGTGGGGGCGATCACCGTTTTTCTGGCCGACGACAGCGTCATCATCCGTGAGGGCGTGCGGGCGATGCTCGCACGCGACGCCGATGTCGAGGTCGTCGGCGTCGCCGAGGACTTCGACAGCCTCGTCGCCGGGGCCGGGGCCGCCGGACCAGATGTCGTCGTCAGCGACATCCGCATGCCCCCCAACTTCCAGCGCGAGGGCATCGACGCCGCCAAGGAGATCCGTAAGCGCCATCCCGGGACGGGCATCGTGATCCTCAGCCAGTTCGACGACCCCGACTACGCCGTCTCGCTGCTGTCCGAGGGCTCGGCCGGCTACGCCTACCTGCTCAAGGACCGCATCGCCGAGGGAGACCAGCTCGCCAGGGCGATCCGCGAGGTCGCCACCGGCGGCTCGATGCTCGACCCGGTGATCGTCTCGGCGTTGCTCAACCCGGTGCGCCGCACCGGTGGTCTGGCCGGCGAGGACGAACGGCTGCTCGAACAGGTCGCTTCCGGCAAGACGATCAAGGCGATCGCCGGCGCTGAGCGGTCGACGCCGACGGCCGTCGAGGCGCGGGTGGAGCGGCTGTTCCGCCAGCTCGCCGAGGGGGTGTCGGCCGGCGAGGCCGGCGCACTCGACCGGTTGCGCCGGCTGCACCAGGCGATCGTCGAGCGGGAGGAACAGGGCGAGACGTTGAGCCGCCTGCTCCCCACCGGCGTCGGCGCCAGGCTCCTCGCCGGCGGCCATGGCATCGGCGAGACCGAACGCCTCCACGTCACCGTTCTGATGAGCGACATCCGTGGCTACACGTCGATCGCCGAGCACGCCGACCCGGCGGTGCTCGCCCAGCAGCTCAATCGTCACCGGGCGGAGATGAACGGTGCCATCCTTGGCGCCGGCGGAACAGTGATGCAATACGTGGGGGATGCGGTGATGGCGGTCTTCGGTGCTCCCGAAGCGACCGACGACCATGCGGCGCGCTCTCTCGACGCGGCTGCGGCGATGCACGCCGCCCAGAACGCCGTCAACGCCGAGTGGGCCGGTGAGGGTCGGGCTCCGTTCGGCATCGGGATCGGCATCAGTTCCGGCGTCGTTGCCGCCGCCCTGCTGGGCAGCGAGGAGCGCGTCGAGTACACGGTCGTCGGCGACGCCGTCAACCTCTGCCAGCGCCTGCAACAGTTCGCCGAACCCGGGCAGACGGTGGTGAGCGAGGCGACTTGGCATATCCTTCCCGCTCCACCAGCGGGGGCGGAGAAGCTGGAACCACGGGTCGTCAAGGGTCGAGAAACCCCGGTCGTCGCCTACCGCATCGGCCCAAATCGTTAAGGAGCAACCAACAATGACTGTGACCGAGGCGGATCGGATCACCACCGTTGACGGCGAGACGAAACTCGCCGTGCAGGTGCGCTCGGCGTACCGGACCTTCGAGCAGGACACCGCGCCTGTGCGGGCCCTGCGTGGCGCCGACCTGGTAGTCGGTCACGGCGAGTTCGTCGCCGTGATGGGCCCGTCTGGTTGTGGCAAATCGACGTTGCTCAACATCGTCGCCGGTCTCGACATCCCCGACGAGGGAGAGGTCGTCATCGCCGGCGACTCCCTCGCCGGCATGGACGAGAGCCGGCTGGCGATCATGCGCCGCAAACACGTCGGCATCGTCTTCCAGTTCTTCAACCTGCTCGAGGGCATGTCGGCGCTGGAGAACGTCGTGATGCCAGCCGTGATCGCCGGCCGTAAGCGCCGCGCCGCCGAGTCCCGGGCCCGCGACCTGCTCGATCTCCTCGGCATCGGCGACAAGGCCCGGCAGGCGCCTGGCGTGCTGTCCGGTGGCCAGCGCCAGCGCCTCGCCATCGCCAGGGCGCTCGCCAACGAGCCGACCATCGTCCTTGCCGACGAGCCGACCGGCGCCCTCGACAGCGAGGGCGGTGAGGAGGTGCTCGAGCTGTTCCGCCGCCTCCATCAAGGCGGCCAGACGATCCTCCTCGTGACCCACGATCAACCGGTCGCTGACGCCGCCGAGCGGATCGTGCGGATGAAGGACGGCAGGGTCGTCGATGACGGCACGACGCCGGTGACGGCCTAGCGCAACAACGCGAGCTGAGCGGCGGAAATGGGCGGACTTTCGATATGGGTACGGGCCGAGTGGCGGCGCCGGTGGCCGTCGCTGGTGGCGCTCGCCTTGCTCGTGGCCATTGCCGGCGGGGTGGCGACGGCGCTGGTGGCCGGAGCGCACCGTGCCGACACGGCGTTGGCCCGCTTCCGCGAGGCGACCGCCCCGTACAACCTCAGGGCCTCGATTCAGCTCGGTGCCGCCAAACCCTCGTCGGCCGAGGCGGAACAGCGGCAGCTGGAGTCGCAGCGAACCGGCTTCGCCCAGCTGGCCGACGTCGATGGCGTCGAGTCGGTACGCGTGGAGTCATGGTGGGCGATCCACGTGGAGGCCGGCTACGACAAGCCTGGCACCATCGCGCCGTTCGCAGTCGGGACGTTCGCGACCTACGGCGGGAAGTACTCGCCGCTCGTAATCAACGGTGAGCTGCCTCGAGTCGACGACCGCGACGCGGTGGTTGTCAACGAGCACGCCACTCGCCAACTCGGCTGGACGGTCGGCTCTCGGCCGACGTTCCGCACCGTGTCGCCCGCCGGCCTGTACGAGTGGTCCAGCAACGACGCAACGCTCGCCTCCGAGGACGGGCTCGACGGCCCGCAGATCGAGGTCGAGGTCGTGGCCGTCGTCCGCGACGAGTTCGACGTCGCCGACGACAGCTTCCCGGCGATCTTCTTTCCGGAGGGCTTTGCCCGCGCCCATGCCGACGAGATCGCCCACATCGAGCCGTCCGCCCTGATCCGAGTCGATCCCACCCGTCTCGACGAAGTCGTCGAGGACATCGAGGATGTCGTTGCTCCGGTCGGGATCGACGTCGAGGCGTTGCCGCCGCTTGGCGAGGTCGGTGCCGCCGTCGCACCGACGGTCGCCGTCGAGGTGACCACGCTGCGCATCGCTGCGGCGGTTGCGGCCCTCGCCGGGCTGTTCGTCGTCGCCCAGGCCGTTGGACGCCAGCTCGCCGCCACGGCTACCGAGGACGATGTGCGGTCGGCGCTCGGCCTCACGGTGGTCGAGCAGGCCGCAGGAAAGTGGTTGACGCTGGCGCCAGCGGCGCTCGCCGGGGCGGCGGCGGTACCGATCGTGGCCTGGACCATCAGTGGCGTGTTCCCTCGTGGACTGGCTCGGCGCGCCGAGGCGGAACCCGGCCTCCGCTTCGACCCCACGACCATCGTCGCCGGCGCCGCGACGACACTGGCCCTCACGCTCGTGCTCCTCGTCCTCATGGCACGATTCCGATCGCGACGTGACGGTAGGACTCCACTCCAGCGGAAATCGACGGCAACCCGATTGCTGAGCGCCCCTGCAGCGTGGCTCGGCGTCTCGTTCGCCGCCGACCCTGCCGGCTCTGGTCGTTCGCGACTCGGCTCGTGGGCACCGGTTGCGGCGATCGCCTTTGGAGTCGCAGCCGTGCTGTCGGTCGCAACTCTCGAAAGTTCCCGGGCCAACCTGATCTCCTCGCCGCGCCTGTATGGAGCGGCCGCCGAGTTGGTGTACGAGTCGAACGGGTCATTCGGGATCGCCGGCGTCGTCGAACATGTCGTCGCAACGCCCGGTGTCGATGCACTCACGCGTCAGCTGTTGATCAACGACGACACGATGCCGGCCGCCGGGACGCGAACCGCTGAGGTCGAGCCGGAGGCACTGGAGACGATTCTCGGTGGCGCCCTTCCGCCGGTGTCGGCCGGGCGGCATGCGGAAGGCCCCAACGAGGTCGCCCTCGGGACGGCAACAGCGGACGACCTCGGCGTCGGCGTCGGCGATGCCGTGACCGTCACCAGCCTCGACGGTTCGGCCGCGTTGACGCTCGATGTCACGGGAACCGTCGTTTCGTGGGGAGACGAAGACGTCACCCACGCCTTTATCGTCGCCGTCCCGACACTGCAAGCCCTGGTGTGTCCCGGCACCGCATTGGACGACTGCAACCTGAGCATCGACCTGTTTGCCGACGTCACCGATGATGCCATAGGCGAGGCCGCGCGGGCGGCCCTGCAGGAGCGCGGCTTCGAGACGATGCGTCCGCCGGCCAGCGTCGCTCGGTTGAGCGAGATCGGCGCCGTCCCGTCCTATCTCGCCGGGTTCGTGAGCCTGCTCGCCGCCGCCGGACTGTTGCACCAACTGATGGTCACGTTGCGGCGCCGCCGCGGAGACCTTGCAATCGCCCGAGCACTCGGCCTGCCCGCCCGCAAGGCGGCTGGGGCATTCACCTGGCAAGCCCTGCTCACCGTCCTCGCCGGCGTCGTCATCGGCGCCGCCGCGGGGGCTGTGATCGGACCGCTCGTATGGCGGACGATCGCCGGCGGGCTCGGTGTGCAGACGGTGACGCGGTTTCCCATCGGAGTCGTTCCGATCGTCGCCGTGGTGGGCGCCTGCGTCGCCGTGATGGTCTCGCTCGGACCGCGGGTGAGGGCGGCCCGCCTCCCCCTGGCGGCGACATTGAGGGCCGAGTGAACCTCGCCGGAGCCTCACTCTGGGCCCGGGCGGACATCAGGCGTCGGCGCTGGTCGTTGCTCGGCCTCGCGGTCCTCATCGCACTGCCGATCGGCTTCTCGCTCGCCCTCGTGGCCGGGGCGCTGCGTGCCGGCAGCTCGGTCGACCGCTACGCGGAGTCGACGGCGCTCGCCGATGTCGTCGCCTTCATCGATGGTGAACCAGATGCGGCCACCCTCGATCGTCTCGCAACGGATCCCCGCATCACCCGGATCGACCGCTCGAACCCGGTCGTGATCGTCGCCGAGCCGATCCAGGCTGGAGAGTCGGCGTTCGCGTTGGTCGGCACGGCGGACAACCCCGCCGGGGGATTCGCCGCGCCGATGCTGTTGGCGGGGCGTTACCCGAGCGCCGACGCCGTCGCCGAGATCGTCGTCAACGAGCGGGCGGCTGACGCCTACGGGTTCGAGGTGGGCATGCGGGCGCCGCTGTCGGGCCTCGTCTCGTTCGGCTCGTGGGAGGCTCGCCAGCTCGGCGAGGCGACGATCGTCGGCATCGTTCGCACCCCGTTCGACCTCGTCCACGACCCGTCGACGGAGTTTCTCGTAATCGCCGGACCGGGATTCCTCGACGGTGACTGGACGGAACTGGCCCGCCCCGGCACGATCCTGTTCCTGCACCTGGGCGACCCGGACGACGTCGCCGCCGTGGTCTCGGACCTGTCGACGGTCGTCGAGGGAGACGTCCGTCCGATCGCCGACATTCTCAGCACCGCCGAGCGGGCAGCCGACCTGCAGCGTCGTGGGCTCCTCGTCGCCGGGGCCGTGGTGGCTGCCGTCGGACTGCTCGTGATCTCCCAGGGCATTGCTCGCCATCTCGCCGGACGGTCCGCCGACAAGGAGGTCCTGGAGGCGATCGGACTCACCCGCGGCGAGCGCTGCGTGGCAGCGGGGGCGTGTTTGGCACCGGGACTGCTCGCCGGCATGGTCGGGGGACTCGTTCTGGCCATCGGGCTGTCGCCGCTGCTGCCGTTGGGCATGCCTCGTCGGGCCGATCCGGCGGTCGGCTTCCACGCCGACGTGCTCGTCCTGGTCATCGGCTTCGGCGTGGCCTTGATGATGGCGGGGGCGGCGACCGCAACGGCGATCTGGAGGTGGCTCCGCCCGGCTCCTCGCCGGGTCAGCGATCGACCTGCGTTGGCGACACGATTGGCGTCGGCACTGCGGCTGCGTCCCGTCCCACTGACGGGGACTCGCCTCGCCATCGAGGATGGCCACGGACGACAGCGTCTGCCGGCGGTGGCCACCCTCGTGGCGCTCGTCGCGACGACGAGTGCTGCCGTGGGCTCACTCGTCGTCGGGACCAGCCTCGACGGCCTCGTCAACGCGCCGGAACGCTACGGCCAGCCCTGGGACACACTCGTTACGAGCCTCCACGCCGACGATCTCGCCGACGTCGGGGCGCGTCTGGCAGGCGATCCCCGGATCGTCGACGTAAATCTCGCCGACCACGGCGAGTTGAACGTCACCGGCGTTGATGGGAACCCCACCCAAGTCGCCTCGACCGGTCTCGATGGAACCGCCGGTCCGATGTGGTTGGCGGCGCTCGACGGGCGAGCGCCCGCCGGGCCGGCGGAGATCGCCATCGCCTCGCGCACGATGACTCAACTCGGACTTCACGTCGGGGACACCACCACCGTCGGCGGGGCGTGCGGCGAGCGCCAGATGACCGTGGTCGGCCGCGTCATCGTGCCGATCATGTTCGGTGGCGATCCGGACCACGGATCGATCGTCACCCGCGGCTCGTTCCACGACCTCTGTGCCGCCGAATTGATCGCTGAGGTCGACCGCAGTTACGGCGCCCTGCTCCGCTTCGCCGACCCGACGACCGCCGACGCTGTCCTCGACGATCTGTTCCCGGAGGGGTACTTCACCGAACCCGGGTTGGTGCCCAGCTCGGTGACGGCGCTCGAGGAGATCAGTCAGGTGCCCCGGCTGATCGCCGGATTGGTCGCCGTGCTCGGCATCGCGGCAGCCAGCAACGCTCTTCTGCTCGCCGTGCGCCGACGCGGCAGCGAGATCGTCGTGCTGCGGGCCCTCGGGCTGCGACCGTCCGACGCCCGCCGGGTCGTCGGTTGGCAGGCGGCCACGATGGCGATCTTCGCCGCCCTCGTCGGGATCCCCGTCGGCATCCTGCTCGGGCGGCTTGTCTGGACCGGCATCGCCCGTCCCGCGAACGTGGTGATCAGCGTCGACGTCGAGCCGATCCAGCTCGTCGCCATATCCGTCCTCCTGCTTGCCGTGCTGCTCGCCCTCGCCATCTGGCCGGGCCGGCGCGCTGGTCGCCTGCGCCCCGCGGACGTGTTGAGGAGCGAGTGATGACCACGAAGACACCAACGACCGATGGGTGTTTACGGGACGGAATCGTCCCCCAGACACCCATCGGTCAAACGCTGGCGGCAGCCACCACCGACACCTCGATGTTTGCGGAACTGCGACCGGCTTACTGCCTGCTCGCCGCTCCGCTGGCGGTGGTCCTCGCCGGCGCAGCGTTGACGATCGCCATCCCCGACGGTCCTTCGCCGGTGGAGGTCGTGCGGCCGGTGCTCGTCCTCCTATGGGCTGCGGCCGGCCTCCTCCTCGGGGTGCGCCGCCGGCGCGATCGGCTCGCCCCGATCGTCCTCGGTGGGTCGATCGTCGCCGCGATCGGCACGCTCGCGGCGGCCATGATCGCCCACCGACCAGGCGGCGCGTTGGAGTCGCAGTGGGAGGTCGTGCTGCGCCTATCGGCCGCCATGCTTCCGGCGGTCGCCCTGCACATGCTGCTCGGGCTGGCCGACGGCCGGTTGGCCACCTCGATCCGGCGCAACACGGTGTTCGCCGGCTACGTCACCGCAGCCGTGGTCGGACTCGCCTTGCTCACCGATCGTGAGCGCATCGTCGCGTGGCCGCTCGTCCTGCTCTGGCTGGCCGCAACCGGCATCGGCGCGTACGCCGCCCATGTTCGCTACGTCACGGCGGGGGCGGAGGACCGCCGTCGAATGCAATGGATCGGTTGGGGGGTGGCCGTCGCCGCCGAGGCAGGCGTGGTCGTCGTCGCCCTGCGGCTGCTTCTGGACTGGCCGACCGAGGCCGGCGCCATTGCCCTCGCCCTCACCGGCTTCATCCCCATCGGGCTCGCCTGCGGAACACTGCCGCGGATGGTCGCCCGTGTCGACCGACTGCTGACCCACACCGTCGCCATCGCCGGACTGACCGCGCTGGTCGTCGCCGTGTACGTCGTCGTGATTCTCGGCCTCGGGCGTACGCCATCCGACGCCGAGCGCACCTTGCTGTTGCTGTCGATGGTCGCCGCCGGCTGTGCGGCGCTGCTCTATCTGCCCGCGCGGCGTTGGCTGACCGAGCGCGCCAACCGCCTCGTCTACGGCGAGCGTGTCGCTCCCGACGAGACGCTGCGCACGTTCGGCCAGCGCCTGACCCGCTCGATCCCGATGGACGAGCTGCTCCTTCAGCTCGCCGAGAGCCTGCGCAAGTCGATGGTGTTGACCTCAGCCGAGGTCTGGACCGGGCACGCCGGCCATTACGAGCTTGCTGCCGGCGTCCCCCATCGTCATCCCGAGCCGATCACGATCGGCGACAAGGAACTGCCGGTCGTTGCCCGCGCCGGGGTCAGTGGCGGCACGTGGCTCGACGTGTGGCTACCGCAACTCGTCGGACCTGGCGGCTCGGCGGCGACACGTGTAGCCCCGATCGCCCATGCCGGTCAACTGCTCGGTGGCATCGTCGTAGCCCGCCCGCGTGACGGAGAGGCGTTCACGGAGACCGAGGACCACGTGCTCACCGAGCTCGCCCGCCAAGTCGCCTTGGCGCTGCACAACCTCCAGCTCGATGCTGCCCTGCAGGCGAGCCTGGACGAGTTGCAACAGC
This sequence comes from Ilumatobacteraceae bacterium, assembly GCA_963716665.1. Taxonomy (GTDB): domain Bacteria; phylum Actinomycetota; class Acidimicrobiia; order Acidimicrobiales; family Ilumatobacteraceae; genus Desertimonas. Next base: position 91,586 of record CAVQTY010000011.1, read on the forward strand.
GCAACGAGGAGCTCCAGCACTCCCGGGCTCGCATCGTTGCCGCCGGTGATGCCGAACGGCGCAGGCTCGAGCGGAACCTCCACGACGGCGCCCAGCAGCACCTCGTCGCTCTCGCCGTCAAGCTGCGTCTCGCCCAGGACGCCGTCGAGGACGACCCCGCCGACGCCGTGGCCATGATCGACGAGATCAAGGGTGACGTGCGGGTGGCGATCGGTGAGCTGCGCTCGCTGGCCCATGGGATCTTCCCGCCGCTGCTCGTGTCCGGCGGCCTCGCCGAGGCGCTCCCTGCGGCTGCAACCCGGGCGACGCTGGCGACGACAGTCGACACCGCCGGGATCAGGCGCTACAACGGCGACGTCGAGGCGGCGGTGTACTTCTGCGTCCTCGAGGCCCTGCAGAATGCCGGCAAGCACGCCGGCCCGGCGGCGACGGTGGCCGTTCGCGTCTGGGAGGCCGACGGCACCCTCCAGTTCGAAGTTCATGACGACGGTGCCGGCTTCGACGTCGCCTCCGCGTCGGGCAGCGGCCACGGCTTCGTCAACATGGTCGACCGGCTCGGCGCCTTCGGCGGAACCGTGACCGTCGACTCACAGCCGGGCCGGGGCACGACGGTGACCGGCGCCCTCCCCCTTCCGGCCTGATCCGGAACTCTTCGGTTGCTGCGACCGATGGGTGTTTCATGACCGTTCCGTCATGAGAACACCCATCGGTTCGCAGGTCATCCGCTGAGGTCGGTGCCACAGGTTTCAGCGACCCAGGCGTTGACGAGCCGATCGTCGGGCTCCTCGGCGCGTGCATAGACGGATTCGACTGTCTCGTCGGCCGTCGTCTCGTCCTCGGCGGTGCTGAATGCGGTGATGAGCTCGGCGGTGAATTCGAGGACTGACTCGAGGTCGTCGCGCACGTCGGCGTCGACGTATTCGAGTCCGTCGTCGAGTTGGGCGATCAGTCGTCCGATGTTCTCATAGCCGACCTGGAGCACGGCGAACTCCTCGTCACTGGCGTCGGCGGCTTCAAATAGCTCGTCCACTTCTTCGATGACGGCACACCATTCGTCGAGACTGTCGATCCCAACGTCGATCGTGACGCTGTCGGTGATGTCGAGGGCGACGTGGACGCCGTTGCCGACTTGCAGGCACAGCTCGTGGCTGCCCGGCTCGAGGTAGATCGTCCCTTCGGATTGGCCGGCGCCGAAGTGCACGTGATCGGCGTCGCGGACGATCGACTCGCCCTCGGCGACGCAGCCGGCGTCGGCGATGACGTGGAAGTGGCCGGCTCCGTCGTGCACTTCGCCGGCTTCCTCGATGGTGACCCCATCGGCGGTCATCTCCAGGGGAACGCCGCCGGCAACAGACGCACCGTCTGCCGGGGAGCTCAAGGCCACGGAGACCTCGTGTTCGCCGTCGTCGTCGGGGACCGAAGCGGTGGCGAGGGCCGTGGAGCCTCCGCCCAACAGCATGGCGACTCCAACCGCCGTGCCTCGCCCGATGGGCTTGAGTCGCCATTTACTCATGTCACTCTCCTTGGTTTGAAGTCGGCGAGTTGCCGGCTCGTACTCGGACGGACGAGCGAGCGACACCCGCGGGTGACGCGGACACGATTTCGTGTCACGTGTCACCCGCGATGGCGTGCCGACCGTCTGTCAGTGCATGACACCCGTGATCGAGGTCGAAGGACTGAGCAAGGAATACCGACGGTGGCGGAGGCCACCCCATGTCGCTGTCGACGGACTCGACCTGTCGGTGCCCGAGGGTGGCGTGTTCGGATTTCTCGGACCCAACGGTTCGGGCAAGACGACGACGATCCGCTGTCTGCTCGGCCTCGTCTCGGCAAGCGCTGGTCGCACTGCCGTGTTCGGGCAATTCACTCCGCAAGCGCTTCCAGCAGTCATGCGACGGATCGGGGCGATCGTCGAGACCCCGGCGATGTTCCCGACGATGACGGCTCGAGAGAACCTCACCCTGCTCGGTGCCATCGACCGCGTCGGGACACGACGTGTCGACGCCTGCCTGAGCACGGTCGGTTTGGCCGATCGGGCCGATGCGAAGGTCGCCAAGCTCTCGCTTGGGATGCGGCAACGACTCGGGCTCGCCGCGGCCTTGTTGAAGGATCCGGAGTTGCTCGTGCTCGACGAACCCGCCAACGGGCTCGACCCGGCCGGCATCCGCGAGATCCGCGAGCTGCTCCGGGCACTCGGCAGCGAAGGTCGCACTGTTTTCGTGTCAAGCCACTTGCTCAGCGAGGTCGAGCAGACGTGCGACCGGGTCGCCATCATCGACCGTGGGCGACTCGTGCTCAGCGGTCGCGTCGACGAGGTCCTCGCCTCCGCTGCAAGTCCTGCGCTGCTCGTCGGCCTCCGCGACACGAGCGCAGCCACGGAGGTTCTGCGTTGCGCCGGTCTCCACGTGGAGGCAGCTGGCGAGCTGCTGCGGGTCGCCCTACCCGCGACCGAGGCAGCTCACGTGACGAGGCTGCTCGCCGACGCCGGAATGTACGTGAGCGAGCTGCGGCCCGACTCGGTCTCACTCGAGGACCTGTTCCTCACGATCACTGGACGCAGCGCTGATGAGGAGGTTCTCGTCGCATGAGACCGAACATCATCCACCTGACCATCGTCGAGATGCGCCGAGCACTGCACCGGCGGCTTGTGCGCGCGATGGTGCTGCTGGCGGTGGCCCTCGCCGCGCTCGCCGGCGTAATCGTCTTCGTCACCAGCCGCGACCCAGTGGCATTGGCCCGCGAGCGGACGCACCCTGCCCACATGGCGTCGTGGTGGGCCGGCGGAGGTGAGGACAGCCTGTTGCTCACGGCGGCGATCTTCCTCGTCGTCGGCGCGGCGATCTGCGGGGCGTCCGTGGCCGGCGCCGAGTGGAAGGCCGGCACGATGACCACGGCGTTGACGTGGGAACCAAGGCGCCGACGCCTGCACGCGGCCCGCACCGCGTCGGCGGCGATCCTCGCGTTCGCCATCGGACTCGCCCTGCAGGTCGTGTTCCTACTCGCCGCCTCGCCAGCCGTGGTGCTCAACGGCGACACGGACGGGACCACCGGCGCATGGTGGACCGGATTGCTGTTGACGATGATCCGACTGGCGTTGATCACGTCGCTCGTCGCTGTGCTGGCGGTGAGCACCGCCAGCATCGGGCGAAACACGAGCGCCGGGCTCATCGCGATCGCGGCGTGGGTGCTCGTCGTCGAACGCACCGTCACCGGCCTACGTCCGCGATTGGGGCGGTTCATGATCGGAGAGAACCTCGCCACGGTCATCCCGTGGTCGCCGCTGACAGATGTCGAGTTCGAACGGCCACCGATCGTCGCCTTGGTCACATTGCTCGCATATCTCACGGCGGTGGTTGCGGTCGCGACCGGCTTATTCGTGCGCCGGGATGTCGTCACCGTGTGACCATGATCTGCGTGAGCATTCACGTGGTGGAGTCGGTAGGCGTCAGGCTTCGCGACGCGCTACGCGCCTGGTGTGCGGTCGCCATGCCGATACCGGTGTTCGCCGCTCCGTCTGGCGAGATCATCGCCAATGGCTTCGTCACGGCGGCGCGACCGCTCGATGTGGACGAGTTCGTCGCCGACATGTTCCGCGCCGAAGGAACTTCACTGGTTCGCCTCGCCCGACTGTTCGTCGACGACCGCAATGCCGCGGAGGATCTTGTCCAGGAAGCTTTCATCCGCCTTGCCCGCAGCGCTCGACGTATCGAAGACCCGGCCCGAGCTCCTGCTTATCTCCGCTCGATCGTGCTCAACCTGGCCCGCGACCACAACCGCCGCGGGCTCGTGTCACTGCGCCACCGCTCGCCGATCGTCGACGTCGCCGCCGGCGTCGACGACGAGCTCGCCGTACGCGAGGACCAACGCCAAGTGCTCGACGCGCTGCGTGACCTGCCGGCCCGTCAGCGAGCCTGTCTCGTGCTGCGGTACTACGACGAGCTGGGCATCGACGACATCGCGGCGACGCTCGGCGTGTCCCGCAACTCGGTGAAGACCCATCTGCAGCGCGGGCTCGCGGCGCTCGAAGCGCGCCTGGCTGCAGACCCCGAGGACGACCGGTGAGTTCCCTCGAGGAACGGCTGCGCGAGGCACTGCACGACGGCGCCCTGACCGTGGACGAAAGTCCCGACCTGTTCGCCCGCGTCGAACTCAGCGTCCACGACGACGGGCGGCTGCGCGTGCAGCACCGCGCGGTCGCCGCCGTGATCGCCTGCTTCGTCGGCGCCATCGCCGCTGTGACGTTCGGAGTCATCAAGACCGACCAAGGGAGGGTGCTGATGGACTGGTGGATACTCGAACTGATCACCCTGGCCGTGCTCGTGGTCATCGCCTTCTGGCTCGGCCCACTGATCAAGCGTTTCGGACGCAGCTACGCCGCCGATGTGTTTCGCGCCAACCCGCGCACCGGCAAGAGCTTCCTGATGCTCACCGACGTCGCCTACTACCTGATCTTCTTCGCCTACATCTTGTTCACCGTCAGCTTCGAGCCGAAGGGATCCTGGGACGACACCGTCAACGCCGCCCAGCTCCAGCACGAGACGGCGCGCATCGGTGGGATCCTGCTGATCATCGGGTTGCTGCACAGCGCCAACCTTGTGGCCCTGCCCGTGATGGGCCGACTACTCACGCTCAACCGTCGCCTCGACGAGTCGTCACCGCCGCCCGACCACGGCTGATCGCCCGCGATGCTCACCGTGTCCGCAGCACTCGCCGTGCTCGCTGCGTTGACCGTGTTCAACGGGGCTGCTGCTGGGGGCGACAACGACCGTGACGACACCGTCGCAGTCGAGCTGGTGGCGGTCACACCTGAGGACCAAGGTGCTGGGCTCTCTCCGATGCTCGACAGTCTTGACGACGGAGACGTCCTCGATGTCTCCGTGATCGATGGTGCCGAAGCTGCACAAGGCTCCGTACGGCAATGCGCTCGCACGCTCCGCGGGTTTCGAGCATGCACGAATCACTACCCGGTGCAATTCGACGACAGCGGTCGGGCCCGCTTCCAGTATCGACTCGACGACACAGGAGATTGCGGACCAGAAGGATCATGCGCGCTCGTCGTGGACGACAGCGACGGAACTCGGCAGGCGTCCGCCGTCCTCATCTTCGGCGCTCCGGCCCCGCCACCGCCGACCATTGAGGTTTCGCCGACCGAATTGGTCGAGGAAGGCGACCGGTTGAGCGTCGATGTCACCGGGCTGCCACCCAACGCCGTCGTGCGTGTCGGCTACTGCAACCCTGAATGCACTGCGGCGACGCGGGTCGTCGCGGACAGCTCCGGCCGAGCCAGCGACACCGTCGTCGCAAGCGCCCCTTGCGACGAGTGCGGCGTCGCCGTGATCGCCGGCCCCCACGAAACGTTGATCCCGGTGTCGTTCGCCCCACTGCCGAGGCCGGGCTACGACGCTCGTCGACTGGCCATCGGTCTCGTCGTCGCCGCGGTACTGGTGGCCATGGCCTGGCGGATCGTCACCGCGGTCGACTGGCGCCCGCCATCAGAGGCCGACACGCCCGATCTCGACATGGCGGAGCTCTGACGTGGCTGCGGTTCGGCACTGTCAGATTGTTCAGCCAGTCCGCCAAGCCGGGTCGCCGCCGTCCTCCCACATCCGGCGGACAAGACGCGGCGACAACTCGTCTTTGTTGACGTAGCCGATCGCACCGCTGGCACCGGCTGCTGCAGGGAGGTCCTCGAGTTGGTAGGTGGAGACGAGAATGACCTTCGTGTCCGGGGCGGCGGTCGTGATCAACCGTGTCGCCGCGATGCCGTCGAGCTCTCCCATGTTGATGTCCATCAGCACGAGGTCAGGCTCGTGCTTCGCGCTGGCGGCGACGGCATCCTCGCCGGACTCCACTTCGGCGACCAGGTCGAAGCCGTCGATGCGATCGACCACCGCCCGCGCCGCAGCGCGGAACGGGGCCTGATCGTCGACGATCATCACGGTCACGCGGTCGGGCACGAGAGTCTCCTTCTGGCTTCAGTTTCCCACGGCACCGGCGGCGCAGGCGAGGGTGCCACTACCTCAACCGAGGTGTGGCTAGCCCCCTGCCACCGACAGGTACACGAGCACCGCTTTGACGCGCCGGTTGATGTCGCGCTCCTCGCTGAGCTGGAGCTTGGAGAAGATCGAGTTGATGTGCTTCTCGACGGCACGCTCGCTGAGGATCAGCGTGGCGGCGATCGCCGCGTTGCTCTTGCCCTGAGCCATCTCGCCGAGGATCTCACGCTCGCGTGGCGTGAGCCGCTCGATCGGGGAGCTGGGACTGCGCGATCTGGCGGCGACGAGCTGCTCGACAACCTTGGAGTCGATCACCGAGCCACCGACCGCCACGGCGCGCACGGCGTCGACGAGATCGTCGGCATCGGCGACGCGGTCCTTGAGCAGATAGGCCCGGCGGTCCGAGCCACCCTCGAGCAGCGCCAAAGCGTAGGACGGGGCGGCGAACTCGCTGAGCACGACCACTCCGATCATCGGGTGGCTCTCGCGGAACCGCGTCGCCGCGCGGATGCCTTCATCGGTTCCCGTCGGCGGCATCCGGATGTCGGTGACGACGACGTCAGGGGTGACCTCGTCGACGAGGGCGATGAGCTCGTCGTAGGACCCGGCGACCCCGGCAACGGACAGGTCGTCCGCTGCGTCGAGCAGGCGGGTGACGGCCTCACGAACGAGATAGCTGTCGTCGGCCACGACGACGTTCGTCGTCGTGGCGACCGTTCGTGACGCGGGCATCGACGGCGACGATACGTCGTGGCGTCACCGTGTCTGATCCTCACGCATCAATACGATCCACCGACCACGGCCGCCGGGCCGTTGCCCCGGGTCCGGGTCGGCACGGGGACGACCATCGGCGTACCGGTCAACGGGTCGGGGGTCACGCGACTCTGCAGCCCGAAGACCCTGGCGACGAGGGCGGCGTCGACGACAGCGGTTGGGTCACCCTCGGCGACGATCGCCCCAGCGCACATGGCGACGACATGGTCGGCGTAGCGGCAGGCCAGGTTGAGGTCGTGGGTCCCGCGAGGTTCCACCACCGTGCTACGAATGGGCGCCGATGGCCCACTGGTTGCTCAAGTCCGAGCCCGATGTGTTCGGCTACGACGACCTCGTCGCCGCCCGCCGCGAGCCGTGGGACGGGATCCGCAACTACCAGTCGCGCAACCACCTACGGGCGATGCGCAAGGGCGACGAGGCGATCTTCTACCACTCCTCGACGAACCCACCCGGCGCCGCCGGGATCTGCAGGATCGTCAAGGAGGCCGAGCCGGATCCAACGCAGTTCGACCCGCTGGCGAAGTACTACGACCCGGCGTCCAGGCCTGACGATCCGCGCTGGGACATCGTCACCGTCGCACCGGTGCGCAAGCTCAACTTCGTGCCCCTCGACGAGCTGCGCGCGATGCCAGAGCTCGCCGGGTCACGGCTGCTAGCCAAAGGCAACCGGCTGTCGGTGCTGCCGTTGACCGACGAGGAGTTCGCAGCGATCGTCGCCGCCGGCTCGCGCCGGCGCTGATCAGCCCGCCGTCGTCGCCACGGAATCTGACGTGGAGTCGGCGGCCGACGCTGGTGTCGATGTCGACGTCGGGCACCGTGTCCCCAGCGTCGTGAGCAACGTCCCCGCAGTGGACACGACGTTGCCGAGCGCCGCGATGGCAGGCCGCACGCCGCCGCCGTCGCTGACCGCCCCAACGGCGGTCTCCAACTCGTCGATTGCATCCTCGACGTCACTGACCTGACTACGCAACTCGGCGCCGGCCGCAGAGCCGACGGCAGAGAGGTCCTCCCTGACGTCGCCGATGGCATCGCTGATCGCGCTGACGCCGCCGGACGTGACGTCGCTGATGCTGACGTCGCCGAGGGCGGCGACCGAGTCCGCAAGCTCGTCGCGGGCCGCGCACACCTCGCTCGTCGAGGCCGTCGACTCCGGTGCGCTGTCGGTCGTCGCCGCGGTCGTGACGTCAGCAGCGTCGGTTGCCTCCGTCGTCATCGACTCCGTACCCGTGACACCAGCAGTCGTGGCTGCCGCATCATCCGTCGCCTCGGTTGTGTCCGCAGCACCCGCAGCTGCCGCGGTTGTGTCGGGCGACTCGGCGACCGCACCAGTCGAGACCGCCGCCGTATCGTCGTCGTCATCGCCGCACGCCGCGAGCAGCCCGCAGGCGGCCAGGCAAACGACGGCAACGCCGATCAATCGAGTCCGCGGGCGTGTCGTCATCGCAGTACCTCCGTGCTGGTGCGCCTCAGCATGCCACGCGGCCTGGACGCGCGAGCTCTCGGGACGGCTTCTCAGTCGAGTCGACCCGCGCCTCGAGTTGGCAAGAAATCGAACATTTGTCTGGCAATTTGCTGCGAACGTCTGTACGATGTTAGGTATGAGTGCAGCGGTGTTGGAGGAGGGCAGGGTTGAGGCCTCGAATGGTGCGCCGATCGGCGCCAGCGCCGCCACTGCCGCCGCGGCACGGCGGTTGGAACCACGCATCGCCGAGGTGTGCGGACAGCTCAACGTGTTGTTCGCCGAACTCGTCCACCTCGTCGGTGAGGTCGAGGCGACCGGGGCGTGGCACGGCCAGGGGATCCGCTCGTTGAGCCAGTGGGTGCAATGGCAGACCGGTCTGGCCGGCGGCAACGTCCGTGAACTCGTCGCCCTCGCCGCCGCCCGCGACACCCACCCGACGGTCACCGAACGCTTCGACGACGGGACGCTTGTCGCTCGACCAGGCCGCCCTCGCCGTCGAATGCGAACCCGGCGACGACGCCGAATTCGCCGAGCTGGCCACCGTGTTGACACTCCCCCAGCTGCGCAACGCCTTGCGTGCCGCCAACCCGCCCCAACCCAAGCCCGCGGAGGCCAACGAGTCCGTGACGATGGGCCCCGACCGTCACGGCAAATGGGAGTGCAAGCTGCGTCTCGACCTCGATCGTGGCGCCGTGTTCGAAGCCGCGTTGGCGGCGATGCGCGACGAACTGTTCCACGACGGCAACGGCGACGTCACCTGGGCCGACGCCGCCGTCGAGCTCGCCAACCGTGGCCTCGACAGTGCCGCCCCGGCCCGCCGTGAACGGTTCCGCATCAACCTGTTCATCGACTTCGACAACGACGGACAACCAACGACGACGTGGAGCGACGGCGCCCACGTCCCTGACGCCATCCGCGACCTGCTCGGCTGCGACGCCACGATCACCCCGATCACCCGCATCGGCGGCCACCCCGTCAACGTCGGACGCGCCCAACGAATCGTCCCCGACCGCACACGCCGCATCGTCGAACACCGCGACACCAAATGCCGGGTGCCGTGGTGCCCACACAAACGCTGGCTACAGATCCACCACATCATCCACTGGACCAGCGACGACGGACCGACCGAGACGTGGAACCTCGTCGCCCTCTGCCCCGCCTGCCACCGCCAACACCACCTCGGCGAACTCGGCATCACCGGTAACGCCGACCTCGCCGACGGGCTCACCTTCACCGACCGCAACGGCAACATCATCGACCCGGCCACCCGGCCGGCCAAACCGACCGGGCCACCACCCCGCCCACGCCACCCCTACCGGCACCCCGACGGCGGCCGCATGCAGAAAGACGCCCTCTTCTTCAGCCCGCTGCGCCGCACCCGCCCCGACTGGGCGCGATAACAAAGCGCCGCCGGTCGAGATCCCACGCCGGACGCGACGGCCACCTCACCCGCGGACCGCTCATCAAGTTGGCTTGCCAGTTGGGCGGTGCGAGATCCGGGTTGATCTGTTGCGGGAACGCGAAGTCCGGATACCGGATCCTGCGTTCCAGCCGAGCCGAGGGTCCTCCCGAGTCGAACTCCCAATAGAGGAGTGCGAAGGCCAGATTGTTGCCGACCAGCACCAACGCTCCGGAGGCGAGCAGGTAGCCAGCCGAGTCGGTCTGCGGCGCCCCGTTGATGCCAGCGGATCGCTGGCGACGAGGCGCCAAGCAGAAAGAGTTCGAGCCCGGGGACAAGCCACGGCAGAGCGATCACGTTCTCGCTCGGCAACCACACTCGCAACGCTGTGTTGAGCACCACGAACACGAGCACGACGGCCGCCGGTGGCCACCGTGACTCGGCGCTGCCGAACCGGCCACTCGATCGGTCGCTCGTCGGTCCAGGCGACATTGCAACACAGTCTCCCCCAGCTGGCCGGGCAGGTCCGCGAGCTGGCGGTCCGCTGCCTCAAGGGCGAGTTCCGCACGTTCGATCCGGCCTCGGTGCGAGTGCTCCTGCTCGACGGCGGCAAAGAGCCGCTCGCGACGTTCGGCGACCGGCTGTCCGACAAGGCAACCAAGGAGCTGGAGGGCATCGGCGTGGAGTTGCGGATGGGCGCCAGGGTTGTGGGTGTCGACGCCTTCGGCGTCGACGTGGCGAGCGCCGACGGCAGCAAGTCCCGGATCGACACCCACACGGCGATCTGGGCTGCCGGCGTCCAGGCGTCCCCATTGGCCGCCAAACTGGCTGAAGCCAGCGGGGCGGCCGTCGATCGCGCCGGCCGGATCGAGGTGCTGCCCGACCTCACCGTTCCCGGGCACCCCGAGGTCTTCGCCATCGGTGACATGGCCGCCCTCGGCAAGCTGCCCGGGGTTGCCGAGGTCGCCATGCAGGGCGGGTTGCACGCAGCGAACACGATCCGGCGCCGGCACAACGGCAAGTCCGGCGTCCCCTTCAAGTACCGCGACATGGGCAGCGTCGCCACGATCGGCCGGTTCCGCGCCATCGCCAGCGTGCGCAAGGTACGTCTCAGCGGGTTCCCCGGTTGGGTGGTGTGGTTCTTCGTACACCTCGCCTTCCTCACCGGGTTCGGCGATCGATTCACGACGATGATGCGTTGGCTCCGCTCGATGATCGGCCGCGGTCGCGCCGAGCGAGAGTTCAGCACCGCCCACACGGGCGGCGACCTCAGCCTGCCGGAGTCGGTCCGCGAAATCGTCCAACCGAACCTGTTTCCCGACGCGCCGGTCGCCACCGACACCGCCAACCCGTGAGCGACGCGGCGGCGGAGCCGGCGCGGTAGGTCGTCAGCGCCTGGCCAGGAACCGCAGCCGCGCCGCCCGCGCATCCCACGAGTAGACGACAGCACTTCCGGCGATGAGGTCGTGGAGGGCGCGTCGGTCCCGACGGAGCACGATCAGCAGGAACCCGAACCCGAGGAGCAGGAAGCTCAGCGGCAAAGCGAGGACGCGGAGTACCGCATGCCACGCGCCGAGGTCGCCGCCGTCAGCCCGCACCGCCCGCACCCCGAGGGCCGCCATGCCGAACGTACGACCGGAGGCCGCCAGCGGATAGGCGAAGTAGAAGAAGACCCACACGACCAGCGCCACCTTCGACACGACAGGCGCCTCCGAGAGCCGAACCGGATCGCGAAGCAACACCGTCAGCACGTACTCGACGACTTGCCCACCAAGGGAGAAGAGGATGGCGATCGTCAGGACATCGACGACAAAGGCGGCGAAGCGGGTCACGATCCCCGCGTAGTGCCCCTCCAGTCCCGTGCTCCGGCCGACATCGATCCGTGCCTCGTTGACGCCCACGGCCGTCACGCTTCAGCCTCCGTTGGCTGGAGCAGCAGCGGTGGCCCACCCGGCTGAGCCGAAACGTGTCGGCGCAGGATTCGGAAGACCCAGCGATGCACGAACGAGTCGAGACCGACCCCCTGGCTGCGGACGACGTCGACCACCTGGCCCATCACCGCCGACCCCGAACGCGCCATGAGCGTGCCGAGCTCCGTCTGCTCCACCAGGGCGTCGATGTCGACCCGTTGGAGGACTGCATTGAGGTCGACCTTGGCCATGATCTGATCCAGATCGAGTCGGTCGACAACGGCCTGGAGGTCGATCCGCGCGACCAGCTCGTCGAGGTCGGCCGTGGCCAGGACGGCGTCGATGTCGACCCGGGCCAGGACACGGTTGATGTCCATCCGCTCCAGGACGAGATCGATGTCGAGCTTGTCGAGCAACTCGTTGAGGTCGAGGCGGGCGAGCAGCACTTGGAGGTCGACCTGCTCCATGACGGCTTGAATGTCGACCTTGTCGACGATCGCCTGCACATCGACCTTGTCGACGACCCCTTCGATGTCGACCTTGTCGACGATGGCCTGGACGTCGACCCGCTGGACGACCTCGTCGACATCGAGGGCGCCGACGACTCCGGGGGCGACCTCGTTGGCGACGGACTGGACGATCTCTGTCGCTCCGCCGATCAGCGAGTCCAGCAATCCATGGCGTTCGCGTCGACGACGTCGCACGCGACCAGCTCGTCGAGGTCGGCCGTAGCCAGGACGGCGTCGAGTCGACCGGGCCAGGACACGGTTGATGTCCATCCGCTCCAGGACGAGATCGATGTCGAGCTTGTCGAGCAACTCGTTGAGGTCGAGGCGGGCGAGCAGCACTTGGAGGTCGACCTGCTCCATGACGGCTTGGATGTCGACCTTGTCGACGATCGCCTGCACATCGACCTTGTCGACGACCCCTTCGATGTCGACCTTGTCGACGATGGCCTGGACGTCGACCCGCTGGACGACCTCGTCGACATCGAGGGCGCCGACGACTCCGGGGGCGACCTCGTTGGCGACGGACTGGACGATCTCTGTCGCTCCGCCGATCAGCGAGTCCAGCAGTCCATGGCGTTCGCGTCGACGACGTCCGCGCTGGCCCCGGGACACGTTCCGGTCAGCCCGATCTCTTTGGAGTGGGACTGGCAGCCGTGGCGACGTAGCCGTCGAACGCCTCGTGCAGGAACTCGATCAGCAGTTCGGGCTCGGCAATGGCGACCGAGTCAAGAGCGATGCCCACATCGAGGCGGTCGTCGTTGCCGAACGCCGTGATGTTCATTGGGCAACCCAGCCGGGGGCCGAGCGGATAGCTCGCTTCGATGAGCGACCCGCAGATGTTGCGTGTCCCGCGGACGCCGGGGAGCGCAGTGGCGGCGAAGTCGACGGAGTCGGCTTGCGCGTGCAGCGCCGGGAGGAGCAGCCGCGTCGGCAGGCGCCCGAGCGTCGCCGCCAACGTCGACGCGACCTGCAGGGCGGGCTCTCGGCGGGCTTGCGCCAGCCGCTCCACCACCACGCCGAACTGTGGCCCCGGCCGGGCGACCGACGTCGGAACCTCGAGACGTGCTGGTGCGAACCAGTTGCCGCCGGACTCATGCTCGCCGCGCCGGCTTGTCGGCGTGGCCAGGCGGAGTTCGGTCGTCGCCTGTCCGAGCTTGTCGTGGTATCGCCCTAGTCCATTGGCGGCCGCCGCCACCAGCAGATCGTTCCGGCTACCTCCGAGCGCCAGTGACGTGGCTCGGGCCCCGTCGACGGAAAACACCTCGAAGTGGCTGAGCAATGAACGCGTGGCCGGCCGCGACGACAGCGGGCCTCCGGTGACCATCATCTGGCGGGACACCGAGTTGGCCACATCGAGGGCACGTTGGACCCCGCGCACCGCTGAGTCGACGAGATCCACGTCACGCGCCGCGTTCACACGCTCCAGGATCCGACGTACCACTCGAGGGGCATCGATGGTGATCGTCATCGTTCCCGGCTTCCTGTCGCCGTCCGCCGACGGTCTTCTTTCGATCGGCCACACCTCCTCGTCGGTGGTTGTCGGGACGTCGCTCGGCCACTCGTGGTCATCGAGGAGCTGCCCGAGAAGCCGGACGCCTCCGAGGCCATCGGTCAGCGCATGGTGAGCGCGCAGATAAAGGACGGCCCGACCGTTCTCGAGCCCCTCGATGAGCGTCACGTCCCACGGCGATCGCTCGGGGTCGAACGGGATCGACTCGAGCAATGCGATGAGATCGAGCGCCTGCCGGAGCGACCCCGGTTCAGCGACCGAGAGCGATCGGAAATGGTTGGCAGGTACAGGATCCGGATCGTCGACCCACGCCGGACGGGTCCGCATCGCCGTCGGATCGTCGGGGCGCTTGCGTAATCGTGGTACCCGGTCCGCCACCAGGGCCAGTCGTTCTTCCAGTGCTTTTGTGGTTGGCGGCCGATCGAGAAGGAGGAGCGCGCCGACGGTCATCCTCAGGGTGGCGTCCTGGCCGACGCGCCACATGATCGCCTCCATCGGGCTCAGACGTTCAATCATCGCGACAGTCTCCCACCAACGGGTCGTAGCCGCGGCAGTGGCCGCGACTGGCTGGTACTCATCATCACGTTCAGCCGCGGATGCGTCATCATCCGGTTCGGGTGATGCGGACGGACCGATCCGCGAGGACAATCATGGTGCAGGTCCGATGAGGGAGTCTCAATGAGCACCAAGCAGGGTCAGAGCGCAGCGATGCCGTCGCCGTTCACACCGATTGCCGACTACGGGTTCCTGTCCGACTGTCACACCGGAGCGCTGGTGGCACCGGATGGTGGCATCGACTGGCTGTGCGTGCCGCGGTTCGACTCACCGAGCGTGTTCGGCAGCCTGCTCGACCGGGAGGCGGGCACGTTCCGATTCGGTCCGTACGGCATCAACGTGCCGACGCAACGGGTGTACGAAGCCGGGTCCAACGTCCTCATGACCACCTGGAAGACGCCATCGGGCTGGGTGGTCGTCCGCGACGCCTTGACCATCGCCCCGACCAGTGGTCCCGATGCTGTCACGCCGCACACTCGACCCCCCGCCGACGACGACGCCGAGCACGTCCTCGTCCGTACGGCGGAGTGCATCGACGGCGAAGTGGACATCGAGCTCGTCTGTGAGCCCGTGTTCGAGTACGGCGACATTCCAGCCAGCTGGGCCCTGCTCGACGGGACCACACACACGGCCGATGCAACCGGGCCGTCACACACAATCCGCCTCCACACCGACATGGCCCTTGGTGTCGAAGCCGGGCGGGTCCGCGCCCGCCGCATGCTCCGCCTGGGTGACCGAGTCTTCTGTTCGCTCTCGTGGGCCGAAGGACTGGCGTCGCCGGACGACGTCGATGACGCGGCCCGGCGCGTCGAGACGACGGTTGCGTTCTGGCGGAACTGGCTCGACCGGGCGCGTATCCCCGACCATCGCTGGCGCCATCCGATCCAACGTTCAGCCTTGGCGATCAAGGGCCTCACCTACATGCCCACAGGAGCGACGGTTGCCGCCCTTACGACCTCGTTGCCGGAGACACCCGGAGGCGAACGGAACTGGGACTACCGGTACACGTGGCTACGCGATTCCACATTCACGCTGCGGGCCCTGCACTGGCTCAACCTCGACTGGGAGGCAGACGAGTTCATGCAGTACGTCGCCGACCTCGAAGTCAACGAGGATGGCGCCCTGCAGATCATGTACGGGATCGACGGCCGGCGAGATCTGACGGAGTCGACGTTGCCGCACTTGAGCGGCTACGCCGGGGCCAGCCCTGTGCGGGTCGGTAACGGCGCCTTCGATCAGCGCCAGAACGACGTGTTTGGCGCCGCCCTCGACTCGTTCCTGCTGCATACGCGCCGCAGCCAACGTATGCCTCGCCGTCTCTGGCCACTCATCCAGGCTCAGGCCGAATGCGCGTCGGGCGTCTGGCGCGAGCCCGATCAAGGAATCTGGGAGGCTCGCGGCAAGCCCCAGCACTACGTGTCGTCGAAGCTGATGTGCTGGGTCGCGCTCGATCGCGCCGCCAAGCTCGCCCATCTCCGGGGGGCCGGTGACCTGAACGAGAAGTGGGGTGGGATCGCCGACGAGATCCGTGCTGACATCGAGAAGCTCGGAGTCAGCGACCGTGGTGTGCTGCGTCAGCACTACGAGACGGATGCCTTGGACGCCTCCACGTTGCTGGCGCCGATCTTCGGTTTCCTCCCCGGCGACGACGAGCGGGCCCACAACAGCGTGATCGCGATCGCCGACGAGCTCACCGAGAACGGCTTCGTGCTGCGTTATCGCACCGACGAGACCGATGACGGGCTGTCGGGTAAGGAAGGTACGTTCCTGATCTGCTCGTTCTGGCTTGTATCAGCTCTGGCGATTGTCGGAGAGCTGGCGCGGGCCCGCGACCTGATGGAGAAACTGCTGCGCATCGCTTCTCCCCTCGGTCTGTACGCCGAGGAGTTCGACGTCGAGACTGGCTATCACCTCGGCAACTTCCCGCAGGCGTTCTCCCACCTTGCGCTGATCGAGGCGGCTGGACGGATCATCGCCAACGAGTTGCGAGACGAGCTCACCTGAGCGCCAGTGTGAACCGCGCCGTGTACGCGTCGCCAGGCTTGACGAGCGGCGCCGAACCGGCTCCTAGCGCGTTGGTCGGAGCGGCCATCGGCTCGAGCGCTCCGTAGGTCTTGCCACGGGGCACCCAGACCTGGGCGTAGGGATAGGCGGCGTCGCACCGCAGCTCGATGGCTGTTCCGTCCTCGCTTTCAAAGGAGAGTCGGCGTTGCCGACCGAGCACATAGAGATCATCGAAGGTCCGTCGTCCGAGCGGGGCGCGCTCCGCCGGCTCGGCTGCGTCGTCGCCTGTCGGAATACCGAGCGGGTCGAGCGTCGCGTGCCGCCGCGCCGGCACGTTGAGCATCCACTGGCTCCGCGGAACATCGGGCAACCGGAGGTACGGATGCCACCCGAACGCGACAGGTACCCGCCGTTTTGCCGTGGGGACAATGGTGGTCTCGACGTCGAGCTCGCCATCGCGTGCCGTCACCCCGACCTCGATCCGATGGGGGAACGGGAACGCCGGCGCATCGACGTGGATCGACGCGCGAAGGCGGGCGGACTTGCCACGGACGTCGACGCGGTCGACGCTCCAACCGGGCGCACCGACGAGCAGCCCGTGGATGGGCAGGCCGTTGTCATCAGTGCCCAGTGGCATCCCGTCGAGATCGACCGTGACCCCAGCTGCGCGGTAGCGCCGCGACGCCAGTCTGTTCGCCCACGGGGCGAGCAACGGGAGCCCGGATGTACCGCCCGCCCGCAGCTGGGCGACCCCGCCTGGAAGGGCGAGGTACTCGCGGCCGCCGAAGCGCATGGACACGCCGGTCATGCCGACGCCAGGAAGGAACGTGGCCGTCAGCCCGCCGGCGGTCAGGGCGATCCCCGTCTCGCCACTGAATCGGACCTCATCCGCGTTCGTTGGCACGATTGCCAGGTTAGGCGTGGTGGTTCATCCGTTCAGGATGACGCTCCGCATCGGGCACGATGGAAGGTTCTGGATCAGGCGTTCGCCGGACGACGCCGCGCGGCCAAGGAGGGCGCCCATGACGTTGCAGTTGCTCGCCAGTGATATCACCTTCGGGCCTGCTGTTCGGGCGGTGGCCGGCGAGCAGACCGTGAGCGACGCGGCAGCCCTCGCATGCGCGCTGCAAGTTGCGCTCTGCTGCCCTCGCTCGCGAGCGGGCCGTATTGCGTCTACCGCCGTGACGACGACCGGTGGTGCGTTCGCTCGAGCGCGGCGACGTAGCGGGTCGCCAGCGGGCGGGCCGTGATGCCATGAGCGATGATGCTGAACACGATCGTGACGGTGATCGTGTTGACGGCGACGAAGACCCGGGGGTCGGTGCCGCCCAACTCCTCCACGGCCAGCAGGGCGAAGACCACGGAGGCCAGCCCGCGCGGGCCGAACCAGCCGATGAACGCCATCGTCGGCCGACCTTGTCCGGCTCCGAGGAGGGCGAGTGCCACCGGAACCATGCGGACGACCGTCAGGCTGGCCACGGCATACAGGACGATGCGCGCATCGAGATCCTCGAAGGCCGGGATCACGAACCCGGCGCCGAAGATGAACCACAGCACGAGTGACAGCAGGCTGCCGGCCAGTTCGGTGAGCTCGACGGACTCGACCGCATCGGTGGTCGCCGTGGCGCCGAACACGATTCCGCCGACGAACGCCGAGACGAACGGGTTCCCACCCGCCTCCGACGCGACGAGGAACGCCAGCAGCGCCACTGCCAACGTTGCCAGCCGCCGGGAGCCGTGCTGCATCCAGCCACGCTGACGGGCAACCACGATCAGCCGCCCACCGATGAAGGCGACCGCGGCGCCGACACCGACGCCGATCAGGAGCTGACCAAGGGCCCCGAACCCGTCTTCGTGTTCGTCGCCGACGACGCCGATCGCAGCCGCGGCTGAGGCGATGCAGAAGGTCACGACAGGCGTGGCGATGCCATCGTTGAGGCCGCTCTCGACGTTCAGGATCCGCCGGACGCGGACCGGGAGGCGCTCGTCGGCGATCACCGGCGCGCTCAGCGCGGCGTCGGTCGGGGCCAGGCTGGCGGCGATCACACCGGCCAGGGCAAGCGGCAGGCTCGGGAACAGGACTACCGCCGCCGCGGTTCCAGCGAGGATCGACAGTGGGAGTCCAATCGCGAGCAGTCGGGCGGTCAGGGGCACGTCGCGCCGTGCTGCCGCGGGTGGCACCCCGGAGGCGTCGCCGAACAGCAACAGGGCCAGCGTTACCTCCGCAAGCGCATGGACCGTGTGACCCTCGATGTCGACGCTGCCGATCCCCCAATCGGAGTTTGCCAGGACCAACCCGGCGACCATGAAGACCAGCGGGCCGGTCAGATCGTGGCGGGCGAACCAGTCCGACAGGATCGCCCACCCGAAGATCACCACAGCCAACGCGACGAGTGCGGCTTCGTTCATCTGCCACCATCTCCCAGGTCGATGTCGGTGCGACTCACTCCGCTACCGCAACGTGACGGTCGTCGTGGCCGCTGTCGGCGCGCTCACGATCGGACGATCGTTGAGTGGGTCCGCAGCCAGTTCGCTCATAACCGAGGCCTTCCGAGTACGTGCGACTCGATTGCCATCGAGCTGCTCCAATCCAGCCAACCCGACGTCGGGCCGGCCCGCATCACCACATCATCATGATTCGCGACCCGTCCGCGAGAAGTGTCGGCGTGATCGAGCGAATCGATTCCGAGAGACGGTGGGCTGGATGGTGGATTCATCAGTTCCTTGTGATGCGGGCCGCGGCCGGATGGGCCTTCAATCGTGGAACACGGTGTAGACGTCCCGGATGGGGCGAGCGGCTCGCACACGGCTGCGCCCGCGGGTTGCCGCTCGAGAGCCGTGCGAAAGGGTGAGTAGTCGTGAATTACACCGAGAAGCTGCGCCGTCTCGCTCTCAACGATCCCAGCCTGCTGGATGGACAGGTGACGGGAGAGCTCGGGTCCGTATCACTGGAGCCGAGGACGTTGGCGTTGGTCCAGCTCGCCGCGTTGATCGCCGTCGGTGGCGCAGTGCCGTCGTACGGGGAATTGGCCGATGCCGCGGTGGGCTCAGGAGTGACGGCCGCCGAGGTCGTCGACGTGTTGACTGCCGTCATCCCGATCGTCGGCCTGCCGCGTGTCGTCAAGGCGGCGCCCGAGTTGGCGATAGCGCTGGGGTACGACACGAACGAGGCGTTCGCGCCCGACGCCTTCGAGTGATCGTGCTATCCGCCGAGTAGCCCGACCGTCGTCGCGGCGGTTACGGCTTCCCGGCGCGACGCCACACCGAGCTTCCTGTAGATCGAGCCGAGTTGGGAGTTGACGGTGTTGATCGACACGAACAGCCGCTGGGCGATGTCGCCGGCGGTGAGGTGAGTCTGCAGGTACGGGAGGAGGCGTAGTTCGGCCGGTGTGAGCGGTGTCGCACCGGTGGGCCCCGCCGACGTGCTCGCGTCGTGGCTCCGGCGGAACGCTTCGACTTCGTCGATGAGGGAGCCGAGCGCTGGACGATGCTGCAGGACCTCGTCAATCTCACCCAGCAGGTGATGCGCGGCCGTCTGATCGGCGATCGCCGCGTAGGCCTTGGCGAGGTGCAATCGAGCGCGCACGGCGGCGAATGGCAACAGGTAGGTCAACAGCGGACGAACTCGCATCGCCGCCGCGAGGTGACGGGCTGCTGAGTCCCGCCTTCCCTCGTTGATCGCGACTCGGCTCGCGGCCGCGAACGCGAGTGCGGAGGCCGGATAGTCATGAAGTTGATGCTGTTCGATGATCGCTAGCGCGACCTTGACGTGTTCGGCGGCGTCGGCCCATTGGCCGCCCGAGATCGCCAGAAGTGCCTGTTCCGACTCGCCGAAGACCCGCGGGTCCGTGCTCGACAGCGCTGCCGAGGCTGCAGACCCCTCGGCGAACAACGCGGCGGCACGATCGGCATCGCCGTTGAGCAAGTTGGCTTCGGCGCACATGTTCAGCGCGGTGTCGCGCCACGCGCTCCACGGCGGCTCCTGGGCGACGGCGATGGCCGCATCGGCCAGCATCCGCTCGGGGCCATCGGGACACATCACGGCGCGCAGCATCGCCCGCGACGAATCGAACGAGGCCGACCCGTCAGGGGGCGCAAGATCGCTCGACGCATCGTCGACGAACGCGGCCCATCGTTGGGCCACGGCGGTGTGCCCGCTGTAGATGGCCATCCAGGTGGCGAGGACGGCCAGTGGCGGGCACGTCTCGATCGCCGAGTCGCCCAGCGTCGACAGCCAACGTTGCACGGTCGACAGTTGTCCGGCAAGCAGTGTCGGAAGGAAGAGTTGGCTCACCAGCTGCACGCCTCGGTCACGCTCGGTCGTGAGCAGCAGATGCTCGACGGCCATCGCCGGCGACCCGTTGTCTTCGTACCAGTCGGCGGCGCGCAGATGAAGCATGGCGACGGCGTCGGGTTCGACTCGGAGCAGCTCGCCCATCAGGAACTCGCGGAACAGGCCGTGGTAGCGGTACCACTGTCGCCGTCGGTCGAGTGGGAACAGGAAGAGATTGGCCGCCTCGAGGCGTCGTAACCGCTCCTGGGCGCCGACGTCGTCGACGACCGCGTCGCACAGCGGTGCGCACAGCTGGTCGACCACCGCGGTGCGGCGCAGGAACTGCTGGTCCTCCTCGAGGAGCCGGCTCAGCGCCTCCCGATGGAGGTAGTGGTCC
>CAVQTY010000012.1:0-193464 GCA_963716665.1 Ilumatobacteraceae bacterium
TCGAAGTGCCTGGTAGATGGCACTTTCTAGACAGCTCCAGCATGGACAGACATCGCCCCCGCGTGCGAGCCCCGCCGGTCGGCGGTGGTTGGTCGATGGTGGTTGGTCGGCTGGCCGATGAGTGCGCTGATCTTGATGAGGTGCACCGGGCCGCCCTGCTGTGACGCTCGCCTTGCTGGGCGGACCTTCTCCGCTCAACCCAGCCACCGGACCGCGTATTTGTCCGGGTGCGCCACTCGCGCCTCGGTACTCGAAACCCGGTAGCAGCACGACCGGGATCGGCTCAGGCGACGCCGGAGCGACGACCCCTCGACGATCTTCGCGTCCGGAACTCCGACGGCACCGGCTTCGTCGGCAATGGCCTCAGGCCGATTCGCCAGCATCCGGGGGCGACACGCTGGCCATCAGCAGCACCTCGATGCGAGTGAGCGGCTCTGCGACGCCCGTGGTGAAGGCCTGGCTCGATTCGTCGTCGTAGCCGACGAACTCGCCGAAGCGCCTCCAGCCGACGAGCGCGGACGCGTCGGCGCGCGGGCCCACGACCGTGGAGTCGGTCTCCCACTCCAGGAGCACCTGCCGCAGGTATTCGGACACGCGTGCCAGCTCCTGCTGCAACGACTCAGTGTTGGGGTCGAACAGCGACCGTCGCGCCTCGACGACCCGGCCGTACATCTCGACCGAGAGCTGGGTGTCCGTGAGCTGAGCCATCTGGGCCCGAAACCCGATTGCCTGTTCGCGGGTCAGAACGCGGCCAGCCGGGGCATCGAACCCGAAGGTTCTGAGGATGCGGCGCGCGGCCTTGATCTCATTGAACGCAAGTTCGACCTGGTTGGCGAATGCGAGCAGCGACTCCCGCTTGCGACGGGCGTCTTCCCGCCGTACATCCCGATCTCGCAGGACGGCCCCGACGACGCCTCCGGCCAAGGCGACGACAACGATCTGAGCGGCGCTGCCGGCGAGGTTCACCCAGATGTCGCTGGACCGCTCGGGTGCCATCAAGGCGGCGGTAATGAGGAGCGCAACCGCCCCCACCACGATGACGCCGACGATGATCCAGGGGCGTTGGCGGTGGAGCGTGGTTCGCATGTCGACCCTCGGGCTCAGACCGGCGACTCGGACGAGCGCTCGTCGCGGACCAGTTCCGACTTGGTGAACCGTGCCGTGCGGCTGGGAGCCTTGGCCAGCTGCCGCTCCCACCGGCGCCGGCGGTCGGGTTCCGTAACCATCGAGCACCAGTCTGCTGCACCCGCGACCACCTGCCGGCAACCCTCACTGCGCATGCGAGCTGCCGATCGGCATAGGCCCTGGCCACGCCGGCCCGAAGACTATTTGTGTCAAGACGGTCATGTGATCAGTGCTGCGGGCGCGGCGGGGTTGGGCCCGTGGCATCGTCGCGGGCCGAGCCGTAGGGTTCGTGGTGGGCCCGGGTTGGCTTGTCCGAAGTGCCGGTGTCAGGGTTCAGGGCCGGCCGCGCTGGATTGAAGAGTCGCCCCTGTGTGGCCGTCCTGCGCCCGTCGGTCAGCGGTCGCTGTGGTCGAGTTGGAGTTGTTCGCCAGACGCGCTTCTTCGTCTCGTGGTTGGAAGCCACGGCGGGCACTCCTGATGACATGGTGAACGCCTCTTTCGAGCCACGAGCGACAGCGAGCGCGAGCCCGACCGGCCGACGTTTCGTTCGCAATCCAACTCACTCGAACGGCAGGCAGTTCGAGAGTCAAGCGGCCAGGGTTAAGGACGCTAAGCCGACGCTCAACACCCCACCCACTCTCCATCAGGCAGTTCTGCGCCTGGTCGGGGATGGCGGGTCGAGAACGTTAGGCTTTGCGTTGAGGTCCGCCACCTTTCCTTGGAACCCACAGGCTCGTCTGACTGGCTTCTCCACCTGCTTGGGAGGCAAGCCATGTCGGGCGACGACGTCCAGTCGAGTTCATCCGATGGCGACGCGCTGTGGCGGACGGTGATCATTGACGATGCCAACTTGCAGGCGGCGATGTGCCGTGTCGCTGTGACGGGTTGTCGCCTGCTGACCAACTGCAACTCGGCGAGCGTCACGCTGATCGAGCAGGGACGGCCGATCACCGTCGGCTCGACGAACAAAACGGCGCTGGCTCTCGACGATGCCCAATACGCCGCTCGGGCAGGTCCGTGCCTGACCGCCGCGCACGAGAACCGCATTGTGCGCATCGAGGACACCGACGCTGACGAACGCTGGCCTGGGTTCTCCGCCAGCGCTCGGGCCAACGGCATCCTCAGTTCGCTGTCGGTGCCGCTTTCCGTAGCAGGTCACAACACCGTCGCCGGGTTCAACGTCTACAGCGATGTCATCGGCGGATTCAGCCGCGCTGATGAACGAGATGTGTGAGACGTTTGCAGCGCAGGCGTCGATCGTCGTGTCGAACGCTCAGTCCTATTGGGCCGCGTTCGAATTATCGGAAAACCTGGCCAAAGCGATGGAGTCACGGGCGGTGATCGAACAAGCCAAGGGAATCTTGATGTCAAGACTTCGAATCGATGCTGACGCCGCCTTCGGCGTGCTCCGGGAGCGTTCACAAGCGTCGAACCGCAAGTTGCGCGACATCGCCGCCGACATCGTGAACACAACAGGGGGAGGTGACGATGCCTCACGATCCGCTTGAGGTAGCCCGCCAACATCTCGGGCTGTCGTACCTGGACCTGTGGGTCGACTACTTCTCCCTTGGCGGCAACCTCGACGCAGGTCAACTCACCGACTACCTCCGCGGTCAACGCGACCTCAGCGTCTCCGAGCACAACGTCGTCGTGCACGCTCTCAACGACGTGTTCGTCGACCGCGGCGAGAGCCACCCACTCGCCTACGGCTTCTCTGACATTTCAGCTCCGGTGCTGTTCAGTCGGGCAGGGAAGACGGCACGACTTCACGATGGCGCAGCAGCCTGGCCGTGAAGTCTGTCACGGCCAAGCAGTGACACCGAGGGGAGATCCGACTCGCTTGGCCGATAGAAGAGTTGTCCGCCAGGCGAGCCGAGGATTCGAAACATCAACTCAACCGAGCCGCTCGGATTAACCCACTCGGTGACCAGACTGTGGCGCTCGCAGTGATTGACGAACCGCATGATCGCCCGATGCGCGGCGACGTCGAGGAAGCAGATCTGGCTGAGGTCGACTCGAATCGGCGTGCGTCACGTCTCCAGAGCGTCGTCGAGGCAGTACTCGAACGTCGGGACGGTCTCCTGGTCGAGGTCTCCGTGGGGCACGATCAGAACACCAACGCCATCACACTTGACGGTGATCGACAGGCTTGACTCGCGATCGAAAGCCATTTCGGCTCCCGCAGCGTGTGTATCGCCGTGACGGCATGAACGATCGACACCCACGCTGTTGAAGGCACCGCAAATCTACGTCCACCACGACTGGGTGTCCAGCGGTCTCGCCACTCCAGTGCCTGATCCGGGGCGCCGATCGGTCGATAGAGCCCGGCGACCGACTGGACGTGCAGCCACCACCGAAGTTATGGTTTCGATGCCTTCAACAGCGAGGGTGGTGATCGTTCGCCCTAGCGATTTGCCGCTGTTGGAGGTTGGATGATGCTCATTGCCGGGCAGATCTGGCGTGCGGCCGTCCTCATATGCGGCGCGCTATCGAGAACGCTGCTCACGGCAGTCCCGCCCCGTCGAGCGGCGCGGCCGGGGGGATCCGCCGTCCTCCCGGCGAGGCTTCATACGCTCAAGGTGGACCGCCGCAACCTCGCCGGGGTGCCATCCACCGGGGTGACGACGCTGGCCAGACAGGTCGATCCCAGAGGGTTCCCAGTCGATGCCACCGTCATTTCCGACAAGAACGGCGACTACGTCGAGCAGATCCAACTCTTCGTGCGAGTCGCCGACCTCACCAAGGTCCTCGACGATGACGAGAAGCAGACGTACCTCGCGCAGCATTGGCCTGGGGCGGCCTGACGTCATTCCTCGTGCCGAACATTGCCCGCATCGCCGTCATCGTGCTTGGGTTCGCCGTCGCCGCCGTGGCGTTCGCTCAGTGGTCCGAAGGCAACCGAAACGACCTCGCCGATGGCGTCGTCCTCCTCGGTGCAATCGCCTCGGCGCTGATCCTTGCCGGCGCAGTGGCGACACCTGTACCGACCCGTACCACCGCCCGAAGAAGACGCAGGTGAACATCACGACCGACATGCACGGATTGTCGCTGGATCGAGGTGGGATTCGCGGTAGCGCCAGCGGCCCCTGCGCCGTTCCGCGTGGGCGCCCGTCTTCAGGCGCGTCGGGAGGCCAGCTTGTTCGGTGCCGGTTCGTCGGGGAGATGCAGCATCGACTCCACGTGACGGGCTCCGGCCTCGGCACCAACGGCGGCGAGAACCCGTGACCGCTCGTCGTCGCTGCCGACCTGGCCGCGGAGACGGACCACGTCGTCAACGACTTCGACCGTGACGTCACCGGTCGGCACGTCGGCGCGCTGGAGGACGGCGTGGAGATGCGTTGCCAACGACCGGTTGTCGCGTTGGTGGAACTCACCGGCTCCGCTGCGCTCGAACAGCTCACCGCGACGTCGGCCCTCGTCATAGGCGGCCTGACGTTTCCGATGGCGCTGCTGCTGCGCCATCCTCGAGCGGGCCTTGTCCCGTGCGACGGCACGACGACGTTTTCCCAGCGTGGGGTCGAGGAAGTACATCCCTGCGGCTCCCGCGGCCACGCACGTGATTCTCCTCAGCCTGAACATCATTGGTCACCTCCGGGCATCATCTCGGCTCGTACCCGCGGCATCCAGCCGATAGACGTGAGACGCAGTTGCACACGGCCTCATCGCCGTCGACTTGAGCTGACCGTCAGCGCACGGCGCGAAGACCGAGTAGCGCGAAACGTCGCTCACTCGCCGGGACCCGACGACGGCGGAACGTTGCCGTCGCCGCGCTGATCCCGCAACTGCCTGCCGACGGCGGCCTCTTCAGCTGAGGCCATCGGACCGTATCCGAGCACCAACGTGCCGAGCGTTCCGCAACGCGGGCATGACACAGCGACAATAGACATCATGTCGGCCGGATCAGATGCGCCCTCGAGGCGACGTAACCCGGCCATGGCGACCTCGGATGGACTGCTGTCTTCCTGACACGTCAGACAGGTGATCGCCGATTCGGAAACGACCTCGAACTGACCGGTGTAGCCGGCAGACGCGTAATCGTCGAGAACCGCCGTCAAAGTCGTGTGGTCCGACGGGACTCCGGGATCATCGTTCATCGTGCATCCGAGTTCCCAGTGTCGACGTGCTCCTAACCCACCACGCCTCCTACAGCACGCGCACGCTCTGACGGAACTCGGCTGGAAGGTGGCCCATCCGCGCCGTGCGGCCGAGGGCGAGCCGGAGGATCGGCGCTTCAACGAGGGCGTGGGCGTAAGGAACTCGGTGCGAACAGGCACGAAAGTTCGGAAATCCCGTCGCGGCGGTCCGAGTGCGCCAGGAACGGCACTTCGATGATGCCCGCAAAGTCCGTCCAGCTCCTTATCGGACGCGCTGTTCGGACCTCGCGTCACGAACCTCCGAGTCGGGAGTAACGGCGCTTCGAGGACGCGTGGCAGGCAGTTGCTCATCCGCGGTCTCGGACGCGCGCTATCGGCGGCAGTGCCGAGCGTCGACGATCTGCAGTCGGGACGCGACGCTCTCGGCGTGATCGGGGAACCGGCGCAGCCGGCGGGGACGTCTGAGTGTCGTCCATTCCTCGCCGGCAACGGCGAAAGACGTAAGCAACTGACGAATTAGGAGTAGCAAGACATGAACACCACCGCGACTTGTGACATTCGCTTCTCAATGCAGAATCGCTACGCCGGCGACGACCTTGCCGGCGCGCTGGCCAACCTCGGGGTGTCGAACCGTGCCGTGACCCTTTCGGGACGGGCGACAACGAGCGACAAGGAGATCACGAAGGAGGAATTCCTAGGTGCGAAGGCCAAGGCGATACGCGCAAAGCTCAGCAGTTTCCTCGACGAGCACGGCCTCCCACAGGACCACGACTTGGTGATTCTCGACATGGAGCCGCAATGCTTCGCCCCCCGGCACCTCGGCGATTTCGCGGGAGCGGAGCAACGGGACCTGATCGCCGCCTATCGACTGCGCATCCGGGTGGCCCGGCAGGTGTTGCGCCGGACCGGCCGTGAAGGTCTCCGGCTCGGCATGTACCAGGTGATCGTCCCCGACGGCAGAGGCCGCGCCACCGACGAGTTCGAGCGGCGGATGGCCGGGTACCTCGAGGCCGGCCGGCAAGGGATGTACGACGAGCTCGACTTCATCTGTCCGGTGCTGTACCAGCGTTTCG
Source organism: Ilumatobacteraceae bacterium (assembly GCA_963716665.1). Classification (GTDB taxonomy): domain Bacteria; phylum Actinomycetota; class Acidimicrobiia; order Acidimicrobiales; family Ilumatobacteraceae; genus Desertimonas. Next base: position 6,293 of record CAVQTY010000012.1, read on the forward strand.
GTTCCGACGACGCCGAGCCCGAGATCCTCCGCATGTGGATCGCAGACTCGACCCGGCAGGGGATCGAGGGATCCCTGGCCCTGACCCGCAGGAACGGTACGCAGATTCCGCTCGTCCCGATCGTCAGCTTCTGGGTCTTCAACGGCGGATCCGCGAACAAGCGGCAAGCCGTCTCGCCCGAAAGCCTGGCTCGCCAGCTGGACGTCGTGCAACACGGAGATGGAGTCTCCGCCATCGTCTTGTGGTCGGCGTGGCAGACGGCGTTGGAGATGGAGGAGGCCCCCAAGCCCGTCGAAGGCATCGACATCAACGAGTTTCTGATCAGCCTCGGCTCGTTGCCCTGGCCGGGCTGCGACGTGACCGAACCAGTCCCAGTGGCCGTCGGGGGGCGAGCGTCATAGTCGCCGTTGATGCTCGTCGACCTCGTCGAGGAGCGACCACCCTCATGCGCTCGGCTCACGTAGACGTTGACCGTCGTACCTCGGTTTCCGGGCGCCCCGAATCCGACGACCTAGAGCCGGTCGTCCGGTTCGAGGCGGACTTCCGATTTTGGAGGAGCTCACCGAGGTCGAGACCGTGAGTGGAGGACGGCCGCTTCACGGTCTCGTTCTCCGATCTCACTGCATTTCGCTACACGGCGGGGCGATCACCTCAACCGTCCGGAAACCCGGGAGTCCGGCGCGACCGAATCTCGCCAGGCGTCGTTCGGTTGGCGACGCGTCTCCCCATGGCTGCAAAGTAACGGCAGGAATGGCGCGACGGGCACCGACCCGCGGAGTCGTGCGGTCGCGCTCGCACAGGATGCCGAACGCCGATTCGGTGGCGCTAACAGTCGGCCCTGGTGCACTTGCTCACACAGCACAGAGTGACCCGCCACCGCTGAGAAGTGGTCGAGGCGGCCGTCCAAGTACGGTCCGGCGGGCGCGGCCGCATCAAGGGGGACATCGCGATGAGACCACTTCGATACTCGATCAACGTCACTCTCGACGGCTGCTGCCATCACGAGGCGGGGATGGTCCCCGACGAGGAGTCGATGCGCTATTGGACCGCACAGTTGGGACGAGCCGATGCCCTGCTGTTCGGCCGGGTGACCTACGAGATGATGGAGTCGGCGTGGCGGCAGCCGGCGACGGGCACGTGGCCTGACTGGATGGATGAGTGGGAGATCCCGTTCGCCGAGACCATCGACCGGGCGAAGAAGTACGTCGTGTCGAGCACGCTGAGCGGGGTCGATTGGAATGCCGAACTGGTGCGGGGCGACCTGGGGCAAGCGGTTCAGCGGCTCAAGCAGGAGCCAGGCGAGGGCCTGTTGGTAGGTGGCGTGGCCCTCCCCCTGGCGTTGGCGGATCTGGGACTGATCGACGAGTACGAGTTCCTCGTGCAGCCGGTTCTGGCGGGCCATGGGCCGACGCTGCTCGCCGGTCTGCAGCGAGCGGATCCAGCTCGAGCTCGTGGATCGCCATGAGTTCCGATCGGGGGCGGTCGCCCTGCGATACCGGCCCACTCGAGCTACGGCTTGAAGTGATTGTCCCTGGCACGTTGGCCGGCCGCTGCGTGGCGACCCGATCGACGGAACTGGTGCAGCGGGTTGGGGAACAGAATGTGCGCTCCGAGGTGTCGTTGTCCCCCTGGAAACTCGGTTGATCCCGGTGGCGTATGCCGGTCGTACCCGGGTCACCCGACGATGGGACGACGTGGTTCACACGCCGGCAGCGGCAGCTTCTCCGGACTCGAACTCGTTGCGGTGCCACCGCAGCACACGGGCGTCAATGTCGACGATGAGCCACCAGCTCGCGGCGTCGCGCGGGTTGCCGCAGACCGCCCCCGGGTTGGCCATGCAGGCGCCGGTCGCGGGCCAGTCGTAAGACTCGCCCGGAACGGGCCGCACCGCGCGCGTAGCGGCGTCGTCGTAGGCGAAGAGCGCCGGTTCATGCGTATGGCCGACGAGCCCGAGCGAGCCCACGGGGCGGTCGGGCAGGACTTTTGCGGCAGACGCCTCGGTGAGGAACCCGAGCAGGGGGTGGCGCGGCGAGCCGTGCCAGCAGTCGATGCCGTGACGGCTGGCCTTTGCGCGGCTCGACAACCTGAACACGTCGCGTCCGCGGACGACGACCCGGTCTGGTCCGAGCGCCCAGGCGTCGTGATTTCCGGCGATCAGTAGGTCGAGTTGACGAGCCGCACCTACTAGCTCAGCCGTGACCGGCTCGCCCCCGACCAGATCACCGAGACACCAGCGTTCGTCGACCCCGGCTGCCGCCATGGCGCCGAGCACAGCCAGGAGCCGGTCATGGCGACCGTGCACGTCGGAGCAAACACCGATCCTCACACCGAGCATCATTGTGGCTTGCTCCACATGAAGGCTGGCTTGTTCCGGCTGATCGCCGTCGGGCATCCACGACGCCCTACGTGCTCACTCATCGCGCGGGATGACTACGCGTGGCGGTCACTCCCATCCGCGACAGAACGACGGGTTCTGGCGCGAACCCGTTCGACCATCGGCACTCGCCCTCAACGCGACCGAGTGCCCGCTCAGGGCCGGCGCGACGACAGCGGCGGAGTACAGAACGTGCGCATCGCAATGTCCGGAAACGACGGGAATCACGCTCGAGCCCGGTGTCCACAACCGCCAGATGGACGGCACCGCCGAGCGCGCCTCGTCGCCGGCCGCTCGGTGAACGACAGGCTTGTTTCCGCGCGACGACCGCGGCCACTGAGCCGACGAGAAGCGTCAGGTCACATGCTTGTACGCGGGGAAGACCGTAGGCGGAGGTGGATCCTTCACACCGACCTCAGCGAATTTGGCATCAGCTTCTGGCCGAACTGCTCGACCGCGTCTTCGGACTCCCAGACGTCCACCACGCAGAACGTGCCGTCGGGCATGGTGCCGGCAACGTGGGAGATCAAGCCCGGCACCGGCCGGTCACTGGGAGAGTTCAGGCCGCGTGGGTTCAGGCTTTGGCCGAGCTGGTCGTACTGCTCTTCGCTCAGTCGCCCGATAATGCTGTCGAGGAGGTCGGCATCCGCCACCCGCTCACTCTGATCGCAGCGCGTCATGAATTGCCACCAGTGCTGCAGCGATCGGTTCACTCCTTGCGTTGTCAACGGCTCGTGAGCCGTACTCAGCATCCACTCCCGGTGATGCAGTCGGTGACGAGCTCGAACCGCGGCCAAGTCGTTGGTAAGGAATGCGACCATGGCCCGAACTGGCAGCGGACCGTTGCAGACGACCGTCAACGGGCCGGGAAGCAAGCGCAAGGAGCGGGCCGCGACTGCGACCGGACAGGTGATCTTCGACGGTGTCGCGCTCGTCGACGGCGCGGCCAACCACCCAACCCGGTCGGCACCGTTCATCCGGGTCGACACCGAGAAGTAGTCCCCTCCCCGCCTACTCGCGATCGATGGATCCGGGCCGTGCTGGAGGCGATCGCGTTGCCACGGCGCACGGTAGGTGGATGCGGGCTTCAGCCCTCGCTGACGTCGTGACGGCGAAACTCCCGACTCGTCCGGGCCCGGACGCACGACCCCTACTGAACAGGCCTGGGCTAGTGATCGCCCGTAGACTTGGAGAGATGGTGGCCTCGTACTGCGGGTGATTTCGCTTCGGCCTGATTGCGGGGAGATCAGGCGCGAGCGGCCGGCGTGCGCTGGGTGACTTCGACTGATTGCGATGATCGATTCACCAGAACTCGAAGAGGCGATCTGGTCGATCGTCGACGGTCGTGGTTCGGCCGACGACTTGTCGCGCTTCCACGCTGATGAGCGGGCGTCGCTGGGGTTGCTCGAGCGCTTGATCATCGACGTCGAGGATCACCTCGCCTCGGCGCGGTCGCTCGTTGGTGACGAGCGCGACCTGGTTGTCGCCGATCTTGCTGAGACGCTCGCCGGCCTTCGTGGGACGGTCGCTCGGCTGGGTCGTCCGATCACGCCCGCGATGCCCGAGCGGCAAACGACCGAGCCGATCCACAGCGACGAGGTCGAGCCGGGCGAGGTGGAGCTCCAGGCGTCGTGGGCGTCGGGTCAGGTCGTGGTGTGGGCATCTGGTCGTGGCGCGATCCCGGACTCGCACGACGATCTGTCGAACCGGCTGGAAGCGATCGGGGGACCACCGTTGGGTTGGCTGCTCCATCCCGGCGTTCGGCTCCCCGGCGGTATGCGAGCCGACGCGCTCGCCATCCCGGTGAAGGATGCACTGGGGTGGCTCGTCGCGGTGGGCGGTGGCCACGGCCGGGCCGGCGTCGGCGCGGGTGTGCTGTGGCTCGGCCACGTCGCGCTCGAAGCGGTTCGCCTGGCGGCGTCCGGATCGATCGTCCCGGCTGTGCGTGTGCCCCAACGCCGCCCTCAGGGCCGACTGGTGAATGCCGAGGTCCGGTGGCGACCGGCGCTCGCGGACGGCCCGGTGATCGCCGCGCTCACGGCGGCGATGCCGGGGACGGTGGCAGCGATCGACGGCGGCACGGGCCCGGCGATCACGTCTGCGGTGATCACCGCCGTGGTCGAGGCCATTGCCAGAGAGAGTGTCGAGCGGATGGAGCTCCCGGCCCCTCCACCGACCGTGACGTCCGTGAGGGACGTGAGCGACGCGTTGATCGCCCGCATGGACGGCTCACCGTTCCGAGCCCCGGCCGCGCTCGTAGGAGACGTGGCCAGGGCACTCGAGAAGTGGACGCGGACCGTCACTTCCCCGTCGCGTCCCAGACTCGTCGTGCGGCTCGACGCTCCTGGTCTCGGTGGGGTCTGGCTGCTGTCGGTCCACGCACCATCCGCTACGGGTCGAGCGGTTCCGATCGACGCTGCGCTGCGGACCGACCGCGGTAACCGACCGGTCTCCGCCGAGTGGGCGCGACTCGGACGGTTGTTGCCCTTACTCAACCGCTCGGGAGTGCAGCGGCGCGGCCAGGTCGCGCTGAGCCAGGACGAAGCGTGGGAGTTCATGACAGCCGCGGGTCCCGCCCTCGTCGCTGTCGGCTTCGACGTGCGGGCACCGGTGCTGTCGCGACGCAAGGCGACCCCGTCGCTTCGACTGTTCGCCGAGGCGCCGGCCGGCTCGGTGGTGGGAGCGCACCAGCTCAGCAACGTCGCCTGGTCGGTGCTCTTCGACGACGTCGAGCTCACCGCGGCCGAGCTGGCGCAGCTCGCCCGGCAGGCCCGCCCGCTCGTGCAGTCCAGCCGCGGCTGGGTCGAGATCGACCGGGTCGACCTCGAACAAGCGGCAGCCGCGCTCGCCGAGCGCGAACAAACCAATCAGCTCAGCGGAGCGGACATCCTGCGCCACAGCATCGGCCTGGACGGGCCAGGGCTCCGAGGTGGCGTCGACGTACGTGGCCACAGCTGGGCTACTGACATCGTCGGCCGAGCCGGCGCGACGTCGGCATCGCCGGTGACCCGACCCGACGGGTTCGCCGGTGAGCTGCGCACCTACCAGGCCGAGGCTCTCGCCTGGATCGGGTTCCTCGACGCCGCCGAGCTCGGTGGATGCCTGGCCCTCGACATGGGCCTCGGAAAGACCCCGACGGTGCTCGCCCACCTAGCCCGCACGAACGCATCGGGCACCGCGCTCGTGGTCGCCCCGGCTGCGGTCGTCGGTAACTGGGCCGCCGAAGCCGCCCGCTTCGCTCCCGCGTTGCGCGTCGTCGTCCACCACGGCGCCTCGCGGTCGGCAGCAGCGCAACTCGAAGCCGAGATCGCCGAGGCCGACGTCGTGATCACCACCTACGCCACGGCGGTCCGGGACATCGACGCGCTGGTTGCGGTCAGCTGGGGAACGATCGTGCTCGACGAGGCTCAGGCGATCAAGAACCCGACGAGCGAAACCGCCCTACAGCTGCGACGGATCCCCGCTCGAACTCGCCTCGCGCTCACCGGAACACCGATCGAGAACGGGCTCGGCGACCTGTGGGCCATCTTGGATTTCACCAACCCGGGCCTCGTCGGCTCCCGGCAGGCGTTCATCGCCCAGCTGTCGGGCGACGGCGAAACCGCCCTGCATGCGTTGAACGGGATCCTGCTGTTCCGCCGCGCGAAGAGCGAGCCGGAGGTCGCAGCGGAGCTCCCTGACAAGATCGACGAACTCGACCACTGCACGATGACCGCCGAGCAGATCGGGCTTTACCAAGCCGTGCTCGACGAGCTCGTCACCGATGTCGCCGACCCGGGCACCCCCGGCGAGCGGAAGAACGGAGCGATCCTCGCCGCGATCACCGCGCTCAAGCAGATCTGCAACCACCCCGCCGCCTACCGCGACGACGAGCATCCACTCGCCGGCCGATCCGGGAAGCTGGCCCGCCTCGAGGAGATCATCGAGTCGGTCTTCGCCGCCGACGAGCGGATCCTCGTGTTCACCCACTTCGCGGCCTGGGGGCGTCGCCTCGCCGCACACCTCAGCGTCGTCACCGCCACCCCGATCGCCTCCTACGACGGCAGCCTCGCCCGAGGCACCCGGGACCGCCTCGTCACCGAGTTCCAGCAGGGCCAAGGCCCGGGCGCACTCGTGCTGTCGTTGAAAGCAGGAGGAACCGGCCTCAACCTGACGGCCGCCAACCACGTCGTGTTGTACGACCGCTGGTGGAACCCCGCGGTCGAGGACCAAGCCCGCGACCGCGCCTGGCGCATCGGGCAGCAGCGAACGGTCATCTCGCACCGGCTCGTCTGCCCCGGCACCGTCGACGAACGCGTCGAGGAAGTCGTGGCCGGCAAACGCCACATCGCCCAGCTCGTCCTACCCCGGTCCAGCTCGATCGCCGATCTCAACACGGACCAACTACGCCTCGCGCTCGGGCTACGACCCGACGAACTGCTCACCGACGAGGACCGATGAACCAGCCCCGCCGCAAGCGCCCCGAGCAACGCCGCACAGCCCGCCCGAAACGGCCCACTCCCGCCGACATCTGGCGAACAACCGACCCGCTGCCAGACGTCGAACCGATCACCATTCCCGACGAAGTCGGCGCGCTCCTCCGATCCCTCGGCGATCCACCGGTGTTCGCCGGCAGCGTCATCGCCGGCCACTACTTCACCGCCGTCATCGAGCGGGCCGCGGCCGTTGCCGCCGCCCTCGCCCTCAGCGCAGACCTCCTCGCCCAACCCACCGACGACCAAGCCCAGCACTCGAACGCCTGACGCACGGGCGGCCTTTGCACGCGACGACCGTCTCACCCAGATCAGCGTGCACAAATGATCACGTCCACAATGAGGAGCGCAGCCACGGATTGACTGCGATCCCAGAGTGGACCCCAGTCAGCGCGCGGCCACCCCAATACTCACTGGCATGTAGTTGCGTTCGCAATGATCATCGTCGCGTACGTGACTCGTAGTTGGCTGCGGGCGGTGGAAGCGATTCGTTCAGGACGGCGGGAGTCGTCAGACGACGCCACGCACCGTCCATGCTCGGGCGGACAGTACGAACGGTGCCGCCGGCAGCACCTTGCGGCATTGTTCCCGGAGCTGGGCTCGCCGATCGACGTCGAGACCGACCACATAGCCCCCGGCTGGACCGACTCCGAGCGTGAACGGCCCCCACCACTCCTCGAAGCTCGGATGTTCGACACGGACCGTCAACGCACCTTCGTCGACCTCACGCAACCCGGCTTCGCGGAACAGCTCCCCGAGATGACCCTCGCGGGCACCAGCTAACAGCGACTCGTCGTCGACCTCGGCGTCGAGCCGCCGCGCCGCCTCCCAGAACAAGCCGAGTGGTCCCGTGCCGCCGGCGTGATCCCACACGCACGCGGCCACGACCCCACTGCGACGTGTCACCCGGCGCATCTCGCGCAGACCGGCGACAGGGTCCGCCATGAAATGCACCACGAGCTGTGCCAACGCGGCATCGAACGCCCCATCCTCGAATGGAAGCTGCTCGGCCACACCATGTCGCACCTCAATCGCCCGGTGACGTTCCTGCACCGCGATCACGAAGGTCTCAGACGGATCGACCGCCACAACGGCACCAGCCCCCAGCCTCGTCACCAACTCGGAAGTCAACGCCCCCGGACCGCAACCGACATCGAGCACCCGCTGTCCGACCTCAACCATCGCCAGATCAGCGAACAACACGGCGAGCGGCACGGAGTACCTACCCATGAACCGGTCGTACGCATCGGCACCGACAGCGAAGCTCACGAGCGAACGCTACACGCCGACGCCCAGAACGCGACCACCGAATCCCGCCACGGGACCGTCACCACCGCGCCAGATCACTGCATGATTGCGCCGTATTCCGGGATTGCGGCTCGACTTCGATGCGGGTCGTCGGGTTGCACGACGATCTCGATCGGTCGCACACGGTTGGGGTTGGGGTGCCATCGTGGTCGGGGTGACGCAGGTCCCCGCGGCAGCGAAGGACCTGGTCGCCGCGATCGCGGCGTCACGTCGCGGTGACGGTGTCTCCGACGCGAACGACGCCGGTCTGTGCCACGAGTGCCCCCACTGCCAGGCAGCCCTTACGCTCGCGGTTGATCGTTCGCAGCACGTCGAGGTCCCGCTCGACGCCGCCAGCTTGGGGACGGGTTGTCATCACGCATCGCTCGATGCGCATGTCGACATCGAGCACCGCGTCACCGAGCGCCACCGTCGATCCGACCAGCGCATCCTCAGCTTCCCCGTCGACGTACACGTTGGCGCGGAACCGGCGTCGATCCCAGCTCCCGATCGTGGTGGTGGAGACCAACGAGACCCTGGCGCCCGCTGAGTCGTGGAAGGCGCCGGCCGCCCCGTCGAACGGCGCCCACGTAGAGGCTGCCTCGTGCTCGAAGTCGGCCGGGTTTTCGTAGCGGCGGGCGACTTCCTCGTCGGCCGAGTGCAACCGCACGGCGCGTCCGAGCCAGGCCGACAGGGTGCCGTCGTCTCGAGTCACCGAACCGTCAGGCAACACAATGTCCACACCACCGTCGTCGGCCACAGCGGCCGACGCGAACAGCAGCTCGGGAACCCGCCTCCCGGTCAGCCCGAGACCGGACTCGACGTCGAAGAGCGCGAATCGTCGATCTCCCTCGACACCAGCCGCGGTCAACGCAACCTCATCGAGACGCTCACCTTGAAGCGACTTGACCGGATACCGCCACAGTTCGACGACCCTCACGTCATCACCTGTCCTTCTCGGCCGCCTTGTCACGCCTGGGCCTTCCCGGCCGCGACGCCCGGACATCATCGAGGTTCGAGACGGCGGTCACTCCAATCGCATCACCCGAGACGCGATCGCGACGACGACGATAGTGACAACGCGGCGTGGTGTCGAGCGTCACGACGTCGCACCGAACAGGACGACCGAACGACGCCGGCTGCCACCGCGCGAAGCGCTCCGAACTCAATCAGGCATTGATTTGCGGTTGGGCGATCCTCGAGCACCTGCGACGGCGCGAACGACCGCGAGATGGTCACGTCGACGTGCGGTGGCCGAGGGGGCGAGTGGAACCGCCGGTCAGCGGTGACCGTGGACTGACCCGATCCGACGGACGGGTGCCGATGCTGCGATCACACCAATGACGAGGACGGCCAGAACGATCTTCTCGATGGGTCCCGTCTCCTTACTTGCCAGCGCCACGACGAGCCCGATCGTGAGGCACGTCATCAGCACGAGGAGGACGATCCGTACGACTTGACGCAGCATGGCTGAAGGTTACGCGGAACACTGGCGGTCTACCATCGATTGTCGCATGTGTGCTGACCAGCGCTCATGACGAGCCCGCACGAAGGACGACCGTGCGGCGCGAGTTGTCCGAACCGAGCCGCAACCGCTGTTGAAGCCCTTGCTCGGTTCGGGTGGGGAGCGGATACTTGGCATCAGAGCCTGGGCCCCGCGGCAAGGGAGGGGACGACATGGCGGTCGGAGCAGTCGTTTCGTTGTGGCGGTACTTCGTGACGACGGCGATGGGTTTGGGGGGCGACAGATCGGGCGTGACGGTTCGGGGCCCACTCGGCGATCGTTCGCTGGCCTTGACGTCGAGCCACGAGGATGGCGGGTGCCACGAGTCCGATGACGTGGCCGAGGACGGTGACTGCCGGGCTGCTCTGGCCACGTTTGCGGAGCTGGGGACCGCTGTTCGGCTGGTTCGGGTGTCGCTCTCTGACGGCGTGACCGTCGCCTGCGACGAGACCCGTGTCGCGGAGCTGAGGTCAACGGCATTCGGTGGAGGGGTGATTCGGGCGACTGCCGTGCCGTCCGCGCCGGGTCTTGAGGGGTCCAACCACGCCCGCCCCCGGTCGAACGCAACGGTTCGGGGATGAACGGTGACGACACCGTCGGATCGTCGGACGAGGACGAGCGCGGTCAGCGATCTGGTCCACCGCCTCGCCGGTCGAGCGGTCGCGGCTTGATTGTCAGCGTGTTTGGTGACATCGCGCGGACCGGCTCGTGGTCGCCGCGTCGGACGATGCGGCCGTTCGCTGTGTTCGGCGACATCGATCTCGATCTGCGGCAGGCGACGATGCCTCCCGGCGAGGTGGTGATCACTGCGGTCGCCCCGTTCGGGAACATCGACGTACTGGTGCCAGACGGCGTCCAGGTCGATGTTGGCGGGTTGACGCTGTTCGGAAGCACGAGCGTCTTCGTGGGCGAGGCCGCCGCGAGCGGCTCCGCGGCGATCATCCGGGTGCGTGGTTTCTCGCTGTTCGGGAGCGTCAAGGTGCGGAGCTCGTGACCGTGGCAGTGGCTTCGTTGGTGCACAGTGGCGGCGACGGTTGGGCGTGTGATGGACCTCGGTAGTCAGCCCGTGCCGGCGGCTGCTTCGCCGGGTCTGGTGGGCGTCGCCGGTAGTGGGCGGTCGTCTCGGCGCCGGCGTCCGTCGGGGAGGCCACCGCCGTTGCCGCATCCTTTGCAGGCCACCGGGATCGGTTGGTTGATCGGGTTCGTGCTGGCGGTGGCGTTGTCGCTGGTGATCTTCACTGGTGAATTGCGTGGTCCGGCGGTGGCGGTCACGGTTGTCGACGATGCGGTCGTGCGGTGGCTTGCTGGGTTGGACGGTCCCGGTCTGTCGGCGACGATGAAGGTGCTGGCGGTGCCGGGTTCGTGGCCGGCGATCACGGCGCTGTTGTGGGGTCTGTTGCTGGCACTGATCGTGCTTCGACGGTTGCGGCATCTGCTCGTCGTCGTCGCGGCTTGGGCGTTGCAGGGTTTCCTCGTTCAGTACGTGTTGGGGCCGATGTTGCGTCGGCCGCGGCCGTTCGGGGTGGTGTTCCGGGCCGATTGGTACGCGTGGGCGTTGCCGTCCGAGCCGATGGCGGCGCTGGCGGTCACCCTCGTCGGGATCTTGTACGCCTTGGTGCCCGAGGGCCGCTGGCGTCAAGTCGGCAAATGGATGGCGGCGGTGGCAGTTGCTCTGGTCGCCGTTGCGCGCATGCACCTCGGGGTGGAAGCACCCACCGATGTGGTCGTGGGTGTTGTCATCGGGGTGACGATCGCGTTGCTCGGTTTTCGACTGTTCACCCCGAACGAGGTGTTCCCGGTGACCTATCGGCGGGGGCGGGCCGCCCACTTGGACATCGGTGGCGCACGCGGCGAGGCGATCCGTCGAGCACTGGGAGACCAACTCGGGTTGGTCGTCGAGGAGGTCGAACCGTTCGGCATGGCGGGGTCGGCCGGGTCGACGCCGCTGCGCATCAAGACAGCGAACGGCCCGAGCGTGTGGTTGTTCGGCAAGCTGTATGCCAGCAGCCATCTGCGTGCCGACCGCTGGTACAAGCTTGGCCGCGAGCTGCTGTACGGCCGGTTGGAGGACGAGAAGCCCTTCCACACCGTGCGGCGGCTGGTGCAGCAGGAGGACTACGCGCTGCACAAGCTGCATCTCGCCGGCCTCCCGACGCCGCGCCCCTATGGCTTCGTCGAGCTCACTCCCGAGCGGGAGTACCTGCTGGTCACCGAGTTCTTCGACGGTGCCACCGAACTCGGCGATGCCGACATCGACGAGCAAATCGTCGATGACGGGTTGGCGCTGGTCCGCAAGCTGTGGGACGTCGGGCTGGCCCACCGTGACATCAAGCCAGCCAACCTGCTCGTGCGCGACGGGACGCTGTTGTTGATCGACGTGGCGTTCGTGCAGGCCCGTCCGAGCCCGTGGCGACAGGCCGTCGATCTCGCCAACATGATGCTGTGCCTGGCGCTGCGCTCGGATCCCGTCCTCGTCTACCAGCGGGCGGTGCGCCAGTTCAGCGTCGCCGAGATCAGCGAAGCGTTCGCCGCTGCCCGAGGACTCGCCCTGCCCTCCCAGCTGCGCCGCATGCTGCGCGACCAAGGTCATGATCTTCACGCCGAATTCCTCGACCTGCTGCCCAACCGGCCCCAACCAATCAGGATCCAACGCTGGAGCGCTCGCCGCCTCGCCCTGCTGGCGTTGATGATCCCGACAGCGATCCTCCTCGCCGTCGCGTTCCGGACCGTGCTCGTCAACACTGACGCCACCCTCACCCCGCTCGCCACAGCCAGCCCCGGCTGTGACGAGCTGGAACCGCTCTGGTTGGAGGCCCAATCGGTGCCCTCAGCTTCGCTGGTCCCCTGCGTCCGAGCGTTGCCAGACGGTTGGGGCCGCGGTGCCGCCAACGTCCGCAACGGCTGGTCAAGGTTCACCCTCGACCACGACCGTCTCGGCGAGCCGGCGCTGATCATTCGGCTGACCGCCGATTGTGATCTCAGCGGGTCAACCCCAACGACACCACACCAGACGGGGACTCGACGTTACGAGCGGCTCGCCACCGCCGATTCGGGGTCGATCACCTGGCACACCGTGTTCCCCGGCGGCTGCGTCACCGCCCAGCTTCGGGCTGGCAGCGACGCGAACCCATCGGTCATCGTTGAGGCGTCGTCCACGATCGGGTTCACCACCCGATCCGCCCTCCAACAAGCACTCGACCAACGCTCCAACGGACGACTCCACCTCGACCCGAGCGAAACCGACTGAGCAACACTGCGGACGGCCCCGACGCCCAGCGTGCCTGCGGTGCCCGGGCGCCGAAGAAGTGCCTTCTCGGCCGCCAGATGGGCGGGTGTGTCGTCGATCCGGGACCAAGACACCAACCCCGGCACCCCGCCAACGAGTCCAACACAATCGGGGTGGTCAAGCTCGAAGCACGCAGCAGCCCACAGCAAGCGGGCTCCGCCAACGACGCACCGATGACCGCGACCGAACGACGTCATCGGCGTCCCCAGAGCCCGCACCTATCAGGCATGTAGTTGCGCCTACAAATATCTGTGCGGAGCGGACGAGGGATCTGGCCTCCACGCGGCAGTTGCGGACGTTGCCTGGCGCCCGGGAAGGAGCTGATTCCCTCGCTGACAGTGCTGTCTGGCCCCGCCCGAGCTGTGGCCGACGATGATGCGATCCTCGTTGCGGACCATTGCGATGACGTCGCCGGCAATCCACGGCTTACCCGATTCGCTCATGTAGTGGACGCAGTAGCGAGTGACGTCGGCCATCGCTCGCGGCCTCCCCCTGGTGGCTCCCGTTCAACGGCGGCGACGCCCGCTGATCGCTGCCTGCGGGTCGGTGGGCTCAGCTGGTTTGGCTGGCGGCGGTCAGTGCTTCGATGGCGATGAGACCCTGTGGTCCGCCTACAGCGGTGTTGGTCATCACGGCGACGGCGGTGCCGTGGTCGGGGTCGTAGCCGACGAACGCGGAGTGTGCTTCGCCGGTTCCGAGGTGGCCGATGACGGTGATGTCGGCGTTGGCGTACTGCTCCAGTCCGAGCCCGTAGCCGTGGAGGATGCCGAACTGTGAGAGGTCTTCGCCAGGTATGAACGCCTGCATCGCCGCCTGCGAGTCGGGCGTCAACAGGGTCCCGTCGGCGAGGGCGGTGGCGAACACCAGCAGGTCGCGGCCGGTCGACTGCAGCGAGCCGGCAGCACCTCCCACCGACGGGTGAGCAATGAATGTCGCATCGACGAAGGATCCGTCGACGATGACGTAGCCGGGGGGCCGTTCGTCGGTGATGTTGCTGGTGTAGGTCATCCCCAACGGCTCGGCGATCCGCGTGGCCACTTCGGTGTCCCACGAGTTGCCAGTCACCTGCTCGATGATCTCGCCGAGCACCACGTAATTGGTGTTCGAGTAGCGATACGGGCCGCCCGGTTCGCCCACCCGCCCGGCCGCCTCGGCGACAGCAATCAATTCCGCCGGGGTCCACTGCCGCTGCAGGTCGTTGCGCACCGCCGGTTGATCGAGGTACTCACCGAGCCCACTGGTGTGCTGCAGCAGTTGGCGAGGGGTGATCCGCTCGGCATCCGGCAAGTCGGGCAGGAACCCATCGATGCCGGCGTCAAGGTCGAGGTGACCTTCATCGGCGAGCTGCAGCACTACGACCGCGACGAAAGTCTTGGTGACGCTGCCGATGTTCCACGGCACATCGGGATCGACCGGCCCACTGCCCGGATCGAGGCTCGTCGTACCAGCGGTGACCTCGATGACCGGGCCGTCGCCATCGCACAGGGCGACGCGGGCACCGACGAAGTCACTGGCGGCGTGGTGCAACTCGAGAATATTGCTGACCTGCTCGCCCGTGCTATCGGCGTCCGAGCTCGACGTTGACACAGTGCTCCCAGATGCGGAGCAGCTCGACTCGACAGGCCGAGCCGACACGCCGACGCCGAGCACATCGACGCCGACATCGGCCGGCTCAGCCGCCCGCGCCGGCGCACCCGATGCGGCAGCCAAGCCGGCCACGATCGAAGCGACGATCACGTTGCGTCGACTCATGTGGTCCCCGTACTCGCCGATCAGTTGGTCTCCAACGTGGGACCCAGCGATCCCGATCGCCAGTCTTGGCGTGAGGATGATGGTCCTGGCAAGCGATTTTCGAGGAGGTTCAACGACCGCGAAGGGAAGGGATCAAGACCGCCGTCGCGTTCGGCGCCGTGCGCGCGGTCACTCGCTGAACTTGCACCGATCCACGGCGCGCTCGCACACCGAATATCCGAACCGACCGACGACATCGCCGTCGCCACCGTCGCGCCAGATCGTCATTGACGTACGCCTCCGCCGGGGGAGGGCTAGGCGAGGTCGATCGGCAGGGTTCGGGCGAGGTGATTCAGTTCGTGCACGAGGTCCGCATCCGCATCAAAGTCGAGGTGCCATCTGTCGCTCGGAAATCCCCAGTAGCGGACGTCTGAGATCCGCCACACCGGCGTCGCTTCGAGGTCGACGACGAGATCGACGCATCCTTCGCCGCTGCAGAAGATCACCTGACCGTGTTGATGTTCAATGGCAAGACATGCCCGGGCGGTTGTCCGAAATCGACGGGAGCAATCTCGGACGGCCGCGTGCTCTATCGCCGGTTACGCGGTCCGAGGGCACGTCGCATTCGCTGCTCGTCCTTGCAAGGATCTGACGGGAGTGGCTGGTGCTCGTCGGTCTCCCGGAAGCCCGCGGCTTCGTACATCGTGACGGCCGCGTCGTTACCTCGCGTCACCCAGAGATCGACACTCGTGGCGTTGGTCTCGCTCGCCCAGCCCGACGGCATCCGCCGGGTGGACGGCATCGCTACACGATGGCGTCAGAGCGCGACGCGGTGGCGGGCGGAGCGGCCGCCATCGGCGAGGAGCGAACTTCTCAAGGTCGATGCGATGACCACGCCGAACGATGCCGAATCTGGGCGCGTCGTGGCGACAGCCGGCTCGGTTGGTCGGGCCGCCCTCAAACCGCGCGACTGTCGAACGGACGCCGCGGTGATCGCGCGTCCGGAAGAGGCGGAGGCCGGGAGGCCGAGAGATTTCATCGGTTGGAGAGCCGTTGTCGGGATTGGAGATCTGAGCGCCTCACGGCGCCGCTGCATTCGCGAGGGTGCGCAGCGAGGTCGCATCGTGTTCTGCGAGGACGCGTGCGATCGGAAGGTCGATGGCGACGTGGTATGGCGCCAGTCCGTCGAGCACTTCGGATCGCGTCGGTGCGGCCACGCCGACGCTCCCGAGCGGAACGTTCATGGCATCGAAATGCTTGCGGTGGTCCTCGTTGACGATGCGGTAGTAGCACTCCTCGTCGCGCAGGCGCTGCCGCGAGCCGGAGCCGACTGCGATGCGGACGTACGAGGCGACGACCGGGGCGGCGCGTCCCGCCTCGTCGGCTCCTTTGTGTACCCATCGGCGCGCCTGCGCCGTGTGGGCGGGCAGCATCCAGTTGAGCAGGACGCCGTCGGCGATCGCGCCGCCGAGGCGGCACAGTCGCGGTCGCATGGCGGCGACGACGATGCGAGTCTCCTCCGGCAGGAGTTCACGCAGTTCGGCGACGGCCCGATGGACGATTTCGATCGCCGAGCGCAGCTGACCACACCCGATTCCGATCCAGAGCTTGGCAGGGTCGAGCCCGAGGCGGTCGATGTCTGTCGCGATGCGGACCGGTTGATGTCGGTCGAGGGGAAGGGCGCCCACGCCGAGTTCGAGCTGCGTGGCCGCAGCAGCGAAATGCGCGAGTGTCTCCAGGCCGGGAGCGGCCGACTCATCGTTGGACCACAGCGAGTGGTACCCGAGATGCCCGCAGTGGACGGCGAGGTCACGAGCGAGTCCTGCGTCGAGACCTGCGGTGATGCCCAGCCCTCGGCGGATCGGTGTGGAGGTGTTGGGTGGCTCGATCACGTGATTCTTGCGGTGAATGCCGAGAGCGGGGTGATTGGGGGGTCGACGTCACACTGCGTCGTCCACGCCGGTGTTGCTTTGCTCGACGGGCGGAGGCAGCATCAGGGGAGATCGAGGAGCGGTCGATAGTTGGCGTGGAAGATGTTCCGTCCCCATCGGCGCAGGACAAGGTTGCGGAGGGCGGATGGCAGGTTGCGGGTGCGATCCCGGCGGTGCGTCTGGGCGAGGACCCATTGGGTGCGTGGACGGCGCCGAACCTGGAATCTTGCCACTGCCTGGGCGATGTCGCCGCCGTCGCCGACGCATTCGGCGAGTACCAAACCGTCTTCGAGAGCCATCGCGGCGCCTTCGGCCATGTTCGGTGACGTCGCGTGCGCCGCGTCCCCGACCAGCAGCACCGATCCCTGGGACCATCCGTCGAGCGTCACCTCTTCGATCGGGGCGACGTGCACGGCACCGTCGGGTCCGAGCGTGTCGAGGATCGCCGGCACCGGGGCGGCGAATCCGGTCAGCAGTTCGGCGAGCCTTCCCGTCACGTCGTCGCCCTGCAGCCCTGTTGTGCGGTCGGTTGGTGTGTCGCAGTAGCAGTAGACTCGGTCGCGGCCGATCGGTACGGCCAGGAAGGTGACGTTGCGTCCGAGCAGCACCGTCCACGTGGTCACCTCCGGCGGGCATTCGGTGACGAAGCGCCAGGCCAGCTGTCCCACTGGTCGGATCGCGCCGGCGCCGATGGCGAGTTTGCGGACCGTGGAGTGGATGCCGTCGGCGCCGATGACCAGGTCGTAGCTGTCCACGGTGGCGTTGCCGAACTCGACGGTCACGGTGTCGTCGTGCTGGCTGAGGCGTTGCACTGGTAGGCCCATTCGGGCGGGAACGGGGTCGCCGTGGGATGCCAGGACTTCGTGGAGGTCATCGCGGTGCAGGGCGAGGCACGGGCCGACGTTGCTCCACAGGGCGGCGACGTCGATGTCGGCCAGCAGGCGGCCCCGGTGGTCGCAGAGACGTTGGTGCGTGATCAGCGATCCCCGATCGGCAACCGCCGACTCCAACCCGAGAACACGCAACGCCCTCATCGCGTTACCAGGCAGGTAGATCCCCGCCCCGGTGTGCGTCCAGACGCGTTCCCGCTCGACCACGTCGGCGGCCAGACCGCGTTGGCGGAATGCACGGGCAGCGCCGAGCCCGGCGATCCCAGCACCGACCACGAGAGTGCGCAACCCGGCCCTGTTGTTTCCACTGCTGCGGTGAATCACCGGATGTCCCTTCGTCCGAAGTCGTGCACTCGGTCGGCAACGCCGACGTGATCGGAGCGCTACTCATACGCCGGCCCGGTGGCAGCCCGCACCCCGGAATCCCTCGAACTCAACAAAGCCGCAGACGAAGCTGCCAATCCAGATCGTGTACGGGTCAGAGCCGAAGTTCGCTGGTCTGCCACCGACGGTCATTCGTCGTAAGCGGATGGGTCCGTCGATGGCTCGACGTTCTGGTTGGCACGGAAAATGTTGTCCGGGTCGTAGATTCTCTTCACGGCGGCCAGGCGCGGGTAGTTCTCCCCGTAGGCCGCTCGGACTCGCGTCGGGCCCTCGTCACCCAGGTTGTTCACGTACACCGACTCCTCGAGGTGGGGCTCCATCGCCTCGAACAGCGCCTTGGTCCACTTGACGTTGCAATCCGAGTCGGCGGCGTCGGACCACTGCGACCCGATGAGGAAGTCGTACTGCTCGGCTCGATGTGCGAAGGCGGTTGCCGATTGGGTGACACGGCTCGCAACTCCGTGCATCTGCTGCAGGCCGACGCCGCTGGCGGAGGAGGGCATCTGCGGCACGAATTGCATCAGGGTGTCGATCGCGCCGTCGGAAACGTCGCGCAGCCAGCCGGACTTCCAGTAGTGGAGTTGATCGGGCGGGAACCCCTCGTCGCGACCGCTCTGCAGCTGTGTGTAGGGCATCGGCTGGATCGTGTCGTCCGCCGGCGTCTGGAACGTCCGCAGCGGGCCCAGCACCTCTCCGCCTTCGTCGATCGGACCGCAGTAGCAAGCGGTGATGGACACCGTCGGCTCCCCGGCCGGGGTGAGCCCGAGCGACGCTGCGGTGGACAGTTCGTCCGGGGCCGTCTTGACGAAGTCGTCGTAGAAGCGAAGGACCCGCGGCGCCATGCTCCACGGGTACGACAGGCTGCCGGCAAATACGCGGTCGATCGGATGTAGTCGGTACTCGAAGGAGGTGACGACCCCAAAGTTGCCACCTCCACCTCGGATGCCCCAGAAAAGGTCCTCGTTCTCGTGCGCGCTGGCCCTCAGCTGGTGTCCGTCCGCGGTCGCCACGTCGGCGGATATCAGGTTGTCACACGCCAGTCCATAACGGCCGTTCAGCCAGCCCAGCCCGCCGCCGAGCGTGAGCCCGGCGATACCGGTCATCGACACGACTCCGAGTGTCGTCGCTAACCCGAACGCCTGGGTGGCGCGGTCGAACTCTGCCAGGGTGAGCCCGGGTGCGGCCCGCACTGTCCTCGACTCTGGATCGACGCGCACGGCTTTCATGCCGGATAGGTCGACCATCAACGCGCCGTCGCCGACTGCGTTCCCAGCGACGCTGTGACCACCTCCGCGCACCGTGAGCGGGAGGTGATGTCGACGGGCGAACGTGATAGAGCGGACCACGTCGGAGGCACCTACAGCCCGGATAACGGCGAGCGGGCGCCGATCGATCATGCCGTTGAACACGGCGCGCGCCGTGTCGTAGTCACGGTCACCGGGGCCGAGCACCTCGCCCCGCAGACCAGACTCGAGCTCTTGACGAAGAGAACTCGAGATCCCAGCAGTGTCTACGTCCATCGGGGTTACCCCTCTCCGATGCCGGCCATGCAGATCACTATGAACCCCTGGTTCCATTAGCACAATCGAAGCTATTGTGGGTATCCATCATGAATGTTGCTAGCAATGACGATCGGGGCGCTTGGCCCAGTCTGGAGTTACGGCACCTCCTGGCTCTGCTGGCGGTGGCCGAGACGGGCACCTTCAGTGGTGCTGCCGTACAGCTGGGCTACACCCAGTCGGCGGTCAGCCAACAGATCGCCACCCTCGAACGCATCGTCGGCGCGCCGCTGTTCGAGCGCCTGGGTGGGCGCCGCCCGGTGCGGCTCACTGCGGCCGGGGAGATGCTGCTGACCCACGGTCGGGCCGTCCTCGCCCGAGTCAGTTCCGCCGCCGCCGACCTGCGGGCGCTGACCTCGGGCGAACAGGGCGAGCTGCGAGTCGGAACGCTGCCGAGCATCGGCACCAAGGTCCTACCCCGCCTCCTCGGGACCTTCCGTGCGGAGTGGCCCGGCATCGAGATCGTGCTACGTGAGTCCGCGGACTCCGCCGATCTGATTCGTGCCGTCGAGACCGCTGTCGTCGACGTCACCTTCGTCGAGATCGGCCAGCACGACACCGGGTCACTGGAGGTCCGCCCGCTGCTCGAGGACCCGATGGTGTTCGTGGCGCCGGCGACAGCTCCTGAGGCCGGCCAGCGGGTGGTCGCCATCGCCGACATCGCCCACCTCCCGATGATCGGCACCCGCAACCCCGGTTGCCGGCAGATCATCGACGACGCCTTCCGCAAGGCTCCGGTCCCGCCGACCTACGTCTTCCGTTCCGACGACACCCCGACCATCCAGGGCCTGATCGGCTCGGGGCTGGCCTACGCCGTGCTGCCGCTGCTCACGGTCGACGAGAAGGATCCGAACGTGGCGGTCATACCCATACGGCCCAAGCCCCCGCCCCGCCGTCTCGGAATCGCATGGCGTTCCCAGCGCCTGCCGCCTCCGGCCCTTCTGCCCTTTGTCGAGGCAGCCACCAAGATCTGTCGCAACCTCAGAGAGCAGTGGGCGGTGTCGCGCGCCGCGTGAGCACCGCCACAACTGTGACATCTCCCCGCCGAGGTCAACCGGTTCGCCGATCGCGCCGCAGCCGGCCGCAAAGTCGTGGCCAACGACTTCGCCAAAGCAGGTTCACGATAGATAGCACCGGCGACAATCGATACAGATACGTGCCGTGTACCAACCGCCGACAGGCGACATCCGGCGATGTCCCGCCCCGCCCAAAACGAGCGCACGAGAACACCGTCAGGCGGCCGGATAGAGCAGGGCACGAGCATCCTTCAGGCGCGCGCAGTCACCACGCGGAGCTGCGACCCGAACGACGGTAGTGGCGCGGCCCCCGCAGTCGCGCCGCGACCTTCGTAGGACGCACCGGACCTAGTTCGGACCGGTTGGTTTCGAGCCCGAGGCGCACAGAACACTCGCACGACGGGCATCTGACAATTGCTGTCAGCAATTCCGCCGAGCCGCGTCCGCTTCCGCCGGGTATCGATGCTGGGCATTCGTCACCCCGACGCTCCGAACTGACGCCGCCCTTTACGTGGCGGCGCCGGACTGTTCTCTACGTCGGGTTCGGGCCAGGAGCCGTGCGTAGCCGACGACGATCAGCACCCCCACCAGCAGCCGGGCAGGCGCCGTAAACCTGCCGGGGTACACGACACCGTCGAGGTAGTGATCGACGAATCCGCCGTCGTAGGACGACTGGCCGGCACATTCGCGGAGAAGCTGCTCAAGCGGGGTCAGCGGGCACGTGAAGCCGACTGTCACGATCGCCGCGGCCCACGCGACCACCGCGACATGCGGCCACATCAGGCGCGGCCACTTCCAGACCAGCAGACTGCCGACGGCGACGAACGCGATGAACGAGAGGTGGGCGACCACGACCAGGTCGGCCAGTATCCGGTAGAGCACGAGCAGCGCCTCCTCGACGGACCGAGATCAATCCTCGCGCCGCTGGGCCGGTGTGCTGCGCCGTTCGGTACCTCGAAGTCAGATCCTCTTTCCGGCATGGCGGGTTCACGATGCGCCAGCAGTCGCACGGACTCGAGCGCCGCCTACCGGCTACGACGGGGAGGAGGGCTGAAGCCCATCACTGCGATGCGAGGATCGCACGGAACGAGCGCTGGCTGGCGCACTAGCCGATGTCGAGGCCGGTGACGGCGCGCCGACGCGTCTGGTATCGGCGGGTCGACGCTCGAACCATCGTCTGCGAGCTCACTCGTTGGGGGAGCTCGCGACGGTTCCTGGAAATCGTCGGCGTCGGGCGGGTCAGTCGGGGAGGGCCGCCTCAGGGATCACGGCGCTCAACCGGGGCTCGCCAAGCCCGAGCCGGCTCCGGGCGCTGAACATCGGGCCGCGGGCTCGTTGCAGCGGGGCGAACGACATCATCCCGATCGGCTTGGCGATGTCGTCGTAGATGGCCTCCATTCCGCCCTGCATGAAGTACGTCTCGTGCCAGAACCCCGTGCCGGCCGAATCACGAAGGAAATCCTTCCACCACTGCTGATGGGGCAGCTCACGAGTCCATCGTTCGAGAGCGTCAAGATCGCGCCAGTACTGCCGCATGCCGAAATGGGGAGGCAAGAAGGAGAACACGAAGTTCTCGTGCAGCAGCAGGCCGTCGGGATCCTGGGCGACCCCGGCCCGGATCTGGCGTCCAGTCTCGAGCAACTTGCGCAGCCCCCGCACGTTGCGGACCCGCATCCCCAAATAGATGACGACGAGATCGGGGAAGCCCGACAGGTCGACCGTCTGGCGATTGACGCCGGTTCTCCGCTGAGCCATCGTGCCCTCCCCTCAAGCCGCTCATGTTCCGCCCGACATGCTCGGGGCTTATCACCGTCTCGTCACGTTCGAGTCGACCCGAGCGCTGGCGCCTCCGATCGCCACGGCCTTGGTATCCCCCAATCGCGGGAATAATGCCGGGCCGCCGCGTCCGGAAACGCCGGGTGGACAGCACTGGTACCCGCCCGATAATTGCTGTCGAGGAGGTCGGCATCCGCCACCCGCTCACTCTGATCGCAGCGCGTCATGAATTGCCACCAGTGCTGCAGCGATCGGTTCACTCCTTGCGTTGTCAACGGCTCGTGAGCCGTACTCAGCATCCACTCCCGGTGATGCAGCCGGTGACGAGCTCGAACCGCGGCCAAGGCGTTGGTAAGGAATGCGACCATGGCCCGGAGCGGCCGCATACCGTGCCGACGTCGAACGGATCGGCCCCGAGATCCGACCGAAGCCGACTCACCGCCCCATCCAGCCGCCGTGAACACAGCGGGTCTTCAGCACTGCTGTCCTCTTCCCGCCCCGGCGACAACGCCGACGGCTCCCGGTTGAGGCGCTGAGGAAGGCGCGCCGGTCTGCTATCTCGCTGTCGTGTCGACGCGATCCACGGGCTCCACCGTCGACGTTTCCTCCTGATGTGCGCAATGCGCTCAGCAATAGAAGCGGCCATCGACCTCGACGCCGTAGCCGAGCACCCTGCAACCACAGTGCTCGCAGACCGGGGCGAGCTTGTGGGCCGCACACTCGAAGCTGTCGAACGTGTGCTCCTCGTCGGCGGCGATCACCTGGAAGGACTCGTCGAAGTCCTTGCGACACACCTCGCATCGAGCCCTGTCGACCTCAATCCTGTCCGAGGGCGCGGGCGAGTTCCCCGCGACCCAATCTTCGACCGACTTGGAGGGTTGCGCCGCTTGGCGTCGTCGTACAGCTCTTGCCGAGTTTCGGCTTTGAGTCACCGCGGCGCTTGCGACGAGTCACCGCGGCGCCTTGCTTGCCGAGGGCGGTACGAGTTGCTCGTGGACCGGACGACGCCCTTCGGTCGCCGCGACGTGAGAGTTGACAGGATGTAGGGCGATGAGCCGGGCGACAGAAGACACCAACAGGCGGATGCTGCGCGCCCGGGACGCCATGGATCGGTCGTATGCCGAGCCCCTCGACATCGGCAGGCTGGCCCGCATCGCCGTCGTCTCGGAGACGCACTTCATCAGGACGTTCCGTGCCGTGTTCGGTGAGACGCCGCACCGTTACCTCCAGCGACGCCGCATCGAGCGTGCGATGTTCCTGCTGCGCACGACCGACCGTCGCGTGACGGACATCTGCTTCGACACTGGGTTCACCAGCCTTGGCACGTTCAGCCGCACGTTCACGGCGATCGTCGGGGAGCCGCCGAGTGTGTACCGCAGTCGCGGTGTGGTCCACCCGGTGCCGTCCTGCTTCGCCATGGCGTGGACCCGACCGAGCACGTTCACCCACGATGGCGCGGCCCGACCAGACCAGGTGGGTCGTTTCGGAGAAGCACGCGACGCCGCTCAGCCCGTACCGTCGACCTCATGATCACCTCACTGGCCATCTCCCAGATCTTCGTCCTCGACCAGGACGAAGCCCTCGACTTCTACGTCGGCAAGCTCGGACTCGAGGTTGCCAACGACGTCGATCTCGGATTCATGCGCTGGCTCACCGTTCGCGTGCCGGGGGATCCCCGGCGGGAGATCCTGCTCGAGTCGCCGAAGCCGCCGGTGTACGACCCGGAGACGACGAACGCCGTGCGCGAGATGGTCAGCAAGGGAGCGTCGGGCGGAACGCTGTTCTTCAACACCGATGACGCCCACAAAGCGCACGCCGAACTTGCGGCGAAGGGTGTCGAACTCGGCGAGGAGCCGACGGAGCAGAGCTACGGCATCGACTTCGGCTTCCGCGACCCGTTCGGCAACCACATCCGTGTCGCCCAGCGATCGGCCCCGACACCCTGACGGGCAAGCACTTCTGTGTCAGCCGACACGACGTCGGCGGTCGTGTTCGCTGACATGGAACGCGTCGAGCAGTCTCACCGGGTGAGGTGGACGGGCTGACCCTCCCATGACTCGATGCGGTGGGCGGCCTGCTCGAGCAGGTGATGGGCGAGGTCGCTGAGCGCCCGGGCGGCGGCGACCTCCTCGCCGACGGCAGGAACGTCGGGATCCTCCGGGTTGCGACGCGATCGGCCCCAGCCCTGCAACTCCTCCGGGCCGCCGGTCAGCCGGGCGTCCGCTCGGGTCTTGTCCTCGTCCTCGCTGAACACGATCTCGACCGTCCAGGTCAGCTCGTCCATTGGTGTCCTCCCTCTGTCATCGCACCGCGGGAGCGGCCCTCCACCTCCAGCATGCGCGCGGATTGCCGTCGGCGGCCAGACGCGCCGCCCGGGATCGCCTCGTAATGTGCGGTCGATGATGGTGGCGTCGCAACCGGAGGCGGTGCTCGAGCACCTCGCGCCCGGCGCCGACATCATCGTGCCGCTGGCGAACGGCGAGCCCGTCAGCCTGCTCGACGCCATCGAGGCCAATGCTGATCGCCTCGACGGCGTGCGTGTCCACCAGATGCACGCCGTCCACGACCGGCCCTACTTGCACGGAGCCTTCGGCGACCGGCTGCGGCACGTCTCGTACTTCCTGTCTCATGTCACCCGCCCGTGCTTCCGCGCCGGGACGCTCGACCTCGTGCCGAACAACTTCAGCGAGATGCGCAACATCCTCCGTGAGCAGACCCGTGACCCGCTCGTCCTCGCCGCGGCGTCGCTTCCCGATCGCCACAACTACTTCAGTCTCGGTGTCAACGCCGACTACGCGGCCTCGTTCATCGGCCGCGCCCGCTTCTTCCTCGAAGCCAACGCCCAGCAACCGCGTACGTTCGGGCGCAACCAGATCCACGTCAGCCAGGTGCTCGGCTGGGTCGAGGTCGACCGTCCGCTCGTCGAGGTGCCGCCGCCCCCGCGCCGTGAGATCGACGACCGCATCGCCGCCCATGTCGCCGAACGCATCCCCAACGAGGCGACGATCCAGACGGGCATCGGGGCAATCCCCAACGCCATCCTCGCCGCCCTGTCCGAGCACCGCGACCTGGGCGTGCACACCGAGTTGATCTCCGACGGGTTGATGGAGCTTGTCGATCGTGGCGTCGTCAACGGGGTCAACAAGCAGCTCAACCGCACCAAGACGGTGGGCACGTTTGCCCTTGGCACCCGCCGGTTGTACGACTTCCTCGACGAGAACGCGGCGTTCGAGATGTGGCCCGTGAGTTACGTCAACGACCCCCGAGTCATCGCTCAGGAGGCCAACTTCGTGTCGATCAACTCGACGATCGCCGTGGATCTCCTCGGGCAGTGCGCGTCGGAGACCGTGAACGGCAGCTACTACTCGTCGAGCGGCGGCCAGGCCGACTTCGCCCGCGGGGCGATGTACTCGAAGGGAGGTCAGGGCTTCGTCGTGCTGCAGTCCACGACGAAGGAGGGGGAGATTTCCAAGATCGTGCCCCAGCTCGCCGCCGGCGACGTGGTGACGACGTTGAAGAACACGGTCGACAAGGTCGTCACCGAGTGGGGCGT
The DNA here is from genome assembly GCA_963716665.1 of Ilumatobacteraceae bacterium. Taxonomy (GTDB): domain Bacteria; phylum Actinomycetota; class Acidimicrobiia; order Acidimicrobiales; family Ilumatobacteraceae; genus Desertimonas. The sequence goes on from CAVQTY010000012.1 coordinate 32,056, forward strand.
TGCCGAGTTACGCGGTCGCTCGCTGCGGCAACGGGCCGCGGCGCTGATCGCCATCGCCCATCCCGACCATCGTGATCACCTGACCTTCGAAGCGAAGCGCCTCGGACGCTTCTGAGTCGCCGGTCGACGGACTCTTTGGTCGCGGTGACGACGTTGCTGGCGCCAAACGTGCCAATGACACCGAGGCCGCCCAGATCGGACGACGTCAGTCGTTATCGAGCTTGTCCAATAGCCGATGAGCTGCCCGGCCGATCTTGCCCTTCAGTCCCGGCTCATCGCCCATCTCCTCTGCCTGAGCGTCAACGATCCCCAATTCGGCACGAGCATTCTCGGTCACCGAGATTCGACCGTCGCCGTCCAGGTCGAATGCCTCCAGCGCGGCCTCGTCGGGACCTTCGGTGGCCTCGTCCGGCGTCGCCCCGGCTGCATCGTCGACGACTGGCTCTTCGGGTGCATCGCGCTCGTCGGTCATGGGTCCAGTATGGACGACGAGCGTCGCCCCCACACACAGACCGTTACTGTGGTGTCGGTGTCAAAGCGCAATTCCGCGGCCACGATCAGGACATTTCTGGGGACTCATCGGGTTCCTGTGGGTTCGATCGAGGTGCCGGCGAGACCGCTGGCGGTCACCGCTGACCGCTTTGCGGCACCAGAATCCCGGCATCGGCTGACGCGCCGATTCGAGGCCCAATACGGGACACAGCTGTCGGGATCGTGGCCTCAGAATCCGAGCACCCGGCGCGACGCCGCAGTACGCCCGCTCTTCAGAGCCATGCAACCGTGACGCAGCGCCCGACCGACCCATACAAACCCGAGGAGAACCCATTTCTGTCCGGTTCTCGGCTGCACATCCGCTGATGACACCGTCGACGACCAGTCGACTGCTGGCGCCGTTCGCCCGCGACGTCTTGCTGGCAACCGGGCGCCCCGTACGGGTCCGGCCCGCGACGGCCGGCGACCTCGGCGCCCTGGCCGGCTTCTACAAGGGGCTCAGCAAGGCGTCGAGCTACTTCCGCTTCTTCGGCGCGCGTGCCGTGGTGCCTGAGGCGGAGCTGCGCCGAACGACGGAGCAGGACGTCAACGATCACGTCACCCTGGTGGTCGATGCCAGCGGCGAGCTGATCGCGGTCGGCGAGTACTACGCCCGGCCAGATGGGGAGGAGGCCGAAGTCGCCTTCGCCGTTGCCGACGCCCATCACCAGGAGGGCATCGCGACGTTGCTTCTCGAGGATCTCGCAGGCATCGCCCGCGAGGCCGGGTTCCGGCGCTTGGTCGCCCAGACCTTGCCCGACAACGTCGGTATGCAGCGGGTCTTCCGCGACGTCGGCCTCGTCAATCGCGTGTGGTTCGAGGACGGCACGGTCCAGGTCCAGCTCGATCTGACGGCCGAGAACCTGCTGCAGGATCACGCCGACCTTCGAGACTGGAAGGGCGCGGTCCGCTCCCTCCAACCGATTCTCCACCCCCGCCACGTCGTCGTCATCGTCGTCGCTGGGGACGACGAGTCGTCCCTGGGCCGTCGGGTACTCGCTCACCTGCGCGCCTCGTTCGAGGGCGAGGTCAGCGTCGTCGAGCTCGACGTCGCGCCGAGCGGCCTCGCCGACATGCCGAGGGGACTCGGTAGCCTCGCCGGCACTCCTGACCTGGCCATCGTCGCCGTTCCCGCCACCGGCGTGGCCGATGTCGTGGAGCTGTGCGGAGCGGAAGGAGTTCGGAGTGCCGTCGTCGTGACGCCCGGGTTCGCCGAGGCCGGCCCGACCGGTGTTGCGATGCAGGAGCAAGTGCTCGCCGCAGCTCGGCGCCACGGGATGCGCCTCGTGGGTCCGAACTCGCTCGGTGTCGTCGCCACCGCGTGCGGCCTCAATGCAACCTACACGAGCCAACAGTTCCGCCCCGGCGGCATCGCCATCGCGTCGCAGTCAGGTGGGGTTGGGATCGCCATCGCCGCCGAGGCGGAACGGCGCGGGGCGGGTATCTCGTCGTTCGTGTCGATGGGCAACAAGGCGGACGTCAGCGGCAACGACCTGCTGCGTCTATGGGCCGACGACGGGATCACCAGGGTCGTGCTGCTGTACCTCGAATCGTTCGGCGACCCTGTGCGCTTCGCCCGCGTCGCCAGAGCGGTCGCCCAGCGCAAACCGGTCGTCGGGTTGAAAGGTGGCCGGTCGGAGTCCGGGAAGCGAGGCGCCCGAAGGCACACCGCGGCATCGGCGGGTGACTTCGGTGGGGTCGAGGCGCTGTTCGCCCACACCGGAGTCATTCGCGCCCGGACGATGGAGGAACTGATCGACATCGGCCTGCTGCTCGACCGCCAACCCACACCAGCGGGCAAGCGGGTCGGCCTCGTCGGAAATGCCGGCGGACCGCTGATTCTCGCCGCCGACGCGGCCGACGAGGGTGGAGCCGATGTCCCGATGCTGAGCGCCGAGCTCCAGCGCCGGCTGCGGACGCTCCTGCCGCACGCGGCTTCGACAGACAACCCGGTGGACGCCGGCCCCTCGGCGACAGCGCCGGAAATCGCCGGCGCGGTGGCGATGATCGCCTCGTCGGGCGAGGTCGACGCGTGCCTCGTGGTGTGCGTCGAGTTGGACGATCACGACCTCGACGACACCTTGGCGCTCCTCGACGACATCGATGTCGACGTGCCCGTCGCCGTCACGGCGATCGGTGGCCGGCGTCGTGTCGCAGGGCGGCTGCCGACCTACCCGACCCCGGAGCGGGCGGCCACCGCCATGGCGCTGACATGTGGACGGACCGCCTGGCTTGCCCGCAGCGCCGAACAACCCGATCGCCTCGGCACCGATGCGGTGCCCTTGATCGCCGCCCGGCGGCTTGCCCGGCGACTCGCCGGGGATGCCGAACAGGCGGTTTGGGTCCAGCAAACAGACGCCTTCGCGCTGCTCGAGGCGGCCGGCCTGAACGTGCAGCGAGCCGCGGTTTCCGCGGGCGGGGTTGCCGCCGGGCGGACGTTGCCGGCATCCGGCCTGGAACTGCTCGTCGGAGCCACCCGTGACCCGGCGTTGGGCCCCTTCGTCGTCGTCGGTGCGGGGGGCGCCGAGGCCGAGCTTCGCGCCGATCGGGCACTGCTCGTCGCCCCGATCACGCCGGCCGAGGCTGCCGCCGCGATCGACGGGCTCCGCCTCGCTCCGTTGCTGCACGGCTACCAGGGTCGCCCATCGCTGCCCGTCGAGACCGTTGTCGAGGTTGTGACTCGAGTCGCCGCCCTCGTCGCCGCAGCGCCGGAGATCCAGCAGCTCGAGATCAACCCGTTGGTCGTCGGGCCGTCGGGCTGCGTCGCCACTGGCGCCCGCATCGCACTGTCGACCGCCCCGCCACCGATCGTTCCGATTCGGGCGATGCGCGGCTCGCACCGATCGTGAGGCCGTCGCTCACACCTGGTTGGGACACTGGACGCCGGCATCGAGGTGGTCGAGGTTGGACAGGGTGGTCTCGGCGATGGCCCGCAACGCCGGCCGCGTGAAAAACGCCTGATGAGCAGTGAGCAGCACGTTCGGGAATGTCAGCAGGCGGGTGAACACGTCGTCGGTGATCACCTCGGTCGACCGATCCTCGAAGAACAGCGGTGCCTCCTCCTCGTAGACGTCGAGGCCCAACGAGCCGATGCGGCCCGACTTCAGACCGGCGATCACGGCCGCCGTGTCGACGAGCGCGCCGCGGCCGGTGTTGACGATCATGACACCGTCCTGCATCGTCGCTATCGCCGCCTCGTTCACCACGTGGAAGGTCTCGCTCGTCAGCGGGCACGTGAGGGCGATGATCTCGCTGCGCCGGAGCAGCTCGTCACGTGGCACGTAGTCGACCCCGGCGGCAACAAGCTGCTCGTCCACGACGGGGTCATGGGCGAAGACCCGACAGCCGAAGGCGACGAGAAGGCGAGCCACGAGGTGGCCGATGCGCCCCGTTCCCACAACACCGGCCGTGGCCCCGTGCAGGCCGTTGCCGAGCAGTCCGTCGAGGGCGAAGTTGCCGTCGCGGACCCGAAGGTAGGCGCGGTGGACATGGCGATCGAGGGCGAGAATGAGCGCCAGCGTGTGCTCGGCCACGGCTTCTGGCGAGTAGGCGGGAACGCGCACGACGGTGATGCCGGCCGCCGCCGCGGCGTCGAGGTCGACGTTGTTGTACCCAGCGCACCGGAGCGCGATCACTTTGACCCCGAGGGCTCCGAGCCGCTCGATCGACTCCTTGCCGGCATCGTCGTTGACGAAGATGCACACGGCGGCGAAGCCGGCGGCGAGGTCGGCGGTGCGCGGGTCGAGGCGCGCCTCGAGAAACTCGAGTTGGTGGCCGTGCCGGAGGTTGGTCTCGTCGAAGGACTGACGGTCGTATCGCTTGGTGTTGAACATCAGCGTGCGCATCCGGCCCATTGTTTCCGAGTGCGGGCGGCTTCGCCTCTGTAGGGGAAGATCGGCGCCGATACCGGGACTTCGGTCCCTGGGCGCCGATGTCCCCGGCCGTCAACCTGGTGACGTGCTGATCGACGAAGGTCTCGAGATCCTGAGTGAGCGCGAGGCGCTTCGCCTGCTCGCCAACAGCGAGGTCGGGAGAGTCGGGCTCACGATCGGCGCCCTGCCGGCGATCTTCCCCGTCAACTACCGCCTCCTCGACGGAAGTGTCGTCTTCTGGTCGTCGCCCGGTTCGAAGCTCTCGGCGGCGGCGACCCGGGCAGTGGTCGTCTTCGAGGTCGACGACTACAACGCCGCCGATCGCTCCGGGTGGAGTGTCCTCGTGGTCGGGCCTTCCGAGGTCGTCGAGGACCGCGACGTGGCGTTCAAGGCGCTCGCCGCTGGGCTGGCGCCGTATGTCGATGGCCAGCGGCGAGCGATCATCCGCATCGAGCCGACGTTCGTGTCCGGCCGGCGCATCGTGCACTTGCCCGCCGGTGCCGGCTCACGCTCGTGGTGATCGGCCGTCGGGCTCGGTCTCGCTTTTCAGGTGTCGGGCCGCGTAGACAGCCGCCTCGGTGCGTCGTGCCATACCCATCTTGGCAAGCACCGACGTGACGTAGTTCTTGATCGTCTTCTCAGCGAGGTACAGCCGCTCGGCGATCTGGCGGTTCGTCAAACCTTCGGCGAGGAGGGTCAGCACCTCGTGCTCCTGCGGACTGAGTCGGGCGATCCGTTCGTCCTGTTCGGGCCCGCGTCGCAGGCGCTCGAGCACGCGGGCCGTGACGGCAGGGTCGAGGAGGTTCTGTCCCGACGCCACCCTGCGCACGGCATCGACGAGGTCGGTCGAGCGGATCTGTTTGAGGACGTAGCCGGCCGCTCCGGCCATGATCGCCTCGAACAACGCCTCGTCGTCGGAGAACGACGTCAGGATCAGGCAGGCCGTGCGCGGGTGACATGAGCGGATCTCGCGGCACGCCGAGACGCCGTCACCGTCCTGGAGACGGACGTCGAGGACGGCGACGTCGGGATCGAGTGCCGGGACGCGACGGACGGCCTCGGCCTCCGTGCTCGCTTCGCCGACAACTGCGATGTCACCTTCCGACTCCAGCAGGTCGCGGAGCCCCCGACGCACGATCTCGTGGTCGTCGAGGAGGAATACCGTGATCCGATCGTCCACGGACGTCATCATCGCAGTCAGAGTCGGCCGGTCAACGCCTCTCAGCGTCGCGGCACCCGCCATTCGAGGAGTGTGCCTCGCGGTTCGCGCCGGTCGAGACTGAGCGATCCACCCAAACGGCCGGCACGTGCTGCCATGTTGGCCAGACCCTTCCCCGTCGGTGAGGGCGCTTGCGGTGGGCCGATCCCGTCGTCGGCGACGCACAGCGTGACCTCGTCACCGACGCCGACCTCGACGTCGACGTGGGTCGCCCGTGCATGACGCCAGACGTTGCTCAGCGCCTCGCGCAAGGTGGCCAGCAGCTCGGCGGCGACGGTCTCGTCGATCGCCGAGTCGACAGGCCCGTCGAGGATCACCCGCGGCTCGAACCCGAGCGAGTCTGCCGCCTCGCGTACCTCGTCCAGGATCTGACCGCGCAGCGCCTCGCCGGCCCGGCCGCGCCGTTCCAGGTCGAAGATCGCCGTGCGGATCTCCTTGATCGTGACATCGAGGTCATCCACCGCCTCGCCGATCCGCTCGATGGCTCGCCGCTGGTCGGTGTTCACCAGCCGCGTCGTGCTCTGCAGCAGCATTCCCGTCGCGAACAGTCGCTGGATGACGGTGTCGTGGAGGTCGCGGGCGATCCGCTCGCGATCCTCGACGACGGCGAGCTCGTGCACACGGGCGCTGAGCCGGGCGTTTTCGATGGCCACACCTGCCGCCGCCGCCAGGCCGACGACGAGATCCTCGTCCTCGGCCGTGAACTCCGGTGCCGTCGACTTGTCGGTGAGATAGAGATTGCCGAACACCTCGTCACGAACCAGGATCGGCACGCCGAGAAACGATCGCATCGGAGGGTGATGCGGGGGGAAGCCGAAGCTCTCCGGATGCTTGGTGAGGTCTGGCAGCCGGAGTGGCCTGGCGTCGGCAATCAGCAGGCCGAGGATGCCGTGACCCGCGGGCAGGTCACCAATCGCCCGATACGTCGCGTCGTCGATCCCAACCGTGACGAACTCGGACAAACCGGTGCGTGATTCGTCGAGAACTCCGAGCGCTCCGTACGTGGCGTCGACTAGGTCGGCGGCGCTGCTGACGATGCGCCGCAACATCGCCGGCAGGTCGAGATCCGACCCGATCATCAGCACGGCGTCGAGCAACTGACGCCAGCTGCGCTGGTCGGTGGTCTCGTCCATCGCCAGCGAGCGTAGGACGCCCTATGGGTTGGCGGCTGCCCAGGCGCCGTAGCCGCCGAGGAGGTCGGAGACGTCACCGAACCCGCCGGCGCTCAGCACGCTGGCGGCGATCGACGAGCGGTACCCGGAGGCGCAATAAACGACGAGCGGACGGTCGGGGTCGAGCGCTTCGAGGGATGCGTTGAGTGCCGCCAGGGGAATCGGCCGGCTACCCGGGATCGACCCGCCAGCCAGCTCGGCGGTGTCGCGGACGTCGACGAGTTGGAGGGCGGGCGCACCGGCGCCGGTCTGGGCGAGCTGCTCGACGGTCAGGCGTGAACTCGCCTCGACGCTGTCCGGATGCCTTGCGAACACCTCTCCGGGATCGGCGAGCTGACCGACGACTCGGTCGTACCCGACTCTGGCCAGGCGGATCTTCGCTTCGGCGGCGGTCGAGGATCACCGACGAGCACGATGTCGCGTTGCGGCGACACGACGTCGCCGGCCCACTCGGCGAATCGACCCTGCAGGCTGATGTTCTGCGCCCCGCGCAGGTGGGCGGCGGCGAAGTCGGAGGGCTCACGGCAGTCGAGGAGGACGGCGCCGGCGGCGTGGCGCCCGAGTATCTCTTCGAGCGACAGCACCGCGGGAGGCTCGTCGTCGAGCAGTGGTCGCAGCTCGCGGTTGCGCTGGGCGTCGAGCTCGAAGTATTGCGGTCGCAGCGGTTGCCCCTCGGTGACGGCGGCGACGAAGTCGTCCTCGGACATTGGCTGCAGGGCGTAGTTGCCCGCTCGTTGAGTCCCGATCGTCGAACTCGTCTCCGTGGACAACGTGTCGCGAGTGAGAACCCCTTACGGCACACGGTCGCCGGGGCGCTCGTACACCACGATGCAGATCGACTCCGGGGGGTGTCCCGGCGTCGCCATGATCTCCAGCGTGACCTCGCCGAGGGAGAGCGGCTGTCCGTCGGCCAGCGTCTCGATGGGAAACTCGACAGTTGCACCGGCGCCGTAGGAGATCGTCGCGCCTGTCCGCGCCGCCAGCTCGAGATGGCCACTCAGGAAGTCGGCGTGGATGTGTGTCTCGATCACCCGCTCGATGGTCAGCCCGTGGGAAGCCGCCTCCTCGAGGTACTCAGCCACGTCTCGTCGCGGGTCGACGACGACGGCTCGTCCGGTGGTTTCGTCGCCGACCAGGTACGAGGCGTGCGACAGGCACGCCAGGTAGTGCTGGGTAAAGATCATCTTCCCCGACTCGCGCCGCGCTCAGGCCGTTTCGTTGACGATGACCGCGGTGACCATTCCGAACATTCCGTCCGACGATTCCACATGGTTGAGGATATGGCAGTGCCACACCCACGCTCCGGGAGCGTTGGCGTTGAAGATCACCGTGTAACGCTCGCCCGGAGCGACGAGGACGGTGTCGGCGGCGTACGGGTGGTCGAGCGGTTCACCATCCTTGGCGATGACGAGTTGCTCGAAGCCGTGGAGGTGCATCGGGTGCACCTGGAGACCCTCGTTGTAGTAGCTGACCTGGATCCAGTCGCCCTGCTCGGCGACGATCGGCGCCGTCGCCGGGAAGCTCTTGCCATCGAGTGTCAGCCCGATCACCCCGGCGTCGTTGAGCACCATCGGGATGTTCTGGGCGATCTCGATGTCCTCCGGGACCTCCTGCCCCGACACCGTCTGCCCGGCGGGCAGGGGCATGTCGCCAACGAAGATCGTGCCGAACATCCCGTTCGGCACGGCGTCCTGACCGTGCACGTGGGCGTGGTACATGGCGACGGCGGCTTCCTCGACAGTGAAGCGATAGGTGTACGCCTCCCCGGAGGAGATCAACTCCTGCGTGAGTGGGGCGACGCCGTCCTGGTTGTTGGGGACGTCGATGCCGTGCCAGTGGACATCGGTCCCGAGCGGCAATTCGTTGGTGACCTCGACTTCGACCTGGTCGCCGACGTCGAGGTCGATGCGCGGTCCGGGCACCATGCCGTTGTAGGCCCACGCTTGGACGACCTCGCCAGGGCGCACCTCCCAGTCGACGATCGAGGCAGTCAGCTCGAATCGCTTGGTTCCGTCCTCGAGCACCTCGGGTTCGAGCGGCTGGTTGCCGCGACCTTCGGTGTCGGCGGGAAACGCCATCAGCGAGTCCATCATCTTCTGGTCGAGGGCAGCAGCCTCTTCGGGCGTCATCGTGGCGTGATCGGCATGCCCCGCGGCCTCCGCCGGGTCGCCTTCGCCGGTCGTCCCGATCACCAGCGGGATCGACATGCCGGAATCGGCGTGTCCGGGGATGTCGCAGTACAACGTGTAGCTGCCCGCCTCCAAGCTGCTCAGGTCGAGCGTTGCCGAACCGCCGGGCTCGATGTCCGGGGTGATCAGGTCGGAGCCCTCGACGCCGAGGTTGTGGACCTGCGACCCGGCGTTGGTCACCTCGATGCTGCCGCCAACGTCGAGCGAGCCGGCCGACAGGGAGATGGCGAACTCGCTGAGCGACGCCTCGATCGGCGCCGCTGCATCCCCTTCGGCGCCACCGGACTCGTCGTCGTCGCGCAACGCCAGGCCGATGGCGACGATGCTGGCGATCGCCGTGAGGATGGCGATGCCGAAGATCACGAACGTCCACCCGTCGCGGCTGACGCGGTAGCCGTGGAGCTGCGCTTCGAGGGCGTCGAGCCGACCGGCGTCACCGTCGCCGCGAGCGGAATCCTGTTCGTTCACCGTGCTGGTCATCGCGCAGACACTAGGGACGGTGACGCAGGCGCGCTGAGGACCAAAGTCCCGATCTGCGAGGGCCTAGGTGCGCGAGGGGAGGCGCACGGTCATCACGTCGACGCCGGCAGCGCGCAGGTCGGCGATCAGCTTGCCGTCGCCGGTCGCGCCGGTGACGAGGACGTCGACTCGTTCGATCGGGCAGATCCTGGCGAAGGCGCGTCGGCCGAGCTTGCTCGAGTCGGCCACGACGACGACCGTTCGGGCACGCTGCGCCATCAACTCGTTGACCGCTGCCTCCGTCTCGTTGTTCGTGGTCGCCCCGTCGGCCGCGCTGATGCCGTCGACACCGAGGATTGTCACGTCGAGCGTGAGTCGCTCCAGCGCCGGCATCGCCAGAGGCCCGGCGAGCTCGTACGACTGCGACCGCACGACCCCTCCGGTGACGACGAGCTTGACGTGGGGCCGGACGGCGAGCTCGTGAGCGATGTTGAGGGCGTTGGTGACCACCGTGATCGGGTTGCCGTTGCCGTCGCCGCCGTCAACCCGCAGGTCGGCACGGAGAGCCAGGGCGCGGGCGACTTCCGTCGTCGTCGTTCCCCCGTTGAGACCCACGACGCTGCCCGGCGCGACGATGCCGGCGGCGGCGGAAGCGATCGACCGCTTCTCGTCGGGCCGCTGCGTCAGCTTGTAGCGCAGCGGCAGGTCGTAGGACACGCTCGTCGGCACGGCACCGCCCCGCGTGCGCACGAGCAGCTGCTGATTGGCCAGCTCGTCGAGATCTCGACGCACCGTTGCGGGGGAGACGCCGAGCCGTTCGGCGGCGGCGTCGATCTCGACGCCGCCGTCACCGGCCAGCATGTCGAGCAGGGCCGTCCAGCGCGTCGGTCGCTGCATCGCGGCCGAACGTAGCACGAATCACTACGCTCATTGCGACAACGTGCAATATACGCGTATAAATAGTGCAGCTTCTTACATCTACAGCCAACGCCGGAGGCCCCCGTGACCGAGACGACCACGCCACGCACGCATGTCGAGCGCGAGGTCGCCTCCCAACCGGGGTGCTGGGAACAAGCCGTCGCCTCCGTCGCCGACCACGCCGTTGCCCTGCCGGCTGCCGGTGAACGTGTCGCCGTCGTCGGCTGTGGCACGTCGCTCTACGTCGCCCGCGCCTACGCCGGCCTGCGGGAGTCTGCCGGTCACGGCGAGACGGACGCCGTCGCGGCAAGCGAGTACCGGTTCGGTCGGCGCTACGACCGGGTCGTGGCGATCTCCCGGTCAGGCACGACGACGGAGGTGCTCGACACCATCGGCTCGCTCGGTGGCACCACGGTCACAGCGATCACCGTCGACGGTGCGAGTGCGATCGTGCGCTCGGCAACGCACGTGATCGCCCTCCCGTTCGCCGCCGAGGAGTCGGTCGTGCAGACTCGCTTTCCGACGTCCGTCCTGGCTCTGTTGCGCGCCTCCCTCGGTCAAGACCTCACCGACGTCATCGCTGCCGGCTCCGTTGCCGTCGCCGCCGAATCCCCGGTCGACGTGTCCACCGTTCGGCAGATCACGTTCCTCGGCCGCGGCTGGGCGGCGGCGATCGCCGACGAGGCGGCGTTGAAGTGCAGGGAGGCTGCTGCGTTCTGGACCGAGTCGTATCCGGCGATGGAGTACCGCCACGGTCCGATCAGCGTCAGCGGACCAGGGACCGTCGTGTGGGTGTTCGGCGAGCCGCCGGGCGGCCTGGCCAGTGACGTCGAGGCGACCGGTGCGCAATTCGTGAGCGAGGATCTCGATCCGATGGTCGACCTGATCCGCGCCCAGCGACTCGCCATCGAGCTTGCCCACCACGGCGGCCGTGACCCGGACCAGCCGCGGTCGTTGGCGTTCAGCGTCATCCTCGACCCTGAGCACGCGAGGTGAGCGAGCTCGACCGACTCGCAGTCGCCGCCATCGACGTCGGTGGCACGTCGCTGAAGGCGGGGATCCTCGGTCCGGCCGGGCTCCGTGTGCTCCGGCGGGTGCCGACCGGGCGGCAGTTCGGGCCCGATGCCGTGCTCGACAACATTGCGGCCGTCGCCGCCGGTCTCGTCGACGAGTGCTCCGAGCTCGGCCTCGATCTCGCCGGGGTCGGCGTGGCGGTGCCCGGGATCGTCGACGACACCGGAGTCGGGCGCCTTTCCGTGACGATGGGGTGGCGCGATGTCCCGGTTCGGGAGCTCCTCGAGGGTCGTCTCGGCGTGCCGGTGACGGTCGGCCACGATGTGCGCACCGGGGCAGTTGCCGAGGCGACGTTCGGCGCAGCCGCCGGAGCAGGCTCGTCGCTCTTCGTGCCGATCGGAACTGGGCTGTGTGCCGCCGTCGTGATCGACGGCGTGATCCGCCCGGGCGCCACGTTCCGGGCGGGTGAGATCGGCCAGATCTTCGTTGCCCGGGGCAGGACGTTGGAAACGGTGGCGTCGGCGCGGGCGATCGCCGAGCAATACGCCATGGCGAGTGGCCGGCCGGCCGGCAGCATCGACGCACGAGATGTCGCCGCCCTCGTGCGCGACGGCGATCCCGTCGCCGCACGCGTGTGGGGTGCGGGCATCGACGCCCTGGCCCACGTCCTCGCCGCCGCGGTGGCCACTTTGGACGTCGAGGTTGTCGTCATCGGCGGCGGGCTTGGACGCTCCGGTGAGACGCTGACGGCTCCGCTCGCCGAGGCGCTGGCCTCAGAGCTTCCGTGGCGCGAGCTACCACGCATCGTCACCGCACGATTCGCCGCCGACGCCGGCTTCGTCGGCGCCGCCCTCGAGGCCTGGCGTGTCGCCGCCGGCCGCGACGTCGCCGAGCTCGCCGCGGCGATCGAGTCGACCGAGTGGGACCGGTCCGACCAGGTCGTGGGTTAATGCTGATCGCCGGTCGCGTCGTCACGCCGGCGGGTGTCGTCGTTGGCTGGGTGGAGACAGCCGGCGAGCGCATCGTCGCCGTCGGTGAGGGGGGCGCCCCGGCGGGCGCGGCCGGCACGACGAGCTGGTCGATCGTCGCCGGATTCGTGGATGTCCACGTCCACGGCGGTGGCGGGCACAGCTTCACTGCCGGCGACCCCGACGCCGTCGTTGGTGGCGTGCAGTTCCATCTCGGCCACGGCACGACGACGACGCTGCTCAGCCTGGTGACGGCGCCTACCGGCGACCTCGTCGCTGCGGCCGGACGGATCCGCGGGTTGCTCGACGAGGCTGACCCGGCGCTGCGCCGCCACGTCGCCGGAATTCACTCCGAAGGGCCGTTCCTGGCCGCCTCCCGCTGCGGTGCCCAGGACCCTGAGTTCATGGCGGATCCCACCGCCGAGGTCATCGATGAGCTTGTCAACGCTGCCGGGGGGCGACTGCGGATGATGACGATCGCTCCCGAGCGCCACGGTGCGCTCGCCGCCATCGCCCGGCTCCGGTCGTCGGGCGTCATCGCCGCGATCGGCCACACCGATGCCACCTTCGAGCAAGCCGGCGAGGCGATCGCCGCCGGGGCGACCGTGGCGACACACCTCGGCAATGCGATGAGCCCGCTCCACCACCGGAACCCGGGAGTTGTCGGGGCGTGCCTGGCCGCTTCCGCGGTCAGTTGCGAGCTGATCGTCGACGGACATCATCTCCATCCGGCGTTCGTCCGCCATGCCGCGGCGAGCAAGGGTGCCGGGGCGATCGTGTTGATCACCGATGCGATAGCGGCGGCCGGAGTCGGCGACGGTCGCTATCGCCTCGGGAGGCTCGACGTCGACGTCCGTGACGGGATGGCGACGCTGGCCGAAGGTGGCTCGCTCGCCGGTAGCACGCTGACGATGGGCGCCGCCTATCGCAACGCCGTCGCCGCGGGACTCGACGACGTGGTCGCCAGCCGCGCCGCCTCGGCGAACCCGGCCCGCCTCCTCGGCATCGACGACGAGGTGGGCACGATCGAGGTCGGCAAGCGCGCCGACCTCGTCGTCCTCGACGACGCCGCCGAGGTCGTGGCGGTGATCGCTGCCGGTGAGGTCGTCAGCGGCTCGCTCTGACCGTCCTCATGCCCCGAATCTGGGAAGACCCGTCTCACCCGACCTCCTGGGGAAGATCAGTGCCAGGCCCTGATTCACAACTCCAGATCGACTTCTGACACAGATCTGGGGACTCATCGGGTTCCTGTGGGTTCGATCGAGGTGCGGCGTAGCGGCGCCGGCGCTGAAGGGCGGTTGTGCCGAGCGTCGCGACGGGAGCTCGGACCTGGGCGAGATGCAGACAGCCTGTCAGCCTCCACTCATGGGGCCAGCGGCGATTCTTAGGCCTGCAAACCGGTCACCGGCTGACCGCTTTGCGGCACCAGAATCCCGGCATCGGCTGACGGCGCCGATTCGCGGCCCCATACGGGACACAGCTGTCCGGATCGTGGCCTCACGACTCCGAGCACCCGGCACGACGCCGCAGTACGGCCCGCTCTTCAAGAGCCATGCAACCGTGACGCAGCGCGTGGACCGACCCACACAAACCCGAGGAGAACCCAGATCTTCCCCAGTTCGTCGGGGCGGGGTAGGGGTAGCCCCCGCGGGGAGACGGGATGTCCCCAGCGCCGAGACGCCGGTGCGCTCCACTGTGTTCGAGCTGGGGTTTCGTCACGCTTGAACTCATGACCGCGACCTATGCCCCCCAGGCCGAGCAGATGCCCCGTTGGGTCGAGCCGGCCCCCCTCGCCGCCCGTGCCGAAGCCGCCGTCAAGGTCTATGGCCGCAGCGGCACCGAAGTCCGTGCCCTCGACGGTGTCACCGTCGGACTGCCGGCCCACCGCTTCACAGCGATCATGGGCCCGTCGGGTTCGGGCAAGAGCACGCTGATGCACGTCCTCGCCGGGCTCGACACGCTGACGTCGGGCAAGGTGTTCCTCAACTCGCCGAAGGGCGACATCGAGCTCGGCTCACTGAGCGATCGTCAGCTCACCGAGGTGCGCCGCGAACGGATCGGCTTCGTGTTCCAGGCGTTCAACCTGCTGCCGACGCTGAGTGCCGCCGAGAACATCGTGCTGCCGATGACGCTCGCCGGCACCAAGCCGGACAAGGCGTGGGTCGACGCTGTCGTCGCCACCGTCGGTCTCGGCGACCGCCTGCGCCACCGCCCCAGCGAGCTGTCCGGTGGTCAGCAACAGCGCGTCGCCGTCGCCCGGGCGCTGGCGTCGAAGCCGCAGTTGGTGTTCGCCGACGAGCCGACCGGCAACCTCGACAGCCGGGCTGGCGCAGAGATCCTGACGTTCATGCGTCACGCCGTCGACGCCTTCGGGCAGACGATCGTGATGGTCACCCACGACCCGGTCGCCGCCAGCTACGCCGACGCCGTCATCTTCCTCGCCGACGGTCGCATCGTCGACTCGATGGCATCCCCATCTCCCCAACGGATCCTCGACCGCATGAAGGACTTCGGCTGATCACCATGATTCGCACCACGTTGAAGTCCCTGTGGAGCCGCAAGCGCCGGCTCGCCAGTACGAGCGTCGCCGTCATCCTCGGCGTCGCCTTCCTCGCCGCCACGCTGATCCTCGGGGCGACGACCAGAGCCGGCTTCCGCGACACGTTCACGGCGGCGAACGACGGAACCGATGTCGTCGTCCGCAACGCGACACGAATCGGCAGCGAGGAGAGTCGGATGCGCGGCCTGATCGACGAGTCGACGGTTGCCGACGTGGCCGCCGTCGAAGGCGTCGCGTCCGCCGTCGCCGAAGTCCGCGGCACCGCCCAGCTGATCGGTGCCGACGGCCAGCCCGTTGGCGGCGATGGACCCCCCACCATCGCCGCCAACTGGATCGCCGACCCCGAGCTCAGCTGGCTCTCGCTCACGGTCGGCCGCGCCCCGCAGACTGACGGTGAGGTCGTCGTCGACCGAGCCACGGCCGAGCGGGCCCGACTGTCGGTCGGCGACGAGACGACGGTGCTCACGCCCGAGCCGGTCCCGGTCACCGTCGTCGGCCTGGCGACCTACGGCGATACCGAGAACGTCGGCGGCGTCACGTACCTCGCCTTCGACACCGACTCGGCGCAGCAGCTGTTCGCCGGCAGCTCCGACTCGATCACGGCCGTGCTCGTGCGCGCCGAGGACGGCGTTGCCGCCACGGAGCTCGAAGCGCGGATCGCGACGACGCTCCCCGACGGGACCGAGGCGCTCACCGGCGCCGAGCTCACCGCCGAGCAGCAGCGCGACGTGGAGAGCGACTTCCTCGGCTTCTTCCAGACACTGCTGCTGGCCTTCGCCGGCATCGCCGTCGTGGTGGCCGCCTTCAGCATCCACAACACGTTCTCGATCCTCGTCGCCCAGCGCACGCGTGAGTCCGCGCTGATGCGCGCCGTCGGCGCATCTCGTAGACAGGTCGTGCTCACGGTTGCCGCCGAGGCGCTCGCCGTTGGTGTGTTGGCGACGGCCATCGGCTTCGTCGCCGGCATCGGAATCGCCGGCCTCCTGCAGTCGGTGATGGAATCCGGCCTCGAGCTGCCCGCCGCCGACCTCGTGATCGGCGCCGGGGCGATCATCGCCAGCGTCATCGTCGGCGTCGGGACAACGCTCGTCGCCAGCGTCGGACCGGCCATCAAGGCGTCGCGAGTTCCCCCGTTGGCAGCGATGCGCGACGTCGCCGTCGATCGTTCCGCCACCTCGGTGCGCCGGGCGGCTTTCGGTGTCCTCATCGCGGGCGCCGGGGCGGCGGCCCTGATCACCGCAACGTCGACTCCGGAGCACGCCATGGCCCGTGCCGGCCTTGGGTCATTGGGCCTGCTCGTTGGCGCCGTCGTCCTCGGGCCTGTCGTCGCTCGTCCGGCGGCCGCCGTGCTCGGTTCCGGCCCTGCCGCCATCCGCGGCGTGAACGGTCGGCTCGCCCGGCGCAACGCGATGCGCAACCCGCGGCGAACCGCAGCCAGCGCATCGGCGCTGATGGTCGGCACCGCCGTCGTCGGACTCTTCACTACGTTCGGCGCATCGATCAAGGCATCGATCGACGAGACCGTCGACACCGACTTCTCCGGCGACCTCATCGTTCTCCCCGAGGGCTTCAGTGGATCGCTGCTCAGCCCCGACCTCGCCCCGGCGATCGCCGAGCTCCCCGACGTCGAGTCGGCGGTCGGCACGACCTACGGTCCGACGATCGTCGACGGCGAAACCATCGAGGTCGCCGCCACCGACGTCGGCGGTCTCTCCGCCGTGTTCGACCTCGGCGTGACGTCTGGATCCTTGGACGGCTTCGCCGACAGCGACGTGGCGATCAGCGAGGAGTTCGCCGACGATCGTGGTCTCGCCGTCGGCTCGTCGATCCCGATGACGTGGGTGGACGGTGCGACCTCAGTTCACGTCGTCACCGCCGTCTATCACGATCGCATGACGTTCGGCGACGTGGTCGTCTCCACCGATGCGTTGGTGGCGCACGTCGCCCAGGACAACGTCACCGTCGTGCTCGTCGATGTCGCCGACGGTGCCAGCCTCGAGGCCGTGAAGGCGGCCGTCGCCGACCTGGCCGCCCGCTTCGGCGCTCCCGAGCCGATGGATCGCGACGAATACAGCGACAGCGTCGGCGCCGAGATCGACACGATGCTCTACTTCGTCTACGGCCTGCTCGGCGTCGCCGTCATCATCGCCTTGATGGGCATCGCCAACACCTTGTCCCTCTCGATTCACGAGCGACGGCGCGAGCTCGGCGTGTCGCGGGCCGTTGGCCAGAACCGTTCGCAAGTGCGGTCGACCGTGCGCTGGGAGTCGGTGATCATTGCCGTCTTCGGCACGATCGGTGGTGTCGGCCTCGGCAGCTTCCTCGGTTGGGGGTTGGTGCGGGCGCTCGAGGCCCAGGAGGGCTTCGGCACCTTCGCCCTGCCGATCGTCCCCCTGGCCGTGGTACTCGGCCTCGCCGCGGCGGCCGGTGTGCTGGCTGCGTTGCGGCCGGCGCGCCGCGCCGCCAAGACAGACATCCTCGCCGCGATCGCCTCCGCATAGCGAGAATGACACGGTCATGACGGAATCCTCCCCCACCAACTGGTCGTTCAACCCGCTGCTGACCCACCCCGTGCGGCTGTGGCTGGCTGCTGGTTACAACGTGACCGCCCTGCCGGTTGCCGCCGTGACGTTCAGCCTGATCATCGCCATGCTGTCCACCAGCGTCGGTTTGTTGGTCACGTTCTTCATCGCCCTTCCGTTCGCCTGGTTGATGTTCGTCCTCTCTCGCGGCTTCGGGCACCTCGAGCGCGGTCGCGCCGCGGCGCTCGCCGGTGTGCGGATCGACGACTCCGTGCCGCCGCTCACTGCCCGCGGGTGGTGGGGGCGACTCAAGGAGCGGGCGAAGTCGCGGCCGCGGTGGAAGGAGATCGCCTACCACCTCGCCCACCTGCCGGTCGCCGCCATCGGCTTCGCCCTGACGATGGCGGCGTGGTGCGGCTCGCTGGCGATGCTGGTGCTGCCGCTGTACGTCGATCGTCTGCCGGGGAACTCGGCAAAATTCCACTTCTTCGAGATCACCCAGGGCGCCGGCGCCCTGGGCGCATCAGCGGTCGGCCTCCTCGGGCTCGTGTTCGTCGCACCGTGGGTCACGGTCGGCGTGACGCGTCTCAGTGTCGCGCTCGCTCGCGCCCTGCTCGGCCCGACCGCCGATGCTGCTCACGCCGCCCAGGTCCAGCGGCTGGAGACCAGCCGCAGCGCCGCCGTTGACAGCGCCGAGGCCGAGCGCCGGCGGATCGAGCGTGACCTCCACGACGGTGCGCAGCAGCGCCTCGTCGCTCTCGCCGCCGGATTGGGCGCGGCCAAGGAGAAGATCGACGTCGATCCCGATGAAGGGCGCCGGCTCCTCGCCGATGCGCACGAGGAAGCGAAGTCGGCGCTCAAAGAGATCCGCGACCTCGTGCGGGGCATCCACCCGGTGATCCTCGAGGACCGTGGGCTCGACGCCGCGTTGTCCGCCGTCGTCGCCCGCTCGCCGGTGCCGGTGACACTCGACGTCCAGGTCGCCTCCCGGCCCTCTGCGGCCGTCGAGAGCGCCGCCTACTTCGTGGTCAACGAGGCGCTCACCAACGTGGCCAAGCACGCCAACGCCACACGCGCCAACGTGTCGATCGCCCGGGCTGGCGAGCGACTCGTCGTCGAGGTGCGCGACAACGGCCAGGGCGGCGCCGACCCCGCTGCAGGTTCCGGGCTACAAGGACTCCGCGATCGCGTCGCCGGCCTCGGTGGCTCGATGTACGTGATCAGCCCGGTGGGGGGGCCGACAACCGTGTCGGTGGAGCTGCCATGCGGATCGTGATCGCCGAGGACTCCGTGCTGCTGCGCGCCGGGCTCACCCGCATCCTCGCCGATGCCGGTGAGGATGTCGTGGCGACGGTCGGCGACGCCGACGAATTGCTTGTCGCCGTCGAGCGCCACCAGCCTGACCTGTGCGTCGTCGACGTGCGGATGCCTCCGACACACACCGACGACGGGCTGCGGGCGGCGATCGCCATCCGCAAGCGTTGGCCGGCGATCGGCATCCTCGTGTTGTCGCAATATGTCGAGGAGCGCTACGCCACCGAGCTGCTTGCCGAAGCGTCGGAGGGGATCGGCTACCTGCTCAAGGATCGGGTGGCCGACGTGGCCGAGTTCGTCGACGCCGCACGCCGGGTGGGAGAAGGGGGAACGGCGCTCGATCCCGAAGTCGTGTCCCAGCTGCTCGCCCGGTCGCGGCGCCGCGATCCGCTGGAGCGGCTGACCCCCCGTGAGCGCGAAGTTCTGGCGCTGATGGCCGAGGGGCGAAGCAATCCGGCGATTGCCAAGGCCCTGGTGGTGACCGACAAGGCGGTGGAGAAGCATGTGAGCAGCATCCTCACCAAGCTCGACCTCCCGCCGGCTGAAGACGACCACCGCCGCGTCCTGGCGGTTCTGCAATGGGTGAGGAGCTGACATGAGCGAGCGAGTCTTCGAGCGAACGAATCAGCATTACGGCGCCTTTAGCTCAATGGTGCACCGCCCGTCGCCTCCCACGGTCAATCCCATGAGGATGGTGCACCAGTGAGCATGATCGACGAACGCCCCGCCGTGACCCCGGAACCGGGCATCGACCGCGCGGATCCCAGGCGACCGGTCCGTGGCCGCGCCCTCTGGGTGATCTTCGGATCGCTGCTGCTCGTCGGCGGGCTCTGGTGGGGGACGTTCAACGTCGTCGAGCTGATCGCCCACGAGGAGCGCACCGAGCGGTTCAACGTGCCCGCGGCGTCGCTCGACGGCCTGTTCGTCAGCAACGACACCGGATCGGTGACGATCGTCGGGACGGACGCGGATGAGATCAGCGTCGAGGCCGAGGTGTCGAACGGACTGCGCCATACCGGGTTCCGCCGCGAGGTGGTCGGCTCCACGCTCGAGCTGCACGGATCGTGCCCCGTGATCGGATCGATGTGGTGCCGTGTGACATATCGCATCGAAGTGCCGCGAGATCTCACCATCGAGGTCGACGCCGATGACGGCCGCGTCGGCGTCAGCAACGTTGACGGCGATCTGCGGATCGAGTCGGACAACGGATCGATCGAGCTGTCGGATATCTCCGGGAGGATCACCGTCGACAGCGACAACGGGAGGATCTCCGGACGCAATCTGATCAGCTCGGTCACCAACGCCGGTTCGAGCAACGGGAGCATCGAGTTGTCGTACTCGGAGCCGCCCGACACGGTGACCGCCAGCGGTGACAACGGCAGTATCGAGGTCGTCGTCCCGGATCTCGACATCGGGTATGACGTCACCGCCGACACCTCAAACGGGGGCGAGGACCTCCTTGTCACCAACGATCCCGACTCCCCCCACAAGATCACGCTGGAGACCGACAACGGATCGATCACCGTGCGCAGCGCCGGGTAGCGCCGGCCGACTCGAGCGAGGGTGACGGCGATCGCCAGGTCGTCGCGCGTAGGCTGATTTTCACCGGATGAGAGAACCTGTAAGGAGGCGAGCCGCAAGGCGAGCCGACCCAGAATCACGGCCGCCTTGTTTCAGCTGCGTAGCAGCCGAAACACCAACCGTGACGAAGCACTGTCGTTGCCGATCCGCTCGAGACCTAATGGCGCGCGTGAACCGACGGACGACTCCGGCCGTCGTTGCCGCCGTGGTGGCGATCACGGCTGCCGCGTGCGGTGGCGAGCGCAGCTACGACAATCCGCCGGAGGTGCCGATCGGAACGGCGAGCAGCACGACGACGGCGGCGCCGACGACCACGGTGTTCGTGCCGGCCACGGCGCCGACGACACTGGCGCCGTCGACCAACCCTCCGCCGCCGACGGCCGCGCCGACGTTCGCTCCGCAGACGGCGCCGCCAACACAGCCGACGATCCCGACGTCGCCAGTCCCGACGATCGGCGACCGGTACACGGTCGTCCAGGGCGACACGCTGTTCGGCATCTCGCGCAAAGTCGACGTCCGACTTCCGGATCTGCTGTCGGCGAACGGGCTCAACGAGAACTCGCTGATCGTGCCCGGCCAACAGCTCAACGTCCCCCAAGGTGGGTCCGTGCCGGCGGCGACCCAAGCGCCGCAACCGCAGCCGCAGCCGAGCGCCCCACCGGCGGCTCCGACGGCTGCCCCGGCTCCGACGGCTGCCCCGGCCCCGGCTCCGACGACGGCAGCGGCCGCCCGGCCGACCACAACGTTCGCCGCGGCGGCCGGTGGCATCGTTCCCCGGGAGACGGTTCCGTCGTGCCAGGCACCGAACTCGGAGGAGGCCGATGGCACGCCGATCGTGTTCTCTCCTGGCAACGTGCTCGACCGCAACCCGGCGACGGCGTGGCGGTGCGACGCGTCCGAGCCCACCAAGTCGCTGACGTTCACGTTCGACCAAGCGACGCATCTCACGTCGGTCGGCCTGATCGGCGGCTACGTGAAAGTCGATCCGCTCACGGGCGTCGATCGCTTCCCCCAGAACCACCGCGTCAGGCAGGTCAGGTGGACGTTCGACAACGCCACCACGGTGACCCAGGATCTCGCCGATTCGCGCTCGATGCAGACGCTTCCCGTCGACATCACGGCCACGACGGTGACGATGGAGATCCTCGCGACGTACCCGCCCAGCGGCGAGGGGCCACGGGACATGGTCCCCGTCGCCGAGGTGCAGTTCACCGGCGGATAGCCGCCTAGCTTGACCACCGTGCTGGCGGTGGTTGGGGACTTGCTCGAGGACATCGTCGTGCGCATCGGGTCGCCACCCGCGCTCGGAACCGACACGCCGGCACACATCGTGCGACGTCGAGGCGGTAGTGCGGCAAACGTCGCGGCGTGTGCCGGCCGGGCCGGCGCGCCGGTGCGCTTCATCGGGCGTGTCGGCGAAGATGAGCTGGGGGAGTGGTTGGTCAGCAGCCTCACTGCCGAGGGAGTCGACGTCCGCGTCCAGCGTGACGGTCGAACCGGCTCGGTCGTCGTGCTCGTCGGTCCCGACGGCGAGCGGACGATGCTGCCCGACCGGGCGGCGGCGACCGAGCTGGGCGACGTCGACGCGGCGTGGCTCGACGGGGTGACCTGGCTCCACGTCCCGTCGTACTCCTTGCTCAGTGAGCCGATCGGCACCACCGTCCGCGAGCTGATCGCCGCCCTGCGCCGCGCCGGTGGGCAACTGAGCATCGACGTTTCGTCCGTCGGGGTCGTCCGTGCCTATGGCGTCGAGCGCTACGGCGACCTGCTCGATGACCTGTCGCCCGACGTCGTGTTCGCCAACGACTCCGAGTCGGTGTTGCTCGCCGACGAGCCATCGACGTTGACGATCGTCAAGGACGGTCCGCGACGTGTTCGTGTTCGGGACCACGGCGACTCGTTCGAGGTGGAAGTGTCCGAACTGATCGATGTCATCGACACGACTGGAGCCGGCGATGCCTTCGCCGCCGGATATCTCTCCGCGGCAGTCCGCGGGGAGAGCGTTCGCGCTTCAGTTTCCTCCGGGATCGCGGTCGCCGCCCAACATCTGCGTCGCTGGCGCTATCGTGACCCATCGCCATGACGGCAGCAGCCGTCACACGGCGACGTGGCCGAGTGGTTCAGGCAAGGGCCTGCAAAGCCCTCTACCCGGGTTCGATTCCCGGCGTCGCCTCCAGCTGTTGGCATACGGTCGTGATCGCCGGCTCACGATCGGCAGGATCGGCACACGCGTACTCTGTCGCCATGCGGTTCCGTCGACGCGAGTGGGATGTGGCAATGCCTGATGCGCTGGTGTCGTACTGGACCGCCTGGAACGAACATGAACTCGAACAGGTCCGCGGGCACCTGGTTCGTGCGGTCACAGATGATGTCGAGTGGAACGACCCGCGGGACTCGTTCGTCGGGATCGTCGAACTTGAAGCTGCCGTTCGAAGGCTCCGTACGAGCAAACCCGACTACTGGTTCGTGATCGCGTCAGAGATCGATCATCACCACGACCGGCTTCGTTATCGATGGGACATGACGCGCAACGGTCGGATCTTGATGGAAGGACTCGACGTCGTCACGCTCGAGGGCTCGTCGGGACTCATCGCCCGCGTGGACGGGTTCTTTGGACATCCCACGCCAATCGACGATCTCGGCAGCGGCGTGCCACCGTCGCTGCGAACCGTGCCGGTCGACCGGTAACCGCTCAGACCCACGACAGCGTGAATGTGTTGACTGACTCTTTGGTCGAATTGGCGTCGCTAGCGGCGTCACAGGAACCAAGGAGTTCGCGACGGCACCCCAGCGCCGCACTACATGGCGACTAGACGATCCTGGTGATCACCAAGATCACGAGCGACGCGGCCAAGAGCGTGATGGCGACCGCGGCGAGGCCGTCGTGGCCCTCATTCTTCGCTCCATCTCGCACAGCACGTTTAGGTTGCTGGTTCATCTCGCTGGTCCCACTTCGTCGCTTTCCTGGTGCAGATTCTCGACCAAGACTGAACGAGGTTTCAACGGGCACCCAACCGTGCCAGGGCACGATCGGCGGCGTTGGCGCCGCACATCCCGTGCGCTCCCGCCCCGGGTGGCGTCGATGCCGAACACAGGTAGATCCCGGGGATCCCCGTGAAGTAGGGGTCGACGGCGAGTCGTGGTCGGAACACGAGCTGTGCCGGCGACGACGACCCGCCGATGACGTCGCCACCGACATAGTTGGTGTTGTAGACCGACATCTCCGTGGCGGAGCGCACCGCCGTGCCGACGACCCGCTCTCGGAACCCTGGGGCGAAACGTTCGATCTGGGAGATTATCGCCTCGGTCGCATCGCCCGAATAGCCGGATGGCACGTGCGCATACGTCCACACCGGGTGGATGTTGCCCACCGACCGGGTCGAGTCGGCGAGATACTGCTGGCCGACGAGCACGAACGGCCGCTCGGGCACCTTCCCGCGGTGAACCGCCTGCTCTGCGGCGACAACCTCGTCGAGATCACCGCCGAGGTGGACCGTGCCGGCCTGACGGGCCGCCGGCGCGGTCCAGGGAACCCCTTCGGCGACGGCGAAGTCGACCTTGAAGGCGGCGGGGCCGTGGCGAAATCGGCAGTACGAGCGGGCGACTCGGCTCGGCAGTCGGTCGCCGAGGATCTCGGCCGCGATCGAAGGCGACACGTCCAGCATCAGCACATCGCTCACCGGGAGGTCATCGAGTGACGTCACAAGTTGACCGGTCTCGATCTTGCCGGCGTGGCGTTCGATGTCGGCCGCCAAGGCGTTGGCGATCGCCTGTGAGCCGCCTTCCGCCACCACCCACCCTTTGGCGTGTCCGGCGACGATCAGCATCAGCCCGATCGCGCTGGTCATCGGACGGTCGAGGCGATAGTTGGTATGCGCCGCGACGCCGGCCCACAGCGACCTGACCGCCTCCGTCCTCCAGAGCCCTGCCAGCACGGTGGCCGGCAACATCGCGGCGGTGCCGAAGCGCGCCAGCGTCAACGGGTGTCGCGGCACGCGCACGACCGGTTGGGAGGCGTCGGCGAACAAGTCGTCGAACCGAGTGACCATCGGCGCAAAGACCCGACGCCATCGCTCCCCGTCCCCGCCCATCCCGCCCACGGTCCGCTCGATCGATCGGTACAGCACGCCGGCTGATCCGTCATCGAGTGGATGGGCACAATCGACCGACGGCTGCCGCCAGGTCAAGCCATCCGAGGCAAGGTCCAACCCATTCAGGAACGGCGACGCGGCGGCGATCGGATGGAATGCTGAGCAGTGGTCGTGCACGAGACCGGGGACGATCATCTCCGAGCTGCGTGTCCCGCCACCGATCGTGTCGCTGGCCTCGAGCACCGTCACGTCGAGGCCGGCGCGGGCCAACCGCGCCGCGGCGGCGAGCCCGTTCGGCCCGCTGCCGACGACGATCGCCGAGCTCATTGGTGCACCCTGGCGTCATCCGACGAGTCGAACCTCGAAACGGTGCACCAATGAGCCGAAGACCGTGTCTGATGGTTCGCTCTCTCGAAGACTCGCTCGCTCACGATGTCACGGGGTGCCCGCGCCTGAGCTCACACACGGCCGCCGTTGCCTGGATAGGCGACGCCCGGTGGCTCGTACCCGGGAAGTCTCCAGGTGACCGTGTGGGGGATCGGCCCATGGGGGAGCCACGGCTGCTCGTTGGCGGCATCGTCGTTGTGGTACCAGCCCTTCTCGACCGTGCCCAGCGCTGCGTCGATCACCCGGTACTGCACCTTCTTGGTGAAGGCCGGCTGCGACTCGGTCCAGGCGACCACGACATCGCCCGGTTCGTACTGACATCGCTCCTGCAGCGCCGCGATCAGGCGCTCATCGAGGCAATGGCCGTCGCCGAAGTTCCAGCCGGTGAGGACATTGCTCACGAACTCGCCTTCGCGTTGGATTCGATCGTCGAGGCTGTCGG
Source organism: Ilumatobacteraceae bacterium (assembly GCA_963716665.1). GTDB lineage: Bacteria > Actinomycetota > Acidimicrobiia > Acidimicrobiales > Ilumatobacteraceae > Desertimonas. Next base: position 57,295 of record CAVQTY010000012.1, read on the forward strand.
TGTGGCGCATCAGGGCGGAGATGTGCATCCGCCCCATCGGGTGCATCATCCGGAAGGCGACCGCCTTCTGGATGAAGATCTCCGAGATCTCCATGCCGAACAGCGGATCGAGCTGATCGATCTGGTTGTCGGCGGCCTTCACGATCCGCTCGTTGATCCGGTCCTCCATCGACTTGTCGCGGAACGAGAACGTCCCCGACGCCCAGTTGCCGGCGTATTGCTTCATCCCGACGAGGAACGAGACGTACTGCGGCCGAAGTGCTCCGAGGATGATCGGCGCGAGGGCGACGCACACCACGATCACCAGCAGCGCCGGATTCATGTCGGCGACTCCGTAGCCCTCGCTCGGCGGGAAGTTGGCGAAGAGGAACGCGACAACGAACATGAAGAACACGTTCCACTCCAACGGCACCGCAATCGGAATGGTGGAGAGGATGAACGAGTGGAGCATCCAGATCGAGATGATCGCCACCCAGGTCAACCACGTCCACGGCGAGAACAACAGGACGAGCGGCATCACCAGCTCGCAGGTGGTGCCACCGATGTGGCCCAGGGCATGCGTGACCTTCGAAGGTCTGATGTCGTTCGGATAATCCTTGACCGTTGCCTTGCGGAACCGGTCGGAAACCATCCACGGCGTGTTCTGGACCATGATCGCCACCGTCGCCGAGAAGCCGTGCTGGAGCTTCGAGAAGCCCGCCCCCATCCAGATCACCACGATGGCGATCTTGGCGGCGACGATCATGTCGACGAAGTTGCTGAACAGCCCGAAGTAGAGCATCGTCGGGACGTACTGCTCGGAGCGCGCCGACAGGAACACGACCTTGTCGCGGAGGCCCATCAACAGGATCAGGCAGCAGTAAACCACCAGCGCCCATTGCGGCAGCACACCGGCCGAGCCCTCGGGCAAGCCGTCGACCTGTTCACCGGACAGGAACATCATCATGATCAACCAGAACACGATGAGCTTGTAGAGGCCGGTGTCCCACGGCGTCCGCCGATTGCCCTTGGTGAACGGGACGTGATTCGGGTAGGGCGGGACCCGGAGGGTGTCGTTCTGCCACCAGTACAGGACCCCCCCGATGGGCGGATCGAAGTGGAACGCCAACGGACCGCACGTCGCCGCCAAACCGAGGATCTCCAGCAGGATCGTCCAGACCATCAGCTTCTGGTAGAGGATCGGCTCGTCCCACCAACCTGCGATGTTGTCGAACTCCAGTCCGGCGGTGAACGCGCCGGCGAAGATCAACCCGAACAGGGCGTAGAAGAAGATCTTCCACACGTAGAAGTTGATCGTCTGCTTGGGCGTGCCGAATCCGTACTCGACCCAATGGAGCTGGAGCATCTTCATCCGCTCGAGGAACGGGATCTTGGCGAACTCGTCGAGTTCGACGGGCGGGAGCTCAGATGTTCTGTAACCCATGGCCAGCTACCTCCTCACCCGCTTCGCCCAGGAGCGCAGTCGCCGCTCCACCTCGAAGTAGTAGTCATCATCTTCGGCCTTCCTGGTGGAGACGATCTTTCCGGTCAGACGTTCCAGTTCGCGCTCGCGAACCCGCTGACGCTTCCACTGCTTCCTCTTGTGCTTCTGGCGCAGACGCTCGATGTGGTCCTCCTCGGTTTCCGACGTGCCACGCAGGTAGGCATCCTCGATCTCGTCGAGGCGTTGGAGCGCCTCGACGGCGGGAAGGTCGAGGAGGATCTGGCCGCGCGCCATCAGGTACATCCGGTCGGCGTACTGCAACGCCTTGTGGGCATGCTGCTCGACGATCAAAGCCCCCGTACCGCGTTCGTCCGCCGCCGTCCGGACCGCGCCGAGGAGCCGGTCGACGATCTTCGGCGCGAGTCCGAGCGACAGCTCGTCGGCGAGGAGGATCTTCGGGTTGCGGCTCAACGCCCGGGCGAGTGCCAACATCTGTTGCTCGCCGCCCGAGAGCATCCCGCCCCTCACCGACAGCCGAGGTTCGAGCTCCGGGAACAGCGCCAGTGCACCTTCGACCGAACCGCCACCGAGGCGCAGATTGTCACGGGCCGAAAGCTTCGTGAACACCAGTCGTTCCTCGGTGACCAGACCGATGCCACCGTCGCGGATCCGTTGGTGCATCGGCGTGAACGTCGGCACGTTGTTGAACATGACGATGCCGTCGACCGGCGTCAGCTCGCCGGCGATCGTCAGCAGCGTCGTCGACTTGCCCGCTCCGTTCGGACCGAGCAGGCAGACCACCTCGCCCCGCTCGACCCTGAGGTTGACCGCACGAACCACCTCCCGACCGAGATACCCGGCCTTCAGCAGGCGGGTTTCCAGCAGGGCGGCCTTCATGACGAACCCCCTGCGACCGATGCCGGCGCCGGCGCCGTCTGGCCGACCGGCTGGGCGACAGGTTCGGTGTCGACCCGGTCACCGAGGTAGGCGGCGATAACGGCTCGATCGGAGCGAACCTCCTCGGGGGAGCCAGACGCGATTAGCTTCCCGAAGTCGAGGACAAGCACCCGGTCACAGACACCCATCACGAAGTTCATGTCGTGCTCGACGACAAGAACAGCCATCCCCCACTCGTCGGCCAAGCGACGGACAACGCGGGCCAGCTCCACGCTCTCGGTCGAACTGAGGCCAGCCGCCGGTTCATCGAGCAGGAGCACACTGGGACTCATCGCCACCGCCCTGGCGATGGCCAGGAGTCGCCGTTTCCCATACGACAGGTCCTGAACGTCGCGGTGAAGATCCTGATCGAGTTGAAATTCGGTGATGGCTCGCGCCACTTGGGCGGGGAGCGGCGGGTTGACCGGCCAGATCAGGTCCCGCAGGTACGAGCGGAAGTCCTGCGGGTCGGCAGCCACACTGAGGTTCTCGAACACCGTCGAGTCCTCGAACAACTCGAGTGACTGGAACGACCGGGCGACACCGGCACGGGCGCGCTTGACCGTCGGCTGCTTCGACAGGTCCACGTCGTCGAGCAGTACCCGGCCCTCGGCCGAGGCGAATCCGCTCACGGCATCGATCAGCGAGGTCTTGCCGGCCCCGTTCGGTCCGATAAGTCCGGTGACGGTGCCGGGCTCGAGCCGGTAGCTCACGTCGCGGACAGCGACCACCGCCCCGTACCGCACCGTCAGGTTCTCGATGGTCAGTGTTCGCTCCGGGACCCGGGCATGGACTTCGGAGATTGGCTGGGGTTCGGCAACATCGGCGAGCTCGATGGTGTACGGCCGGCTCCACTTCCTCATCTTCTTGATCTGGCGGGACATCCTGACCCACTCGGCGGCAACCCCGTCCTTGTAGATCAACAGCGTGACCAGGATGGCGATGCCGCTGATCAGCTGGATCCACCTGCCGACCCCCTCCCAGGTCGTCTCCAGTATCTCCTGGCTGATCCCCGCCGTGGCCATCGTCGAACCGACGAACGCGCCGAGCAGCTGGCCAACCCCGCCGAACAGTGCCAGCCCGACGTACGTGATCGACGTGAAGTTGCTGAAGGACTGGTAGCTGATCGAACTGAGCCGGAACGCCAGCACGATGCCGCCCAGGGCAGCGATGGCGGACGCCAGCGAGAAGGCGAAGAGCTTGGCCACCATCACGTCGATGCCGAGGGCCGCCGCAGCCCGTTCGTTGGTCCGGACGGCGATCAGTCGACGACCGCTGCGGCCCCGTCGCACGTTGGCAACGACCGCCACCGCCAGCATCGTCATGACCAACACGAAGATCCCATAGCGGGCGGGGTGATTGATCGACCCGATGTCGTAGCCGAACAGGTCGGGGTTCCCGACCTGGGTGCCCTGGACACCGCCGGTGTAGTTGCGGTTCTTGAACAGCATCAGCTCGATCGTGGATCCCAACCCGAGGGTGACGATCGCCAGGTTGATGCCCCTGGTTCGCACCGCCGGCAGGCCGAAGATCACACCGAGGGGCACGGCGGCGGCGACGCCGGCGAGCAGCCCGAGCAGGAACGGGATGTCGAACACCGCGACCAACCGCCCTGCGACGTAGGCGCCGAAGCCGGCGATCGAGTACTGGGCGAGGGAGAGCTGTCCTGCGTACCCGGTGAGCACGACGATCGACAGGAGGACGATCGCCACCCCCAACGAGACGGTGATGGCGTCGATCCACTTCGCCTCCTTGGTCACCATCACGAAGACGACGGCGCCGCAGCCGAAGAGCGCCCAGGCCCAATTGATTCGACCGTTGCCAAGCATCGGCTGCTGTTGCAGATAGTGGTCACGCAGTGGCAGCGATCGCCCACGGAACACGAGGACCACGATGATGACCAGGAACGGGAGCGATGCTCCAAGGCCCTCCTGGTTGGAAAATCGTCCCACCAGCGCTTGCCCCACGCCGAGGGCGAACCCGGCGATCGTGGCGATGGGGAACGACCGGAAGTCGCCGATCAACGCAGCCGCCATCGCTGCAAGGATCAGCGCCGTCATCGCCGTGACCTGGAGGGTGATGATCGGAACCACGAGGATCCCGGCGACGGCGGCGATCGCCGACCCCAACGCCCAGTTCAGCAACGCGATCCGGTTTGGAGAGAGCCCGACCGCTGCAGCCGAGCGCTCGCTCTCCGCTACCGCCTCGGTGGCGAGACCGAACTGGCTCGAGCGGTAGAGCAGCCACAGACCGAACGCCGACGCGCTCCCGATGCCGACCAGGATGAGGCGATCGACCGTGATCCCGACGTCGCTCCACAGCGTCACGCGATCCGTCGGCAGCCAGCTGGCGACCTGACGTGCGTTGGAGCCGTAGCGGATCACGACCGCCGCCTGGATCGTGATCAGCACGCCGAGCGTGGCGATCACTCGGACCAGCGAACTGGCCCGTCGCAACGGTCGCATGATCACCCAGTGGGTGAGTGCCCCGAGGAAGCCCGACCAGGCGACGCCCACGATCGCCGAAGCCAGGAACGGCCAGCCGTGCTCCTCGTGCAACTCCCACTGCATGAAGACGCCGGCGATCGCCGTTGCGCCGAGGGCAAAGTTCAAGATCCCGGTCCCGCGGTAGATCACGATCAGGCCCTGAGATGCAAAGGCGTACAACGCGCCGACGCCCAGACCCAGCAATGCGAATCTGATGACCTCGTTCATCGTCCCCTGTCGCCGCTCCCCACTTTGCGTCGCGAAACTTCAGAGGGTCGACGCGTCCGGATGGTACCGCGTCTCGCATCTCAAAAGCCGAACCCGACGCGCTCGGGGCGAGTAGCAGATGTGCTGTGCGTTACTGTCGAAATGGCGGTACGCATCCGGCGGCCGCGATATCGCAACTGGGGGAACATGATGTCCAAGACGGGTGACCCGCGTGCTTGTCCACCTCGGCGCTCTGGACGGCGCATCCTGGCAGTGATTGCCGTCGCCGGCTTGGGCGCCGGTGCGTGGGGAGGCGCCGCCAACGCCACCACCGTGCCGAGCGACGAGCCGAGCGGTGATCCGATCAGGGTGATGACCGTGACAACGCTCAACGCCGCCGGGCCGACCTACGAGAACATCGCCAACACCGCTAATGCGTATGCCGACTACATCAACGCTCGAGGTGGGATCGCCGGCAGGCCGCTCGAGGTCACCGTCTGCGACGAGCAGTTCGACCCGGCCGTGGCGACCACGTGTGCCCGGCAGGCGGTCGAGGAGGACATGGTGTCGATCGTCGGCTCGTTCACATTCTTCGCCGAGTCGATCGTGCCCGTGATCGCCGAGTCCGGCATCACCTGGTTTGGAGCGTGCTGTCCGATCACGCCGTCAGAGCTGACGAGCCCGTACTCGTTCAACATCGGCAACCAACCGATGTATGCGGTCGGGGCGGTGAAGAAGGCGGTCGACGACGGCTGCGAGAACATCAACGCCGTCATCATCGATGGTGCGCAGATCTTCATCCCGCCGATGGAGAACGCGATGGCCAACCTCGACCGGTCCTTCGGTGAGGTCATCATCCTGCCGCCGACCGCTCAGGACTACTCGGCCGAGGTGGCTCAGGCCACGACTGGGGCCGACTGCGTGATCGGCATCATCTCCGAGACGCCGTACATCACCTGGAACACCGCCTGGACACAGTCGGGCACGGAAGCTCGCCAGTACGGTCCCCAGGGCAACCTCAACGAGGTGTCGGCAGCCGGCAACGAAGAGGCCACCAACGGCGACATCATCGTCGGCATGTACCCGGACATCTCGACCGAGCCGTGGGCGGAGTACCGGGTCGCCCTCGAGGAGGCCGGGCTCGACACGAGCGAGTTGGACTACAACTCGCTCGGCGGCATGGGCACCTGGGCTGCCTACGTCGGGTTCACGCAGATCGCCGAGACGATCGAGGGTGACATCACGGCAGAGTCGTTCTTCGAGGCGGCGTCGGCCACGTCGAACCTCGATCTCAACGGGATGGTGCCGGTGCTCGACTTCACGCAGGAGTGGACCGATGGCCTCGAGGGCTACCAGCGCCTGTTCAACCGGAGCGTCGTGTACAGCCAGCTCGAGGACGGCAAGGTCGTTCCGTTGACGACCGAGTTCGAGGACGTCGGCGACCTGGCGCTTCCCCCAGCCGAATCGTAAGTCCCACTTGAGTCGCCGTCGTGGTCGGCAACGACCACAACGGTGGCTTGAGTTAAGACACTGCGCGCTCGGTGCCTGTCCAGTACCGAGCCCGCACGGACTTCTTGTCAGGTTTGCCGACGGGGGTGAGCGGCAGCGCGTCGACGTAGTCGATCGACTTCGGCGACTGCTGCGAACCTTTGGCGTCCTTCACCAGTTGTTGCAGCTGCCGGGTCAGCTCATCGGTTGGCTCGTGACCGGGCTGGAGCACGACGACAGCCTTGACCGCTTCCCCCCACTTGTCGTCGGGCACGCCGATGACCATGACCATGCTGACGGCCGGGTGGGAGCTGATGACGTCTTCGACTTCGCGGGGAAAGACGTTGAAACCGCCAGTGATCACCATGTCCTTTGTCCGGTCGACGATGTACAGGTAGCCGTCATCATCGAAGCGACCCACGTCTCCGGTGTGCAACCAATCGCCCGACAGCGCCTCGGCGGTCTCGTCGGGCAGGCCCTTGTACCCCGTCATCACCAGCGGGCCCCGAGTGCAGATCTCCCCCGACTCACCCGGAGCGACGGTTTGGTTGTCGGTGTCGAGCAGGGCGACGTGCATCCATGGCACGGGGCGGCCGCACGAGGCGAGTCGGTCGGGATGGGCGGGATCGTGTTCGCCCTTCTTCAGGTGGGTGATGACCATCGGCGCCTCGGTCTGCCCGTAGAACTGGAAGAAGATCGGGCCCCAGTGCTTGATCGCCTGGGCGAGCTTGGCTGGGCTCATCGGTGCCGCCCCGTAGAAGATGGTCTCCATCGACGACATGTCGGCGGTGTCGCAGCGGGGATGCGCTTGCAGTGCGTACAACATCGCGGGGACAATCAACGTCGTCGTGATGCGATGGTCGGCGACGAGGTCGAAGAAGCCGTCCGGGCTGAAGGACTCCATCACATAGAACGCTCCGCCCGACAGCAGAACTGGCGCGACGAGCGACATCGCCGCGTGCGACAGTGGTGTGGCGATCGCCATCCGCAAGTCGTCGGGGAACTCCCACTCGGCCATCTGGATCCACGTCATCGCCTGCCACACACGATGGCTCATCAGCACGCCCTTCGGGCGTCCGGTCGTGCCTCCGGTGTAAACGACGGTGCACAGGTCATCGAGACCCACGTCGGGGGCCACGAGTGGCTCCGGCTCGAACTCGTCGGCAAGCGAGAGGTAATCCTCACCGACGTCGTTGGGTCCGAAGCCGAGCAGCGTGAGATCCGGGTGCTGCGACTTGAGCTGGCTGGCACGCTCGGTGAAGTTGTCCGTGTCAAAGACGAGACAGTCGATCTCGGCATCGCCGATCACGTAGGCGTGGTCGGCGAGTGAGCCCATCGGGTGGAGCGGCGTCACCACGCAACCGTTGATGAGCGACGCCGTCAGGTTCGTCAGGACTTCCGGACGGTTCTTCGACAGGACTGCGACGCGGTCCCCCCGAGTCACGCCCCGCGCTCGCTGCGCCTGGATCAGCTGGCTGGTCCGCCGCCGGATCTCGGCGTACGACGCAACCCGCCCGCCGAGGGAGATGCACGGAGCGTCGTCGTGGGTGGCGAGGCTGCGGACGATCAAGTGGGGTAGCAGCGGCTGTTCATGGAGCGGCGACGTCACGAGCCTCACCGTAATTCGGCGGCTGCTGCATCAATCCGCTATCGGGGCGGCTGACAGCGGGGAGAGTGATATGGGAAGCCGCCCGGATCGGTCAACTCCCTTCAGGCCTCGATGTCCTTGTTCTCGGGGACGAACTGGCTGGCGATGAACGTCGCCCCTTGAGGGTCCTTGATCACTGCCGTGCGGCTCCACGGGGCGTCGAACGGGCCGGCGACGACCTCGCCACCGAGTTCCGCCGCCTTCGCCGCTGTGGCGTTCGCGTCGTCGACGCCGAACGTGACGTCCCAGTGTGCCGGCGTGTCGGAGTCGTCGTTTGCGATCGGGCTGAGCGCGGCGACGACGTCGATGAAACCCTCCGGAGCGCCGAAGCTCGCCATCTGCGCCCGCAGGCCTGGGGTGGCCTCCTCGAGATGGTCGCCGTAGCCGGGCAGCGCCCACATCGGGCCGGAGGGCAACTCGAGCAGCTGCCAGCCGAACACGGCGCCGTAGAACGCGTTGGCACCGTCGATGTTGCGCGTGTTGAGCCCGTTGAAATTCAGCGCGCCGTGCTCGTTGACGACGTGTGCGCCCTTGTGCCGTCTTCGGCTGCCACACGCAGAACGCGGCCCCTTCGGGGTCGGTGAGCACGGCCATCCGTCCCGAGTCGAGGACGTCCAACGGCTCGGTCACCACCGTGCCGCCCACCTCTCGGGCCTTCGCCGCTGTCTCGTCGGCACTGGCGACCCAGATATAGGTGTTCCACATCGCCATCGGTGGCGTCCCTTCTGGGATCGACCCGATCGCGGCCACGTCACCGCCGCGAATCCGGCCGATGAAGTACTGCCCCTCCGATCCATGAGGCATGACGTCCTCGAACTCCCATCCGAACAGCCCGGCGTAGAACGGAAGGGCGGCTTCGGGGTCCGGCTGGTTGGTGTCGACCCAGCAGGGGACACCGGGGATGTATCCGTCTCGCTCAGCCATGGCGTCTCCTCGCAGTGCCCTCGTGTCGCAGGTGCCCATGGTTTACTCTGCGACGACCGACGGAGCGAGCACCGTGGACCCCGAGTTCGACATCCAGAGCCACGACCTGTACCTCGACGGGCCGCCATACACTCGGTTCGACCGGTTGCGTCGTGAGGCGCCGTTGTTCCGGCACGAATGCGCCAACCGTGACGAGATCGATTGGTTCTGGGCGCTCACCCGCTACGACGACATCGTCACGGTGAGTCGCCAGTGGGACGTCTACTCCTCGGCCGCCGGGGTGACGCTCGCACGCGAGCGCCCGGACATGGAGCTGGCGCGGATGATGCTCGAGATCGACCCGCCCGACCACACCCGTCTCCGCAACCTCGTTAGCAGAGGATTCGCGCCGCGGCCGATGCGCCGGCTCACCGATCACTACGCCGACGTCACCAGGCGGCTCGTCGATGATGCCATCGCTGCGGCTGACGTCGACTTTGTTTCCGCTGTCGCTGCCGAACTCCCGCTGATCGCCATCGCCGAGTTGCTCGGAATCCCGGTCGAGGACAGACATCGTGTGTTCGGGTGGGCGAACCGGATGGTCGGCATGAGCGACCCCGACTATTCAGGTGGACAGGAGGACAGCGCGGCGGCGGCCGCCGAGCTGTACCTGTACGCCCAGGAGCTCGCCGCCGATCGCCGGGCGAACCCCCGCGACGACGTCATCACCGTCCTCGTCAACGGCGCCGACGGAGACGTGCTGACGGAGCACGAGTTCAACGTGTTCGTCCTCCTGCTGTCAGTGGCAGGCAGCGAGACGACACGCAACGCCATCAGTCATGGCGTCGCGGCGATGATCGAGCATCCCGACCAATGGGCCAGGCTGCGGTCCGACCCCGAGCTGATCCGCCCAGCAGTCGAGGAGATCCTGCGCTGGGCGACACCAGTGAACACGTTCCGCCGCACGGCCCGATCCGAGGTCAGCCTGCACGGCCAGACCATCGGGAAGGGCGATCCGGTCGTCTTGTTCTACGCGTCGGCGAATCGTGATCCTGACGTGTTCGACGCCCCGTATCGCTTCGACATCGGGCGTCACCCCAACCCGCACCTGAGCTTCGGTGGCGGCGGACCACACTTCTGCCTCGGAGCGAGCCTCGCCCGCCTCGAGATGATGGCGTTGTTCGGGGAGCTCGCCCGGCGCTGCGAGCGCATCGAGCTGACCGGCCCGGTCGGCCGCCTGCGCAGCTCGTTCATCAACGGGATCAAGACCCTGCCTGTGCGTCTGATCGCCAGCTGAGCGCGCGTCGGACCGATCATTCCGATTCGGCGACCAGGTAGGCGAACTCGGCGCTGGCGAAGGTGTCCGGTACCGGATCCCGGCCGAGGAAGAACAGCAGGAGCGACAGGTGTTGGCGGTCGATCGCGTAGACGGAGCCGGCGAGCGAGATCGCCGAAGTCGACTCGAACGATCCGAGGGCGTGAAGGTACGTGGCCGCGGCGGTGGTCTCGACGCTCACCAGCATCGCGATCACATCGGCGAGGACGCTCGGGTTGCCGAAGGTCTCATTGACCGTGACGGTCAGATTGAGCGGCGGTGCGCTGACTCGCTGCCGTCCGGCCGCGGTCATGGTCACGTTCCACGCGTCGAGGTCAGCTTGGTGGTGGGCCAGAGCCATCGCCACGAAATCGCTGACTGCCGGCGGCACGTCGTTCAGATTTCCCGACGCTGTCACCTGTTGGACGGCGGTGTAGGCATGCACCGCCAGGGCGTCGATCCTGGCGAGCGCGACCGTCAAGGCGTGGTCGGCATCGGAGAGAGCAGCCGACCTCGGGTTGGTCCGTCGCTCGGCACCCGAGTCGTCCACCGGGGTCTCGCACTCCGTCGTTGGTACCTCGACGGGTTCGTCGGTGGACGGTGGCGACGATTCGGGACCAGAACTCTCGGGAGCGCTCGATGACGTCGTCGTCTGGTCGGCGCAGTCCGTCGAGGTACCGGACGTGGTGGTCGGACCGCCCGACGTTGTGGTCGGGCCAGTCGGCCCGGCGGAGACGCCCGGGTCCGACGGCCTGATGGTCGACGTGGGCGGGCTCGCGTTCGGGGGCGCCGGCACCGTCGGCGACGATGTCGCCGGTGCGGTCGATCCGGGCACCGTTGTCGCCGGCGCAGTCGTCGCCGGGATGGTCGTCGAGGAACCGCCCGTTAGCGGTGGGATTGGGACCGGCAGGGGCAGTGGAGGAGGCAGTGTGGGAAGCGGCAGGGCGATGCCGCCATCGGCGCTCACGGCACCGCTCCCTCGGTCGGCGGGCTCGCTCGATCGGGCAATTCGAATGCCCTTGGGCACGCGACGCTGCCGATCGCCCGGGGCAACCGAGGCACGTCGGTAGGAGTGGCGACGAGGTGGGGGAGGGCAGCGCTGAACAGACTGTCGAAGGCGCGCAGCACCGCCAAGTGTTGGGCCTCCACGCCCATCACGCTGGCGGTCAACGATCGCGAGTCGAGGTCGTGAAGTTGCCCGAGGTCGGCCAAATAGGTGTCCGTCGCGACCTCTTCGAGCATCGCCGCCAACCGCACGACGGCGGTCACGTCGCGCAGCGGGGCCGCTCGTTCGACGACGTCGGCATAGGTCGCGTTGGGCGCCGACTGACGCTCCCCACCGCGTGCTTCGGCTCGGGTATTGAACGCCTCGCCATGCTCGACATGGTGCTGCATCGTCGTTTCGACGAACTGCCGCAGCAGCGCATGGTTGCGCACGAACGGCAACTCCAAGGCACTGGCGTAGGTGGCGACCACGACGTTCTCGAGCGAGGCCGCGGTCTGCAGGATCTGCACCTCGACGCTCGCCGCGGTCGTGCCGGGCCGGCGAACGATCGGCGCCGCGGCCCCGCGGTACCGGTGGCTGGACAATCCACCGACGGCCAGCACGCCGAGCGAAACACCCCCAGCCGTCAACAGCCGTCGGCGACTCATCGTGAAATCCGCCCGTTCAGGCGCGGTAGGCCGGCGCCTCGTCGCTCGCAGATTCACTCCGTGCCCCCCGTACGCTGCTCGTGACGTCGCCGTGTTCGGCGCACATCGGTGTTCGCCCGTCGCCGTGTACAAGTTCCGACAGCGGCGGCGATGACACGACAGCGGGAAGAAAGACAGCAATCTCGGGCCGGAGGGGACCTTGACGGACGCAACATTCTGCGCAAAGATCGCGTGAATCTCGCAAACTGTTGCAGGTTTGGCGATCAGAGTTTGGCAGATGCAGGGGAGTCGGACGACGTTGTTCACAAGGGCGGGCCTGACGGTCAACGGCGATCCCTCGAGTCGGAACCACTCGTGGGCGACCTGACGACGACGTACCGCGGCGAGGTCTTCGGCCGCCTCGAGCGGATTCTCGAGGGCCCCAACGCCGATGCCGTCGACACTGCCTGCAAGCTGATCGTCGAGGCGCTCGAGGCCGGTGGCATCGTCCACGCCTTCGGGACCGGTCACTCCGAGGCGTTCGCCATGGAGATCGCCGGCCGCGCCGGCGGTCTCATCCCGACCAACCGCATCGCCCTGCGCGATGTCGTGCTCGACGGCAAGCGCGACGCATCGATCCTCGTCGGGGCGACGTTGGAACGCGACGCGACGATAGTTGCCGAGTTGCTCGACGGCCTGTCCCTGCATCCCGCCGACGTGTTCATCATCGCCTCCAACTCCGGGGTCAACGGCTCGATCGTCGAGATGGCGATCGGCCTCAAGCAACGCGGCCACGGCGTGGTCGCCGTCACCAGCGTCGAGCACACCAACGCCGTGACGCCCAAGCATCCGAGCGGGAAGCGGCTCTCCGACGTCGCCGACGTCGTCATCGACAATCTCGCCCCCTACGGCGACACGACGATGACGATCGGTGACGGGATCGGCGTCGGCGCCGTCTCGTCGATCACCGCGGCGTTCATCGCCCAGGTGCTTACGATCACCGTTGCCAACCTGCTCATCGAGGCGGGAGAGATCCCGCCGGTCTACATCTCGGCGAACATCCCAGGAGGTGACGAACACAACCACGCGCTCGAAGACCGCTACCGCGGCAGGATCCGTCGCCTGGCGTGACAGGATCCGGAAGCGACAGTATTCAGGAGCAGTTTCAGGGGGAGGCTGCGCTCATCGCCATCCGATCGTTCCCCCATCCCAACGGACACTTGACAAGGAACGTGTGAACAACGACATGAACAACGAGAACAAGATCGATCAGGCATCCAGCAACCGGCGTGGATTCCTACGTGGCGCTGCCGCCGTGGGCGTCGGCGCGACGCTCGCCCCCTACCTCGGCAAGGCCGGCATCGTCGGCGCGACGACCGTCCCACCAGGCGGCGAAGGGACCGCGGCGGCCGGCGTCGATGCGGTCAACCCGTTCGGCATCGCCGACAGCTCGACCGTGGACGCCGTGATCTTCAACGGTGGCTACGGCGTCGACTACGTCGAGTTCGCTGCGGACATCTTCGAACAGACTCACGAGGGATCGACCGTCGAGGTATCGCCCTCGACGCAAATCGCCGCCGAGTTGCAGCCCCGTTTCGTCGGCGGCAACCCGCCCGACATCATCGACAACTCGGGCGCCCAGGCGATCGGGTTCAGCACTATCCTCGACCAGCTCGAGGATCTCAACGACATCATCGACGCGCCGAACCTCGAGGGAACCACCATCCGTGACACCCTGTACGGCGGCGTGCTCGACGTCGGCACGTTCGACGGCAAGCTGGCAGCGATCAACTATGCACTGACCGTCTACGGGGTGTGGTACTCGGGGAGCCTGTTCGAGGCGAACGGCTGGACCCCGCCGACGAACTGGGCGGAGGCCCTCGAGCTCGGTGCAGCTGCCAAGGAGCTGGACAAATATCTGTTCTGCTGGGGCGTGGAGGCCGCGACCTACTACCAGACGCTGGCCGTCGACTCGGCGATCAAGGAAGGTGGCCACGAGGTCCGCTTGGCGCTCGAGAACCTCGAGGAAGGTTGCTGGTCGCATCCCGCCGTCCAAGGGGTGTTCGAAGCGTTGAAGCAGGTCGTCGACAACGAGTACATGCAGCCCGGCGGCGCCGGCACCCAGTTCACCGCCGCCCAGGCACAGTGGAGCCTCGACCAGACCGCGATCATGTACCCGTCGGGGTCGTGGATCGAGAACGAGATGAAGGATCAGACCGCCGAGGGCTTTGAAATGAAGGGCGTGCCGTCGTTCGCGTTGACTGCAGACTCGGTGCTCCCGGCGACGGCGCTCCACGCCGGAGCGGGCGAGCCGTTCATCGTTCCCTCGCAGGGGGCCAACGTCGCGGGCGGCAAGGAACTCTTCCGCATCATGCTCTCGACGGAGGCGGCGACCAACTTCGGCGAGACGAAGCTGGCACCCACGATCATCAAGGACACCGTTCCGGCGGATGGCTACGGGTCGACCGCGCTCGTTACCCAGCTCGAATTGCTGTCTGCGGCTGATCCCGATGTGTTCAACCACCGATTCGTCGACTTGTACGGCACCAACCAGGAACAGCTCGTGTTGTGGAACTCGTTCCTCAGCGGCGACTCGTCGGTGGAAGACCTCACATCGGGCCTTCAGGACATCACCGACCGGATCCGGGAAGACGACGCGATCACGAAGTTCATAATGGAGTGACCGCCACAGCAGTGACCGGGATCCCGGGCGGCCGCAAGGCCGCCCGGGATGGTCGTCCGGGACGCAAGCTGACGTTCGACTACGTCAGCTTCATGGTGTGCTTCCTCGGTCTGCCGCTCGCGCTGTTCCTCGTGTTCGTCATCTGGCCCTTCGGGCAGGCCGCCTACTACGCGCTGTCCGACTGGTCGGGCTTCTCGGCTGACTACAACCTGATCGGCCTCGAGAACTTCCGTGACCTGCTCCACGACGAGCTGTTCAAGCAAGCCGTGCGCAACAACCTCTGGTTGGCGATCGTCGTCCCGTTCGTCACGATCGTCATCGCCTTGGCGTTCGCCACGATGATGACGATCGGCGGTGCCAGCCACGGGCAACTCAGCGGGCTGCGCAACTCCAGCTTCTACCGCGTGGTGTCGTTCTTCCCGTATGTGATCCCGGCGATCGCCATCGGGTTGATCTGGCGGCAGGTCTACGACCCCAACAGCGGCCTGCTCAACGGTGTGTTGACGGGAGTCGGATTCAACTCGTTCGAGAGCTTCGCCTGGCTCGGCGAGAAGTCGACGGCGCGGTGGGTGACGATGGCAGTCATCATCTGGGGGTTCGTCGGCTTCTACATGGTGCTGTTCATCGCCGCCATCAAGGGCGTTCCCGCCGAGGTCTACGACGCGGCCCGCATCGACGGCGCCGGCCGTTGGCGGATGACGATCTCGGTGACGATCCCGATGATCCGCGACGCCGTGCAGACCGCCTACATCTACCTCGGCATTCTCGCCCTCGACGCCTTCGTCTACGTGCAGGCGTTGAACCCGAGCGGCGGGCCGGACAACTCGACGCTGGTGATGAGCCAGCAGCTGTTCCGCACCGCCTTCACCAACGGCAAGTTCGGCTACGCCAGCGCGATGGGCGTCGTGCTCGCCATCGTCACCCTTCTGTTCGCCGCCATCGTGTTCACGGTCAACCGCCTGACGGGTGGAAAGAGCCGGATCGAATGACGGGGACCCAGCTTCACCCTGCCGCCGAGAAGGCGGGGCCACCGGTGCCACCCGCCGAGGCCCCGGCGCCTCCACCAACGTCCGGGCGTCGATTCGACGGAGTCAATGTCACCTCCCACGGCGTGCTGTTCGTGTGGTCGGTCATCGTCATCGCCCCCCTGCTGTGGACGTTGCTCTCGGCGTTCAAGACCACCCCCGAGATCTTCGACTCACCGTTCACGCTGCCGGCTAACTGGAGCCTCGACAACTTCCGCACGGCGTGGACACAAGAGGGCTTCGGCAACTACTTCGTCAATACCGTCATGATCGTCGGTAGCGCGCTCGTATTGGTGATGTTGCTGGGCTCGATGTGCGCCTATGTGCTCGCCCGCTTCGACTTTCCAGGCAACCGGCTCATCTACTACCTGATGCTCGCCGGGCTGACGTTCCCGCTGTTCCTGGCGATCGTTCCGCTGTTCCTGCTGATGCGCGACCTGCAGTTGCTCAACAGGCAGCCCGGGCTCGTCGTCGTGTACGTCGCGTTCGCCCTCCCGTTCACCGTGTTCTTCCTGTACCCGTTCTTCAGGCGACTGCCCAACGAGATCGCCGAGGCGGCGGCCGTCGACGGCGCAGGCGAATGGCGCACGTTCTTCCAGGTGATGCTGCCGATGGCGAAGCCGGGCATGGTCTCGGTGGCGATCTTCAACTTCCTCGGACTGTGGAACCAGTTCCTCCTCCCGGTGGCACTGAACACCGACCAGGACAACTACGTGTTGTCGCAGGGTCTCAACCGCTTCGCGTCGCAGGCCGGCTACGCCGTCGACTTCGGCTCACTGTTTGCCGCCGTCGTCATCACCGTCGTTCCGGTGCTGATCATGTACACCATCTTCCAGCGCCAGCTCCGCGGCTCGGTCGAGAAGGGCACGATGAAGTAGTTGACGGAGCTCCGTCTGACGACAATCGAGCTGCCGATGGCCTCGCTGGGTCCCTGTAGCCCTCTGCCGATGCTCAACGGCGTTGAGCCGGTCACCCGCATCGACGCGGACGTCCCCGCCGACATCGTCGAACGGGCATCCGCGGGCTATCCGCCGAGCCTGCTGCCGTATCAGGCCCAGGACGAGTACGGCCGGAACCTGTCATCGTCGCCACACCGCGTCGCCGTCCTGGAGAACGAGTGGTTGCGCGCCACCGTGGCGCTCGATCTCGGTGGTCGGCTGCTGTCGTTGCACGACCGTCGCGCCGACCGCCCGCTGCTCTACACCAACCCCGTCGTGCAGCCGGCCAACCTCGCCCTGCGCAACGCCTGGTTCTCCGGCGGGGTCGAGTGGAACATCGGCACTCGCGGTCACTCGCCGACGACGATGGACACGCTCCACGCGGCGAGCGTCGACGGACCCGACGGCGAGCCGATGCTGCGTCTGTGGGAGTGGGAGCGGATCCGCGGTGTCGTGTTCCAGGTCGACCTGTGGCTGCCGTGCGAGGCGCCGGTGCTGCTGGCATCGATCCGAATCCGCAACGTCAACGACGTCCCAACGCCGATGTACTGGTGGACGAACGCGGCGGTGGCGGTGCGACCTGACACCCGGGTCCTCGCCCCGGCCGACCGCGCCTTCCGCACCGAGTATCCGCACGGCCTCGGCGTGGCCGCGATCCCGAGTGACGGCGACGACGACGTGACGTTTCCCGGGCGTCACATCCATGCCGCCGACTTCTTCTTCGACATCCCGTCCGCCAAACGCCCGTGGATCGCCGCCGTTGACGGCGACGGGACTGGGATCGCCCACGTCTCGACGTCCCGGCTCCGCGGTCGCAAGTTGTTCGTCTGGGGGACCGGCCGCGGCGGGAGCCGCTGGCAGCAGTGGCTGTCCCACGGTGGCGAAGAGGTCTATGCCGAGATCCAGGCCGGGCTCGCTCCGACCCAGTTCGAGCACATGACGATGCCGGCCGGCGCCACATGGAGCTGGACGGAGGCATTCGGCGCGATCGCCGTCGATGCCGATCAAAGTCACGCAGCGCCGTGGGCGACCGCGGTGAGCCACGTGGCCGCGGCGATCGACGAGTTGGTTCCACCCGATCAGTTGGACGCGTGGGATCGGGCGGCCAGCACGGTGGCCGACCGACCACCGCACACAAGGCTGGCGACCGGGTCGGGCTGGGGGGCACTGGAGAGGCTCCGCCGGGCCGCGGCTGGGGAGCCATGGTTCGACGACTCCGGCTCCCCCTTCCCGGACGATTCGCTGGGTCCGGACCAGCAACCGTGGATCGACCTGCTGGGGGCGGGAACGATGCCGCTGCATTCGCCCGAGCAAGCGCCACAGTCGTACGTCGTCGGGACCGACTGGGGGTCCCGCCTCGCAGCCGCACCGCCGAGTTGGCTCACCGACTACCACCGCGCCGTGCTTGCCCATGGCCGCGGCGATCGACGGAGTGCCATTGATCTCTACGAATCGTCGCTGCACCGCCAGCCGAACTGCTGGGCGCGGCGTGGCCTCGCCGAGGTCGCCCGCGCCGAAGGGCGACTCAACGACGCCGCGGATCACGCCGTTGCCGCGGCCCGTATGGCACCGAGTGAGTGGCGGCTCGCCGTCGAGGCGGTCAGCCGGCTGCTCGACGCCGGTCGGTCACGCGAGGCACTGACGTTTCTCGACGAGCTTGCGGCTGACGTGAGCGAGCGCGGCCGGCTCAGGCTGCTCGAAGGGTGGGCGGCGCACGAAGCCGGCGACGCCGATCGGGCGCGTGCCGTGCTCGAGGATGGACTCGAGGTCGCCGACCTTCGCGAAGGAGAGCGCAGCGTCGACGCGCTGTGGACCGCCGTCTTCCCCGACCGGCCGATCCCCGCCGAGTACGACTTCCGCATGACGTAGCCCGCCTTGATGCGCGTTGTGGTGTTCTGGCGACCAATCTGCGCTTCAAAGAGTTCAGCGGAGGGTGGCGAGCGACGCCTGGATACGGGCGAACACCGCGTCGTCGACCGTCACACCCGCCCGGCGCAGGGCGAGGACCACGGCGCCGGCGAGGCCATCGGTCACGAAGATCACGGTCGGGTCGTGTCCCAACATTTGTGTCGACCCGACGATCCGCCGGGCCACTGATGGCTGTTTCGAGAGCACGCTGCCACTGAGCACAAGTGGCCCGGCGACGTCCGGGACGACGACCGCCGCGAGCGTCGTCGCCAAAGCGTCGGCAGCCGCGTCGAGGATCCGGCGGGCGACGTCGTCGCCGTCCGCCTCGGCTTCGAATGCAAGCGGCGCGAAGCCAGCCAACTCGATCGGCCGCAGCTGATAGACGGCATCAACCAAGTGCTGCAGCGCAGACGGACGTCCACTCGGATCGCGGGACCCCGTCTCCTCGATCCCCAGCTTGGCGAGCACGAGATCGACGAGGGTAGTGGGAGGTCCGCGATCGTCCAGGGCACTGCTCGCCGCGAGGACCGCCCGGTGGCCGATCCAGAACCCGGAGCCGCCGTCACCGAGCAACCAGCCGATGCCGTCGCACGTCGCTTCGATCCGGCCGCCGCGGACTCGTACTGCCGCCGATCCGGTGCCCGCCACCAGGGCATAGCCGTCGCTGGCGATCGAGCCGGAGTGGAACGCGACGAGGAGGTCCGGTTCAAGGGTCAGGTTCTCCGCCAATCCGGCGCCGACGAGCTCGGCGTGGAACCGGGGACCCGTTGCGCCGCCGGCGCCGGCGATCCCCACGGTCGCGGCGGCGAGATCAGCAGCAGCGAGTCCGGACTGGTCGGTGGCAGCGCGCGCCGCTGCGACAATCGACGAGAGTGCCGCTGCCGGCCCCGACGAGGTCGGGTTCCCGCTACCGGCGGTGCCGTAGCCGACACAGGTGCCGTCGTCCTCGACGACGACGGCACGCGTCGACGTTCCACCGACGTCGACGGCGAGGTAGTTCATGGCGGCTGTAGCTTGCCCCGGCATGCGGTCCAAAGTGGTCATCGTCGGCGCGGCCGTGGCGATCGGCTTGGCGGCGTGCGGCGGCGACGATGACGAGGGGTCTGCGGACACCGAGGCCGCGGCGTCTGTGGGCACCGCGCCTGCGACCGCCGGCTGTGCAGACGTCGACGCTCCGGAGCCGCGACCGGACGGGGGAGCCACGGCGCCCGCAGAACCGCTCGACCCCAGCCAGACGTTGACGCTCACGTTCGACACGAGTTGTGGCACGTTCGTCGTGACGCTCGACCTCGAGTCGGCGCCGGAGACGACTGCGTCGCTCGTCTCGCTCGCCGAGGACGGGTTCTACGACGACACGGTTTTCCATCGCATTGTCCCCGGCTTCGTCATCCAGGGCGGCGACCCGACGCAGACGGGCAGCGGTGGGCCTGGCTATCAGACCGTTGACGTGCCGGCAGCAGACGCTGCCTACACCCACGGCGTCGTCGCCATGGCGAAGTCCGGGGCCGAGCCGGCGGGAACGGCGGGCAGCCAGTTCTTCGTCGTCACCGGCGCCGACGTCGGCCTGCCCCCCGACTACGCGATCGTCGGCGAGGTGACTGAAGGCCTCGACGTCGTCGATCTGATCGGCACGCTCGGCGACCCGGCCACGGAGCAGCCGACCCAGGCCGTCGTGATCGAATCCGTCACCGCAACCGGCACCTAACCGCCAATCTGGGCGTCGTCAGTGTCTTTGGTCGATCTGGCGCCACCAACGTCGTCACAGCGACCAAAGAGTCGGGTTCTGCACGCGACGACGTGCTGTGGTGACGAGCCTTCGTGCTGCCTCAGGGGACTGCCCGACGATCGGGGCGATCTCGTCGAACGGCACGGCGAACAGGTCGTGCAGCACGAATGCGAATCGTTCCGCCGGGGACAGCGAGTCGAGCGCGGCGAGGAGTGCCGCGCCAACCGCGTCGGCGAGCATGGCTTCGGCCGCAGAGTTTCGTTGGTCGAGATCGGCCTGGCTGGCGTCCGTCGGGAAGTGACCGTCGGAGACGTCCTCGAGACCTGACCGCCGGGAACGCAGCATGTCGAGGCACACCCTGGTGACGACCATCGTCAGCCAGCCAGTGAGCCACCGCTGTTCGACCATCGGTCAGATGCTCCGCTCATGGTCCATCAGACGAGTGACGCCAGGAGCGCCGCGATTGTGACAACAAGCGCACCGGTGTCCACAGCGAAGGGCGCGCTGTCCCCAGCAAATTCACACGCTAAGGGGGCTGACGATCCACAGGCCCCGTCGTTCACAATCGCGCTATGTCGATGAGCATCCGCCGATCGCTCGATCGTCCCCGCCGGCACGGTGTGCTGGTTCAGCCCGACGACCGTCGCGCGTTGGAACGGTCAGGCTGGCGGACGACGCTCGACTATCGCGAGAACCACGTACGCGGCCGCGACGGCCGCCTGCTCGAGGTGGTGCCGTCCTGGACTGCGGAGGCTGAGCGGTTCGACGGGGACTTGGCGTTTGCCTCGGCGATCGGTTTGACCGCCGACGAGGCTTGGGCGCACCTCCGCGACGATGTGGAAGCCGGCCGGACCACGATCACGACCAGGCTCCGCCTGCTGACCCGGTGATCCCCCCACCGGGTGGCAGGATCGCGGTGTGGCCGAACTGACGCAACCGATCATCGATTTCCTCGCCCTCGGAACGCGCACCGGCAAGCTCGGCTGGGTCGCCGCCGACGGCCGACCGCTGGTCGCCCCCGTATGGTTCGTCGTCGAGGGCGACGATCTCCTGTTCAACACCGGAGCCGGCACGGCGAAGGGCAAGGCCCTCGCCCGCGATCCCCGCGTTGTGCTGACGGTCGATCTCGAGGAACCGCCCTACGGCTTCGTTCAGGTGCAAGGCATCGCCGAGGTCACCGAAGAGCTCGGCGAGGTGCGCCGGATCGCGACGCTCGCCGGTGCCCGCTACATGGGAGCGGATCGAGCCGAGGAGTTCGGCGTTCGCAATGGGGTGCCGGGGGAGCTCGGCGTCCGGATCCGGCCGAGCAAGGTCGTCGCCGAGCTCGACATGACGTCGCCGGGGTGACCCGGCGACACTGTCGACGTGCTCATCCGCGACGCTCTTCCCGGCGACTGGGTGACAATCTGGCCGTTCCTGCGTGTCGTGATCAGTGCCGGTGAGACGTTCACCTGGGACCGTGACACGGACGAGCCGACGGCTCGTCGCCTGTGGATGCGCGAGCCGCCCGGTGTCACGCTGGTTGCCGCAGACTCGGACGGGACGGTTCTCGGAACCGCCGAGATGCACCCGAACTACGGCGGGGCCGGCGGGCATGTCGCCAACGCCGGGTTCATCGTCGATCCGGCCCACGGTGGCCGTGGCGTCGGGCGAGCGCTGGGCGAACACGTCGTCGAGCGGGCGCGGCGAGACGGCTACGAGGCGATGGTGTTCAACGCTGTGGTCGAGACGAACGCCAACGCCGTCGCCCTCTGGCGCTCGCTCGGCTTCGACGTGCTGGCGACGATCCCGCAGGCCTTCGACCATCCGACGCTCGGCAAGGTCGGCCTCCTCGTGATGCACCGCTCGCTCTGACCACGACCCATCGGTTCGGGTGGCTGGGTCAGAGGGCGCTGATGACGTCGAGGATCTCGTCGCCGTAGCGCTCGAGCTTGGCCGGGCCGATCCCGTCGCACGCCGCCAGGGTGGCGGCATCGCCTGGCCGGGCGACTGCGATGCCACGAAGGTGGCGATCGTTGAGCACGACGTAGGCGGGGACCTCGTCGGCCTTGGCCCGCAGCGTGCGCCACTCACGCAGCGCCTTCTCGGCGGCGATGGCGTCGACAGAGAGCTCGACGTCGGTCGGCGCGAACTCGCGTCGAGGCGTGCGCCGGGCAGTGTCCGGGCGTGGCATCCTGACCGCCGGGCGTTTCGGCGCCGAGCCGTCGAGCTCCCCGACGAACGGCGACGGCCGTGAGCGGTCGGTCGTCACCGTGACGCGGCGGCGGCCGCGCGTGATGCCGACGTGGAGGACACGGCGCTCCTCCTCGACGTCCTCGGCGAGGCGGTGCGGAACGATGCCGTCGACGACGCCGAAGACGGCCACGTGGTCCCACTCCCGACCCTTGACTCGATGGATCGTCGACACCGTGACGCCGAGCGGATCGCGCTCGACGTGAAAGGCCTCGCTCAACCACGCCGCGAACGTCGCCGCCTCGGGGTGGAGGTCGGCGACGGTGATCAAGCCGTCGAGGTCGTCGAGGTGGCTCGCCCCCTGACCGCCGCCGGTGCGGTCGAGGAGGCTCATCGCGGAACCGAGACCGACGGAGTCGCGGACGACCTCGAGAATGTGTCGAGTCGAACCGGTACGGCCGGCATCGACGACGATTCGGAGGTCGTCGGCGAGATCGAGCACCTTGGGACGGTCTTTCTCGGGAACCTGCTGACTCAGTGCGCCGATCGCTTCGACAGTCCACGAGCGTCGCCGGGCGATGCGCTCGGGGAACCACTGGGGCAGACCGCGCGACGGCCGCCGCAGGATCTCGACGACGTTGGAAGCGGCGAAGCCACCGGGATTGACGGCAATGCGGAGGTAGGCCAAAGCGGCGCGCAGCCCGGTGCGGGTCAGGAGATCTGGTGTCAGGACGGAGTTGAGTGGGATGTCCGCGGCGCGGAGCGCGACATGAGGGGCGAGCAGGATCGAGTTGACCCGAGCCAGCACGGCGACTGACACCGGTTCGACACCCGGCTCGGCAAGCCATCCGGCGACGACGCCGGCGATCGCTTTGGCGCCATCGTCGGGGCCGTGCTCGACGACGCTCAGCGCCCCGGACGTCGTGTCGTTGTCCGGCCCGGCGACGATCTCCTTGGCGACGCGCCGATCGTTGTAGGCGAGCAGCGTCGCCGCGGCCGTTACCACTTCGGTGGGGCAGCGGTAGTTGACACGCAGGGCGTGTTCGCCGGCGCCCGGGAACAGGGCGCCGTAGTCGATCAGGAAGCCAGGGTCGGCTCCGGCGTGCCCGTAGATGCACTGGTCGTCGTCGCCGACCCCGAAGACGTCGAGACCAGGCAAGCTGAGCAGGCGGATCAGCAACACGTGGGCTGGCGTGAGATCCTGGAACTCGTCGACGAGCAGGTGGCGGCAGCGCCGCTGCAACTGGGCTCGGAACGGGCCGTCGGCGAGAACCGTCTCGATCGCCGCATAGATCTGCTCGTCGAAGTCGACGACGCCGCGATCTCGCAACGTGGCGCGAAAGCGGGGAAACAGTTCACCGAGCCCGTCGACGTCGTCCCGCGATGCCTCGACCTCCTCCGGGTCGCGCAGCCCGAGACGGGTCGCCGTGAGACCCTCCAGGTAGGGACCGATCGGGTCGACATTGGCCCGCCGGCGGCGATGTCCGGGCAGCAACGAGTCGATCAGCCTGCGCACCTCGATTTCGTCGATGACCGGAGGTAGCCGGCCGCGATGCTCCCGCAGCACCCAGAGGCCGAGCGAGTTGAGCGTGCGCACGTGCGGAGAGAACGCCGTGCTCCGCGCCTTCAGCTCGCGCTCGGCTTCCTTGTTGTACGCGACGGCGAGGACCGCCGCCGCCTCGTAGCCCCGGTCGACGATGAGGTGACGCAGCCGTTCGGTGAGCACGCGGGTCTTGCCGGCGCCGGCGGGGGCGATGATGCGGGCCGGGCCCCGCTCGTGTTCGACGGCGGCGCGCTGGTCGGCGGCGAGGTCGGCTGCTGACCGCGGTAGCGGTCCGGCCACGATCGGCCGGCCGGCATCGACCGACTCGGCGTGGATCACGGCGCCGACGAGCCCGGGATCCCAGGGTTGACGTGGCCCGCCATCGATCCACGCGAGTGTTCCATCGGCGAGGCGGACGTCGCCGGCCGGCGGCCCTGCCTCGCACGCCATGTCGATCACCGCGCTCGCGTTGAGGAGCCGGTTCGCCTTGCGCCCCCACCACCACACCGGCGCTCCGCTACCGCGACCGTCATAGTTGTTCGCCCACACGAGGAAGTGGAGGCGGTCGAACCATGGTTCGGTGGCCGGCGAGTGCATCCACGGTTCGCCGGCGATCGTCTGCGGCATGCGGAACGCGCCCGGGTCGACACCGAGACGGACGACGACCGGACGGCGGGTCGACCAGCAGCTGTGCAGCCGTTCGACGACGAGCGAGGGCGACTCGAGTATCGCCGCATCGATCGTCACCGATTCGGCGGCCGCCCAACGGCTCGGGACGGCATCGCCCTCGGTGACGATCACCCCGCGCCCGAGCACGGTGATCGGGTCGACGGACACGCCGGTGGACTCTACGCAGACCCTGTCACGGCGCGTGGTGGCGTGTACGGTGCGCCGGCGTGGTCGCCGGTGTCTTGCTGATCCGCCACGGCGAGACGGACTGGACCGCTGAGCGTCGTCACACCGGACGGACCGATCTTCCGCTCAACCGCGAGGGTGAGCGCCGGGCCCGCCAACTTGCCCCGTTCCTGGCCTCGTTCCCCGCGGCTGCCGAAGCGAAGGTGTTCACGAGCCCGTTGCTGCGGGCCCGCCAGACATGTTCCTTGGCCGGGATGGGCGAGCGAGCGAGCGTCGACGCCGAGCTCATCGAGTGGGACTACGGCGAATTCGAGGGGACGCGCACTGCGGACCTGCGGGAGACCGATCCCGCGTGGTCGATCTGGACGGCGACGGTCCGCGACGGTGAGTCGCTCGATGATGTGGCTCGGCGGGCCGATCGTGTGCTGACGAGGCTCGACATCTTGGAGGGGACGGCGATGCTGTTCGCCCACGCCCACTTCCTGCGCATATTCGCCGCCCGATGGTGCGGTTTCCCGGCGATCGGCGGGAGCCGGCTGACGCTGCTCCCCGCCAGCATCAGCGTGCTCGGCTTCGAACGCGAAGTTCCGGTGATCGAACAGTGGAACCTCAACACTGATTCACCACCAGGCATTGCCGATCACGGCTACGCTGGCATGGCCAATGAACGTTGAGCAGGAGCGAACGGTGCTGATCGGGGCGAATGGCGCCTCGGCAACCGTGACTACATGACGGCAACTGGAACAACAGCGACCGTCGTCGTGCCTGGCACCCACCTGATGGCCGCCCTCGTCGGTCCCCGAGATCAGCACCTGCGCCAGATCGAGGACGCCTTCCCCGGCACCGAGATCAGCGTCCGCGGCAACGAGGTGAGCATTCGGGGTGACCAGTCCGAGGAGGTCGGGCGGCTCTTCGACGAGCTCGTCGACCTGCTGCAGATGGGTCATCACATCGACGCGGTCGGTCTGACGCGGGTGATCAAGATGGTCTCGGCGGACGAACGTCCGAGTGAGGTCCTCACCCACGACGTGATGCGTGGCGCTCGTGGACGGCCTGTGCGCCCGAAGTCGAGCGGCCAGAAGCGCTACATCGATGCGATCGAGGAGAACGTCATCACGTTCGGAATCGGGCCGGCCGGCACCGGAAAGTCATGGCTCGCCGTGGCGATGGCGGTCAAGGCGTTGCAGGCGAAGGAAGTGCAGCGGATCATCCTCACCCGGCCGGCGGTCGAGGCGGGCGAACGCCTCGGGTTCCTTCCCGGTGACCTGATGGCGAAGATCGACCCGTACCTGCGGCCGTTGTACGACGCCCTCTACGACATGGTCGATCCAGAGGCCGCGCAGCGCCTGCTCGAACGCCAGACGGTCGAGGTCGCCCCGCTGGCGTTCATGCGCGGGCGCACGCTCAACAACAGCTTCATCATCCTCGACGAGGCGCAGAACACGACCCCAGAGCAGATGAAGATGTTCCTGACGCGAATCGGGTTCAACTCCAAGGTCGTGGTGACCGGCGACGTCACCCAGGTCGACGTTCCCAACGGCAAGAGCGGCCTCCTCGGTCTCGAGCGCGTCCTCCGGGGAATCGAGGGCCTGGCGTGGGTCAAGCTCGGAGCCGCCGACGTCGTCCGCCATCGCATCGTCGCCGACATCGTCGCCGCCTACGAGCGCGACAGTGCCGGGGACGCGCTCACGACGCAATGAACGAGCCTCCCAGTCCGACCGTCGGCATCGGCGAACCCGTGGTCGTCGGCGCCGACGAGCAGTCCGACGTCGCAGTTGACGTCGACCGCTGGCGCCGGCTTGCCGCAGCAGCGCTACGCGACTGCGGCCGGAACGGCGAGCTCACGCTCACGTTCGTCGACCGGGCGGAGATCGCCGACCTCAACGAGCAGCACCTCGGCAAGCCGGGTCCGACCGACGTGCTGTCGTTCCCGCTCGACGCCGGCGCCGAATCCCATCCGGCACCGGGCGACTCGGTCCCGACCCTCCTCGGTGACGTCGTGATCTGCCCCGACGTCGCCCGCATGCAGGCGCCGACACATGCCGGGACCGTCGACGACGAGCTGGCATTGCTCGTCATCCACGGCGTCCTTCATGTTCTCGGCTACGACCACGCCGAGGCCGTAGAGGCCGAGGCGATGCGGACGAGGGAAGTCGAGCTGCTCGTCGCCCACCATTGGGGAAGTCTGCCACCTCCAGCGTTCCGCCAGGTGCACGAGTGAGCGAGCTGAAACCCGAACACGTGTGGATGGCCGTGGCGATCTTCGTCATGCTCTTCGTGTTGGCCTTCTTCGCCATTGCCGAGACCTCGCTCAATCGCATCTCCCGGGTGAAGGCCCAGGCGATCGCCGACTCGCGCCGCACGAAGTCGGCGCAATCCTTGCTCCGCCTCGTCACCCATCCCGAGCGCTTCATCACTCCACTTCTCGTCACCGTCACGGTCCTGCAGATGGGCCAGGCGTTCCTCACAACGCTGCTGGCCAACGACTTGTTCGGGGGATGGGGCGTCGCCGTTGGGTTCGTCCTCAACGTGGTGGTCTTCTTCGTGCTCACGGAAGCCGTCCCGAAGACGTGGGCGGTCCTCACAGCTGAGCGCGCTGCCCTCCTGACGGCTCGACCGACGGAGTGGTTGGTGTCGTTCCCGCCGCTGCGCCTCGTGAGCCGGGCGCTGATCGTGTTCACCAACGTGCTCGTGCCCGGCAAGGGCCTCAAGGAGGGGCCGTTCGTCAGCGAGCAGGAGTTGCTCGGCATCGTCGGCGCGGCGGCAGACGATGAGGTGATCGAGCACGAGGAGCGCGAACTGATCGAGAGCATCATCGAGTTCGGCGACACCGTGGTGCGCGAGGTGATGGTGCCCCGTCCCGACATGCTCATCGTCGACAACGACGCCACAGTGACGGCCGCACTCGACTTGGCGATCGCCAACGGCGTCAGCCGGCTACCGGTGCAAGGCAGCGAAGGCGACGACATCGTCGGGCTCGCCTACACGAAGGACCTGATTCGTGTCGAACGCGAACGACGCGGCGACGAGCCAGTGCTCGATCTCACTCGAAAGGTGCGGTTCGTGCCGGAGAACATGCCCGTGGCCCGGCTGATGCGGGAGATGCAGCGGGACAAGTTCCACCTCGCCATCGTTGCCGACGAGTACGGCGCGATCGCCGGCCTCGTCACCCTCGAGGACTGCCTCGAGGAGCTCGTCGGCGAGATCGTCGACGAGTACGACGTCGAGGACATCGACATCGAACGCCTGCCCAACGGCGACTACCTGGTCGACGGCGGCACCCCCGTCGAGGACATCAACGAGTTGCTCGACGTGACGATGCCGAACGAGGACTGGGACACAGTCGGCGGGTTCATCTTCAGCACGCTCGAGCACGTTCCCGACGTCGGCGAGTCGATCGACCACGAAGGCTGGCGGTTCCTGGTCGACGAGATGGACGGTCGGCGCATTCGGCTCGTCAGGATCAGCTACGTCTCGGCATCGAAACGCGTCGAGACCGGTGAGCAAGCGGGGGGCGAGCCCGAGCCATCAGCGTCCGAATCTCGCTGAACGACACGGGACGGTTACCTTCGCAGCCGATGGACATCTCACTGGCGGGCAAGACGGCACTGATAACAGGTGCCTCGAAGGGCATCGGCAAGGCGATCGCCGCGCAGTTCGCCGCCTCCGGCGCCAGCGTCATGCTCAGCTCACGTAAGCAAGAGCAGCTCGAAGCCGCAGCTGCCGAGATCACAGCCGCGGGGGCGGCGGGGGAGACGGCGGTGTTCGCCGCCAACGCAGGGGATCTCGACGCTGCCGAGGCCTGTGTCGCGGCGACCGTCGAGCGCTTCGGCGGGCTCGACATCCTCGTCAACAACGCAGCGACGAACCCGTATTACGGGGCAACGCTCGGAATTGATCCACCGCGGTTCGACAAGACCTTCGACGTCAACGTGCGAGGGCCGTTGTACTGGTGCCAGCACGCCTGGGAAGCGGCGTTCCGCGAGCGACCGGGAGTCATCGTCAACATCGCCTCCGTCGGGGGGCTGCGGGCAGAGTTCGGCCTCGGCGTGTACAACCTCACGAAAGCGGCGCTGATTCATCTCACCCGCCAGCTCGCCAACGAGCTCGGACCGACACGGGTCGTCGGTGTCGCTCCAGGCCTGGTGCAGACCGACTTCGCCAGCGTGCTCGTCGAGAACTTCGGCGAAGCGCTCGCCAAGCAACTCCCGACCGGCCGTCTTGGCGAACCGGCCGACATCGCCAACCTCGTCACGTTTCTCGCCAGCGACGCGGCCAGTTGGATCACCGGTGAGACCTACGTGATCGACGGCGGCGCAGGAGTTCGCGGCAACGCCGTGGTCTAGCCGTCTCCCGTCGGAGTGTTTCCTGCCGACCGAGTGTTTCGTGCCGAGAAATCGACACGTAGCACTCGAATGAACTGCGTTCGAGCTCAGGCGCGGAATCGACTGTGACACCCCTTCTCTACCGTCGACCGTATGAGTGCTGTTGTGGTGCCGTTCCCGGTTCGGAGCGATGACGCCGACCCGTTGTGCGCCTCGCACGATCCGGACTGGTGGTTCGAGCCGGCGATGTACAGCAAGGCGATCGAGGTGTGCGGTCGCTGCTCGATGCGTTCGGGCTGCCTCGACCGGGCGTTGCAGTCCGGAGAGCGGCTCGGCGTGTGGGGTGGACTCACCCCCGAGCAGCGTGCCGCGTTGCCGAACGCCGTCGTGCTTCCGCTGCGGCCTCGTTCGAGGAGCGGCCGATGATCTGGGTCACGATCGTGCTGATCGCAGCGCTGATCGCAATGGCTTGCCGAGTGCCGTGGTCGGGATCCGCTCGACCACCCGCAGCAGTCGTGGCGAGCAGTACGCCGGCAGCACTTCGCCGACGATTCGGCGCAGCTCGTCGAGGGTGGGCGTCTCCGCGCCCACGGGCACCACGTAGGCCGTCACGACCTGGCCCCATTCGGGGTCTGGCGTCCCGGCAACCACCACGTCCGCCACCCGCGGATCGCGTCGGATCGCCCGTTCCACGGGTTCCGGCCACACGTTCTCGCCTCCGCTGATGATCAGGTCGCCGCGGCGGCCGTCGATGGCGAGTCGACCGTCTGCGAGCCAGCGGCCGACGTCACCCGTCGCCAACCAACCGTTGGCGCGGGGGTCGACGTCGGCGTCGGCGCTGCGATAGGCGCGGAGCAGCATCGGGCCACGGACGTGGATCTCGCCGTCGTCAGCGAGTTGGATCTCGACGCCGTTGAGCGGCACGCCGTCGTAGACGACCCCGCTTCCGGTCTCGGTCATCCCGTAGGTGGCGATGACGTTGCCCGGCAGGTCATCGGGAACGGCGGCGCCACCGAGGACGATGAGTCGGAAGGCAGCCGGGTCGATCCGGCGTAGTGCCGTGGCGACGAGGCTGACCAGGGTGGCGCCCGCCGCCCGCACGGCTTCCGTGTCGAACCCGGGGAGCACAGTGAGGCGCGTGCGCGTGGTCAAGGCACGGATGATGACGGCGAGCCCGCCGACGTGCGACAGCGGGAGGCAGGCAAGCCAGTGGTCGTCGGTTGTGACCCCCAAGCGGTCGCTGGAGGCGATCGCCGAGGCGGTGACCGCGAGGTGCGTGAGGACGACGCCCTTTGGTTCGCCGGTCGATCCGCTCGTGGCGATGACGAGGGCATCACCGTCTTCGACGGGGCGGCCGCCTGGCTGACGACACTCGGTGCCATCCGGGCCGTAAACCAGGGTCGCTGCGAGGGCGGCGAGGTGGGCGGCCTTGGCGGGCTGCGGCAGTCGTTGGTCGAGGGGAAGCACGGCGTCGCCACGGTCCCAGGCTCGCGTGAGGGCGGCGACGAAGCTCGGGCCGGCGGCCAGGTCGAGGGCGACGAGCTGCCGGGTCACCGCCGGGAGAGGCCTCGTCGTGAGGACGCGGGTTGCGCCAGGTGCGTCACGCCGCCCATCATGCCCGCCGATGTTGTGCGTTCGATCAGACGGGAGGGCGTGGGCGTGAGCCGCTGGGTGACCGGGGCCCGGCCGCGGACGCTTCCGGCGGCGGTCGTGCCGGTCGCCCTCGGGGCCGGGTGCGCGGCGGGGCACGGTCCGGTCTCGTGGTGGCGAGCGGCATTGGCGCTCGTTGTCAGCCTCGCCCTGCAAGTCGGGGTCAACTATGCCAACGACTATTCCGACGGCGTGCGCGGTACCGACACTGGTCGCGTCGGTCCGGTGCGCCTCGTCGCGTCGGGTCTGGCATCCCCGGTGGCGGTCAAGCGGGCGGCGTTGGCTGCGTTCGGTGTCGCTGCCGTCGCCGGCTTGGCCCTCGCCGCGTCGACGTCCTGGTGGCTCGTCGCCGTCGGCGTGGCGAGCATCGCCGCGGCGTTGGGATACACGGGCGGGCCGCGGCCGTACGGGTACCTCGGGCTCGGCGAGGTATTCGTTTTCGCCTTCTTCGGGCTCGTTGCCACGGTGGGCACGACGTTCGTCTGCGTCGAGGAGATCACCGGGTTGAGCATCGGCATCGGCTGCGCCGCCGGGTTCGTCGCCTGCGCGCTGCTCGTGGTCAACAACCTGCGTGACATCCCCACCGACCGCGCCGCCGGCAAGCGAACGCTGGCCGTGCGCTCAGGGGAGCGTCGCACGCGGTGGTTGTACACGGCCCTTGTTGCCGCCACGTTCGGCACCCTCGTCTTCGCCGCCGCGATCTGGCGCCCAGCTGCGCTGCTCGGCCTCGGCGCCGCGGTGTTCGCCGTCGCACCGGTGCGGCGGGTGCTTGGCGGTGCCAGTGGTCCGGCGCTGATCGGGGTGCTCGGTGAGACCAGCCGCCTACAGCTCGCCTTCGGCGCGCTGACGACGCTCGGACTCGCCCTCGGCGCCTGAGCTGGCACGTCGCCCGATCTCCCGGACCGGTGTCGCATTCAGCCATCGGCGCAGGGTGCGGACGAATTCATCAGGTTGCTCGAGGTGGACGACGTGGCCGGCCTCGGCGACAACCGCCAGCGTGGCATATGGGATCAGCTCCGACATCTGCTCGGCGATCGCTGTGAACTTCTCGTCGAGCGCGCCAGCGACGACGAGCACAGGCATCGAGAGCGAAGGCAGGCGTGGCCACAGCGAGTCCTGGGCACCGGTGCCGGCGAGGCGCAGGCTCGACGCCAACCCGGCGGCGGTGTTCTCGAGACGGGAGCTGAGTTGTGCAGCGTCCGGCGGCAGGTTGGCGAATAGCGGGCCTGCCAACCACTTCTCGAGGAAGGCGGCGACACCCGATTGTTCGATCTCGGTCGCTCGGTTCTCGTCCTCGACCTGGCGGATCGCGCGCTCGACACCATTGTCGATGCCCGCGGTCGAGCTGACGAGGACGAGCCGTTCGACGAGATCGGGTCTGGCGACGGCGAGGTGCAAGGCCAGGCGGCCTCCCATCGAGTACCCGACGTAGGTGGCCCGGCCGCCGGTGTCGCCGAGCATCACGGCGCCGCCGGGAAGGTCGACGCGTAGACCCGCCGCCTCGCCGTGACCCGGTGCGTCCGTCGTGAAGACCTCGAAGCCTTCGAGGGTCAGCTGGCGGGCGATCGTCGACCACGACAGGCGCGTCTGGGTGAAGCCATGGACGAGGACGAGGCGGCCACGCCGTTGCCGATCGGGCGGCGGGGCGGCGATGTCCGCCGGGAGCCTCATCGGGACGCCGCGCGGCGCAGCACCTCGACGAAGTACTCCGTGTTCTGAGCGCCTGGGATGCTCCACCGTGAGTTGACGACGAAGGTCGGCACGGCGGTGATGCCGAGGTCGACGGCGCTGCGCAGGGCGACGGCCAACGCTTCGACCCCGTCCTCATCGACGATGACCTCGCGGGCTGCGCCCGGATCGAGTCCAGAGCGGGCTGCGCGATCGACCAGCACGTCGGCGTCACCGAGATCGGCTCCGTCGGTGAAGTAGGCGGCCATCAGTTGCTCGTTGAGGGCGAGTTGGGCGTCCGCGCCGGCGCTCCACAACGCCCACCACATCAAGCGGTGGGCGTCGGCGGTGTTCGGCCGGACCGCTCGATCGAGGTGGAACTCGATGCCTTCGGCGCGGGCGGCCTCGGTCATCCTGGCGACGATCTCGGCAGCGCGCTCTGGCCCTCCGAACTTCCTGGCGTAGACGTCGAGGACGGGCTCGGTACGCCCCCGAGGCGCGTGGGGATCGAGCTGGAACGGACGGCAGACGACGTCTGCGCCGGGAAATTCTGCCTCCGCACGCAGCGTGGCAAGGGCCCGCTCGAGGCGGCGCTTGCCGATGTAGCACCACGGGCAGACGACGTCCGAGTAGACCTCGATCCCGACGGTGGCCACGCTCGGCACGCTAGTGGGGTAGCCCAAGGCACAGAATGGGTCGCGATGGGGACGATATCCACCGCGTAGTCGCCCTAGGGTTCGACGCGATGACCCATCGCAGCGTGCTCCGCAAGATCGTCATCGACGTCGGCGGGAGCGAGACCGAGCACGATCAGGCAGTGGCGTTCTGGGAAGGCGTGACGGGACAGACGCTGATTCAATTCGACCGACATCCCGAATATCACGGCGCCGAACTCCCGGGAACGGCGATCGGCCTGCTCGTCCAGCGCCTCGGTAGCGGACCCAACCGCGTCCACGTCGACATCCACAGCGACGACGTCGGGGCCGAGGTCGCCCGCCTCGAGCAACTCGGCGCCCAACGCGTGGAAGAGCACGAGCACTGGACCGTGATGCGCGATCCCGCCGGCCTGCTGTTCTGCGTCGTGATCGACCACACCCTCAACGACTCCAACTCACACATCTGGTGACGGACGAACTCGATCCAGCGGACGTTCAGGCGACGTTCTGCGCCACGCTCGTCGACGAGTGGATCCGCCACGGCGTCGGGTACGCCGTCGTTGCTCCCGGATCGCGGAGTACGCCGATGGCCCTCGCCCTCGCCGCCCGGGAGGAGCTCAACCTGCACATCGTTCACGACGAGCGCGCCGCCGCGTTCGTCACCCTCGGCCTCGGGCTCGGCCCCGCACCGGCGGTGCTGCTGAGCACGAGCGGCACCGCCGCCGCCAACTTCCACCCGGCAGTCGCCGAGGCTGGTCTGTCCGACGTCCCGATGCTTGTCGTCACCGCCGATCGCCCGCCCGAGCTGCGCGATGTCGGCGCACCGCAAACGATCGACCAGCGCGACCTCTATGGCCGCTCCGTGCGCTGGTTCCACGACCCGGGGATCGCCGACGCAGTGGCGGCGTCGAGCTGGCGGTCCCTCGCCCGGCGCGCCGTCGCCGCTGCGGCGACCGGCCCGGTGCATCTCAACCTGCCGTTCCGCGAGCCGCTGCTGGGTGAGGCCGGCGAACTGCCGCCGCCGACGTCGGTGCCCGTCTTGACGTTGGCCTCGACCTCGACCGCGCCGGACGAGGTTGCCGAGCTGCTCGCTGTCGAACGCGGCCTGATCCTCGCCGGCGGACGCAGCGGCGTCGCTGCCGACGACGTTGCGATCCTGGCGAAGGCGACCGGCTGGCCAGTGCTCGCCGACCCGACGTCGGGATGCCGCCAACTCGCGTCTGCCGTCGCCGCCTTCGACTCGATCCTCCGCGTCGAGGCCTTCGCCTCGGCTCATCAACCCGATGTCGTCGTGCGCATCGGGCGGCCGGCGGCATCAAAGGTGCTCGCCACGTGGATCGCCGCCAGTGCGGGGACGGTGGTACAGGTCGGCGGACCGGCCGTGATCGACCCCGATCACGGAGTCGCCCTCGACCTGCCGGCATCATCGATCGGAGCTCTCGCCGCGCTCGCCGCCCCACCGGCCGGCTCGTCGGAATGGACCCGCGGTTGGCGTGAGGCGGCCGAGTCCGCCGAGCAAGCGATCGCCGGCGTGCTCGGCGCCGAGCCAGCGCTGTCGGAACCCGGCGTCGCCCGTTCGGTCGCCGAGAACCTTCCAGCCGAAGCGTGTCTCGTCGTCGCCTCGTCGATGCCGGTGCGCGATCTCGAGTGGTATGGAGGCCCGACGGCGATCGCCCACGCCAACCGCGGTGCCAACGGCATCGACGGCGTGCTCTCCACGGCCCTCGGTGTGGCACTCGGGGGAACGGCGACCGTCGCCCTCGTCGGTGACATCGCGTTTCTCCACGACGCCGGTGCTCTCACCGCACTCGCCCATCGTGGTGCCGATCTGCGCGTCATAGTCGTCGACAACGACGGCGGCGGGATCTTCTCGTTCCTCCCGCAGGCGACCGCCCTGCCGTCCGCCCGATTCGAGCAGCTGTTCGGCACACCGCACGGCAGCGACATCGTCGCCGTCGCCGCGGCGCATCACATCGATGCAGCGACGGTCGGCTCGAAGGCCGACCTTGCCCTCCGGCTCGGGCTGCGCGGACCGTCGGTCACCCGCGTCGTCACCAATCGGGCCGCCAACGTGGCAGTCCACGCCGAGCTCAACCATGCCGTTGCGCAGGCGATCACGCGCGGATGAGCGCCGACAGCATCGCCTGGAACTTGGCCTGCGTCTCGGCCAGCTCGGCGAGCGGATCGCTGTCGGCGACGATCCCGCCGCCAGCATGGAGGCGGGCCGTCCTGCCGTCGTCGGTGAGTTGGGCACAGCGGATCGCCACCGCCCAGGTGCCGTTGCCGGCGGCGTCGAGCCAGCCGACGGCGCCGCCGTAGCGATCCCGCTCGACGCCCTCGACGTCCGCGATCAGCTTCAGCGCCTCCGGCCCGGGGTGCCCGCCGAGCGCGGGTGTCGGCGACAGGGCCCGCACGAGCGTGGCGACGTGCGGCGGTGGCGACGACAGGCGACCCTCGATCCGTGTGCCGAGATGCTGGACATTGGCGACCGTCACGATCGACGGCTCCGGCTCCCAGTCGAGGTAACTACACCACGGCAGCAACGTGTCGTGAACCATGTCGATGACGACACGGTGCTCAACCTGATTCTTCGTGCTCTCGATCAGCGCGACGGCGAGGGCGGCATCGCGATCCGGGTCACCCGCCCGCGGTGCTGTGCCCGCCAGTGGATGCGAGGTGACCGTGCGATCGTCGACAGCGACGAGCAGCTCCGGGGATGCGCCGAAGAATCCGTCGACGGCGAACCGGTAGCTCAGCCCGAACGCCGACTTGAGCCGTTGGAGGATGCCGTGGCGATCGAACGGACGAGTCGCCCTCACCGCGATCTCGCGGGCGATCACGGCTTTGACGAGTCGTCCCGCCTGTACGGCGTCGCGCGCGGCCGCGACAGCGGCGAGATAGGTCGCCGCCGGGGTCACCTGCTCGATCAGATAGCTGTCGGCGGCGGGGATCGGTTGCGTGGCGGGAGCGAGGTCGTCATCGCCCGACCCATCGTCCTCGATACGTGTCACCCAGCAGTCGCCGGTGGCCGACTTGACCACCACTACACGAGGGATGACGACCTCGCCGGGCTCGCCGGGAACGAACGGGATCCACCCGATGCCTACGGGAGTGACGCCGAACGGCGTCCGGTCATCGTGGGCGATAGCGCCCAAGGCGGCGGGTGCCTCGTCGAATGGGATACGCCCGGCGACGCCACGACCCGCCAGGCCGACGCCGTCGCGGACGAACAGATAGCCATCGCCGCGGGCGATGTCGTTGAGGTCGAGCGCTCGTGTCGTTTCGTCGGCGACGACGGTGGTGGCACGCATCAGCGGTCGCGGGTCCCCGTGAACAGCTGCGCCACACCGAGCGTGAGCTGACGCTGCACCGCGTCCCCGAACCCGGCACCGCGCAGCGACGCAACGAGTTGCTCGGGTGGGGGTAGGTAGGCGACGCTGCGCGGTAGGTAGCGGTAGGCGGCAGGGTCCGACAGCAAGCCACCGATCTTCGGCACGACCCTGCCGAAGTAGACGGCGTGGCCGGCGCGCACGACACGATTGCGCGGCACCCCGACGTCGAGCAGGGCGACCCGGCCGCCGGGGCGAACGGCGCGGGCGAGCTCGGTGAAGAACGGTGGGAGGTCGACGAGGTTGCGCAGGGCGAAGCCACACGTCACGCCGTCGACGGCGCCGTCAGCGATTGGCAGGCGGAGGATGTCGGCCTGGATCCGTGGCGCCCCACTGTGGTCAGCGTGCAACATCCCGAGGCTGAGGTCGATCGAAGTCGGGTGGTGCCCGGCTGCGGCGAGGTCGATGCACAGGTCGCCTGTGCCGCTGGCCAGATCGAGCACGCTGCTGCCCGCCGGCAACGCTAGCGACTCGACCGTGACCCGGCGCCAGCGGACGTCGAGGCGAAACGTCATGACGCGGTTGACGAGGTCGTAGCGCGGGGCGATGGCGTCGAACATCTCGCGCACCGCCTGCACCTTCTCGGCACCTTGGGGCAGCGCCTGGCCGTCCCAAGCCGGTCGCTGCATCACCACCCCGCCAGGCTACGGTCCTCGCCCATGTCCGTGATTTTCGGCGTGTTTGTGCCGCAGGGATGGAAGATGGAGCTGGCGTCGATCGATGGGGGCGCGGAGAAGTGGGCGAAGGCGGTCGAGATCGCCACGCTCGCCGAGCAGCTCGGTTTCGACTCGATCTGGGTGTACGACCACGTCCACAACGTGCCGCGACCCGCCCACGAGGCCGTCTTCGAGTGCTGGACGACGGTCGCCGCGATCAGCCAGCTGACATCCACGATCCGTCTCGGCCAGATGGTTGGCTGCGCCAGCTATCGCAACCCGGCACTGCTCGCCAAGATCACCTCGACGGTCGACGTCATCTCCGGTGGGCGCCTCGATTGGGGGATCGGCGCCGGCTGGTACGAGAACGAGTACTTGGCCTACGGCTACGACTTCCCGCGGCCGGCCGAGCGCATCGCCGGCCTCGCCGACACCGTCGAGATCGTCAAGCGGATGTGGACGGAGCCGGAGGCCTCGTTCTCCGGCCGCATCT
Source organism: Ilumatobacteraceae bacterium (assembly GCA_963716665.1). GTDB lineage: Bacteria > Actinomycetota > Acidimicrobiia > Acidimicrobiales > Ilumatobacteraceae > Desertimonas. The sequence continues at coordinate 95,020 of CAVQTY010000012.1, forward strand.
ACTCAGTTTCCGGCGCGCAGTGTGACCCGAAGCCGCTGCAGCATCCGCACCCGCCGATCTGGGTCGGCGGTGGCGGCGAGCAGCTGACGCTGCGTGTCGTCGCAGAGCACGCCGATTGCTCGAACTTCGGTGGCGATCTGCAGATGTGGACACACAAGCGCGACGTCCTCCGGTCGCACTGCGAGGCCGTCGGCCGAGACCCAGCGGAGATCCGCATGACGTGGTCGCCGGAGATCCTCATTCGCGAGACGGCCGCGGAGGTGAGCGCGACGGCCGCAGTCACCCGCCGAATGTGGGGCGCTGACGACGACGCATGGCGAGCCGGGAACCTCATCGGCACGGCCGAGCAGGTTGGCGACAAGCTGGCGACGTACGTCGATGCCGGTGTCGCCGGCGTCGTCGGATGGTGCTCGGACTATCCCGACACCGAGACGCTGGAGCGCCTCGCCCGCGACGTCGTTCCCAAGTTCCGCTGATGGACCTGCTCGCCCTCTATAGCCAGGCCACACCCGGCAAAGTCGCCCTCGTCGACGATCACGACGGCAGCATTCGTCAGTTCACCTACGCCGAGCTCGATGCTGAAGCCAACCGGGTCGCCAACGTCCTGGTTGACGTTGGCATCGGGCTCGGGGACAAGGTCGCCTGGTGTGGACAGAACTCCGTTGGTGTCGTTGTCCTGCTCTGCGCCGCCCAGCGGCTCGGGGCCACGGCGGTGCCCGTCAACTATCGCTTCACCGACCACGAGGCGGCCTACGTGATCGCCCACAGCGACGCCACCGTCGTCTACGTGGACGCCGAGTCGGCGCCGATGATCGGGCGCATCCGCGGCGAGATCGCGGCAGTCCGTTCGGTGTTGGTCTTCGACGGAGACTGCCCGGATTCCGGCGACGGCTGGTTCGCCTCCGCCGACGCTCTCGTCGCTGACGCTCCGCCTACCGCGCCGTCGGTCGGTGACGGGGCCGCCGACGCGGCGATGATGATCTACACATCGGGCACCACAGGAAAGCCGAAGGGTGCGTTGCGCAAGGTGGCAGCTGTGGACCCGGCGGCGGCCGGTGCGTTCGTCGCCCTCGTCGGCTACACCAGCGACGACGTCTACATCACGACCGGCCCGCTCTATCACAGCGGTCCGCTCGGCTTCATGACCCTGGCGTACGCGCTCGGCCAGACGGTGGTCGTCCAGCGAAAGTTCGATGCCGAGGATTGGCTGCGTCTCGTCGAGACGTATCGCTGTACGTCGACGTTCTCGGCACCGACACCGATACGCACGGTCTGCAACCTTTCCACCGAGGTGCTCGACCGCTACGACCGCTCGTCGATGCGGATCATGATCGCCAACGCCGCGCCGTGGAGCATGGCGCTGAAACGGCGTTACCTCGACGTGTTCCCACCCGAGTCGTTGTTCGAGGTCTACGGATCGACCGAGCTCAGCGTCAACACAATCCTCCTGCCTGCCGACCAGCTGCGCAAGCCGGGTTCGTGCGGCAAGGAGCTACCGATGGTCGAGATCCGCCTCTACGACGACGACGGCAACATCGTCACCGGGACCGGCCCGGAGGCGACCGGCGAGCTGTACGTGCGCAGCGGCTCGGTCTTCGACGATTACTACAAGCAGTCCGACAAGTACGCCGAGGATCATCGCGACGGGTTCCAGACCGTCGGCGACATCGCCTACCGCGACGAGGCGGGCTACCTCTACATCTGCGACCGCAAGCGGGACATGATCATCTCCGGCGGTGTCAACATCTACCCCGCCGAGGTCGAGGCCGCCCTGGAGTTGCACCCCGACATCTACGAGGTCGCGGTGTTCGGGATCCCCAGCGACGAGTGGGGTGAGGCCGTCCACGCCGTTGTCGTCCCCCGCCCCGGCTCGGCGCTGGAGACGTCCCCAGACGAGGCCATCGTCATCGACCACGCCCGGCAGCACCTCGCCGGATTCAAGGTGCCTCGCTCGGTGAGCTGGCTGGACGAGCTGCCGAAGACTGGCAGCGGCAAGATCCTCAAGCGCGAGCTGCGCCAACCGTTCTGGGCGACGTGAGTCCCGACTTCCGTTGCGGCTTCGTCACCATGGCCGGGCGGCCGAACGTCGGTAAATCGTCCCTCGTCAACGCCATCTGCGGGGCCAAGGTGTCGATCGTCTCCGACAAGCCACAGACGACACGCCATCGCGTGCGTGGTGTCTACAACCGTCCCGACGCCCAACTCGTGTTCGTCGACACGCCAGGTTTGCACAAACCGGTCACCGCCCTCGGTGCGAAGGTCAACGCCACCGCCCTCGAGTCGCTCGGTGAGGCCGACGACGTCGACGTCGTGTGTCTCGTGCTCGACGCCACAGCTCCGTTTGGCGGCGGCGACCGGTGGGTCGCCGACCGAATCGATGGCGGGCGCGCCGTAGTGGTTGTCAACAAGACGGATCGAGCGTCTCCTGACCAGGTCGTCGCCATGCTCGGTGCAGCGGCCGAGCTGGACGCCGAGTCGTACTTTCCTGTATCCGCCCGGACCCGGGACGGTCTCGAAGCCCTCGTCGACCATCTCGTCTCCCGCGCCCCCGAAGGTCCAGCGATGTTCCCCGTCGACACCGTGCGCGACGTCGCCGAGGAGGTGTGGGTCGCCGAGCTCGTCCGTGAGCAGCTCCTCGCCGTGACCCGCGACGAGCTCCCGTACTCGATCGCCACCCGCGTCAGCGAGTGGGAGGGCAAGCGGATCACGGTCGAGATCGTCGTCGAGCGGGAGAGCCAGAAGGGCATGGTCATCGGCAGGGGAGGGTCCGTGCTCAAGCGAGTCGGCGAGCGGGCCCGCGCCCAGCTCCCCGAAGGCACCTACCTCGACCTGCGCGTCAAGGTCGACAAGGACTGGCAGCGCCGCCCCGACCGCGTCGAACGGTTGGGTTACTGAGTTCTGCTAGTCCGTGAGGAGGCCCCAGCGGCGGCGGATGGCGCGGTCGAGGGTGCCGAAGGCGATGGCGTCGACGACCAGGCCGATGATGAAGACGACGACCATCCAGGCGATCATGTCGCTGTAGCGCGACAGGCTGCGGGCCTGCGACATCTGCTGGCCGATCGAGGGCTTGCTGGCGATGACCACCAGCAGTTCGCCGGCCATCAGGCTGCGCCAGGCGAACGCCCAGCCCTGCTTGAGACCGCCGACAAATGACGGCAGCGTGGCCGGGAGGACGACGTGGCGGTAGGCGTTGATGCCACGGGCGCCGATCACCCGGCCTGCTCGAAGCAGCAGCGGAGGCACGTGGTCGATTCCGGTGATCAACCCGTTGGCGATCGCCGGTGCCGCACCGAGGATGACGACGAAGCGGATCGCTCCCTCGTCGAGTTGGAACAGCACGATGGCGAGCGGGAACCAGGCGATCGACGGCATCGTCTGGATGCCGGTGATCATCGAGCCGATCGCCCGGCGGACGATCTTCGAACTGGACACCGCCAACCCGATAGCGACACCGATGACGATCGAGGCGGCGAAGCCGACGATCGCCCGCTGGAAGGTGATCCCCACTGCTCGTCGCACCAGTCCGGTTTCGGTGATGTCCCACAGCGAGCCGGCGACCGCCAGCGGCCCGGGAAGTGCGTATTCCGGCTTCCAGCCGCTCCACACCACGCACTGCCAGGCGAACACGAAGATCGCTACGGCGGCGAGCTTCGGCCACGTGGCGTCGAGGATCGCCCTGGCGGAGATTCGCCGCCGACGAGGCGATGCCGATATAGCGGCGTCCGTGGTCGGGCGGTCGGCCGCGGACACCGTGGACACGGCGAGGTCGTCAGCTGCGAGCATGGACCAGTGCCTCGGCGCGCAACGACTCGGTGACCTCGATGGCGAGGGCGGCGACGTCCGGCGATTCGATGCGCCGGGGATGGGGGATCTCGACGTCGAATGTCGCCTTGACCCGTCCCGGCCGCGGTGAGAGGACGACGATGCGATCGCCGAGCCGCGCCGCCTCGCGGACGTTGTGCGTGACGAATAGGACGGTCAAGCCGCGCTGGCGGCTCAACGTCTCCAACTCGTCGTGAAGAGCATCCCTGGTCATCGCGTCGAGGGCACCGAACGGCTCGTCCATCAACAGGATGTCGGCGTCCTGGGCGAACGCCCTGGCCATCGCTGCCCGCTGGCGCATACCACCGGAGAGCTGATGTGGACGCTTCGCGCCGAAGCCGCCGAGGTGGACGGTCTCGAGCAAGTGCTCGGCGCGCTCGCGACGCTGCTGCTTGCCGATCCCGGCGAGACGCATCGGCAGCTCGACGTTGGACCGCACGGTCAGCCAGGGAAACAGGGCAGGGTCCTGGAACATCAACGTCGGCCTGCTCCGTGTGCGCACTACGCCGGCCGTCGGTTCGTCGAGACCGGCGACGAGATTGAGGATCGTCGACTTGCCGCAACCCGATGCGCCGACGAGACACACGAACTCGCCCTCGTCCACCGTCAGGTCGATGTCGAGCAGCGCGGTGACCGCGTCACGTCCGTGGCCGAACGTCTTCGTGACCCCGCGCAGTTGGATCATGAATCTGTGACCGGTTCTAGGCCTCGCTCGGCGAGGATCTCGTTGAGCAGGGTCAGGTCGTAGATGCCGTCGAGGTCGACCTCCTCGAGCAGACCGACGGCGATGGCGTCGTCGGCCGATCCCTGCAGCGACGAAGCGATCGGGTCGACGGTGAACGTGAGGTTCTCGAACGCGCCGGTGATCGTTTCGTCGGCGAGGCGGTTCTGGGTGATCGCCTCGATGCCGTCGTTCGTCGCGGTCGCCGCCGCGGCCGTGTCTTCGTTGATGGTGTCGATCGTGTCGACGAGACCGTTGAGCAACCCGGACACCACGTCCGGCCGCTCCTCGAGGATGCCGGTGGCGACGATCAGATGGGTCGTCACGAACTCACCGTCGGGCCACAGGTCGCGCTCGTCGACGAGCACGTGGCCGCCACCTTCGAGGATCAGTCGCGTCGCCCACGGCTCGGGGACCCAGGCACCGTCGAGCTCGCCCTCACGGAACAGTGTCAGTGCCTCGGCGTTTTCGACGTTGACGACCTTGACATCGCCGCCGCCGGCGGTGTCGGTGGCGAATCCGTTCTCGGCCAGCCAGGCGCGCAGGGCGACGTCCTGGGTGTTGCCGAGAGCCGGCGAGGCGAGCGTGGTGTCGGCGTCGAAGTCCTCGGGGGAGTCGATGCCTTCGGCGACAACCAGGCTCGCCCCGCCCGAGGTGCTTCCGGCGACAATCCGCAGGGCCTCGCCGTCCGACTGGGCGAAGCCGTTGATCGCCGGGTTGGGGCCGATGAACGTCGCGTCGATGGCTCCGGAGAGCAGCGCCTCGATCGCCTCGCCGCCGGCGTTGAAGTGCAGCGCTTCGAGTGTCACGTCAGGGCCCAAGGCCTCGGCGAAGGCGCCACTGTCGACCCCGACGATCGCCGGGGCGTGGGTGACGTTCGGAAAGTACCCGAGCCGCAGCGTCACTGGTTCGGCGTCGGCCGGGAGGGTCGCCGAGGCGTTCGTCGCTACTCCCGTGGTGAGGGTTGCAGCGGCTGCGGCGGCGACTAGTAGGCGTCGGCGGGAGACTTGGGGGCTAATTCTGACCGACATGGTCAACTTTTCTACATCACAGAAGTCTTCTCCGCAACGTGGAACGGAAATTTCTGGAGCAAACTGAGGGCATGGAGGGCGGCGACGGGGAAGCACGGACCGGTACACAGGCGGTCGACCGAGCGTTGCGGGTCCTCGGTCTGCTCGAGTCGGCCTCCGACGATCTCGGCGTGACGGCGCTGGCGGCCGCCTCGGGACTGACCGTGAGCACCACCCACCGGCTGCTCAAGGCGCTTGCCGCTGCAGGTCTGGTCGCCCAGGACCGAGAGACCGAGCGCTACCACCTCGGGGCCGGCCTCGTTGCTCTCGGCCGTCGCGCCGAGGCCCGCCTCGGGCTGCACCGCTGGCACGGCGCCCTGCTACACCTCGCCGCCGAGACGGGCGAGTCGGTGAGCCTCGGCACACGAGTCGGCAACGAAGTGCTGATTGCCGATCATGTGCCGTCTGCCCAACCGCTGCGGTTCGACGCCGGCATCGGTGCGCGTGTCCCGATCCACGCCTCGGCAATGGGCAAGATGTTCCTGGCGTTGACCGCTGATCCGGCCGCAGAGGTCGCCACCCTCGGCGAACTGAAGATGTTCACGGACCGCACGCGGACAGATCCTGCCGCCCTCGTGGCCGAGCTGGAGGAGATTCGCCGCCGCGGTTGGTCATTCAACGACGGCGAGCGGAATCCAGGCGTTCGCGCTGTCGCCGTCGCCCTGCCGAGCGCCCTTGGCAGCCCCCCTGCGGCGATGGCCGTTCAGGGACCGGAGGTGAGGCTGACCGACGATCGGCTCGATTCGGTGGTTGCGCTGCTCGACTCCACGGTCCGGGACGGCTCGCCTGCGAGCAGGCCGGCGTAGTCGCTGCGCCCCACGGCGGCGCCGGGCTGGCTCAGCGTGTTGTCCTCGAGGAACACTTGCATCGGCTCACCGTCGAGGGTGAAGCCGACTCGTTCGATCTCGGGCCAGCCCGTCAAGGACAGCACGATCTGGCCGATCATCAGCTGCTGGTCGGCGTTGTCGACGCCGGCGAATTGCTCCGAGTCGAGGGTCACCGTCGCTCCGCCACTGCCTCTGCGGGCGAATCCGCTGATCAGTCCGGGCGTGAGCGCTGTGCGCACCCCTGCGTCGGCGAAATCGGCGGGAGGTCCCTCCTCGAGATGCCGGAGCTGCCCGCGCAGCGACGTTCCCTCGGGGATCGCCACGTCGACCGCGACGAGCTGCGAACCCTCGATGAAGTACAGCTGGATGGTCTCGGTGGCGACGGTCGTCGTCGGTCCCGGCACCGTGGTCGTGGCCGGGTCGCTCCCCGGTGGCGTCGAGGTCTCGGCAGTCGGCTCGTCGAGGCCGGCGAGGAGGTCGGCGTCTACCTCCTCGACACGGTCACTGCCGCCGATCCGGCAAGCCGCCGTCCCGACGATCGTGAGGAGGCAGGCGATCGCCAGTCGACGGTTCACTCGTCGCCCTCCGCGAACTGGGCCTTGCGAGCGGCGCGTAGTCGCACGACGAAGCGGGCGCCACCGCCGGGCCGGTCCTCGACCCAAGCGGATCCGCCGAGGGCGCCGGCGTGTTCGGCAACAAGGGCCAGACCGAGCCCTGTTCCGACGCGATGGCGTGATTCGCTGCCGCGGGTGAAGCGTTCGAAGATCTGCTCCTTCTCCTCGTCGCGCACGCCATGCCCGGCGTCCTCGACGGCAACCGTCACGAACCCAGGTTCGCCGGCCTCGATCGCGACGCGCACCGCTCCGCCGGCGTGCTGCTGGGCGTTGGCGAGGAGGTTGCCGAGGATGCGCTCGAAGCGGATTCGGTCGACACGAGCTGCGCTTGGGGCGTCGGGGTCGACCTGGATCGGGACATCGGCGAAGCCGGTGTGCCCGGCGACGCGCCGGCACAGCTCGGCGATGTCGATCGTCTCGAGGTGGAGGTCGGCGGCACCGGCGTCGATGCGCGACAGCTCGAGGAGGTCGAGCACCATCCCGTCGAAGCGGCGGATCTGGCTGACGATCACCTCGACAGCCTGGCGCGCCCGTTCGGGCATTTCGCCGCGGCGGGCGGCGAGCACCTCGGTTGCCGCGGCGAGGGCGGTGATCGGGGTGCGCAGTTCGTGGCTGACGTCGGAGGCGAAGCGAGCCTCCCGCTCGACTCGTGCCTGGACGGCGTCGGCCATCGCGTTGAACGAGTTGACGATGCCGGCCAGGTCGGGGTCTTTCTCGGGAGCGACCCGGGTATCGAGGTCACCGGCGGCAATCTGACCGGCGGCGACGCTGATCCGATCGAGCGGGCGGAGCAACCTTCGGCTTGTCCAGACCCCCACGGCGGCGGCGAGCAGGGTGATCACGGCCGAGCCGATCACCAACGAGAACAGCAACACGCGCAGCGCTTGTTCCGTGTCGTCGATGGGGAAGGCCTCGAAGTACTGAGCGTCGACGTTGTCGAGCGGAATGCCGACGCCGAGGAACGGATCGCCCTCGAACGTGAATCGCTGCAGCCCGGCCATGCCTTCTTCCACCGATGTCTCCAGCTCGGTCGGGATCGCCTCCTGAGCCGTGACAACGGACGGCACCACCGTCCCGTCGGCGAGGATCACGTAATTGAAGCCGTCGGCGTCGGCCGGCACGATGCTCCCGCGGAAGGTATCGCCGAAGCCCTCTGATCCGCCCGAGGGCAGGAGTTCGCGTACCACCTCACGGGCGTTGTTGATGGCCTGCTGCTGAGCCTCCAGCTCGCGCTGCTCGAGCAATGAACGGCGGGCGAACGCGTACGTCACGACCGCCAAGGTGACGGTCGTGACGAGGGCGAGCAGAGCGAAGAACACCGACACCTTGGTGCGGAGAGGCAGCCGTGGCCGGTGCAGCACGTGCCAAGTGTTGCAGCCGGACGCCAGACTGGAGCTGCCATGTACTCGCTGCTGTTCATCGAAGATGACGATCACATCCGCCTCGCGCTGTCGATGGCGCTCGAAGACGAGGGTTACGACGTGACCCAGGCAGCCAATGGTTCGAGCGGTCTCGCCCTGTTTGACGAGCGGGAGTTTGACCTCGTGTTGCTCGATCTGCGGCTGCCCGACCTGTCCGGCTTCGATGTCTGTCGAGCGTTGCGCGCCAAGAGCATCGCCCCGATCATCGTCGTCACGGCCCAGACCGACACTCACGATCTCGTCGCCGGCCTCGAAGCCGGCGCCGATGACTACGTCACCAAGCCCGTCGTCGCCAAGGAACTGGCGGCGCGCATTCGCGCCCATCTTCGACGCGTCCAGCTGCACGAGCATCCGGCGGCAAAGGCTGAGCGGTTCGGTGATGTCGAGCTGCGTCGCGAGCAGGGCATCGTGCTCAAGGCAGGCAACGAGGTCAGCCTGACGAAGACCGAATTCCGCCTGCTCAATGAGTTCGCCGATCATGTCGGCTCGGTGCTGTCGCGCGACTATCTGCTCGAACGGGTGTGGGGTTACGAGTACCTCGGTGACTCACGGCTCGTCGACGCCCATGTCCGACGGCTCCGCGTGAAGATCGAGGACCAACCGGACGAGCCGACGATCATCCTCACCGTGCGCGGCCTCGGCTACCGACTCGTTGGCTGACGACTGCCAGGATCTACGTCAGCGGGCCGGCTCTCGAGCGGTCGGCCCGCTGACGCAATCACTTTGCGCCCGGGTCCGCCGTCCCGGAGCGCAGCGGGAACGTAGTCAAACCGCAACGAGCTTGTCGCCCTATTTTCCCACCTGTTGAGTAGCGATCGCGAACCCGGGGCGCCACCCGGCTGACGAACAGCAAGACGGCGGGCTGTGAGGGTTCCGCCGAGCTCGCCGACGCTTCGGGGCGGCGAGAAGATTCCTGGCTAGGGGTTGCGATTGGAACGTCTGTTGGGCTCCTCACGTTTCCGTGGGTTTGGCCGTCATCCCCGGTCAGGCGCGTTGGCTCTGGAAGCAGTGTCACCCCGATCGGCTGTTCGGGTCTGGCGTCGCGAACTCTTTGGTTCCTTTGGTGCCGCTAGCGGCGCCAAATCGACCAAGAAGACAGAACGATTGCGCGGGCTTGAATCTTTGGTCAGTTGGCGACGTTGGTGGCGCAACCATGCCAAGGCGACGGCCGCCGCGTGGACGATGGATTTGTCGTCTGCAGCGCCGCAGGATCGGCAGCGTCGCCGCCGTCGACACTGCTGGTCACCACCCCGACGTATCTCGGACGCCGATAGTCACTCTAGAAGTCCAACGAGCCGTCACACCGAGCGACGGCAGATGAGCCGGCGTGTCGCAACCAGCGCCCGCCGGCGACGGCACGGGCACGGACGTTCGCATGATTCGGCGCGCTCGTTCGTGCCTGATCGACGAGTGGAGATGTCATAGTGGGCGGAGCGGCCAGTATGCGGGGAGCGGGCTGGCTAGCTCGAGGCCGTTTGCGAGAGGCTCGTGAGCAGTTCTGGTCAGAGCATGGCGCTGCCAACGACGCGAACGACGTGATCGGGTCCGCCGAAGCCGCGCTCGGCTTGGGCGGGCTGTGGGTTCATGAGCATCGCTCAACGTTTGAGCGCGCTCGGGTGCTGGCCGCGCAGCGGGCCGCGTTGGCCGACATCGATGAATCGTCGGCGCTCGCCGCACGCCTGCGGGTTCGACTTGCCGCCGAGCGCGCGTTCGAGTCGGGAGACGGTTCCACCGTCATGGCCGAGCTGGCCAACGCGCGAGCGCACGACGATCCCATCGTCGCCGCCGAGGCAGTGTCGCTCGCACACCATTGCCTGCTGGGACCGCACTTCGCTGCCGAGCGAGCGGCGCTGGCCGGCGAACTGCTGGCGCTGGCCGCCGCGACGGGCCGACCCACCGACCACTTGATGGGGCTGGTCTGGCGGACCTGCAACGCGATCCTTGCCGGCGACGATCGGGCTCGGCGCTCGCTGGGTGAGCTTCGCAGGGCGCTCGAGGTCGAGCCGTGCGATGCGCTGGCGTTCGTGGTCGCTGCATGGGAGGTGATGCTGACGATTCGCGCCGGTCGGCTGCGCGACGCGGAACACTTGGCCGAGGGCTGCCTTCGTCTTGGAACTGACGCGGGCGATGTCGACGCCGCGAACTGGTACGGCGCTCAGCTCATCGCCATCCGATGGGCACAGGGCAGGGTGGGCGAGCTGCTCGGGCTCGTCGATGAGCTCGACCAGAGCGGCACGGTTCCTGAGCGGGGCGGAGTCTCGACCGCCGCCCTGGCGGTGGTGGCGGCCTCGGCTGGTGACGAGCTGACGGCTCGCTCTGCGCTCGCACGACTTGGCGCGGGCCGCCTGGGCCGGCTGCCGCGCGGGAGCGTCTGGCTCGTCACGATGGCCGCCGTCTGCGACGCGGCCAACGCGCTCGCCGACGCCGAGGCGGCATCGGAGGCCTACGAGCTCTTGGTCCCTTTCGCGACCCTACCGGTACTCGTCGGACTTGGCGTCGCGTGCTTCGGCTCGGTGCACCGGCCGCTCGGCATCGCTGCGCTCACGTTCGGCAACATCGACCTCGCGATCGACCACCTCGAGTCGGCAGTGGCAGCCAATCTGGCATTGGGCAACCTGCCCGCCTACGTCGCGTCGCTGGCAACGGCAGCGGACCTGCTCGTCCATCGCAACCACGCGGGTGATTCGGCGAGGGCAGAGCGGCTGCAAGCAACGGCCGACCGGCACGCTTCGGAATGCGAGATGACCGCGGACGCTCGCCAGTGGCTTCGTCTACCACGGCGCAGCAACGTCGGCGTGGTGAAGATCTGTCAGTCGGCCAAGGCATGCAAGATCAGCGTTGGCGAGCGGGTCGTCGTGCTCCGGCCGACGGTCGGGATCCGCTACCTCGCCGAGCTGACGAACAACCCGGGCAGGTCGATCTCCTCGGTCGCGTTGGTGAGCAGCCACGGCGACGCCGGCCTGGCACCTCGACGCGAACCGGTCCTCGATGACATGGCCAAGGCCCGCTACCGGGCCCGAATCGGCGAGCTCCGCGCCGAGATCGACGATGCCGACCTCTGTGCCGACCTCGAGCGCGCAAGTCGAGCACGCCTCGAGATGGACGAGCTGATCGAGCAGTTGAGCCGGGTATCCGGCCTGCACGGAGCGATGCGCTCGTTCGTCGACGATCGAGAGCGGGCACGGGTCGCGGTTCGCAAGGCGATCACGCGCGCCTTGGACGCGATCGCCAAGTTCGACCCCGAGATCGCACGCGAGCTCGAGGCGCGCGTCGTGACCGGCAGCCGTTGCATGTTCGACGCGACCGGGCTGGCATGACCCGATGGTTCCCGACGTCCCACGTAGCGAGGTGGCTCGTCACGGTGCGTCACAGGTTGTCACGCCTTCCTTGTCGACGGGCTCGACGAGCCCCTACCAGAAGGGAAAACCATGAACAAGCTGACTGAACCGCAGGCGAGCCCGGTGTTCGGCCTTCGCTACCTCGAGGACCGCGAGGTCGAAGGCCTCGATGTCGTCGGATGCCTCATTTCCAATCGTGGCGGCACAAGCACGGCGACCGGGTGCGACGACGCCGACCAGATCGTCCTCGCGTAGCAGAAGCGTGCCGCCGGCGCGCGCGCCGGCGGCACACTCCCTCAACCACGGGGCACGCCGGAGGTGGCGTCAACCCCTCTGGGATGCGAGTCCTCATCCGATCCCGCCGATTCCTCCCTCGTCGATGAAAGCAATGGCGAATGATCCTGATCATGACCGGGCATCGAGAAGATCCAACGGTCGTCGTCCTCGAACGAGCACTTGCGTGCCGTGGCGCCGACGTCCGGACCATCGATGCAGCGACCCTCGAGCACGCTCGGATCGGTGTCCCCTTCACGCTCGATGTCCCGCACCCCGATGCGCGCCCGGTCTCGGCCGACGACGTGAGCGCCGCCCTCCTGTGGCGATCGACCGTGCCGAACGAACACGAGGCGCGGCTCGATGCGATTCGCGACGATGCGAACGCGCTCCGCTTCGTGCTGGCGCAATGGTCGAAGCTGTCGCGCGGGCTGTGGCATGCACTCGAGTACGCCGGCGTGTTCTGCGTGAACCCGGCCACGAGCGTGGCGATGTGGGAGGACAAGCTCACCCAGCTCGTCGTCGCCGACCAGGTCGGATTGGCGACGCCGGTCACCCGCTACCTGTGCGATCTCTCGGCGGCCGCCGACTTCGCCGACGCGCACGGCGGCCAGATCGTCTACAAGCCCTTTACACCGTATCTCGGCCCACCACGAGTCGACGGACACATCACCGAGCTCTACTCCCAAGTCGTGTCGGCGAGCGAGCTGCGCGCGCAGGCGGGTGACAACCTCGTCGCTACGCCGGGCATTTTCCAGCCGTACGTCGACAAGGCGTTCGAGTTGCGCGTGGTGTACGTCGGCGGCACGATCTTTGCCTGCCGCATCGAGTCGCAGCAGAGCACGGTGGCGGACAAGGACTGGCGACGCTACGACCTGGCGAACACACCCCATCTCGTGCACGAGCTCGACGCGACAGTCGAAAGGAAGATCGGTGAGCTGATGCGCCGCATGAACCTGCGCTTCGGCAGCCTCGACTTCATCGTGACGCCCGATGGTGAGCACGTGTTCCTCGAAGTGAACCCGGTCGGCCAGTTCGGGTGGATCGTCGAGCAGACCGGCCTGCCGATCCACGAGCGGCTGGCCGACCTGCTGCTCGACAGGGCCTGAGCATGCGACGCGAAGGCTTTCGACGCCGTCGGCGCGTGCCGTGGATGCGCCCCACCGAGTTGCGCGATTGTGGCGCCGCGGCGTTCGCGAGCGTGGCGTGGGCAGCCGGGCACGAGGTGTCCGTCGAGGAAGCCCGCGATCTCGTGCGCACCGACAACAACGGCACACACCTTGTCGGACTCATCCACGGGGGGCGGACCATCGGTCTCCAGTCGACAGCGGCGGTGAGCAACTATGACGGCCTTCGCACGATCGATGGTTGGGCGATCGTGCACCTCGACCCCGGAGCGGGCCACTTCGTCGTGCTTCTGCGATGGACGCGCCGTGGGCTGTGGGTGATGGATCCGAACCGCGGCCGCACGTTCATGCGCCGCGCCGACTACGAACGGGAGTCCAGCCGCTACGTCGTCGAATACCGGCCGACCGCGGCACTACGGCCACGCCGCTCGCGCGTCGAGCCGGGTCGCGCCGCCCGGCAGCTCGTCGCACGCGCTGTGGCGTGGCACGTGCTCGCCGTCAGCTGCGCGGCGGCCGGGGCCGCGCTCCTCCTCGCATCACCGCTGGTGCTCGGGCACGTCTTCGATCGCGTGCTACCCCAAGGTGACTCGACGATGCTCGCCGTCCTGGCTCTCGTGCTGATCGGCCTCGGCGCCGTGCAAGCGATGATCCTCCTCGCCCGGGTCGTCGGCGAGGGTGGCGTGCAGCGACGCATCTCACGCCACGTCGGCGAGAAGCTGCTACGCCACTTCGCCACGCTTCCCCAGAGTGTGTACGACACGCGGTGCACTGCCGGATTCGTACTACGCACCATGACCGCGACCGACGTGGCTCAAGGTCTCGGGCCGAACCTCGTGGCGCTGTGCGCGGACGCTGGGATGGCATCGTTCGCGCTCGTTCTGATCCTGTCCCATTCGATGATGGTCGGTGTGGCGGTCGCCACATCGCTGCCGTTGTCGTGGCTGATCTGGCACGCCACTCGCCGCCGTGCAACCAACGCCCAACATCACGTGTGGATGACCATGGAACGGTTCACCAGCAGGACCGTCGACACCTTCGTCGAGCTGCGCTCGGTGCGCCTGTCCGGCTCGACCAACCGATTCGTCGGAGGGCTCGTCGACGACTTCGACGCGCTCGCCGAGAGCCAGCGCGCACAACGCATCGCACTTGCCGTTCCGGCTGCGCTGTCGGCGCTGCTCTTCGCCTCGCTCGCAGGGCTGGTGCTGTGGTGGCTGGGCAGCAACGTCATCGCCGGCAACGCGACCGCCGGCGACCTCGTCCTCGTCGTCGGGACGATCAGCCTGTTCCTCGGACCGGCGCAACAGTTCCCGTTGCACCTGAGCAATCGTCACGTTGGCACTCGACGCGGTGCGCAGAGTCGAAGAGGTTCTCCAGCGTCCGAACGAGATCGACCGCGGCACGCCGGACATGGGGTGGACCGCGAACGGCGCCATCGAGCTGCGGCATGCGTCGCTTCGTCACAGTGGTCGCTCGCACGCGCTCGAGGACGTGTCCCTCAGCATCGAACCCGGAGAGGTCGTCGCCTTCGTCGGTGAGACCGGATCAGGCAAGACGTCCGTCGCGAACCTCGTGTGCGGCTTCTACGATCCCGACAGCGGTGATGTTCTCATCGACGGTCGCTCCCATGCCGACGTCACTCACGCGGATTGGCGGCGGCAAGTCGCGGCGGTGTTCCAGGACAGCGGCCTCTTGCAGCGCAGCGTGCGCGACAACGTCGCGATGCTGCAGGACGTGCCCGACGACGTCGTGCTGCGATCGCTCGAGGTGACCGACGCCGACGAGTTCGTGCGACGGCTTCGCCACGGCATCCAGTCCCAGGTGTCGCTCGGCGGCGACAACTTCTCGGCCGGCCAGGGACAACGGCTGGCACTGGCCCGGGCGGTCGTACGCGATGCGCCGATCCTCGTGCTCGATGAAGCGACCTGCAACCTGGACTCGCACACCGAGCGCAAGGTCATGGACTCGATCCTCGAGCAGCGACGAGGCAAGACGACGCTCTTGTTCGGCCACCGCCTCAGTGCGCTCGACAGAGCGTCGCGGGTCGTCGTGCTGGCGGGTGGTCGAATCGTCGAAACCGGAACGCTCGACGAGCTCGTCGCACGCAATGGTGAATTCGTCCGCCTCTTCGAGGCCCAACTCGCCCAACGCCGGCGACCTCGCCGGCTGCCGGCTGCGCTGCCACCACCGTCGGCCAGCGACGACGTCGCCTGACTCGTCCTGCGCTCACCGGATTGCCGCGACTCGCCCCATCGCCGATCGACGGCGTCCGACCCCGCGCTGCGTCCGGAAACGTCACGCCGATACGGGGCGCGTCGGTGCGCTGCGGCTACTCGCCCTCGGCGGACCTCACGCGGGATCGGCGATGTCAGTCGGGTCGTGCGTGAGGGTCGTCACCGGAGTGGAGCCCAGCTCCCCACCCTCGGCCAGTTCGCGTACCGCGGGGACCGGATCGAGGTCGCCGAACAGATCGCGGTCGCCGTAGTCGGCGTCGCGCCCCGTTGCGTCGGTGACCCACCATGACGCCTCCAAGGCGATGCCGTTGGGGTCGGTGAAGTAGATCGAGCGCTTCTCGTCGCCGATCTTGAAGAAGTAGTGCCGGAACCCCGGTGTCCCGATGGTGGCGACGAGATTGGCGCCGAGCACGCCGTGGTAGAAGCGAGTTGTGGCGTCCATGTCGGTCGTCACGAGGGCGAGGTGGTTGACACCCCTCCAACGCGGGTGCTCGGGGTTCTCGGGCATGTCCCGAAGCGTACGCAGTGCCGATTGCGCAGTCAGCCCTCGCTCGAACGAGCCCACAGGTTGATGCCGGCGTCGGCCGGAGCCATCGACTCGATCTCGGCCAGTTCGTTGTCCGACAGTTCGAGGTTGTCGAGCGCGGCAACGTTGTCGTCGAGTTGGGCGACGCTGCTGGCGCCGATCACCAGGGAGGTCATCCGTGGGTCACGCAGCGCCCAGGCGAGCGCCAATTGGGCGAGCGTTTGCCCGCGGCCGGAGGCCAAGGCGTTGAGCGCCCGGACGTGCGCCAGACGGTCGTCGGTCAGCATCTCGCGACCCATCGCTCCGCCGGTTGCGACCCGCGAGTCGGGCGGTATGCCGTCGAGGTAGCGATCGGTGAGGAGACCCTGGGCGAGCGGCGAGAAGGCGATGCACCCCGCGCCGACCTCCTCCAGCGCGGCGAGGAGATCGTCGTCCTCGATCCACCGGTTGATCATCGAGTACGACGGTTGATGGATGAGCAATGGAGTTCCGAGGTCGGCGAGGATGGCCGCTGCCTCCTTTGTACGCGCCGAGTTGTAGGACGAGATCCCGGCGTAGAGCGCCCGTCCCGAGCGCACGGCGGTGTCGAGCGCTGCCATCGTCTCCTCCAGGGGTGTGTCCGGATCGACTCGATGGGAGTAGAAGATGTCGACGTAGTCGAGGCCCATCCGGGCCAGCGACTGGTCGAGCGACGCCAGCAAGTACTTGCGCGATCCCCAGTTGCCGTACGGGCCTGGCCACATGTCGTAGCCGGCCTTCGTCGAGATGACGAGCTCGTCGCGGTACGGGGCCAGGTCGCCGGCGAGCATGCGGCCGAAGTTCACCTCCGCCGAGCCATAAGGCGGCCCGTAGTTGTTGGCCAGATCGAAGTGAGTGATGCCGACGTCGAACGCCCGCCGGACGATCGCCCGTTGCGTGTCGAATGGACGGTCGTGGCCGAAGTTGTGCCACAGGCCGAGCGACAATGGCGGCAGCTTCAGCCCGCTGCGCCCGCAGCGCCGGTACTCCATCTTGTCGTAGCGATCGTCTGCTGCGGTGTAGGCGCCAAGTGTCACGACGCGGAGCTTAGGAGTTGCGTCAGCGGCGGTCGTCGAGGAACCCGAAACGCGCCCGCACGTCGGCAACTCGCTGCGTGTCGATCGACGCCAGCAGCATCGTCTCGTCGCCGGCCGCCGTCGTCAACAGCTCACCGAGCGGGTCGATCACGCGGCTGTCGCCGGCATAGTCGAGACCGCCGCCGGAACCGACGCGGTTGCAGCCGACGACATAGGCGAGATTCTCGATCGCCCTCGCCTGGAGCAGCACCTGCCAGTGCGCTCGCCGTGGCGACGGCCAATTCGCCACCACCACGAACACGTCCGTGCCGGCGGCCCGTTGCCAGAACTCGTCGGCGAACCGGAGGTCGTAGCAAACGAGCGGCGTCACGCGGGCACCGGCGATTTCGAACGTCGTCAACTCCTCGCCGGCGCGAAAGTGCTTCGGCTCGCCGCCATAGGTGAACGAGTGGATCTTGCGGTACCGGTGGACCGTTCCGTCAGGTCCGGCGAAGACGAAGCTGTTGAACGGCCGTCTGTCATCGGCACCCTGCGGTATCTCCGGGCAGCTACCGCATACCCACACTCCGTGCTCGGCGGCCTGGGCGGTCAGGAACCGAGCCGACGGCCCGCCTTCTGGTTCGCCGATCTCGGCGACATCGACGACGAAGCCGGTCGAGAACGTTTCCGTCAGGACGACGAGGTCGGCGCCGCACATCGCGGCGTCGCGGATGCGTGGCGCGAGGCGGGCGAAGTTGGCTGTGCGATCGTTCCAGACGATGTCGTGCTGCACGGCCGCGACCTTCACGTCGACGAGCGTACGCCTGCGCGCTGATGTTCGACGAGCGATGGGTTCGCGAGACGGCATTCGGGGAATAGGGCTGGTCATGGTCGCACGAGTAGATGCGGTGCAAGCCGAACGATTGATCGCCGAGGGGATCCGCATCCTCGATGTGCTGCCGGCAGACGTGTTCCGCAAGGTCCATCTGCCGGGGGCGACGAGCCTGCCGCTGGAGTCCTTCGGGCCGGCCCAGGTCGAGTCCTTCGACAAGTCCGAGCCACTGCTCGTCTACTGCTTCGACCAGCACTGTGACCTCAGCGCCCGGGCCTCGGTCCGGCTCGAGCAGTTGGGCTTTGAACACGTTCACGATCTCATCGGCGGACGAGCCGCATGGACGGCGTTGGGGCTGCCGACCGACGGTGAGATCGGTGATCAGGAGAGAATCGGTCAGTACGTGGACAAGGCACCCGCAGTGCTCATCGACGAGACCCTTTCCGACGTCATCGATTTGGGTGAGCATCGACTTCCCATACCCGTAGTCGACTCCGACGGCGTCCTCCTCGGCGCCGTCGAGCCCTCGGCAACGGAGTTGCCCGCCTCGACGCCGGTGCGCGAGGTGATGGAACCGGCACCGCGCACGATCCGTCCGGAGGGCCGAGTTGACGAAGTCGTCGAACAGTTGCGACGTGATCGGCTCGACCACATCTTCGTCACCGCGGTCAACGGCGTTCTCTTCGGCCGCGTCGTCACCGACCAGCTTCCTCAGCAACGAGATCGGTGAGCAGCCGCGCACCGGCTTCGATCGCGAGCATTCGGATCTCCTCGATGAGCGATCAGTCGATGTCGAACTTCACACCTTGAGCGAGCGGGAGCGAGCTGGAGTAGTTGACCGTATTGGTGGCCCGTCTCATGTAGGCCTTCCACGCGTCGGAGCCGGACTCTCGGCCGCCGCCGGTCTCTTTCTCGCCGCCGAATGCGCCGCCGATCTCGGCGCCGGACGGGCCGATGTTGACGTTGGCGATGCCGCAGTCCGACCCGTCCGCGGACATGAACCGCTCGGCCTCGCGGACGTCGTTGGTGAAGATGCTCGAGGCGAGCCCCTGAGGCACGTCGTTGTGAATGGCGATCGCCTCGTCGAGGTCGGAATACCGCAGCACGTACAGCAATGGTCCGAAGGTCTCGGTGCGCACGATGTCGGTTTGGGCGGGCATCGTCACGAGGGCCGGCGACAGGTAGTAGGCGTCGGCGGCCTCCTCGGCGAGTTGGCGCTCGCCCCCGACGACGAGCGCACCTCCCTCTGCCGTGGCCGTTTCGATCGCCGCCGTGACGTTGTCGAACGCGTTGCCGTCGATCAACGGCCCGACGAGTGTTCCCTCAGTGAGCGGGTCGCCGATCGGCACGGTGGCGTATGCCTTCGCCAGGCGCTCGACCAACTCGTCGTGCACATCATCGTGGACGACGAGGCGGCGCAGGCTGGTGCAGCGCTGGCCGGCCGTGCCGACCGCGGAGAAGGCGATGCCGCGCACGGCGAGGTCGAGATCGGCAGTCGGTGCGACGATCGCCGCGTTGTTGCCACCCAGCTCGAGGATCAGGCGTCCGAACCGCCCGGCGACGACCGGGGCGACGGCGCGCCCCATCCGCGTCGAGCCGGTCGCCGACACGATGGCAACGTCAGGGTGGGCAGCCAGCGCGGCGCCGACCTCGGGACCGCCCTGGAGAACCTGGCTCAGCCCGCGTGGGACATCGAGCTCGGCAGCCGCCTGCTCGAACAACGCCTGGCACGCCAGGGCCGTCAAAGGCGTCTTGTCCGAGGGCTTCCACAGCACCGGGTCACCGGCGACGATGGCGAGGGCGGCGTTCCATGACCACACGGCGACGGGAAAGTTGAAGGCGGTGATCACGGAACACGGGCCGATCGGGTGCCAGGTCTCCATCAGACGGTGGCCGGGCCGTTCACTGGCGATCGTCAGGCCGTGGAGCTGGCGGGACACTCCGACGGCGAAGTCGCAGATGTCGATCATCTCCTGGACCTCGCCGAGGCCCTCGGAGGTGATCTTGCCGGCCTCGATCGACACGAGCTCGCCGAGATCCGACTTGTGCTCGCGCAACAGCTCGCCGAGGCGGCGGACGAGCGCGCCGCGGGCGGGCGCAGGAGTGGTGCGCCAAACGGCGAACGCCTCGCGGGCGGTCGCCACGGCGGCGTCGACGTCGGCGGGCGAACCGGCGGCACCCAACGAGCCTCCGGTGATCGGGGTGCGGGCGGACAAGTCGCCGGCGGCGCGATCGGTGACCGCGAGGGCCTCGAGGATCGCCTTCGTGCGCTCGGCGACGGCCTGATGCTCGGGCAATGTCCTCATCGACAACCTCCTCATTCTCCAGCGACCGACGCGATGGCGTCGTCGATGATCGAAACCGCGATGTCCGCCTGTTCGACGGTGACGACCAGCGGTGGCGCCAGCCGCAGGCTGCGCTCACCGCACGTCAGCGTCAGCAAGCCGCGGCGGAAGCAGGCTTCCTGGAGCGCTTCGGCAGCGTCGTGGTCGGGAGCGTCGAGACCGATCATCAGGCCGCGGCCGCGGACCTGTTCGATGAATGGCCGCTCGGCGGCGAGCTCCGTCAGCGCCGAGATGAGGTGGGCTCCAACCTTGGCGGCGTTATCCGCGAGGCCCGATTCGACGAGTTGCAGTGTGGCGTTCGCCGCCGCGCAGGCCACTGGGTTGCCGCCGAACGTCGAGCCGTGGCCGCCCGGTTCCCAGTCCATCAGCTCGGCCCGGGCGACGATGCCGGCGAGCGGCAGGCCGCTGGCGAGACCCTTGCCGATGCAGATGATGTCGGGCTCGACACCTTCGTGCTCGCAGGCCCACATCGTCCCGGTACGGCCGACACCGGACTGAACCTCATCGACGACGAGAAGGATGTCGTGACGGTCGCAGAGGTCGCGCAGGGCGGCGAGCCAGCCCGGCGGCGGCACGATGTACCCACCTTCGCCCTGGATCGGCTCGACGAACACGG
The DNA here is from genome assembly GCA_963716665.1 of Ilumatobacteraceae bacterium. Classification (GTDB taxonomy): domain Bacteria; phylum Actinomycetota; class Acidimicrobiia; order Acidimicrobiales; family Ilumatobacteraceae; genus Desertimonas. The sequence goes on from CAVQTY010000012.1 coordinate 115,817, forward strand.
CGGCCACATCGGATGGATCGGTGAGCCGCTTGAAGAGGACCTGCTCGATGTAGTCAGAGCCGGTCGGCGCCGATGAGGACTCACCGTAGGGGTCCCAGTAGGGGGCGTGGAAGCTGCCCGGCGTGACGGCGCCGAAGCCGGCGCGCTGGCGCGACTTGCTGGCCGTGAGCGACAGGCTGCCGAGTGATCGGCCGTGGAAGGCGCCGAGGAAGGCGATGGCGTTGGGCCGACCGGTGTGGTGACGAGCGAGCTTGAGGGCGGCCTCGACCGCCTCGGTGCCGGAGTTGGACAGGAACGTCCGGACCGGCCCGGCCATCGGCGCGAGGCGGGCCAGCCGCTCGCTGACGTCGGCGTACGCCGGTAGGTAGAAGTCGCTGGAGCAGTAGTGCAGAACGTCGTCGACCTGGGCATGGATGGCCGCGTTGACGTCGGGGTGGGAGTGACCGGCGGCGACGACGGCGATCCCGGCGTTGAAGTCGAGGAAGCGGTTGCCGTCGACGTCCTCGACGACGCAGCCCCGGCCACGCTGGACGACGAGGGGGTAGACCCGGGTGAGCGACGGGCTCGTCACCGCCTCATCGCGCGCGATGATGGCGGCAGCGTTGGGCCCGGGCAAGTCGGTCCGCAGCGCGGGAGCAATCGAGTCAGCTGTGAGGTCGTGGACAAGGCCGGTCACCGTCATGTCGTCTCTCCGTTCACCAGGATCCCCGGGAGCCTCGAATCTTCGCAGGAGTGCGGCGTGGCTGTTCCGAAATTCTCCTCAACTGTAATGTCTGTTCCATGAGCGGGCAACGCTTCACGGGTGTCGCCGCGGGCGAGGACCTCGACGAATCCGAGTCGCTGCTGCTCGACGCTGTGGCGGCGATCGACGGTGCGGCTCAGCGTCGCACCGTACCCGACCAGCCGGTCGCCCCCGGCTCGACGCTCACCTGGCGCCGGCTCGATGTCGTGTTCGACGCTCAGGTCGCCAGCCGCCATCTTGACCATGCCGCCCGCTGGCTGCGCGCCCAAGGCCGCGGCTTCTACACAATCGGCTCGGCTGGTCACGAGGCCAACGCCTTCGTGGCCGCGGCACTCAGGCCCAACGACCCAGCGCTGTTGCACTACCGCTCCGGAGGCTTCTACCTCGCCAGAGCCCAGCAGGTCGCCGGCGCGGATGGGGTCGGCGACGTCCTCAAGGGTCTGCTCGCTGCCGCAGATGAGCCGATCGCCGGCGGCCGGCACAAGGTGTTCGGCAATGCCGACCTCGCCGTCATTCCGCAAACGTCGACGATCGCGTCGCAGCTGCCGCGCGCCCTCGGGGTGGCCTTCGCCATCGGGGCAGCCGACGTGCTCGACGTCGACACGCAGTGGCCGCCGGACGCGTTGGCCGTGTGCAGCTTCGGCGATGCGTCGCTGAACCATTCGACCGCCCAGGGGACGATCAACGCCGCTGCGTTGATGGCGCATCGCGGCATCCCCCTACCGCTGCTGCTCGTGTGCGAGGACAACGGCTTGGGCATCAGCGTGCCGACCCCACCCGGTTGGGTCGCGGCGTCGCTGTCGAGCCGTCCGGCGATGCCGTACCTGTTCGTCGAAGGGACGGATCCGCTCGGCGTCTACGAGGCGGCCGAGGAGCTCGCCGACGTCGTCCGTACCGAGCAGCGTCCGGCGATCCTCCACGTGCGCGTGGTGCGCTTCGGTGGTCACGCCGGTACCGATGTCGAGTCGTCCTACCGCGACGCCGCCGGCATCCGCGCCGATCGAGCGGACGATCCCATCGCTGCCACGGCACGGCTGCTCGTGACCGGCGGAACCACGACACCGGCAGATCTGGTCCGACGCATCCTCGACTCCCGCGCCGTCGTGCGGGCACGGGCGACCGAGCTGATGGACTGCCGGCGACTGGCTACCACCGACGAAGTCATCGAGCCACTGGCTCGACGGCGGCCTCGACTGGTCGCTGATCGCGTCGCCATCGCCGCGCCGGCCGCTCGCCGGCGGAGATACTTCGGCACGCTGCCCGAGGACGGGGCAGCTCTGACGCTCGCCGAATCGATCAACCGCGCCCTCGCCGAACTGCTCGCCGCCGATCCATCGGTGCTCGTGTTCGGCGAGGACGTCGGCGTCAAAGGAGGCGTGTACGGCGTCACCCGAGGCCTCCAGCGCATGGCCGGAGCCGATCGCGTCTTCGACACAGCGCTCGACGAGCAGACGATCCTCGGACTCGCCCTCGGCACCGGTGTGTCGGGAATGCTGCCGATCCCGGAGATCCAGTACCTCGCCTACGTCCACAACGCCATCGATCAGTTGCGTGGGGAGGCGGCGACGCTGTCGTTCTTCTCGACGGGTCAGTACGTCAACCCGATGGTCGTGCGCATCGCCGGGTACGGATATCAGAAGGGGTTTGGCGGACACTTCCACAACGACAACGCCCTCGGCGGTCTGCGCGACCTCCCAGGGGTTGTCGTCGCCTCGCCGGCGAGGGGGTCGGATGCCGCAGCGATGCTGCGCACCTGCGCCGCGGCGGCGAAGACTGACGGCACGGTGTGCGTGTTCCTCGAGCCGATCGCCCTCTACCACACACGTGACCTGCACGACACCGGTGACGAGGGGTGGCTGTCGCCCTACGCCGGCCCGGATGGGTGGGTCGAGGCGCACGTGCCGATCGGCAGCGGACGCGTCGCCCGCGACGGGACCGACGTGCTGATCGCCACGTGGGCGAACGGGCTGTACATGTCCCTGCGCGTCGCCGAGCGGTTACGCATCGAGGGGATCAGTTGCCGGGTGCTCGACCTGCGCTGGCTCGCGCCACTGCCGGTCGGTGATCTCGTGGCCAATTCACGGGACGTCGGTCGCGTCGTCGTCGTCGACGAGACACGGCACCAGGGTGGAGTCGGCGAAGCGGTCGTCACGGCGCTCGTCGAGCATGGCTTCGACGGTCCGATCGCCCGCATCGCCGCCCGGGACTCGTTCGTGCCGTTGGGCGACGCGGCGAACCTCGTCCTCGTCTCCGAGGACGACATCGCCGACGCCGTACGCGCGATCCGGAAGACGTAGCTCGGTCAGGCGGTCGGGAACAGCGAGCGCTGGAGCAGCATCCGTTGGAGTGGGCCTACCCGGGGTGCTCCGGGCGTGGCCACGATGGTCGGCGTTTCTCGGCGAAGGCGGCCATACCCTCCGCCGCCTCGGCGCTCTGGAAGTGGTGGTCGGAGAGCGCACGCATCCGGACGAACGAGTCCTGCCGTGTCCCGGTATCGCGGTCGGCAGCCTCCCGGAGCATGCGTTTCGTCGCAGCTACGGCCTGCGGCGCCCCGGCGGCGATCGAGGCGCAGAGGTGGTCGACGATGGCGGTGACGTCGTCGGTGACGTGGGTGACGAGCCCGACGTGGCGGGCGAACTCGGCGTCGAACGGTTCCCCGGTGAGGAAGGCCGGGGAGAGGTGGGCGGGCACGACCCGGCGCAGGATCGGAACCGAGATCATCGCCGCGACGACACCGATGCGGACCTCGGTGAGCGCGAACGTCACTGCGCTGTCCACGACAACCAGGTCACATGACGCCATCAGCCCGATCCCGCCGGCCCGTGCCGGACCGGACACCGCGGCGATCGTCGGCACCGCTGCGTCCATCAACCGCTCGAACGCTCTGTACCACCGGTGCCGAGTCGGGTGGCCCACTGGCCCGCTCCTTGAGGTCGGCTCCGGCGCAGAACGCAGGTGGTGCGTGAGTGAGCACGATGCTGCGGACGTCAGCCGACGCAGCCGCGGCCTCGGCGCCGTCGAGGGCGGCGTGCAGGTCGGCGACGAGCTGCCGCGACAGGGCGTTCCGATTGACGGGCGAATCGAGCGTGATCGTCGCCACGCCGTCATCGACGTCGAGGTGAACGAGCTCACCAGTCATCGCCGGCGACCATAGTGGGGCTCAGCCGGGGACGATCTCGGCGAGAAAGCGCTCGACTTCCGCCCGGTCGCGCGTGCGGCGCATCGGCGGAAGGGCGTTGATGATGTCCCACCGGTAGCGCGCTGCGCCGAGGCGCCGGTCGAGGACGGCGACGACCCCGCGGTCGGTCGCCGTGCGGATCAGCCGACCGGACGCCTGGGCGAGCATCATCGCCGCCCGGGGGACGTCGATCTGGCTGAATGCCGCTGGGCCGAGCAGCTCGCGGCGGGCCGAGAGAAGTGGGTCGTCCGGGCGGGGGAACGGCAGCCGATCGATGACGACCTGGGTGAGGGTGCGGCCGGGGACGTCGACGCCCTGGAAGAACCCGGCCGTTGCCAGCAACGTCGTGGCCTCGTCGGCGGCGAAGGCGCGCAGCAACGCCGGCTTGGGGAGGTCGCGCTGCGTGATCAGGGGAACGTCGAGGCGGTCGCGCAGCACCGCGGCCGCGGCGTCCATCGCCGCCCAGCTCGTGAACAAGCCGAGCGTCCGACCTCCGGCGGCGGTGATCAGGGCGGCGAGCTCCTCGTGGACCGCCGCGCGGTAGTCGGGATGGCGGGGGTCGGGAAGCGCCATCGCGCAGTAGAGCATGGCGTTGTGGGCGTAGTCGAAGGGACTTCCGACGTCGCCCTCATCGACGGTTGTCGGGGGAAAGCCGACTCGTTGCACGAGCGACGTGGGCACGGTGGCGCTCGTGAGGATCGCCGTTCGCTGCTCCCAGACGCCTTCCCGCAACAGCGGCCCGACATCGAGCGGCGCGATCTCGAGGTGCGGCCTGGTCGGACTGCCGCTCACGAAGTCGACCCTGCTTCCGGTCGGGGCGGTTGGAGCGGCGAGCGCCGTGTCGATCCGCGTGGTCAAGTCTCCAGTCATCAGTTGGGCGCGCAGCCGTTTCTGTTTGGCGTCGTCGGTTTGCGGGTCGAGCGCGGTGAGGACGCTGAGCGCCCGCTCCAGGCGGCCGCGGGCGTCGAGCAGCACCTCGCTCAGGTCGTCGGGGTACGGGATCGGCAGGCGATCCCCAGCGTGTGGACCGAGTGCCTCGCGCAGCACGTCGGCAACGTCGACGACGCTCGTCGTCACGTCGCGATCTTCGAGGATCCGGCGGAGCACGGCTCCGACGATGACGAAGCGGCCGGGACTGATCTGCACGCTCAACGTCGTGCTCATGATGTCCTCGAGGCCGTGGGCCTCGTCGAACACGACGATCTCGTGCTCGGGAAGGAGTGCCCCGCCGGAAGAGACGTGGAGGCCGTAGAGGTACGTGTTGACAACGGTGACGTCGGCAACCGCTGCCCGGCGCCGCGCCAACTCGGCGAAGCACGGCTCGCCCATCGGGCACTGGCTGGCACCGGGGCACTCGTCGCTGCCGACGGTGATCGCCTGCAGCACCGTATCGCTGGGGGCGATGTCGAGTTCGGCAACGTCACCGGTCGGCGTCCTCGCCACCCACTTGGCGATCCGTTGCAGATCGGTCATCGACTTCGGCGTCAACTCGGCGAGCTCGAGTTGGCCCTGGGCGTCGTCACTCGGCGCCGTCAACTCGCGGAGGCGTTGCAGGCACAGGTAGTTGCTGCGCCCCTTGAGTACCGCCCAGTCGAACTCCACCGGTAGTGCCTTGGCGAGGAACGGCAGGTCCTTGCCGGCGAGCTGATCCTGCAATGCCTTGGTGGCGGTGGCAACGACGACTCTGGCGCCGGACTCGATGGCCGGGACGAGGTAGGCGAGCGTCTTGCCGGTCCCCGTGCCTGCCTGCACGACGAGGTGCCGCCCGTTCTCGATCGCCGACGCGACGAGTTCTGCCATCCGTTGCTGGCCGGGTCGCTCCTCGGCATCGGGCAGCGCCGATGTGACGGCCGCCAGCGAGGACTCCGCGACCTCCTTCACGACGCCAGCGTCATCGCCGCGTCCAACTCGTCGCCGTCGAAGTCCGGCCAGTTCTTCTCCGTGAAGTACACCGGGGCGCCAGCGGACTGCCAGAGCAGGAAGTTGGAGACACGGCCCTCGCCGCTCGTGCGGACGAGGACGTCGACCGGCGGCAGCTCGGGGAGGTAGAGCTGTCGGTCGATCGTCGAGGTTGTAACCGGCGTGGCGTCGGCGCGCAGATGGTTGACGGCATCGAGCAACTCGACACGCGTGCCGTAGTCGAAGGCGACGGTGAGCAGCATTCCGGTGTTGGCGCTGGTGTCGGCGATCGCCTTGCGGATCGCCCGCTGGATCAGTCTCGGTGTGCGGGCGCCGGGCGTGTCGAACGGGCGGCCGATCCACTGCACTCGCACGTTGAGCTCGTTGAGCTCGGAGATGCGGCCGAACAACTTCTTGTGGAGTCCGAGGATGTGGCGTACCTCCGTCGGCGGGCGCATCCAGTTCTCGGTGGAGAAGCCGAACACCGTGAGCCAACCGATGTTGCGGCGGACGGCGATGCGGACGAGGCGGGCGAGATTCTCCTCGCCCTCGGTGTGCCCGGCCGTTCGCGGCAGACCACGACGGGCCGCCCACCGCCCGTTGCCATCCATGATGCATCCGACGTGCAACGGCCGCGACGGGATCGTCCCCACGGCGTCACGCTACGAGGCGAACGGATGATCCGGGTGCGAGAATGGGTGCCGTGGGGACGTCGCTCGAACACGTCATGGTGGTCGGCGGCACGCCCAAGGATTGGGACGACATCGGCGCCGACGATTGGGGCGGACTGGGCGACCGGCTCGGCGCCGTCGCCGCGGCGGCCGGTGCCCGATGGCTGACGATCCGTCCCTATGGCCCCCACCCGGCGAGCAGCCGGCCGGCGCTGCACTCACACGTCACGAGTGGTCCGTGCACCGTCATCATCCAGGAGCTGGGCGACGGTCGCGAGGCGTTTGTCGCCGCCGCGGCGGCCGTGCCTGCCGGTGTGCTCGTCGACGAGCAGGCCATCGCCGCGGAGTTGTACAAACCGGCGGACGTCGAGCCCGACCTGATCGTCGTGCTCGGACCGCACGATCGCCTCCCGCCTTCGCTGGTATGGGAGCTCGCCTATGGCGAGCTGGTGTTCGTCGATCGCGACGTCCCGACCGAACTCTCGGCGGTGGATCTGCAGGCCGCCATCGAGACCTTTCACAGCCGCAGCCGCAGGTTCGGCCGGCTCGACTCCGACTCGTGAGCGCCAGCCACCTGTACCGGGACACGGCCGTTGTCCTGCGCACCTACAAGCTCGGCGAAGCTGATCGCATCGTCGTGTTGCTGACGGCCGAGAACGGCAAGGTGCGGGCCGTCGCCAAGGGTGTGCGCAAGACGATGTCGCGGTTCGGTGCCCGGCTCGAGCCGATGAGCCACGTGCGTCTGCTGTTGTACCGCGGCCGAGAGCTCGACATCGTCAGCCAGGCGGAGTCGGTCGAGCCGTTGTCGCCGATGCTCGCCAGTCTCGATCGGGCCTCACAGGGGATGGCCGTGCTCGAGGCCGCCGATCAGCTCGCCCTGGAGCGCGAGCCGAACGAGCAGCTGTACCGGATGGTGATCGGGGCGTTGCGGACGATTGCCGAGCGGACGTCGTCGCTCGTCGTCCCGGCGTTCTTCTGGAAGCTGCTCGCCGCCGAGGGGCTGCGCCCTGAGCTGGACATGTGCGTTCGCTGCGGCGCGGATGGTGAGGGCACCGAGCTCGTGGCCTTCGACCTCGACGAGGGCGGCGTGCTGTGCCGGACCTGCCGCTCGGGCGTCGCCGTGTCGGCTGGTGCTCTCGGCCTGTTGCGGGCGATCCTCGGCGGTCGCCTCAACGACGCCCTCGCCACCCCGGACTCGCCGGCGACCCACGAGGTCGCCACGCTCGCCACCAAGGCCCTCGAACACCACCTCGAACGCCGCCTCCGGGCCGTCGCCATGTTCGAACGCTGACCCGAGCACCGACCGTGCGACTCTGATACATCACACGCGCCGCCCGTGGCGCGTGTGATGTATCAAACGGGGAAGAGGCGTCGCCGGGCTTCGTAGAGACGGCGGAGCTGCTGACCGGACGCCCGGAGGTCCTGGCGCATCGATTGATCGAAGCGCACGACGTGCCAGCCCACCTCGCCGCAGGCGCGGTCACGTTCGTAATCGGCCGCCATTCGCAGGTCGCCCCCGTGCCACCACGAATGCCCCGGTTCGACGGCGAAACAAACGCCCGGCCAGGCGATGTCGAGGTGGATCAGCTCCCCGGTGAGCAGCATGAGCGGGTGCTGGCGGACAGGCTGTGGCAGGCCAGCCAGGCGAATCGCAGCCAAGGCGTCGAGTTCCAGCCCGCTCTGGCTGGGCCGCCGGCGGGGTAGTGCGGTGCTCAGCCATTGATCGAGCTGACTGACGCCAGCGACGCCCGGTCGGCGAACACGTTCGAGATACGCGGCCGCCTGCGACGGCGACACGAGGCCGAGGTGCCAGGCGTCCTCGGCGCAGCGTTCGAAGCGGTGATGGTTGAACGTGGCGGCGAGCGTGCGCAGCACGTGGAGCGGATGGCCGATCAGCAGACCCGACGGGTGAGCGATCGGTTCGGTGCCGTCAGGTTTCGACGCGGTCACCGTCATCCACCTCGGCACCACCCGCACCGTGACCCTCCCCAGCATGCTGAGTTCTGTGCGCCCGCGGGGCATCGAGCGCAATCCGAGAAACGCCCCGGCGGTCGTGCCGTCCAGGAACGCCTTTGGTCCGCAATGCAGTTGCGCCGTCATCGCCCTGGCCTCGAACGTCCACTCGTACCCGGCGAGCCGGTACAGGCCGGGAAGCACTCGGATCAGCGCGCCGCGTTGCTGGGCACGGGTGATTGATCGGCGCGACAGACCGAGTGTGAGCAGTTGGTCGCTCGTCGCCACGCCGTACTGCGCGCCGAACATGGTCAGGACTTCAGGTTGGTCGATCACACTCCACCTGGGTGTCGTCAACAGGTAGAAGCGGAAGCGGACTTTGCGACGACAGCCGCGCCGCCCGTGGCGCGAATGCTGTACCAGAGTTTGGGTGGGTCGCACGTAGCCTGGTCGCTCTATGCCGGCGATCGAGCTCGATCAGATTGTCAACCTCGCCAAGCGGCGTGGATTCGTGTTCCCGTCGGCGGAGATCTACGGCGGCTTCCGCAGCACCTACGACTATGGGCCGCTCGGCGCCCTGCTCCTACGCAACGTGCGCAACGCGTGGATCCGGGCGATGGTCCAGGAGCGCGACGACGTCGTCCTCATCGACGCGGCGATCCTCGGCCCGCCGCAGATCTGGGAGGCCAGCGGCCACCTCGCCAACTTCACCGACCCGCTCGTCGACTGCACGAACTGCAAGCAGCGCTTCCGCCAGGACAAGCTCGAGGATCCGAAGACGTGCCCGAGCTGCGGCAAGCACGACACGTTCACCGAGGCTCGCCAGTTCAACCTGATGTTCAAGACCCACGCCGGCCCGGTCGAAGACTCCAGCGCTGTCGCCTACCTGCGCCCGGAGACGGCGCAGGGGATGTTCGTCAACTTCACGAACGTGCTCAACACGTCGCGGAAGCGTCCGCCGTTCGGCATCGCCCAGGTCGGCAAGGTGTTCCGCAACGAGATCACGCCGCAGAACTGGATCTTCCGCACCCGCGAGTTCGAGCAGATGGAGATGCAGTTCTTCGTCCCTCCCGCAGACGGCCCGCGCTGGTTCGAGTACTGGTGCAACGAGCGCCTCGACTGGTACGTCCGCCACGGCATCCCCCGCGACCAGCTGCGCCTACGCCCGCACGGCCCCGACGAGCTTTCTCACTACTCGGCCGGGACGTCCGACGTCGAGTTCCTGTTCCCGTGGGGATTCGACGAGCTCGAGGGCATCGCCCAACGCACCGACTTCGACCTCAAACAGCACAGCGCCCACTCCGGCGAACGCCTCGACTACTTCGACCCGGCGACGAACGAGCGCTACACCCCGTATGTCGTCGAGCCCGCCGCAGGCGTCACGCGGACGATGGCGGCGTTCATGCTGTCCGCGTACGACGTCGACGAGGTCAACGGCGAGGAGCGCACCGTGCTCCGGCTCCACCCCCGCCTCGCCTCGTATCAAGTCGCCGTGCTGCCGTTGTCGCGCAAGGAACCGCTGATCGAGCTCGCCGGCGACGTACGCAAATCGCTCGCCGAGCGCTACATGGTCGACTACGACGAAACCCAGGCGATTGGCCGGCGCTACCGACGACAGGACGAGATCGGCACGCCACTCGCCGTCACCATCGACTTCGAATCGCTCGACGACAAGGCTGTGACGATCCGCGACCGGGACAGCACCGATCAGGTTCGCGTGCCGATCGACAACGTCGTCAGCGAGGTGTCCGACCGGCTCGGATTCTGAGGACCCGGGTATTCAACAGACTTCATGACCACCTACTTGGATCGCATCGTCGATCGGCACCGGGAACAAGCTGCCGCTGACGTGCGTCGGCTCGGCGATCTGATCGCCAAGACTGCGGCCCTACACCCCACACGGGGACTCCGCGCCGCCCTCATCGGGACCCCGGTGCTGGCCGTGATCGCCGAGATCAAGCGAAAGTCGCCGGTCAAGGGTGATCTCAACCGCAACCTCGATGCCGCCGAAGTCGCCGTCAGTTACGAGCGCGGCGGCGCCTGCTGCCTCTCGGTCCTGACCGACGAGGAGTTCTTCGGTGGATCGGTGGACGATCTCACGGCCGCCCGCAACGCCACCAACCTGCCGGTGTTACGCAAGGACTTCACCGTCGATCCGCGAGATGTCGTCGATGCCCGATTGATGGGCGCCGACGCCGTCCTGCTGATCGCCGCCGTGCTCGACCCGTTCGAACTCGTCGAGATGCATCAGCTCGCCACCGAGGTCGGCCTCGACGTGCTCGTAGAAGTCCACGACGAGCCGGAACTGGAGGAGGCGCTCAACGCCGGGGCGATGGTCGTCGGGGTCAACCAACGCGACCTCGCCACGTTCGAGGTCGATCACGACCGGGCGCTACGGATGGCATCGGCGATCCCGGACACGGTCGTCAAGGTCGCCGAGTCGGGGATCCGAGGGGCCGACGACGCGAAACGCCTCGCCGACGCCGGTTACGACGCCGTGTTGGTGGGGGAGACGCTGGTCACGTCGGTCGACCCGATCGAGACGCTGGCCGAACTCCTCGCCCGGTGAGTTGACGCCGGACGAGCCCTAGCCTGCGGCGGACGAGCGCGAGAAGGAGGAAGCGGATGAGGCGAGCACGAGCTGCGGTGGTGATCGGAATTGTCGGCCTGGCCGGCCAGATCGGTGCCATTGCTGGAGTCGCCGTAGCGACGGCACCGCCAACCGAACCGGACGCGCCGGCGACCTCGGTGAGCGCCGAGCAGGCTGCCGCCGAGGCCGCCCTGCTGGTGTTGTCCGACTTCCCGGTGGGCTGGACCGCCGAGCCGGAGGAGGAGCCCACCGAGCAGGAGCTCGCCTACCAAGCGACGGTCGCCGAATGTGTGGGCGGCACCGACAATCTGCTCGAACTCGGTGGGCCACGGGCCCGGACCCCCGATTTCGCCGGACCCGACGAGCAGCGCGTCGAGGAGTCGGTGACGGTCGTCGATCCTGCGATTGCCGAGGACTTCCTGGCCCGCTTCTCCGCTCCGGGCGTGGAAGCGTGTTTCGGCGACGCCGTGCGCACGTTCGTCGCCGAGAACTTCACGAGTGGAGCCGACCCGTCGCAGACTCTCCCCGGCGAGGTGACGATCGGCGAGGTCACGATCGAGGTGCTCGCGTTGCCGCCTGCCGGCGACGAGGTGGTCGCCTATCGGGTCACGATCCCGATGACAGTCTCCGGCCTCAGCCTGGAGGCGTTCGTCGACATCGTCGCGGTGAGGTCGGCGGGATCGATCGCCGGGCTCACGTTCCAGTCGCTGTTCGAGCCATTCCCGGCCGAGGATGTCGAGCACTACATCGACCTGGCCGTCGAGCGACTCCCGGGATGACCCGATTGATCGGCCGCTGACGACTGGTTTTCCATCCCGGTCGACAGACCTGCTCGCCAGTACCGTAACGCCTGCATGTTCGTGAAGATCTGCGGCATCACGACCGAGGACGACGCCCTCCTCGCCGTGGCGATGGGCGCCGACGCCGTCGGCTTCGTGTTCGCTCCCTCGCCGCGGCAGGTGCCCGTGCAGCAGGTCTACGACATCACCCGCCGGCTGCCGCCGGAGATCATGACGGTCGGCGTGTTCCGCGACGAGCATCCCAAGCGTGTGGTCGAAATCGTCCATCGCTCCGGGGTCAAGGGCGCTCAGCTCCACGGCAACGAGTCCGGCGAGATCGTCGCCGAGATTGCCAAGGCCGTGCGCTTCCTCGTCAAGGCCTATCCCGCCGGATCGCCGGCGATCGCCACATCGGCGTCGCTGGCAACCGACACGATCATGATCGACGGGCCGTCGCCAGGGTCGGGGCACCTGTTCGACTGGTCGCTCGTGGGCGAGCTTCCCGAAGGCATGCGGCTGATCCTCGCGGGCGGACTCACGCCGGAGAACGTCGCAGACGCGGTGCAGACCGTCTCCCCCTGGGGGGTCGACGTCTCGACCGGTGTCGAAGCCTCGCCCGGCAAGAAGGACCCGCTCAAGGTCAAGCGCTTCATCGAGCGTGCCCGCGCCGCAGCCCCCGTCCCGTATCTCGGTGCCGACGAGCTTCCATACGATTGGTCCGACGAGTGAGCTCGTTGATGGGGGAGCCGGTCGGGCTCGGCCGGTTCGGGGAGTTCGGCGGACGGTTCGTGCCGGAGACGCTGGTACCGGCCTGCGAGGAACTCGAGGCCGCGTTCCGCGACGCCTGGGCCGACGCTGACTTCCGCGGCGAGTACGACGCCATCCTCCGCGACTACGCCGGCCGGCCGTCGTTGCTGTCGGAGTGCCACAACCTCGGCGAGCGGCTCGGGCTCCGTCTCCTGCTCAAGCGCGAGGACCTCAACCACACCGGCTCACACAAGATCAACAACGTCCTCGGCCAAGCACTGCTCGCCAAGCGGATGGGCAAGCCCCGGTTCATCGCCGAGACAGGCGCCGGCCAGCACGGTGTCGCCACCGCGACGGCGGCGGCGCTGATGGGCCTCGAGTGCAAGGTGTACATGGGCGCCGTCGACGTCGCTCGCCAGGAGCTCAACGTGTTCCGCATGCGCCTCCTCGGCGCCGAGGTCGAGGCCGTCGACAGCGGCAGTCGTACGCTCAAGGACGCCGTCAATGAGGCACTGCGTGACTGGGTCGCCAGCGTCGAGTCGAGCTACTACTGCATCGGGTCGGTAATGGGTCCGCACCCCTATCCGTGGATGGTGCGCGAGCTCCACCGGGTGATCGGTGACGAGGCTCGGGCACAGTGCAAGGAGCTGATCGGCGGCGATCCCGACGTCGTCGTCGCCTGCGTCGGCGGTGGTTCCAACGCCATCGGCCTGTTCTCGGCGTTCGTCGACACCGACACTCGGCTCGTCGGCGTCGAACCCGCCGGTGGCGCCGCCGTCGGGCGTGGCGTCCCTGGCGTCGTCCACGGCATGCGCAGCTACCTGATGCAGGACGAGTACGGCCAGGTCGAGGAGGCCCAGTCGATCTCCGCCGGGCTCGACTATCCCGGTGTTGGACCAGAGCACTCCTACCTCCATGCCATCGGCCGGGCCGAGTATCCATCGGTCAGCGACGACGAGGTGCTCGAGGCATTCACCCTGCTCGCCCGCACGGAGGGCATCATCGCCGCCTTCGAATCCGCCCACGCCATCGCCTGGGTGATCCGTGAAGCCGCGACGCTGGGCGGGCAGACCGTGCTCGTCAACCTGTCCGGCCGCGGCGACAAGGACGTCGCCCAGGCGATGGAGCTGCTCGGATGAAGAGTGCGTGGAAGTCGCAATGAACAGCGATTCACGACCCTCAAGGAGACCGGTCGCAAACTGCTCGCGCCGTACATCACGGGTGGCCATCCGGGATGGGCCGACGCCGTTCGCGCGGCCGCGGCGGCCGGAGCCGACGCGGTCGAGATCGGCATCCCCTTCTCCGATCCGGTGATGGACGGCCCGGTGATCCAACGGGCTTCGCAGGCCGCCCTCGACGCCGGGGCGACTCCACCGGCGATCCTCGACGAGGCGGCGTCACTCGACGTCGGGATCCCGCTGGTGGCGATGACGTACTACAACATCGTGCACCACGACGGGCATCGGCGCTTCGCCGGGCGACTCGTTGCCGCCGGTGTGCGCGGGTGCATCGTTCCCGATCTCCCACTCGAGGAGTCGGAGCCGTGGACGCGGGCAGCCGACGACGCCGGGATCGAGACGATCATGCTCGCCGCCCCGACGGCGTCCGACGAACGGCTGCGCCGCGTCGTCGAGCGTGCCCGCGGCTTCGTGTACTCGGTCGGCTTGCTCGGTGTGACGGGTGAGCGCGGCGCCCTCGCCGCCACGGCGACGGCGCTCGCCGGCCGACTGAAGCGAATCACCGACAAGCCCGTGCTCGTCGGTGTCGGGGTCTCGAACGCGGCCCAGGCGCGGGAGGCGTGTTCCGTGGCCGACGGTGTGGCGCAGGGCGCCTCCGTCATGCGCCGGCTGATGGATGACGGTCCCGACGCGGTCGGCGACTACGTCGCCGAGGTGCGCGCCGCGATCGACGCAGGATGAGCACGCGGTTCGGTACATAGCTACGTTGGTCGGATCAGCACCGCCGAGCTGGTCGCCGGGACGGCGCCAACCCCCGAATCGACTCCTGCCGACGACGACGTTGGCTCCGTCGCCGGTCTCGCGACGCGTCGCCGCGTTTCCGTGGCGATCGTCGGGCTGGTCGGCATCGTCATCGCCTTCGTCGGGATCACGGGGATGTTCGCCTTCCAGCAGGCGCCGTTCTTCGACTCCGACGAGAAGGCGCACCTCGGGTACGCCCACGAGATCGCCGATTTCCGGCTACCGGAGATCGAGCGCCAGCCGTCGGTCCCCGACAGCGCCACCCAGTGGCAGGTCGAGCGCGGGACCGGCCGGGACAGCCGCTACCGCTCCGTCTGGGTGGCCAACCACCCACCGCTGCACTACGTCGCCGCCGCCCCGTTGATCTGGTTCGCCGAGGCGACTGATCGTGCGGACGGTGGGCTGCTCTTGATGCGTTTCGCCAACATCGCCTTCGCCGCTGCCGGCGTCGTCTTCACGTACCTGCTGGCGACGGAGCTGACCGGGGAGCGCGCCGGGTCGGTCTCGCCGCCGCGGCGATCGTCGCTCTCGTCCCGCAGGGCCACACGTATTTCTCCCGCGCACTCAACGATGGACTTGCTTTCGCCGCGGTACCGCGTCTGCTGTGGGCGGGGGTGCGCTGCCTGCGCCGCCCCGACCGGCGCAATCTGTTCGTCCTCGGGGCGATGGCGGCCCTCGCCGCCGGCACACGGACGGCGACGATGCTGCTTGCGGTCGTCGTCGTCGCCGCTGTCGCCGTCGACCAGCTGACTCGTTCCGGTTCCGAGTCCTGGCGCCCTCGTCTGCGACGAGCCGCGACCGTCGTGGCGATTGGCCTCGGTCCCGCCACCGTGCTGTTCGGATGGTTCTACGTCCGGATCCAAGTGCTCTACGGAGACGTCGGCGCCTCGACGTTCCTGCTCGAGCACTTCGACCGGGAACCGCGAGGCAGCATCCCGCTCGTGCTCACCCAAGGTCGGCTGTGGATGCACCTGTTCCACCGGATGGCCTCGACGGCGCCGCTGTCTTTGGCGTGGCCGCGCCTCGCCAACATCGTCGGATTCGTCGCCATCGTCGGTCTTGTCGTCGCCCTCGTGCGACCCCAGGCCCGTACGAGCCGGCGGGCGATCGCCGTCTGCCTCCTGGCCGTGGCGGTCATCACGCTGACTGTCGCCCAGCACCTCGCCGGTGGTGGCAGTCCGTATCCGCGCTACTTCTTTCCGGTGCTCGGCGTGCTCGCTGCCCTTGCAGCCGTGGGTTTCGATCGCCTCCTGCCCCGTCTGCTGCCGGCCGCGGTCGTCGTGGCAATGGCCTGGTGGGCGATCAAGCAGATGCCGATCGGTGTCGACCCGGTGTTCACTCGCCGCCCCCGCGACAACGGTGCCGTGCCACCTCCCGCACTGCGTGTCTTACCTGTCGGCGACGGCTGGCGGATGATCGCCGCGGGGGTGATCGTCTCCGGAGCTGTCATCGTCGCGACGGCGATCTGCCTCGGGCTCGCGCGGTGGAGGCGGCCAACCGTGCCGTAGAGTCCGGGCTCCGATGGCCAACGAGCTGCGCACACGATCACTCGTCGTCTTCGGCCTGAGCAGCTTGGCCGTGGTGCAGCCGCTGCTCGACCTGTTCGGTCGCAACCCGGAGTTCTTCGTTGCCGGCAACTACAGCACGGCCCAGATCGTCTGGTTCGCCCTGCTCATCACCCTTGTCCCGCCGCTCGTCGGAATCGCCGCGATCGCCATCGCCACGCTGATCAACCGGCGTGCCGGAACGATCGCATACGCCATCGTCGTCGCTCTGCTCGGTGGCGCCTTCGTCCTCGCCGTCCTGCGCACGATCGGGATCGATCCAGTCCTTCTCGTCGCCCTCGTCGCATTGGCCGGTGGGGTGGCCGTGGTCGCCCTGGCCCTGCGAACGCATGCCGGGCGATTGCTGTTGTCCTACCTCGCTGTGGCCAACATCGCCTTCGTCGCGATCTTTCTCTTCGCCAGCCCGACCGCCAAGCTGATCGCCGGTGACGGCAGCGGCGATCTCGGTGAGGTGACCCTGCCCGAGCTTGGCGGGCCTGTTGTCGTCATCGTCCTCGACGAGTTCCCGGCGGCGACGATCATGCGTCCGGACGGAACGATCAACAGCGACCGCTTTCCCGGCTTCGCCGAGCTGGCATCGGTGAGCACGTGGTTCCGCAACGCGTCGAGCCAACACAACTTGACCCATCGCGCCGTTCCATCGATCCTCGACGGGCGCCTCGCCGCTGAAGGGACGCTGCCGACCTACAGCGATCACCCACGCAACCTGTTCACGCTGTTCGGTGGCGAAGTCCCGGTGCACAGCTACGAGTCGGTGACGTCGCTATGCCCGCCGGACCTCTGTGCCGAGAAGGCCCCGCTCCCGCTGACGCAGGCGCTCGAGGACGCCTCGATCGTGTATGGACATCGGGTCCTCCCCGGAGCGCTGCGCGACGGGTTGCCGCCGATCGACAACTCCTGGGGCGCCTACGGCGCCCAGGAAGACGGCGGTGGCGGCGGAAACTACATACGCGACGCCTACTCGCGCTGGCTCGGGCTCGGTGCCGACGAACGCAGCCCACTCGGCCAGGCTGCCGTGCTCAGCGAGCGCACGCAGGCGATCAGTGCCGAACCGGCGCTGCACTTCGTCCACGTCGCCGTGCCGCACCGTCCGTGGGTGCTGTCACCGAGCGGGTTCGTCACGTCGTTTGCCCCGGAGCTGATCCGCGACACGAACGACCCCGCCTACGCGTTCGAGAACCGCATGGAGTTCCAGCTGCACAGCCTGCAGGTCGGGGCCGCCGACACGTTGATCGCCGAGCTGCTCGACCATCTCCGTGGACTACCGAGCTGGGAGCAGACGGTGCTCGTCGTCACGTCCGATCACGGCTCCAACCTGACCCCGCCCGACCTCGGACGAATGCGCATCACCGAGGCGAATCGAGAGGAGGCGTTCCGCGTGCCGTTGTTCGTCAAGGCGCCGGGACAGACGACGGGCGAGGTGCGCGACGACAGCGCCCAGGTGATCGATGTGTTGCCGTCGATCATCGACCTCGTCGATGCAGACGTCGACTGGGACTTCGACGGCCACTCGCTCTTCGATGGCAGCTCGCCGACGATCGATCCGCGGGTGTCGACAGACGTTGCGGCGGTACAGGACATCGCCACACATCGGGCCGATGACTTTCCCCACGGCGACGACTGGACCGGCCTCGCCGCCGTCGGCGAGTTCGGCGACGTCGTCGGCTCCGACGTCGCAACGCTCGAGATCGGGACGGCGAGCGGGTACTCCGCGACGATCGATCAGGCAGCCGAGTTCGTGGACTTGCCCACCGATGAGGGGGAGATGCCGTTTTCCATTTCCGGCACGGTCGCCGGTCCGAGTCCGCCGCCGGAGTTGCTCGTCGCCGTCAACGGCCGCATCGCCGGCGTCATCGGCGGCTACGTCCCTGCCGGCGATGGCTGGACCTTCATCGGATTCCTCGGTGACGTCTACAGCGAGGGCAGCAACGACGTGGTGGTGTACGAGGCCCGCCGGGCCGGCGACGACGTCACGCTGCACCCGGCCAGCGCTGCGCGGGCTTGAACTCTTTGGTTCCGTTGGCGACGTTAGTGGCGCCGACCATGCCAAAGACCTGCCGGCAGGCGAACTTCAGCGCGGACGGCAGCGGCAGATCGTGCGCGTGCCGCTCGGTAGCGATTGACGCTCCTCGATCACGAACTGCTGCTCGAGCGCCTTCTCCCAGTTGGCCAGGTCGTAGGAGTCGAACAGGCCACTGCGTTTGCGGGCGAGGAGACGCGTCGCCATCACGTCGTCACGATGCGGGAACTCGACGACCAACGGCGCGCCGAAATCGGCGAGGAGGGCGACGATCTCGTCGAGCGGCACGTTGTTGGTCAACGCCAGGTGATGGACGACGGCGAGGCAGAGCACGAGGTCGGGACGCATCCGTTCGACGAATGCCGGGCGCTCCCGCGACCGCCAGCCGATCGCTGGCGACGGGTCGGCAAGGTCGACGACGAGCGGCAGGATGCGGCGCTCGCCCTGCTCGCGAAGCTGGCGATAGAGACGGTCGACGACGAGGTGGTCGGAGTCGACGGCGACGACCGACTTCGCTCCGGCGTCGACAGCGACGCGAGAGAACTGGCCGTCGTTGGCACCGAGGTCGAGGACTACCTGCGGCGTGCCCAGGCTCGCCACGGCGGCGGCGACGAACGACGACTTGGCCTCGAGATCGCGATCGCTGTAATGGCTCCGCCCGCCGTAGCCCGACCAGGTCGAGTCGTCCTGATGCCACGACAGCCGTTCGACGGCCTTCTCGAGATTGCCGAGCTGGGCGTCGATCAACGCCGGTCCGAAACCCGCTCGCTTCAGCTCGGCGCGAACGTCGCGCTCGCGATCGGCATCGGCGTACTTGCGTTCGGCGCGGGCGTGGAGCCGAACATGCGTGAACATGCCCTTGCGGAAGCGACCCCGGCGGCCGATGATCGCCGCGGCGACGCTCGGCGAGATCCCGTCGAGGTGGCCGCGCAGCAGCGGTTGGAACGGCACGCCGCCCACCGCCTGGACGTACAGCGGGTTGAGGAACAGTTCGCAGAACTGGCGGTAGCCGGCCCACGGTTCGCCCTTGCGGAGGCGTTCGAACGAGCCGACGTCGATGAACACCGGGTTGCTGCCGGCGAACTGGATGTTGTAGGCGCTGGCATCCTTGGTGATCAGCGATTCGGCGAGGGCTTGGCGGGTAAGCCGCAGCTGCAGCCGGGCGGCGTCGCGCAGCATCTCGAACGACCACTCGTACGGGTAGGACAGGGTGCCGAGGCGTTCGTGACGGAGCGCCGCCGCCCAGTCGCCGGGTAGGTCCGCCGGGTCGGCAACGCGCTCGGTGGCGACGATGTCGCCCCGATCGATGGCGGCGTCGAAGAACGTAGAAGCGGCGAGAGCCTCGAAGTCGGCGAGAGCATCGGCCGTCAGGCCCCGCCACACCGCGTCGTCGGTGACGAACACCCGTGAGAGCGGGTCACGGAACGACCCGGAGTCGGGTCGGATGGTCACGCCGTCGGTTGCGCCGCGGCCGGCGTCACTCCTCGTCGTCACCGAGCAGCTGGGTGCGTGCCTCTTCGGCCTGGACCCGGTGCTTCTTCGAGAACACGCCGGCGATGCGGTGTCCGTAGACCCTCATCAACACGCCGAATCCGGCCGCTCCGCCGGCGAAGGCGGCGGCGATCATGCTCCCGGTGCCCGGGTCGAGGTAGCTCAGCATGTGGCGATGTTAGCGGACGGCCATCCGTGCGTAGCTGTCGGGACAGGTCGTCGACACGTTGTGTTCACGTCGGGCCGATCGCCGGCATGACCGCCCGCGGCCGCGCGACACCCGGCCGATAAGGTCGTCGCATGCTCAAGCCCGGCGACAAGGCCCCCGATTTCGAGCTTCTCGACCAAGACGAAACCGCCGTCAAGCTGTCCGGCCTGCGTGGTCGCAAGGTGCTCGTCTACTTCTACCCGAAGGCCGACACGCCGGGCTGCACGAAGCAAGCGTGCGGGCTCAACGATGTACTCGGCGACGTCGGCGACACCGTGATCCTCGGCATCAGCCCGGACAAACCCTCGAAGCAGGCGAAGTTCGCCGAGAAGTACGGCCTCGGCTTCCAGCTCCTGTCCGACCCCGAGCACGCCACGGCTGAGGCCTACGACGTCTGGAAGGAGAAGAGCATGTACGGCCGCAAGTACCTGGGCATCGAGCGGTCGGCGTTCTTCATCGACGAGCACGGAAAGCTCGCTGACGCGTGGTACAAGATCAGCCCCGCCGACACCCCGAAGAACCTGCTCGCCGCGTTGAGCAAGTGATCGCACCACCGCGGCCGGCCGACATCCTGCCGCATCGCCCGCCGTTCCTGTTCGTCGACGAGGTGACGATGCTCGAACCGGGCTCCGCTGCGGCCGGGCGGTGGTCACTCAGCGGCGACGAGTGGTTCTTCGCCGGGCATTTCCCGGGGCGGCCGACCCTGCCGGGCGTCCTGATGTGCGAGGCGATCGCCCAGGTCGGGGCGATCGCTGTGCTCACCGACGAGCGGTTCGCCGGCAAGCTGCCGCTGTTCGGTGGACTCGACGGCGCCCGCTTCCGCCGGCAGGTCGGTCCCGGCGACACGCTGTGGTTGGCAGTCGAGCTCGGGCGGATGTCGGCCCGCGCCGGCAAGGGAAACGGTCGGGCGCTGATCGGCGGCGCCGACGGCGAACTGGCCTGTAGTTGCGAGCTGCTCTTCGTCGTCGTCGACGCGTGACCCTGGCGCGCGATCCCGTACGCGTCGGGCTTGCCGGCGCCGTCGTCCTGTTCGTCGGGATCGCCCTGCTATTCGCCTTCGAGCAGCCCCCGTTCGTCGCCCCGGACGAGACCGCCCACGTCGGCTATGCCCACGAGATCGCTGACTTCGAGCTGCCGGAGATCACCGAACCTCCCGACGTCCCGGACAGCGCGGTGCAGTGGCAGGCGGAGCGGGCGTCGGGCCGCGACGATCGGTATCGGGATGTCTGGGTGGCCAACCACCCACCGTTGCACTACCTCGCGACTGCGCCTCTGATCTGGCTGTCCAACGCCACCGATCGCGCCGACGGGGGCTTGATGTTGATGCGCCTGGCGAACATCGCCTTCGCCACCGCCGGTGTCGTGTTCACGTATCTACTTGCCCGCGACCTCAGCGGCGGGGTGCGCCGTCTCGGCGTCGCTGCCGCGGCGATCGCCGCCCTCGTCCCGCAGGGGCACACGTTGTTCTCGGAGGCGATGAACGACGGGCTCGGGTTCGCCGCCGGGACGGCCGTGGTCTGGGCCGGCGTGCGGTGCATCGGCACCGGTACCGGCCGCTGGGAACGAGCTGACCTCGTCGTCCTCGGCGCCGCGGCAGCGGCGTGCGCCGGGGCGCGGAGCGCGACGCTGGTCGTCGCCGTCGTGGTCGTTGTGTGGGTCGCCGTCGCCCGTGCCCTCACTGCCAATGGCTCGGTCGCGAGTCGCCTCCGGTCGGGGGCAGTCGTCGCGGCGTTCGGGCTGGTCCCTGGTGCCGTGCTGTTCGGCTGGTACTACCTCCGCAACAACCGGCTGTACGGCGACTTCGCCGGGTCGGACTTCCTCCTCGACCGATTCGGCCGTGACCCTCGCGGCTCGTTGTTCGAGATCCTCACGTGGGGGCACTTGTGGGTCGACCTCTACCACATGCTGATGTCGCCGACACCGCTGTTCCCGATCGTGTCCCCGCCGGGGGTCGACATCGCCTTGCTGCTCGTCGTGATCGGGCTGACCGTCCTGGCGATCCGTGGCCAGACGGGAGACGTCGTGCGGCGCGGCGTCCATGGTTTGGTCACGAGGCCGGCACTCGGGCTGTGTGTGACGGTCGTGGTCGTCGTGATCATGAGCGTCGCCCAGCACGTGTCCGGCGGCGGCAGCCGCTACGCCCGCTACCTGCTCCCCGCCTTGGGCGTCGTCGCCGCTCTGTTCGCCCTCGGCCTCGATCGTCTGTGGCCCCGTGTCCTGCCCGTCGTCACCGTGGTGCTGATGGGGTGGTGGGCGCTGCGCAACATTCCCTCTGGAGTCGATCCGACGACCGAGCGGCGACTGCGTGACCGGGGCAGGCCGATGCCCGAGCTGCTCCAAGTCCTTCCAGCGAGCCCTTGGCTGCGAACGGCGGCGGTGATCGTGATCGCCGTCGGCTGCCTCGCGATCGCGGTGTCGATCGTCGGCGGCTACCGCCGATCGGTCATCCCGCCGGAGTGATGATCACGCTGCCGTTGTGCCCACCGAACCCGAAGTTGTTGGAGATCGTCGGGCCTGGCTCCCAGGGCCGTGCCTCTCGGGTGACGACGTCGACACCGAGGTCGACGTCGACCGTGTTAGCTGTCGGTGGTATCAGGCGATGCTGGAACGAGAGCAGAACCGCAGCTGCCTCCAGTGCACCGGCGGCACCGAGGGCATGACCGGTAACTCCCTTGATCGACGTCACCGGCGGTGACTGATCGCCGAACACCTTGACCACAGCCTCCGCCTCGGCAGCATCGTTGAGAGGCGTCGAGGTCCCGTGAGCGTTGATCTGGCGGATGTCGCCGGCGTCAAGACCGGCGTCCTCCAGGGCCAGCTTCATGCACACGATCGCCCCCGAGCCGCCAGGCGACGGAGCGGTGATGTGGTGGGCGTCGGCGTTGCTCGCCGCGCCGACGATCTCCCCGAGGATCATCGCGCCACGTCCGGTCGCGTGCTCCCACTCCTCGAGCACGAACACGGCGGCGCCCTCACCCATCACGAACCCGTCACGGGCGACGTCGAAGGGACGCGACACGCCCGATGTCGACAGCGCGGTCATGTTGCCGAAGCCGGCCAGCGATGTCACGGTGGCAGCTGCCTCGGTGCCGCCGGTAACGACCGCGTCGCAGCGCCCCCAGGCGATCAGTCGGGCGGCGTTACCGATGGCGTGAGTCCCAGCGGCACACGCTGTGCAGACCGTCTCATTGGGCCCTTGCAGTCCGTAGCGCATCGAGATCGCCGCCCCGCTGGCGTTGGCCATCATCATCGGGACGAGGAACGGCGAAACCCGCCGCTCACCCTTGTTGATGCGTACCTCGACCTGCTCTTCGAGCGTCTCCAATCCGCCGATCCCGGTGGCGAAGATGGTGCCGAACCGGGCCGGATCGACACCGATGTCTCCGGCGCCGGCCATCGCCTCGGCCGCCGCCGCGGTGGCGAATTGCTCGACACGGTCGGCGCGGCGCGCCTCCTTGGGGTTGTCGTACCACGGCGACGGGTCCCACTCGGCCAGTCGCACCGACCGCCCCGATGTGATACCCGGCCCGAGCAGGCCGTCCCAGAACGCGGCAGCGCCGATCCCGCACGGCGCGACGACACCGAGACCGGTGACAGCGACGCGGCGCCCTCGACCGTCCATCAGCTCAGTTTGCCGGCGATCAGGTCGTACGCCTGACCGACGGTCTCGACTCCTTCGAGCTCTTCCTCGGGCACTTCGACCCCGAACTCCTCTTCGAGGGCCATGACCAGCTCGACGAGATCGAGGCTGTCGGCGTCGAGATCGTCGCCGAATCGGGCCTCCGGCGTCACCTTGTCCTCGGGAACGGACAGCACCTCGACGGCGCACTTCTTGAATCGGGCGAAAGTCTCTTGATCCACGATGGCTCCTTGTCAGCGGATTGGGTCACTGGATCGTGTGCTGAGAGTGTGCCACACGCGCATCAATGACCCATTCCCAAGCCGCCGTCGACGGGAATGACGGCCCCGCTGATGTAGGCGGCATCGGGGGAGGCGAGGAAGGCGACGACGCCGGCGATCTCGTCGGCGCTGGCCATCCGGCCCAGCGGGATGGCGGCGGTGAGGTCGGCGAGACGCTTCTCGCCCAGCTCAGCGGTCATGTCGGTGGCGACGACGCCGGGAGCGACGACGTTGACGGTGATGCTCCGCGACCCGAGCTCGCGAGCGAGCGAGCGAGCGAGGCCGACGAGCCCGGCCTTTGCCGCGGCGTAGTTGGCCTGTCCCGCAGAGCCGAGCAGGCCGACGACCGATGACATCAGCACGATGCGGCCGGTGCGCGCCCGCAGCATGTCCTTCGCCGCCCGCTTGGTGACTCGATACGACGCCGTCAGGTTGGCATCGATCACGCTCGTGAAGTCGTCCTCGCTCATCCGCAGGAGTAGCCCGTCGCGGGTGACGCCGGCGTTCGACACGAGGATCCCGACGGTGTCGCCGAAGTGCTCGGTGACCTCGCTGAAGGTGCGGTCGACGTCGGCTCCGGAGGTGACGTCGCACTTGACGCCGAACAAACCCTCCGGCGGCGGCGAGGAGAGATACGTGACGGCGACGCGGTACCCGTCGGCAGCCAGCCGACGGGCGCACGCCAGGCCGATGCCCCGCGATCCTCCCGTCACCAACGCGACCGTGGAGTCGTCAGCCACGCGTCGTTCCGGCCCAGCGGATGATCGTGCTGGCAGCTGTCATCCCCGCGCCGAAGCCGACGAGGAGGATGAGATCGTCGTCCTTCACTCGACCCTGATCGAGGGCGTCGGCGAGAGCGAGGGGGATGGACGCCGACGAGGTGTTGCCGGTGCGGTCGAGCACGATCGCGGCGCGGTCCATCTCGATCCCCAGTCGGTCGCACGCCGCCTTGATGATGCGCGTGTTGGCCTGGTGCGGGACGACGAGGGCGATGTCGTCGGCATGCACCCCGGCAGCTTCCATCGACTTCTCGGCGGAGTCGACCATGATCCGCACGGCGCGGCGAAACACCTCCTTGCCCTCCATCTTGATGTAGCCACCGACGTCGGCGTAGAGGTACTCCTCGGCGCTCCCGTCGGCATCGAGGTCCCAACCGAGGAGCTGGCCGCGTCCCTCAACGGCCTCGAGGACGACTGCGCCCGAACCGTCGGCGAACAGCACTGCGGTGTTGCGGTCGTCCCAGTCGGTCACGCGCGACAACGTGTCCGTGCCGATGACGAGGACGCGTTCCGATCCCACGGCGATGAGGCCGTGGGCGACAACGAGTGCGTACGTGAATCCGGAGCAGGCGGCGTTGACGTCGAACGCACCACAGAACAGCCCGAGCTGGTATTGAACGGTCGACGAGGTACCGGGGATCGTGCGGTCTGGTGTGGTCGTCGCCAAGACGAGGGCATCGATCTGGGACGGCTCCAGGCCGGCCATCTCCATTGCCTGGCGGCCGGCCTCCACGGACAGCGACGCCGTCGAGCCGCCGATGCGGCGCTCTTTGATTCCCGTGCGTTCGACGATCCACTCGTCGCTGGTCTCGAGCCCGCTGGCGCGCAGGTCGTCGTTGGTGAGCACCTTGTCGGGCAGGGCGGTGCCCCACCCGGTGATCACCGCGCCGCGGGCGGAAGGCGGAACGGTAGGCATCGGCGACCCCTCTCGTTGATCGACTGCGACGTCAAGGCTAGGCGGTACGGAGCCAGGCAATGGGTTGGCGGGGCATCACCCGCTCGGTGTCCACGGCGATGTAGCTCTGCAACACGCCGGCGAACGGGCTGCGCACCTCGTGCTCGCCGACGTGGCCGAGCACGGTGCCGACCTCGATCGTGGCGCCGTCCTCGATCCCACCCGAGCGGCTGAAGATCCCCGCGGCCGGGCTCACGACGAGGCGTTCGACGGCGAAGAGATGCTCGCCTTCGAGACGTGGAGGCCGCGTCGGCATCTCCTGCTGGACGAACTCGATCAGTCGATCGAGCTCCTCGGGCGTCGCCACCGAGACCGTCCGCGCGCCAGTCACTGTGCGCTTCGCCATCCCGGTCAGCACGCCACCGGGGCCGAGCTCAACGAACTCGTCGACTCCGCGGTCGGCGAGTTCGAGCAGGGCGTGCTTCCACCGCACGGGGGACGACAGCTGCGCCGAGAGCAGGCTCGCCCACTCGTCACCGAGCTGATGGGGGAGGGCGTCGACGTTGGACACCACGGGAACCTCGGTATCGCGCGGGTTCGCCGCGGCGATCGCTTCGCGCAGGCGGTCCCGTGCACTGATCATGTACGGCGTGTGGAAGGCGCCGGAAACCTGCAGCGGCATCACCTTCTTGGCGCCGAGCTCCTTGGCGTGATCTCCGGCGGCGGCCACGCCGTCAGGGGAGCCGGCGATGACGACCTGCCCCGGAGCGTTGTAATTGGCGACCCACACGTCGTCGTCGGCGCGGCGGCAGGCGACGTCGACCTGCTCGTCGTCGAGCCCGAGCACGGCGGCCATCGTGCCCGGGTGCTCGATGCCGGCGTCGTGCATCGCGTCGGCCCGGGCGATGACCAGCCGCACACCTTCTTCGAAGCCGAGGGCCCCGGTCGCCGTGAGGGCGGTGTACTCGCCGAGGCTGTGCCCGGCGCAGAAGCTCGGCTCGATGCCGAGACGCTCGGCGGCGTCGAGCACCATCAGGCTGGAGACGAACGTCGTCAGCTGGGCGTTGCGGGTGTCGCGCAGCTCGTCCGCGTCGGCGTCGAGGAGCAGTTTGCCGACGTCGCGCTCGGCGATCTCGCTCGCTTCACCGACGAGTTCCCAACTCTCGTGATCGAGCCACGGTCGCCCCATCCCGGGACGCTGCGACCCCTGCCCGGGAAAGGTGAATGCGAGCATCGACCCGACAGTAGACGGCGGGCCGCCGCCCGGGGCACGAGCCTCACCGGGGCTGCGACCGGCAGGAGATTGAGCAGTAAACTGACTGACCCGCCCGGGTGACGAAATTGGCAAACGTGATGGTCTCAAACACCATTGTCCGAAAGGGCTTGCGGGTTCAAGTCCCGCCCCGGGCACATACCTCTACGACTTTGGTCCGACGAATTCGTCGAGGCGGGCGACACCGCCACGTGTCGCGACCGAGATGGTATGCGCGTTCATCTGCCTCCATCCGATGTCGAGCCGATCGCACGCGGCACAGAACAGCTGCCGAATGTCATTGGAGCGGTTGGAGAACTGGTACCGCGGATACTGGTACTGCGCCCCGGTCGGGCTGCGCACCATATTGATGCTGCGGCAGCCGTCGCTTTGCAGAAGCCCGCGTACGAAGGACTCTGCGTGCTCACCAAACACGATCTCCTCCTGCCAGGTCTCGAGCACGATCGGGCGGCGATGCTTCGGTCCCGAACCGTGCTGCGGAAACAGGCACGGTAGGTGTCGCGAGTAACAGCCGACGAGAATTACACCGGGGTTGCACCTACGCCCGACTTTGTTGGACGGCAGCACACTGCGGATCGCCGAAGCGCACTCCTCGATGATGTTCGGATAGGCGGCACAGCAGGCGATCTCCAGCCGGTAGACGCCCCGATGATTGTGAACGATGTGCCCATCTCCGAGGTACTGACCGAGGAGATAGGCATAGGGCTGAGCCGCCACCTGGCGACGAAGGCAGCATCCAAACGGCCCTTCGCAGCCGTCGCTCCGGCCTCTCGCTGCGGCAGGATTCGACTCCTCGCCATCGAGCCACCGTCGGACCTGCGAGAGCGAGACCCCAGTAGTCGACGCGATTTGAGTAGCGGTCCGTCCTGCCGCCCGAAGGCGGAAGACCTCTTGGACGTCCTCGACTGACCGCATGCCTCCCGATCTTAGGGAACGGGTGTTCGGGGCAGGCGGACGTCAGCGGCCGGCGGCGGCCCTGAGGTGGCGTTCGGCCTCGCTTGGGGCGCTACCAGTGTTCGCTGAGCCAACGTCACTCTTCTGGCGGTTCTTCTGCCACCAGCCGATCAACCCGAGCACCGCGATTGTCGCGCCGATGGCGAAAATCCAGCGCCGCATCGAGCGCGACTTCGTGGCCTCCTCGACCCATGGCGTCAGCGCGGCGAGCTTGAGCGCCGTGTCGCCCACCTTGCTGGCGACGTCGCCGGCCCTGGACGTGACGTCGGGCGTGATATCGGCCACGCTGCGGGCGAGATCGCCCACCGTCTCGGTCACCGTGCCGGCTGCATCCTTCAGTGTCGATGCTTGCATCTGAGTTCCTCCTCGATGATCAGTCCTGCCACTACCCGGCCGGGTCGCCGTCGAAACCCGTGGTGCCGCATCCATGGCCGGCCGCCCCGATGCTGGCACGATGGTGGCGATGCACGACGACGCCCCCGCAGGGCCGAACTGGCAGCGCCGGATCACGGTCGGCATCGTCGCCGTTATCGCCGCCCTGCTCGGTTACCTGATCGCCGCCGCTGTCATCCCCCGCTGGTGGGCGCAACGCGTCGCCAGGGTCGTCGACGGCAGCCTCACCACCGGGGCGCTGTACGGGTTGTTCATCGGGTTCGTCTTCACCGTTGCCCCGCTGCTCCTGTTGCTGGCCGTATGGAAGTTGCGTACGCCACAGCGGACGTGGCTGGGCTGGCTGGGCTGGTTCGCCCTTGTCGTCTTCCTTGCCGTACCGAATCTGATGACGCTTGGCATCGTGCTCGGAATCAGCGACGCAGCGCACGCCGGCGATCGGACCCTCGACGTCGAGGGTCCGGGCTTCCGGCTGTGGAGCCTGATCGGCGCCATCGCCGGCGCCGCAGCGGTGCTCGGCGGCATCTACCTCGTCCGCTCTCGCCGTGCCTCCCGGCAGCATGCCGCCGACCTGCGTAACCAGATGCGCACCGACGGGCAGACCTGAACCAGACCCGCGGCTCCTACAGTGGAACGTCAATGGGTACCTGGCTGACCGAGCGCCGTCTCTCCCAGGTCGCGGCGCGCCTGCGCTCGTTACGCGAGGAGCTCGCGGTGATCGACGAGCAGCTCCTCCAGTTCGCCGATGACGCCGACGAGCTGTCGTTGCGGGCGCTGGTGTCGGAAACCCCGCAGGCGTCGCACGAATCGAACGAAGCGCGCAAGCATCTCGGCGCGATGCGCAAACACCGGGCCCACGTCGCCGGTGAGATCACCGAACTGGAACTGCGTCAGGACGACCTGCTCGACCGGCTCGGCGGGAACCTGGACAGGAGTTGATGTTGTGACGATCCGTGTCGTGATCGCCGAGGACGAGGCGATCATCAGGATGGACCTGCGGGAGACGCTGGAGGAGGAGGGCTATGAGGTCGTCGGCGAGACCGGCGATGGCGATCACGCCATCGAGCTCGTCCGCGATCTCGTCCCCGACCTCGCCATTCTCGACGTCAAGATGCCGGGCAAGGACGGCCTCGAGGTCGCCCGCCTGATCAACCACGAGAAGTTGTGCGGCGTGCTGATCCTGACCGCCTTCAGCCAGCGCGAGATCGTCGAGGACGCGCGTGACGCCGGCGCCTTGGCGTACCTCGTCAAACCGTTCCAGAAGGCCGACCTCGTGCCGGCGATCGAGGTGGCCATCGGGCGCTTCCGTGAGCTGCGCTCGCTGACCGGCGAGATCGATGCCCTCGGCGAGCAACTCGAAGCCCGCAAGGCGATCGACCGGGCCAAGGGCATCTTGATGGACGAGTGCAAGATGACCGAGCACGACGCCTTCGCCTACATCCAACGCACGGCGATGAGCGAGCGCTCGAAGATGCGCGCCGTCGCCGAGCGCGTCATCGACGGGTCACTGCGCCCGTGACAAGGTTGTTGTTGCTCGACGGCAACTCGCTGACGTACCGCGCCTTCTTCGCCCTGCCTCAGGACATGGCCACGGCGAGCGGCCAGCTCACCAACGCCGTGTTCGGATTCACGTCGATGTTCATCTACGTGATGAAGGAGCAGCGACCCGATCAGGTGCTCGTCGCCTTCGACCGCCCCGAACCGACGTTCCGTCACGAAGCCGATCCGACGTACAAGGCGCAACGGGACGCGGCGCCCGATCCGCTGCGCCAGCAGATGGGTCTCGTCCGCCAGGTTCTCGACGCCCTCGGGGTGGCGGTTTGCGAGCTCGCCGGGTTCGAAGCCGACGATCTCATCGCCACGGCCGCCGAGCAGGCTGCCGCCCGCGGCCACGAGGTCATCATCGTCACCGGCGACCGCGACGCCTACCAACTCGTCCGTGATCCGCACATCAAGGTGCTCTACAACCGGCGCGGCGTCAGTGACTACACGTTGTACGACGAGGCGGGGATCTTCGATCGCACCGGCGTCACTCCAGCGCAGTACCCCGAGTACGCGGCGTTGCGCGGTGATCCCAGCGACAACTTGCCAGGTGTCCCGGGAGTCGGGGAGAAGACTGCTGCCAAGCTGATCGCGACGTATGGCGGGCTCGACGGGATCTTCTCCCACCTCGACGAGCTGACGCCGAAGCTGCGCGCCTCGCTCGGCGAGTCCGAGGCGCGGGTGCGCAAGAACCTCGAGGTCAGCGTCCTCCGGCGGGACGCCCCGGTGGAGCTTCCCGACGACCTCGTGATCCGTCCCAACCAGGCCGACGTGAAGCGGCTCTTCGACTTCCTCGAGTTCCGGACGTTCGAGGCCCGGCTTGCCGAGGCGCTCGGGCCGGCGGCGGCGGTCGTCGCCTCAGCCGATCGCGTGGAGCTGCACCCGGAACTGCGTGTCAGCGGATCGCCTGAGGAGTCGCTCGCAGCACTCTCGGGACTTGATGTCGTCTCGCTCGCCACGGCGTACGACGGCGAGCCGGGACGCTCGCCGGTTGCCGGCCTCGCCGTCGTCGTCGCTCCGGAGCGGGCAGACGTCCTGTGGATCCCGGCGGCCCACCTTGGCGACGCCGCGGTCGCGGCAGCCCTCGGCACGGTTCGCTTCCGTGGCCACGACACGAAGTCGTTGATGCGTTCGCTGCTCGCCCAGGGCATCGAATTGCTCGGCCTCGAGCTGGACACGGCGATCGCCGCCTACCTGCTGCGCCCGGCCGAAGCACGCTATGAGCTCGGCCACATCCTCGAGGACTACACGACCTACGCCGCGCCGCGCGATGACCCCGCAGTGAGCGGACAGCTCGACCTCGGTGGAACCGAGGTGACACCCGATCTGCGCGCTGCCCGCGACGCCCTCGCCATCGCCGTCCTCGTCGAGCCGATCACGTCGAGCCTCGCCGAGCAGGGGATGGCCGAGCTCTACGAGACGATCGAGAACCCCCTCGTCGTCGTCCTCGCCAGGATGGAGCACGTTGGGATCGCCGTCGACCGACCGTTCCTCGAGCAGTTGCACCAGAAGCTCACCGCCGACGTCGCCCGGCTCGGCGAGGAGTTGCGGACGATCTCCGGTCACGACGATCTCAACGTCAACTCGACGATCCAGCTGCGCCAGATCCTGTTCACCGAGCGTGGCCTCACTCCGGTGAAGAAGACGAAGACGGGTGCTTCGACCGATGCCGGGTCACTGGAGAAACTGCAGGAGCAGTGGCCGGAGTTCATCGGCCCGCTACTGCAGTACCGCGAGCTGGAGAAGCTGCGCGGCACCTACGGCGAGGGGTTGTTGCTCGAGGTCGCCGCCGACGGCCGCATCCACGCCACGTTCAATCAGACCGTCGCTCGCACGGGCCGGCTCAGCTCGGACCGCCCGAACCTGCACAACATCCCCGTCCGGCGCGACGAGGGCCGCCAGTTCCGGCGTGTCTTCGTCCCCGCCCCGGGCTACGTGATGCTCGTCGCCGACTACAACCAGATCGAGCTGCGTTGTATCGCCCACCTCGCCGCCGATCCCGGGCTGATCGCCGCGTTCACGAGCGCCCAGGACATCCACAACGCCACGGCGGCGCGGGTCTTCAGCGTCGACCCTGGCGCCGTCACCATCGATCAGCGCTCGAAGGCGAAGATGGTCTCGTACGGGTTGGCCTACGGCATGGAGGCATATGGCCTCGGGCAACGCCTCAACATCCCGACCGAAGAGGCGGCCGTGATCCTCGAGGCGTACTTCGAGGCCTTCCCCAACGTCAAGTCGTACATGGATCGCACCGTCGTCGAGGCCCGCAAGGTCGGTTATACCGAAACGCTGTTCGGGCGCCGCCGTCCGATTCCCGAACTGCTCGACGGCAATTGGCGGATTCGCCAGGCGGGCGAGCGCCAGGCGATGAACGCCGGTATCCAAGGTCTCGCCGCCGACATCTTCAAGGTCGCCGTCGTGCGCATCGACGAGGGCTTGCGCGAACGGGGGAGCGGTGCTCGCCTCGTGCTCCAGGTCCACGACGAGGTGCTCCTCGAGGTGCCCGAGGAGGAGCGTGACGAGACGGGGCCGTACGTCGTCGAGTTGATGCGCCACGCCGCCGAGCTCGACGTCCCCCTCGAGGTCAACTCCGCCTGGGGCCAGACCTGGGCAGACGCCAAGTCCTAACCATCCGAGTGTTTGGCGTCAACCGAGTGTCGGGTGGCGACCTGTCCGTCACGAAACACTCCGATGGCACGAAACACTCGGATGGATCCACTCACAGGTCGTAGGCGGTGGCGTGGCGGGGTTCGTAGAGCAGGATCTGGCCGGCGCCGGGGAGCTGCATCGATGCGGTCAGGCCGAAGCCCTCGTCGACGACGTCACCGGTGAACACGGCGCCCTTGCCTTCCAGATCCGCCTTCGTGGCGGCGATGTCGTCACACATCACGGAGATCTCGTGGTGCACGGGATGTGAGAACTCGGCGCCCTCCCAGGTGCCCGATGTCGGGTGCACGCCGAGCTCGCTCGGTCCGGTACGGAAGATCAACCAGCCCTCGTCGGACCCGGAGTCCTCGACGTACGGCCATCCAAGGACATCTCGGAGGAAGGCCCGCGTCGCCGGCGGATCGTCGGAGTAGATGAGGGTGTGGATCGACGTGATCATCGGAGACAGCGTAGGTCCGATCCGTCGCCGACACCGGGGGTCGGGAAGACTGCTCGGATGTCCCGAGATCCCACCCTTGCACGCCGGTTGTGGCAGCGACTCGAACTGATCCATGCCGTCACCTACTTCAGCCCCGAGGCCACCGACGCCCTACGTGACGCCGGCTACAAGGGCTTTTGGATGGGCTACTTCGCCGGGCGGGCGGCGCCGCTCGGCCCGGTCGGGCCCGAGGTTGTCACGGCGCTGTTCTACAACTTCGCTCCGGCGCGGGTCGCCAGGGCGATTCCCGATGCGTGGGACTTCGCTCCGCCTGAGGCGGCGCTCGGCGCCAGATTGCACGGTTCGATCGCCGCCCTACAACGGTCACTCGGTGACGCCGACGTCACCGAGGTCGCCGAGCTGGCTCGGCGAGCCGCAGAGTCGGCCCCGCCGGAGGGCCGGGCGCTGTTCGCGGCCAACGCCGCTCTTCCGTGGCCAGACGATCCCGTCGGTGTGTTGTGGCACGCGGCGACCCTGCTCCGGGAGCATCGAGGCGATGGCCACGTCGCCGTGCTGACCGCCGCCGGCGTCGCCGGCCGTGAAGCGAACGTGCTCCACTCTGCGGCAGGAGGTGCCCCGCCCGAGTTCATGACATTCGGCCGTGACTACGACGACGTGGAGTGGGCGGCCAACGTCGCCGGCCTCAGCGACCGAGGATTGATGACGCCTGACGGAGTCCTCACCGCCGATGGCTCGGCGTTCAAGGCCGAGATCGAAGGCCGCACCGATCGCATCGCCCTGACCGCCTACGTGACCCTCGACGACGAGGAGATCGCGCGGTTGATCGGGCTATTGACACCCCTCGCCCGCGCGGTGATCGCAACCGGCGACATCCCGCCGGTGACCCCGATCGGGCCGATCGCCGCCGCGATCGAGGAGCCTGCTCGCTCGTAGGCCATCACGCTCGCCGACTGAACCGGGAGCCGCGCGGCATCACCGCTGCTAGCCTGTGCCGCCGGACTTCGGACCCTCCCGCGCAGTCTCTGACGGCGGGGAGTTCGTCCTCCGTTTCCTGTCCACCAAACGACCCTGTCCATCCGAAAGCAGCACGAACTCTTGTCCGACACCACGATTACCTCCCCGTCGATGGGAACCTTCGACGAGGAGGGCAACTACACCCCCCGCGAGATCTCCGTTGACGATCTCGGAATGTCCTTCGCCGATGCCATCGACGGCACGATGGTCGAAGTCGACGACGGCCAGATCGTCACCGGCACGATCGTCAAGATCGACAAGGACGAAGTCCTCCTCGACATCGGCTACAAGTCCGAAGGCGTCATCCCGTCCCGTGAGCTGAGCATCCGCAACGATGTCGACCCCAACGAGATCGTGTCGCTCGGCGAGAAGGTCGAAGCGCTTGTCCTCCAGAAAGAGGACAAGGAAGGCCGTCTCATCCTGTCCAAGAAGCGGGCGCAGTACGAGCGGGCGTGGGGGACGATCGAGCGGATCAAGGAAGAGGACGGTGTCGTCGAAGGTCCGGTGATCGAGGTCGTCAAGGGCGGGCTCATCGTCGACATCGGGCTGCGCGGCTTCCTGCCGGCGTCGCTCGTCGAGCTGCGCCGTGTGCGCGACCTTCAGCCCTACGTCGGCCAGCGCATCCAGGCGAAGATCATCGAGCTCGACAAGAACCGCAACAACGTCGTGCTCAGCCGCCGCGCCCACCTCGAGGAGACGCAGAAGGAGTCCCGCGACTCGTTCCTCAACAATCTCAAGGTCGGCGAGGTCCGCGAGGGCACGGTGTCGTCGGTCGTCAGCTTCGGCGCCTTCGTCGATCTCGGTGGCATGGACGGCCTGATCCACGTCAGCGAGCTGTCCTGGAAGCATGTCGATCATCCCGGTTCCGTCGTCGCCGTCGGCGACCAGGTGACCGTCCAGGTGCTCGACGTCGACATGAGCCGCGAGCGGATCAGCCTGTCGCTGAAGGCGACGCAGCAGGATCCGTGGCAGGAGTTCGCTTCCACCCACGAGGTCGGCCAACTCGTCTACGGGCGCGTCACCAAGCTCGTCCAGTTCGGCGCCTTCGTCCAGGTCGGCGACGGCATCGAGGGCCTCGTGCACATCTCGGAGATGTCGACCCACCACGTCGATTCACCCGATCAGGTCGTCACGCCAGGCGAGGAGCTGTGGGTCAAGATCATCGATCTCGACCTCGCTCGCCGACGGATCAGCCTGTCGATCAAGCAGGCCGCCGAGGGCGGCGAGCTCGCCGAGGAGTATCGCGAGCACTTCGAGGTCGACGAGCACGGCAACTGGGCCTCGGGTGATTCGGACGCCGAGCGTGAGGCCGCGTGGTCGGAGTACTACGGCGACGAGGCGGGAGCTCCGGCGGCCGCCGAGGAAGCCGAGACTCCAAAGGTGCGACGTCGACGAGGCCGTCGCCGTCGCCGATGTCGACGCCGATGTCGACGCCGACACCGCCACGACCGAGTGATTCCGCTGCGGCGGCACTGAGGCGGCGGTGATCGTCGTCGGGCTCACCGGTGGAATCGGTTCGGGCAAGTCGACGGTCGCCCAACTGCTCGGTCGCCGCGGCGCAGTGATCATCGACGCCGACACGATCGTCCACGAGCTACAGCAACCCGGCACCCCACTGCTGGACCAGCTCGCCGAGCGATTCGGCCGTGAGATCATCACCGCTGGCGGGGCCCTCGACCGAGCGAAGCTGGCCGGCCTTGTCTTCGGCGACGAGCAAGCCGTCAACGACATCAACGCCATCGTCCATCCGGCGGTGCGCAGCGAGATCGCCCGCCGGGTCGCCGCCAACGCCGGTACGGACAACGTCGTCGTCCTCGACATCCCGCTGATCACCGAGCGCGATACCTACGCGATGGCAGCCTTGGTCGTCGTCGACGTTCCGACCGAAGTTGCTGTCCAGCGGATCGTCGCCGAGCGGACGATCACCGAGGACCAGGTGCGGTCGAGGATGGCGGCGCAGCTCCCCCGGGAGCGGCGTGTGGCGATGGCCGATCGGGTGATCGACAACTCCGGCGACCGTGAGGCGCTCGAACGCCAGGTCGACGACGTCTGGGCGTGGATCCGCACGCTGCCACCGCAGCCGACTTGACGTGGATGCGCTGACACTCGTCTTCGTGATTGCATTCGTCGCGTCCGCCGTCGCCGACTGGCTGGCGATTTGGCAGGGCAATGAACACCGGCGCCGGGTCACCAAGCCGGCCGCAACGGTCGCCCTCGTTGCGATCGCCATCGTCGCCGGGGAGATGGCCGGCGATGCACGAGCGTTCCTGGTGATCGCCGCCCTGCTCTGCCTCGCCGGCGATGTGGCGCTGCTCGGTGACAGCGACGAGCGCTTCCTCACCGGCTTGAGCGCGTTCGCCCTCGGACACGTCGCCTACGTCGTCACGGCGTTGCTCGTCGGCGTGTCGTGGCCGCGGCTCGCTGTGGCCTTCCCGGTCCTCGTGGTGCTGCTCGGTTTCCAGGTCGCCACGCGGATGCTCGACGGAGCGCTTCGCCACGGTGGCCCGCCGATGCTCGTTGCCGTCGCCGTCTACTCGCTGATCATCTCGGTGATGGTCGTCACCGCCACCGGAACGCCGAGCTGGCTGGCGTTCGCCGGGGCGACGTGGTTCGCCGTCAGCGACTCGATGATCGCCTACAACCGCTTCGTGCGACCGTTCCACGGCGCCGACCTCCCGATCATGGTGACCTACCACCTCGGCCAACTCCTGCTCATCGCCGGCCTGATCATCGGCGGCTGAGCAGACGGCTTCAGGAGCGGTGGTGGGGCGGACGTCACGCCGGCAGAACGGTTGTTCGGGACTACACTGACTGGGTGGCCGACGCCCCTTCCGCCGCATCGCCGATCGATCTCACCACCTTCCAGACGTCCTCGACGCTCGGTCCCGTCGGTGACGAGCCGTTCAAGGTGGTGTCCGACTTCGCCCCTGCGGGCGACCAGCCGTCCGCCGTCGAGAGACTCAGCGAGGGCGTGCTGCGCGGCGACCGCTTCCAGACGCTGCTCGGCATCACCGGCTCGGGCAAGTCGGCGACGATCGCCTGGGCGATCGAGCGGGTGCAACGCCCCACGCTGATCCTCGCCCCGAACAAGAGCCTCGCCGCTCAGCTCGCCCAGGAGATGCGCGAGTTCTTCCCCAACAACCGCGTCGAGTACTTCGTCAGCTACTACGACTACTACCAGCCCGAGGCGTACATCCCGTCGACGGACACGTACATCGAGAAGGACTCGTCGATCAACGACGAGATCGACCGGCTGCGACACTCGGCGACGGCCGCGCTGCTTACCCGCCGCGACACAATCGTCGTCGCCAGCGTCAGCTGCATCTACGGGATGGGCAGCCCCGACGAGTACCGCGGGCAACTCATCGATCTCTCCGTCGGCGTCGACTACGACATGCGCAGCATCCTGCGTCGTCTCGTCGACATGCAGTTCGACCGCAACGACGCCGCCCTCGGCCGCGGCAAGTTCCGCGTACGCGGCGACACGATCGAAGTGCATCCGTCGTACGAGGAGTCCGTGCTGCGCATCGAGATGTTCGGCGACACCATCGACCGCCTCACGGTCATCGATCCACTCACCGGCGAGACGCTGCGCGAGCTCAACCGCACGCAGATCTTCCCGGCCACCCACTATGTCGCCGGCGCCGAGCGGCTGTCCATAGCGATGGCCAAGATCGAGACGGAGCTCCAGGAACGGCTCGCCGACTTCGAGCGCGAAGGCAAACTGCTGGAGGCGCAACGGCTACGCATGCGTACCCAGTACGACCTCGAGATGATGGCCGAAGTCGGCTACTGCAATGGGATCGAGAACTACTCGATGCACATCGACGGGCGTGACTTCGGGCAGCCGCCGTTCACGCTGCTCGACTACTTCCCGGACGACTTCCTGCTCGTCATCGACGAGAGCCACGTCGCCGTACCCCAACTGCACGGCCAGTTCGAGGGCGACCGCAGCCGCAAGGACATCCTCGTCGAGCACGGCTTCCGCCTTCCGTCGGCCCGCGACAACCGTCCGCTCACGTTCGACGAGACGCTTGGTCGGATCAACCAGTGCGTGTTCATGTCGGCGACGCCCAGTGCTTACGAGATGCGGGTCTCGTCGCAGGTCGTCGAGCAGATCGTCCGCCCGACCGGGCTGGTCGACCCGGAGGTGATCGTCAAGCCGACAAAGGGGCAGATCGACGATCTCATCGAGGGCATCAACGGCCGCGTCGAACGTGGCGATCGCGTCCTCGTCACGACGTTGACCAAGAAGATGGCCGAGGATCTCACCGAGTACCTGCTCGAGCAGGGGCTCCGTGTCCGCTACCTGCACTCCAACATCGACACGGTGCAGCGCATCGAGATCCTGCGGGCCCTGCGCCTCGGCGAGTTCGACGTGCTCGTCGGCATCAACCTGCTGCGTGAGGGACTCGACCTGCCAGAGGTCTCGCTGGTCGCCATCCTCGACGCCGACAAGGAAGGATTCCTCCGCTCGGAGACGTCGCTGATCCAGACGACAGGACGGGCTGCCCGCAATGTCGACGGCCAGGTCGTGATGTACGCCGACAGGATCACCGACTCGATGAAGCGGGCGATCGACATCACCCAGGAGCGGCGAGCCCGCCAGATCGCCTACAACGCTGAGCACGGGATCAACCCGCAGACGATCCGCAAGGCTGTGGGCGACATCCTCTCGCTGCTCCGTCCCGACGACCTCGCCCCGGTGCCGATGAAGGACCGGCGCCGCCAGCGTGAGCGCGACAAAGTCCAGCGCGAGCTGCGTACGTTGCCGCAACAGGAGATGCAGCGGCTGATCCAGACGCTCGAGGAGGAGATGCACGAGGCGTCAGCTGATCTGCGTTTCGAGTATGCCGGCAAGCTCCGCGACGAGATCGCCGACCTCCGCCGCGAGCTCCGCGACGCCGGCTGACACGATCACTCTCAGACTCGGGCCGCAAACCGGACACATTTCTGAGTTCTCCTCGGGTTCCTGTGGGTTCGATCGAGGTGCCGGCGAGCGCGCTGGCGCTGGAAGGGGCGGTTGTCGAGCGTCGCGACGGCACCTGGGAGAGGTGCCCACCTGTCACCTCGATTCTGGGGCCGCGGCGATTCTTAGGCCGCAAACCGGTCACCGCTGACCGCTTTGCGGCACCAGAATCCCGGCATCGGCTGACGCGCCGATTCGAGGCCCCATACGGGACACAACTGTCCGGTTTGTGACGGCAGATCCGCGCACTCGGCGCGACGCCGGCGGCCTGTCCGCTAGGGGTGGCTCGTGGCGTCGGCGGGGTTGGTGCCGGCGCCGACCTCGACGCCGTCGGCGAAGCCATCGTCGTCGGTGTCGGAATCGTTGGGGTTGGCCCCGTTGGGCTGCTCGTTGCTGTCGATCAATCCATCACCGTCGGTGTCCGGGTTGGTCGGGTCGGTTCCGAGGATGTTGATCTCGTCGCCGTCGGTCGAGAAGTCGTCGTCCGAGTCGTTGTCGAGCGGATCGGTGCCGTAGACGTTGACCTCGTCGCCGTCCATGACGTGATCGCCTTCGCTGTCGGGATTGTTCGGATCGGTCCCGTAGACACCTGTCTCATCGGTGTCGGACAGGCCGTCGCCGTCGGAGTCGGTCGGTGCCATCGATGTCGTTGTCACGGCCGTGGTCGTGGTCGGCGCCGGCGGAACGCTCGCGGGCGGTGACGTGGCCGGCGGCGACTCGCTGTCAACGGCCATCGAGGCGATCACGGCGGCGACGACCGTTGCAGTGTCTGGCCCCCGGTTGGTGATCGTCACGTCGCCATCCATCGTCGTGGCGTCGCCGGCCACGAGCTTGACTTCGGTTCCGCCGGCAGTGATGCCGACAGCGCCCTCGGTGACCAACACCAACGTCGCGACCTCCTGGTCGGGGATGATCAGCGACTCGTCCGTCGCCAGCACGTCGCGAATGAGGTCGACGTCGCGCGGGGCGGCATCGAGGTTGAACACGTCACCGGTGGTTCCGACTCCACCGGTATCGCCGACGTTGCCGATCGACAGCACCCAGTACCGAGCAGCTTCCCAGCCGTCGACAAGCGGGCTTGCGAGAACGCCGGGAGCATCGCCGCCTCGCCCGTCGCGAGGTGATACCTAGCGCCACCGGAGATGTCGACACTCCCCGCGTCGACGACTACGAACGTCACCGCATCCGGTGCCGAGGACGGCTCGTCGTCGACGGCGAGGGTGGCGTCGGCGACCTGCCAGTAGAACGTGCCGTCCGGAAAGTCGACGATGCCTTGAGCGACGACCTCGGCGTGTCCCGAGACGAGCGATGGGTCGACAGCGGCAGACGCGGCGCTGCACGCCAGTACGAGGACCACGGAGCCGATGAGAGACGTCGCGCCGAGGCGCCGGGGGAGCGCAGTCATGGCGCTTCACTAATGGGTCGGGGCCCGACCGTGCAACCGGTTTGCCGCAAACTGTGCTCGTACAGGTGTTCGTCGACGCGCTAAACTACGCCGGTGATGTTCCTCGATAGCGTGGTCGGCTGATGGCCCAGCGGACCCCCCGTAACGTTCGACCAACGGCGTCGGCGGACGCCCCGCAGATCGTCGTCCGTGGCGCCCGCGAGCACAACCTCAAGAACGTCAACGTCGAGCTGCCCCGTGACAAGTTGATCGTGTTCACCGGGCTGTCCGGATCCGGAAAGTCGTCGCTGGCGTTCGACACCATCTACGCCGAGGGACAGCGACGCTACGTCGAGTCGCTGTCGTCGTACGCCCGGCAGTTCCTCGGGCAGATGGACAAGCCCGACGTCGACGTCATCGACGGGTTGTCGCCGGCGATCTCGATCGACCAGAAGTCCGCGGGTCGGAATCCGCGCTCGACCGTCGGAACAATCACCGAGGTCTACGACTATCTGCGCCTGCTGTTCGCCCGTGTCGGCGAACAGCACTGTCCGATCGACGGCACCCGCCTCCAGCGCCAGACGCCGCAACAGATCGTCGATCGCATCCTGCAACTCCCCGAGGGAACTCGCTTCCAGGTCCTCGCCCCCGTGGTACGTGGTCGCAAGGGCGAGTACGACACGTTGCTCGAGGACCTCTCCGGGCAGGGCTACGTGCGGGCCAGGATCGACGGAGAGGTCGTCCTCATCGACGAGTTCCTCAAGCGCGACACGCGCCTCGCTCGCTACGAGCAGCACAAGATCGAGGTCGTCATCGACCGGTTGGTGCAACGTGAAGGCCTCGAGCGCCGTCTCACCGACTCGCTGGAGACCGCCCTGAGCCTCGCCGACGGCGTCGCCGAGGTCGAGATCGTCGCCGCCGCGGGGTCCGGGGGCACCCCAGGAGACATGGACTCGTCCGAGAACGAGACGATGACGTTCTCCCAGCACCTGTCCTGTCCGACCTGTGGGCGCAGCTACGACGAGCCGGCACCACGGAACTTCTCGTTCAACTCGCCCTACGGCGCCTGTGAAACGTGTGACGGGTTGGGCACGACGTTCGAGATCGATCCCGAACTCGTCATCCCCGACCCCGATGTGTCGATCAACGCAGGGGCGATCGCGCCGTGGCGAACGGCGCAGACGCAGTACTTCACGCGGATGCTGCAAGCTGTCGCCGACGCCAACGACATCGATCTCGACGCGCCTTGGTCGAAGCTCTCCGCCAAGCAGCAGAAGATCATCCTCGACGGTACCGGCGGCAAGGTCACCGTCAAGTATCGCAACCGCTACGGCCGCGAGCGCCAGTACACGACCGACTACGAGGGTGTGATCCCGTGGATCAAACGGCGCCACGAGGGATCGGAGAGCGAGTGGTCGCGGGAGCAGTACGAGGGCTACATGCGCGAGGTCCCGTGCACGGCATGCAACGGCGCCCGGCTGAAGCCGGCGACGCTCGCCGTCACCGTCGGAGGGCGCAACATCGCCGAGATCTGCGAGCTGGCGATCGTCGACAGCGCCAAGTTCCTCGCCGAGCTCGAGCTGTCCGAGCGCGATCGGATGATCGCCGAGCGGGTCACCAAGGAGATCAACGCCAGGCTCGGGTTCCTCCTCGACGTCGGGCTCGACTACCTCACGTTGTCGCGGTCGGCGGGGACGCTCGCCGGCGGCGAGGCCCAGCGCATTCGCCTCGCCAGTCAGATCGGCTCCGGGCTCGTCGGCACGTTGTACGTGCTCGACGAACCCTCGATCGGTCTGCACCAGCGCGACAACCGGCGGCTCATCGACACGTTGACGCGGCTGCGCGACCTCGGCAACACGGTCATCATCGTCGAGCATGACGAAGAGACGATTCGCGAGAGCGATTGGATGGTCGACATCGGGCCGGGAGCCGGTGAGCACGGCGGTGAGATCGTCTACAGCGGACCGGTCGCCGGGATCAGCAAGGTCAAGCGGTCGATCACCGGCCGATACCTGAGCGGTCGCGAACAGATCCCGGTGCCGGCGGCGCGGCGGCCATTGACCGGTGAGGTGCTCGAGATCCAAGGTGCCCGGCAACACAACCTGCGCGACATCGACGTGACGATCCCGCTCGGCAACTTCGTGGCCGTCACCGGGGTGTCCGGCTCGGGCAAGTCGACGCTGGTCCGCGACATCCTCCTCCCGGTGCTGATGCAGCACATCTACACGTCGAAGACACCACCGGGCAAGCACCGCCGCGTGGTGGGCCTGGAGCTGCTCGACAAGGTCATCGACATGGACCAGTCGCCGATCGGGAGGACGCCGCGTTCGAACCCGGCCACGTACACCGGTGTCTTCGACAGCATCCGCAAACTGTTCGCCGCCACCAACGAGGCCAAGGTGCGGGGCTACCTGCCAGGCCGGTTCAGCTTCAACGTCAAGGGTGGTCGCTGCGAGGCGTGCGCCGGCGACGGGACGATCAAGATCGAGATGCACTTCCTCCCAGACGTCTACGTGCCGTGCGAGGTGTGCAAGGGGGCGCGGTACAACCGCGACACGCTCGACATCGAGTTCAAGGGACACAACATCGCCGACGTCCTCGACATGCCGATCGCCGAGGCTGTCGAGTTCTTCGCCAACCAGCCGTCGATCGCCCGCTACATGCACACGTTGATGGACGTCGGGCTCGGCTACGTCCGGCTCGGCCAGCCGGCGCCGACGCTCTCGGGCGGCGAGGCCCAGCGAGTCAAGCTCGCCACCGAGCTGGCCAAGCGATCGACGGGGCACACGATCTACCTGCTCGACGAGCCGACCACCGGTCTGCACTTCGACGACGTCCGTCGCCTCCTCATCGTGCTGTCACGGCTCGTCGATCAAGGCAACACCGTGCTCGTCATCGAGCACAACCTCGACGTCATCAAGACCGCCGACTGGCTCATCGATCTCGGCCCCGAAGGTGGCAGTGGTGGCGGCACGGTCGTCGCCGACGGCCCGCCCGAGCACGTCGCCACGGTGGAGACCAGCCACACCGGCCGTTACCTGCGCGAGTTGTTCGCTGTCTGACCCAACTCAGCTGTCGCGGCGCATCCGCTTCGACAGCTCGTTGAGCCGCGACTTCTCGTCGCCGGAGAGGCCGTCCATTCCCAACTCGGAGATCTTGTCGAGGATCGCGTCGAGCTCGGCCTGATCGGACGACGCTTGCACCGACGGGGGAGGCTGGGGGAGCGACCCGGTCGGACCACTTCGCGTCGAACTCGTCCACGGACCGGCGACGACGTCGCCGCCGCCACGGCGGGATCGCTTCTGCTTGGCCGGTGACCGTTGCCGGCGGCGAGTCCTGTCTCGGCCGCCGATCGGGACCGCCGGTATCCACGGGAAGTTGCTCAGCACGCCCATCGACCGTGCCGTGACGGCGGCCACGGCGAGGGCGACCAAAAGGAAAACGATGCCCGGCTCGTTGCGCTCGCCGAGCAGTTGGAGGATCTCGATGCCGAGGATGACCGCCCCGATCACCCAGCCGGGGATCCCGAAGAAGAATCTCACGAACGGGTACTCGGCGACGAACAGCAGGAATACGCAGAGCTCGAC
This sequence comes from Ilumatobacteraceae bacterium, assembly GCA_963716665.1. Classification (GTDB taxonomy): domain Bacteria; phylum Actinomycetota; class Acidimicrobiia; order Acidimicrobiales; family Ilumatobacteraceae; genus Desertimonas. The sequence goes on from CAVQTY010000012.1 coordinate 159,432, forward strand.
GGGACGGATCCCGTATTGCTCGCGATCCATCAGCGGGAGCGCAACGATTGCCGGGATCACGGTCACCAGCCCGATGAACACGGCGAAGCGGACGCGGCCAAGGAGCCGCTCGACCTCCGTGCCAAAGTACCAGAACACGGCGAGCATGATCACCAGCCAGATGTCCGGGGCGTTGGGAACGGGCCAGGTGGCGACCCGCCAGATCTGACCCTCGAGCACGCGTTCGGGGATCAGCGTCAACTTTCCGAGGATGTCGTGGTCGGGGCCTTCCAGCGCCCAGACGAGCATGCTGACGACGCACGTGAGGATGACGAACACCGTCGTCGTCACGTCGAGCGTGCCGATCCGGAACCACGGATCGTTGGGGCCCCGACTTCCGGGAACGGAGATCGCGAAGCGGCCGGTCATCGGATGCCAACCTAACGCGAGACAGGGCATCCGTATCCTCGACAGTGATGATCAAACGTCCGCCTGCGGGCACGATCCCCGACGCCCCGGGCTCGTACCAGTTCAAGGACGCGGCCGGCCGGGTGATCTACGTCGGCAAGGCGGCGAGCCTGCGTCAGCGCCTCTCCAACTACTTCGCCGACCCACGGACCCTGCCGGTGCGAACTCGCCAGATGATCGCCCTCGCCGAGACCGTCGAGTGGACGACGGTCCGCAACGAGGTCGAGGCGTTGATGCTCGAGTACTCCTTGATCAAGGAGCACGATCCGCGCTTCAACATCCGCCTGCGCGACGACAAGAGCTTCCCGTTCCTGGCCGTCACGGTCGACGAGCAGTACCCGCGGGCCCTCGTGATGCGAGGTCGCAAGCGCAAAGGGACGCGGTACTTCGGGCCCTACGCCCACGCCTACGCGATCCGCGAAACGCTCGACGAGCTGCTGCGCTCCTTCCCGATCCGCACGTGCAGCCCGAACAAGTTCCAGCAGCATCAGCGGCTCGGCCGCCCATGCCTGCTGTTTCACATCGAGAAGTGCTCCGGTCCCTGCGTCGGCGAGATCGACGAGACCGCCCACCGGGAGCTCGTCGACGAGCTCTGCGAGTTCCTCGACGGGGACACGGCCCCGATCGTCAAGCGCCTCGACCAGGAGATGCGCGAGGCGGCGAAGATGCTGGAGTTCGAGAAGGCCGCCCGCCTTCGCGACCGCCTGGGCGCGGTGCGACGCTCGATCGAACGCCAGCAGATCGTCGCCGACCGCAACGAGGACCTCGACGTCATCGGCATCGCCGACGACGACCTGGAGGCGTCGGTGCAGGTCTTCTACATCCGTCGGGGCAGGGTTGTCGGGCGCAACGGGTTCGTGCTCGACAAGGTCGAGGACCTCACGCCGGGTCGCCTCGTCGATCGCATCCTCGAGCAGTTGTACGGCGAGGACCCGCCCCAGGGCGTGCCCAAGCAGGTGCTCGTTCCGATCGAACCTGACGACATCGACCTCTACCAGGAGTGGCTGGCGCTCCTGCGTGGGTCGCGGGTGTCGATCCGCGTCCCCCAGCGCGGCGACCGCAAGGCGCTCCACCAGACGGTGACGAACAACGCCCGCGAGGCGTTCAACCGGCATCGTCTGCGGCGCGCCGGCGACCACAACTCACGCAGCCGGGCGCTCTCGGAACTACAGGATCATCTCGGACTGCCCGAGGCGCCGCTGCGCATCGAGGCCTACGACATGGCCCACCTCCAGGGCACCGACTATGTCGGATCGATGGTCGTCCTCGAGGACGGCTTGCCGAACAAGCGGGAGTACCGGCGCTTCAAGGTCAACGTGCCCGGCAACGACGACTACGCAGCGATGCGCGAGGTGCTGACACGCCGGCTCAACGCCTACCTCGCGGCACGACACGAGACGCCACAGCCGGGCCGGCGCCCGGCGAAGTTCTCCTACCCTCCCCAACTGCTCCTCGTCGACGGAGGCAAGGGCCAGCTCGGAGTGGCCGAGCAGGTCGTCGACGAGCTCGGACTGGCCGAGGAGATCCCCGTGGCCGGCCTCGCCAAGCGCTTCGAGCAGGTGTTCGTGCCCGGACAGTCGTCTCCCGTCGACATCCCGCGGGGGAGTGAGGCGCTGTTCATGCTCCAGCGCATCCGTGACGAGGCGCACCGCTTCGCCAACACGTTCCACGCCGAACGGCGCAGCAAGCGGATGACGCGCAGCGCCCTCGACGGCATCCCCGGCCTCGGTGAAACGAGGCGCAAGCGCCTACTCAAGGAGCTTGGTGGGATCAACGCCGTGAAGCAGGCGTCGCTGGAGCAACTGCAGGCGCTGCGCTGGCTCCCCAACAACGTCGGTTCAGCGATCCACGCCCACTTCCACGACTCCTGATCCGAGTGTTTCGTGCATTGGAGTGTCAGGTGCCGGGTTTCCCAGCACCTGACACTCCGATGGCAGCACTAGGCGACGCCGAGCTCTTGGTCGAGGATCAGCACGGCGGCACCAAGGAGGGCGTCGTCGTCGCCGAAGTTGCTGGGGCGCAGCTCGACGGACCCACCGAGGTCGTCGAGGGTGCGCTTGCGGATGGCGTCGCGCGCCGCCGTGCGGAACGTCTCGCCGAGCACCTCGTCGCTGCCGGACAGCACGACCGTGTCGACGTTGAGGGCGCTGACGAGGTGGGCGAGGGCGGCGCCGAGGTGGCGTCCTGCCCCGGCGATGATCTTGCGATCGACGTGACCGGCGGCTCGGGCCGTCGACAACGGGGTGGCGACGACCGTTTCCAGACAGCCGCGCTTGCCACAAGCGCAGAGCGCACCTCGGGGGTTGACGACGACATGGCCGATCTCGCCGGCGGCGTGAGCCGCGCCGGTGAACAGTTGATGGTTGATCACGAGGCCTGCCCCGATGCCCTCGGCGATGCGAACGAGCAGGACGTTTCCGTAGTCGCTCGTGACGAAGGCCAGCTCGCCGAGGGCGGCGGCATGGGCGTCGTTGGCGACGCGTACCGGCAGGCCGAGGGCTGCAGTGAGTTGAGGGCCGAGGGCGACATGATCGAGGCCTAGGTGGGCGGCGTGAACGACCACTCCGTCGGTGTCGACGACGCCGGGTGTGGCGACACCGATACCAAGGAGCGGGCGGTCGGTCTGGCCGGCGAGGTCGCAGGCAATCTCGATCGCGGTCGTGGCCACGCGTTGGCCGATGAGGGCGGCCCCCGACGCCTCCCGGCGACGCACGCTGCGCCGGGCTACGACTTTGCGCGCCAGGTTGACGACGGCGCCGCGGATCTCGCCGGCACCGCTGAGGTCGAGGCACACGACGTGACGGGCGTCGGCGACCACCGAGACGAGAGTGGCGGGCTTGCCGACGGAGCCGGACAGTGTTCGCCCGGCCTCCTCGATCATCCCCTCGGCAACGAGTTCGCCGATGACGTTGGACACGGTCGTGGGCGTGAGTCCACTGGCGCGAGCGAGGTCGGCGCGACTCATCGGGCCGGCGTGGAACAAGGCGCGCAAGAGCAAGGAGCGGTTCTGTCGCCGTGCGTCCGCCGGTAAGGCCTTGCGTCGTCCTTCGAAACCGGTGCGCCGCCTCGTCGCCTCGGAGCGTCCCTCGTGGTCTCCCCTCGCCACGCCGGGCACCATACATTACGATACTTTATAAATCAAATGTCCTTATAAATGCCTCTCCCGGACCGACCTATAGCTGACTAACGTGCCCCGGTGAGCGACGACGAGCCGGCGACGGCGTTTCCGAGCAGCTCCGAACTCTGGGAGGAGCATGCCCAGTGGTGGATCGACGGGTTCACCGCCGGTGCTGACCCGGAGTACGACGAGCAGATCCTTCCGCTCGCCGGCGCCGAGCTCGCCGGCGCCGGCCGGGTGCTCGACGTCGGCTGCGGGGAAGGGCAAGTCAGCCGGCTGGCGGCGCGACTCGACGGCGTTCAGCTGGTGGCCGGCATCGACCCGACGTGGAACCAGATCAGCGCGGCGCGAGAACGTGGCGGCGCGCTCTACTCCAGGGCGGCCGCCCATCAGCTACCGTTCCCCGACCGCTCGTTCGACACCGTCGTGGCTTGCCTCGTCTTCGAACACATCGACGAGGTCGACACGGCGATCGCCGAGGTCGCTCGCGTGCTCACACCAGGCGGGCGATTCTGTTTCTTCCTCAACCATCCGCTGCTGCAAACCCCCGACAGTGGTTGGATCGACGATCAGGTGGTCGAGCCCCCGGAGCAGTACTGGCGCATCGGCCGGTATCTCGACGAGGCCGAGACGATCGAGGAAGTCGAGCTCGGTGTGCACATCCGTTTCATCCACCGCCCGCTGTCGCGCTACGTCAACGCACTGGCGGAGTGCGGGTTACTCGTCGAGCGGATGGTCGAGCCGCAACCACCGGCCGGGTTCCTCGCCCTCGCACCGGAGTACACCGAGGCGGCGACGGTGCCGCGTCTGCTCTACCTCCGATGTCACAAGCGCTCGGTGTCAGCGTGAGCGACGTATCTTCAACCGGCGGTCGTGTTCGCTGACACAGACGACTCGGCCGGCGGCGGCGCGGTCGGATCACGCCACGGCGTCGTGACCGGGTGGCCGAGGTCGGCGAGCCAGCCCTTGAGCACGCGGTGCAGCGCCGGCGAGCCGAGGATCGCCTCCTCGGGCGCGGCGAGGTCGGTGGGATGGAGCACGAACGGATGGGTCTGCGGCCCGCCGAGGGCGCCGTGCGATCCGACCTGGTGCTCGAACGCGGCGATCTCGTCGAGGTCAGGGTCGTAGCGGGCGTTGACCATCAGGTCGGCCACCGTTCGGTAGGCATCGACCTCGCGAACCTGGGCCACGGCGTCGGGCCCGAACGGAGCCAGTGGATCGTCGCCGGTCACCGCATCAGCGTGCAGATCTCGGCTGCCCTGCCGGCCAAGGACGAGTGATGAACCGCCGGCCGACCGCACCAGCACGAAGCCGACCTCCGGATTTCTGACCAGCCCGTCGATCAAGTCCGGATAACGAGCATCGATCTCCTCGCGGGTAAGGCGCTCCTTTCCACCGGGAATCGAGATCAGCCCCAGCGCGCCGGAGGCGAGCACGATGGGAGTGTCGGCGACGCCGCTGTCTTGCTCGAGTCCTGGTGGCGGGCATCGCGCAGCCAGGCGGTGGACTCGGTGCGGCCGGCGTCGGCATCGGGGTCACCGGAGGTCGCCCCGCCGCACAGCCGGCCGACGAGTTCGGCCAGCGTCTCGCCAGTCCGGTCGACGAACGTCGCGCCCTGCGTCTGACCGTGGTCGGACAGGACGACGATGCGGTACGGCCGGGGGGTCCACTGGCAGGTTCGTTCGAGCCGCCCGATCTGACGGTCGAGATCGCGCAGCACGGCGAGGGTGTCGGCGCGCTCGGGTCCCGAATGGTGGGAGACCTCGTCGTAGCCGAGCAGGTCGACGTAGATCACGGAGCGTCCTTCGCACATGTCGTTGACGACGCCCTGGACGGATACGTCACGGCTGATGACTGTCGTGAACGAACGGAGCAGCGCGTACGTCCAGTTGCGAGACACGCGCGGCTGGACGTCCACGTCGCCGCTGAAGCCCGGCGGCTCGCCGCTCACGGACGACCTCGACGATTACCGCCAGCATCGTGCGCGCCGCCTGCTGGGGACGGGCGAAGTACGCCGAAGTAGCCGGCACCGAGCCGGCCCTCCTTCCGGCGGGCGACACCACTCATCGTCAGCACGGCGCGGTCGGCGTCGCCGGAGAAGAGGTTGCCGTAGCTGGATCCGTTGTGGGCCAGCAGACCGTTGCCGTCGGAGTGGGCTTGCTCGATCGCCGACGCCCACTTGCGGTGGTTGGAGACGACGACGTCGCCGGTGGACTTGTCGACCCAGCGGAATGCCGGCATGTCGACCGTCGAGCCGTGGAGGATGCCGCACTGACTGACACCGGTCTGCGACGACCATCCTGTCTGCCAGCTGTCCAGCCGGTGCGTACCGTCACGGATCCACCGATGGAGCGTTGGCACGTCTCCGGATCGCAGGGCCCGTTCGAGCACCACCCGGGCCACGCCGTCGAGCTGCACGAAGACGACGCCGGGCACGTCGGTGACGGTGGCGGCACCGGCTCGCCGCCGCGCCCGGCTCGCGGTGCGCTGGTCGAACCAGGCGTCGTCGTCGAGGGCGAGCAGGGTGCTCACGAGCGTGGTGACCGCGGCGAGTCCGACGGCGATGGCGATCGCCGTCCAGAAGCCGTCGAGGTGCACGCCAGGCAGGGCGTCGAGGATCAGGGCGACGACTAGCGCTTCGAGCACGATGGCGCCGAGGCCGAGAGTTACGACAGAGATCGGAACGACAACGAACGCCAGAGCCGGCCAGACGAACGCTCCGACGACGACCGACGACCAGGCCGGCGAGCAGCGCATCCCGCGGCCGGTCGATCGAGAAGCTCGGTAACACGGCGGCGAGAATCCACAGGGTCACTGCTGTGGCGAGTGTGACAACAATGCTCCGTGAGACGACTCGTGACCATGACGGACGATGCTCAGGACGGGGCTGGCCTCCCGCCGTGGTGGTGCCGTTCACGTCCCGAACCGTCGGCGGGAGCTGTCGTCGGTAGCGCACCACCGTGGACGAGCCGCCCGCCCGGATCGAGCAGCCGCAGGCGGTCGGTGTGTCCGATCTCGGCGAGCGCAGACGCGAACTGATCGGCCGGCCGGTGGAGCCACTCCGGCGGCCGCCGGCGCGGTGTGATCGGGCTGTACGTGCCCCAGTGGATCGGCACGACCAGCTGCGGCCGGATCAGGTCGGTGGCCCTTGCCGCCCGGGTCGGGTCGAGATGTCCGGACCCGAGCGTCGGGCCCCATCCGGCGATCGGCAGCAGGGCGACGTCGACGGGCGGCAGTCCGGCCATGCCGTCGAACAGGTCGGTGTCGCCGGCGAAGTAGACGGTCCGGTGCGGTGAGGACAGCACATAGCCGACGGCGGGGGCGTGGATTCGGCTGTGTGGCCCGCGGCCTGCGGCGTGGACGGCCGGAACGGTCTCGACGGTCACACTTCCGAACGTGGCTCGGTCGCCTACGCGGGTCTCGGCGACATCGGCGAACCCGCGTTTCCGGAGCAAGCGTCCCGCCCCCTCAGGAACGACGAGAGACACGTCTCCGAGCAGGCGCAACGACGGCACGTGGAGATGGTCCATGTGCACGTGGGAGATCAGCACGACGTCGACGTCATCGACGATCCCGGGTTCGACGGCATGGTGCCGCCGGAGATGAGCGAGTCGCGTCGTGAGCGCTGGATCGGTGAGGAAACGCAACCCCGCGAGCTCGACGAGGGTGGTGGCGTGACCGAGCCAGTCGATCCGTAGGCGGTCGTCTCCGGTCACGAGCGCGATCGTATGTCCAGCCGCCAACGAATCGACCGAACTAGCCTTGACGCAGATGGCTGAGATCGTCGTGATCACCGGACTGTCCGGTGCTGGACGTTCCGGTGTCGCCGACGTGATGGAGGACCTCGGCTGGTACGTCGTCGACAACCTCCCCACGTCGCTCGTGGAGAAGGTCGTCGAGTTGGCGTCGCTGCCGGGGTCGAGCGGGATCGACCGCCTGGCGCTCGTCGCCGGGCGCAACCACTACGAATTGCTCCAACGCGTCGCCGCGATCCGCGCCCTCGGGCACGGTGTAACCCTCGTCTTCCTCGACGCCTCGACCAACGAGCTGGTCCGCCGCTATGACGCCACGCGCCGCAAGCATCCACTCGCCGCCGACGCCGACGGTCTCGTCGAGTCGATCGAGCTCGAGCGGGGCATGCTGCAATCGACTCGGGAGGCTGCCGATCTCGTCATCGACACGACCGGCCTGAACATCCACCAGCTCAAGGAGCGGGTGGTGTCGGCGTTCTCCGATGCCGGGACGACGCAGATGCAGATCGCCGTGGAGAGCTTCGGCTTCAAGCATGGTCTGCCACTCGACGCCGACATCGTCATGGACGTCCGATTCCTTCCGAATCCCTTCTGGGAGGAGCAGCTGCGCCCGCTCACCGGCCACGACCCAGCGGTTCGGGACTTCGTCATCGAGCGGGCGGCGACCTCGGAATTCCTCGAATCGTTCGACACGATGCTGCGCACCGTGATGCCCGGTTACCAGGCGGAGGGACGGAGCTATCTGACGATTGCGATCGGCTGCACCGGCGGTCGTCATCGATCGGTGGCCATTGCCGAAGAGGTCGCCGAACGGCTCCGCGCCCGCGGACTCGCCGTGCGCACGTCTCATCGCGACGTCACCCGGTAAGCCCCGACAATCTGCGACTACCCTCCGTGACATGACAGTTCGTGTTGGCATCAACGGGTTCGGGCGCATCGGTCGCAACTTGTTCCGGGCGGCCAAGTCGCTCCGCTCGGACATCGACTTCGTCGCCGTCAACGACCTCGGCAGCATCGAGACGATGGCCCACCTGCTGCGTTTCGACTCCGTCCTCGGGAAGTACCCGGAGCCGGTCAAGGCGACGAAGTCCGGGATCACCGTTGGCGACGATGAGCTGCAGGTGCTGCAGGTGCGTGATCCGGCCGAGCTACCGTGGGGCGACCTGGGTGTCGACGTCGTGGTCGAGTCGACGGGCCTCTTCACGTCGCGGGTCAAGGCTGCCGCCCACCTCGACGCCGGCGCGCCCCTCGTCATCGTGTCGGCACCGAGCGACGGTGCCGACGCGACGTTCGTCTATGGCGTCAACCACCGCGACTTCGAGCCGAAGAAGCATCAGGTGATCTCCAATGCGAGCTGCACGACGAACTGCTTCGTCCCGCTCGTCAAAGTGCTCGACGACACGTTCGGCGTCGAGCAGGGTTTGATGACGACGGTGCACGCGTACACCGGCGACCAGATGCTCGTCGATGGACCGCACCAGGATGCCCGCCGCGCCCGGGCCGCGGCGATCAACATCATTCCGACGAGCACCGGCGCGGCGCGTTCGACCTCGTTGGTCCTGGAGTCGATGAAGGGCAAGCTCGACGGTTCGTCGTTGCGGGTTCCGGTCGCCACCGGCTCGGTCACCGATTTCAACGCCCTGTTGAAGCGGGCGGCGACGGTCGACGAGATCAACGCGGCCTACGCCAAGGCGGCGAAGAGTGGGCCGCTCAAGGGGATCATCCGTTACACCGAGGATCCGATCGTGTCCACCGACATCGTCGGCGACCCACACTCATGCATCTTCGATGCCGAGCTGACGATGAGCATGGGCCGGTTGGTGAAGGTCAACGGCTGGTACGACAACGAGTGGGGCTACTCCTGCCGGCTCGTCGACATCGTCGCCTATACCGGCTCGAAGCTGCCCAAGCGCCGCGGCAAGAAGTGAGTGAAACTCCGACTCTGGAGGACCTCGAGCAGGAACTCGGCGGCCTTGGCGGTAAGCGGATCCTCGTTCGTACCGACTTCAACGTGCCGCTCGACGGCGACACGATCGTCGACGACTTCCGCATCCGCGCCGCCCTGCCGACGATCAACTGGCTGACCGAGCGCGGTGCGGTCGTCGTGACGGCCAGCCACCTCGGCCGGCCGAAGGGGACACCGAACCCGAAGTACTCGATGGAACCGGTGCGCCGGCGCCTCGCCGAGCTGGCACCGGGAGTCGAGTTGGTCGAGAACCTGCGCTTCGATGGCGGCGAGGAGGCCAACGACGAAGCCTTCGTGAAGCAGCTCATCGAGGGCATCGACGGCTACGTCAACGATGCCTTCGGGGCGTCCCATCGTGCTCACGCCTCGATCGTCGGACCGCCGCGGTTCCTTCCGTCGGCGATGGGACGGCTGCTGCAGCGAGAGGTGGAGGTGTTGCTGACCTTGCGCGAGTCGCCGAAGCGCCCGTTCGTCGCCGTCCTCGGCGGCGCCAAGGTCAGCGACAAGCTTGGCGTCATCGAGGCCTTGCTCGACACCGTCGACTCGCTGGTGATCGGCGGGGCGATGTGTTTCACCTTCTTTGCCGCCCAAGGTCGCTCGATCGGTGACTCGTTGTTCGAACGGGACCAGGTCGAGACGTGCAAGCGGTTGTTGGCGACGGCCAAGGATCTTCATCTGCCCACCGACATCATCGGCCTCGACGCTGCAGGCAACGTCGCCACGTGGGGGGCCCGTGTGCCCGACGGCGGCAAGGGCCTGGACATCGGACCGGGTTCGGCGGCGGCCTTCGCCGACGTCATCACCGAGGCGCGAACGGTGTTCTGGAACGGGCCGATGGGAATGTTCGAGGACGAGCGATTCGCCGCCGGGACACGGGCGATCGCTGAGGCGGTGGCGGCCACCAAGGCGTTTGCCGTCGTGGGCGGGGGCGATTCGGCGGCGGCGCTCGCCGAGTTCGGCCTCGACGACGATGTCGACCACGTGTCGACAGGCGGCGGCGCCTCGCTCGAGCTTCTGGAGCTCGGCGACCTGCCTGGGCTCGCCGCCCTCAGACAGGGACGGGAGGTGACCCGATGACCCGGCGCGCGCTCATCTCCGCCAACTGGAAGATGAACCACAACCACTTCGAGGCGATCCAGACCGTGCAGAAGCTCGCCTACCTCGTTCCCAAGGAGCTCACCGAGGCGATCGACGTGAGCATCCATCCGCCGTTCTCCGACCTGCGCAGCATCCAGACGCTCATCGACGCCGACAAGCTGCCGTTCGCCCTCGGCGCCCAGCACTGCCATTGGGAGGACAAGGGGGCGTTCACCGGCGAAGTGTCGGCGGCCTTCCTCGCCAAGCTCGACGTCGCCTATGTGGTGTGCGGGCACAGCGAGCGGCGGGAGTTGTTCGCCGAGACCGACGAGATGGTTGCCGCCAAGATCACGGCGATCCAACGCAACGGGATGACACCCATCGTGTGCGTCGGTGAGACGTTGGACGAGCGGGAGGACGGGGCGACGACGGAGAAGGTGATCGGGCAGATCGACTGCGCCGTCGCCGGCCGGACCAACGAGCAGATCGCCTCGATGGTGGTCGCCTACGAGCCGATCTGGGCGATCGGTACGGGGCGAACGGCGACGGCCGCCGATGCCCAGGCCGTCTGCACGGCGATCAGGGAGCGGGTCGCTCACGTCACGGACCCGACGACGGCGGCGGCGATGCGAATCCAGTACGGCGGGTCGGTGAACTCCGGCAACATCGCCGAGCTGATGGCCGAGCCCGACATCGACGGTGCTCTCGTCGGCGGGGCCAGCCTGGACCCCGCCGAGTTCGCCAAGATCCTGACCAACGCCGTCGGCCACTGAACCTGCGCAACCCGCCCGTGCTGGGCGGCTTGCGGTTCATCCCCCGATCCGGGCGGCCTCCGGTCCGGAATCAGCCACTTCGGCCGCCCAGATTGGACGATTCGACCTCGACCCATCTCGTCCATCCGTCGATAGCCTTGCCAGCCGTGCGTGACGCCGTCTTGTACTTCACCCTGGTCCTCAACGTCGTCTCGATGGTGGCGATGGTCGCCGGCATCCTCATGCACAGCGGTCGCGGCGGCGGGCTCTCGGACATGTTCGGCGGTGGCGGTGGTGCCGCCCTCGGATCCTCGGCGGCGGAGCGCAACCTCAACCGGATCACCTTCATATTCGCCCTGATCTGGATGATCACGGTGATCGCCCTCGGCTTCCTGTTGGTGCGCTAACAGCTCCGCTGTAGCGTTCAAGGGCCACCACGTCGGAGTGGCGGAATGGCAGACGCGCTAGCTTGAGGTGCTAGTGGGATATTTTTCCCGTGGGGGTTCAAGTCCCCCCTCCGACACGATCTGACCAGGGCAAATGCCCTGGTCATCGTGGTTTTCGGCGAGGGTTGAGGGCTGGCGAGGTGTCGTTTGTCCGCGATTTGTCAGCAATCCGCGGTGACAAGTAAGTCACCGGGTCGAAACCCCCGACTGCCCCCGCCACCGAACGGAGCTTTGGTCACGTCGCGGCGGTAGGCGGAGCGTTGTGGGGCGCATGTTCTGGGACAGCTCCGCCGTGCGCTGCGCATCCCGACCCGTCGATGCAGGTTGAGTTGTAATCGGAGCGTCGCGCCCGCCATGCCGATCGGTGTGCATCACGTTCGGCTTGATGACGTCGTTCGGTTGCGGCGTTTGGTACGTCCTGGACATCGGCAAGGCTCGACCGAACGCCTCGACACCGGAAAGTTGGTAGCCCCCTCTTCGCTGACGCCTGTGACAACGTCGTCAGGCGTGTGAAGCTTGACCGCTCTTCATTGGGGCGGTGGTGCGAGAGTTTGGTGAACAGGGCTGGAGGGATGGGGCGAGGAGCCCGGCATGCAGGTGACAGGGTGGCTGGACGGGTACCAGCGGCGACATCGTTGGGCGGGGTTTCCCGTTGCCGTGATTTACAAGTTCTTCGAAGACCAGGGTCCCTACCTTGCCGCGCTGATCACGTTCTACGGCTTCCTGTCGCTGTTCCCGCTGCTGCTCCTGTTGGCGTCGGTGCTCGGCTTCGTGCTCCAGGGCAACAGCGACCTTGAGCAACGGATCCTCGACTCGGCGTTGAGCCAGTTCCCGGTGATCGGCGACCAGTTGAGCGACCCGGTGGGTCTGCAAGGCAACCGCACCGCCGTCGTCATCGGTGGGCTGGTCGCGTTGTACGGCGCTCTCGGTGTCGCTCAGGCGTTGCAGAATGCCATGAACGTCGCCTGGTCGGTTCCGCGCAACCGTCGACCGAACCCCGTCAAGGTGCGTCTGCGCAGCGTGCTGCTCATCGGCACCGCCGGCATCGCCGTCCTCGCCACGACGATCCTGTCGGCGCTCGGCGGCAGCGCCGCGAACAGCGGCGCCCTGTTCACGGGATGGGTCGCAGTCCTCGTGACGGCTGCCGCAGTGGTCGTCAACGCAGTCATCTTCGTTGTCGCCTTCCGTGTCTCCACGGCCATCAAGCTCAGCGTGGGCGACGTCGCGCCCGGCGCCATCATCGCCGCCGTCATCTGGCAGTTGCTGCAACTGTTCGGGACGGCTTACGTGGCCAACGTCGTCAAGGACGCCAACGCCACCTACGGGGTGTTCGCCGTGGTGCTCGGCCTGCTGGCGTGGATCTTCCTGGCAGCCCTCGGTGTCGTGGTGAGCGTCGAGATCAACGTCGTGCGCACCAAGCACCTGTTTCCACGCGCCCTGCTCACCCCGTTCACCGACAACGTCGATCTCACCAGCGCCGACCAACGCGCCTATACCGACGCGGCGACTTCCCAGCGGCACAAAGAGTTCGAGTCCGTCGACGTCACCTTCGACCACGACGGACAGGAGGCCACGGCGCGGAAGCGGACCGCCAACGAGCTGACGACGAATCAACACGAAATCGTACGCACCGACGACGCCTGACGCACCAAATTCACCACCCCCACTTTGGGTGCGCCGAGGTGACGGTCCGCTGCCCAGCGCACCGGCAACGGCCCGGCTCGCCGTTGAGCCGTGCCGTTGGAGTTGAGCCGGTTGCTTATTCGGTGACGGAGCCTGCGGTGACGGCTTCGAGCGACGTCTCCGGCGTTGGTGATTTCGACCTTGCGGGGCTTGGCTTCCTCGGCGACGGGGATGGTCAAGGTGAGCACGCCGTTCTCGTAGGTGGCGCTGAGGTGGTCACGGTCGAGGCCCTCTCCGAGGAACAGTTGGCGGCTGAACTCGCCTTGGGCTCGTTCGGCGATCTGGATCTGATCGCCCTCGGCGCGGACCCAGCCGCGCGTCGCCTTCACGGTGAGCAGATCCTTCTCGACGGTCAGGTCGATGAAGCGGGCATCGACGCCGGGCAGGTCGAACGAGACCTTGAACTCGTTGCCCCGACGGTAGGCGTCGACGGGGATTTGGCGGGCCCGGCGTTGATTGAGCATCGCCTCGGTCAACTGGTCGAACTCGCGGAATGGCTCGGATCGAATCAACATGTCAGATCCTCTCGATCGCCCGAGCAGCTGACGGTCGGCGACCGCCAATCTCGGGGTGTACCTGCAGCGTATGCCGGACGCATGAAACTAGCAACATACTTCTAGAAATATGTGGCTAGGCTGTGTGGCGATGACGGAGTGGAGCTTCCTCACCAACCACGCCCGGGTCCTCGTCTGCATCGCCCACGACCCCGGGGTCCGCCTGCGCGACATCGCCACGACACTGGACATCACCGAACGCAGCGCCTACAGCATCGTCACCGACCTGACCGCCAGCGGCTACGTCGTCAAGGCCAAAGACGGCCGACGCAACCGCTACCAGATCCAAGCTCACCTACCGCTGCGAGAAGCCATCACCCAGCAACGCACCATCGGCGAGGTACTCGACGTCCTCGTCGAATCGGACATACGCACCCACGGCCAACAAGCACACGGCTGATCCGACGTCCCGTCGCAGCTACGACACATCGGACCTCCGGTAGGGAAGCGGCGCGTTTCCACGCTCTCGTCAGGTCGCCTGCAGTTGCGGGCCGGCGATTGCCGGACAGACCGAACATCGATGGCCGCACCCGAGGACGCACAGTCGAGCCACCAGATGGTCACCGCGCGGCCGTGGCCACGGCCGAGACCACGACGACCGCAGTGGCGGCGCCCCAGACAGCGGCGAGAAGGGATCCCCACACCGCCCGGGAGGAGCGAGGACACACAGGGTGTATAGGTGCCGGCGATGAGCACAGAGATCATCGAGTGGTCGAGCCACCGCAGGCGGCGCCTGGCGGTCGAGCTGCGCGCCAGCCGGTGGTACGCCGTCGAGGATCCGAACAACACGGCCAAACTCACGACGTCGACGGCGACGAAAATGCGGGCAGTGGCACGCTCGGCGAGGACGAGGGCTGGTGATCGAGGACCTGTCGACGTGTCCAAGGATGCCGTGCCAATCAGCCTTCGACCTTGCCACTCACCCGCTGAAATCGAATTCGTAACACATGATCGGACGAGCCAGCACGGATCGGGCGGGCGCGTCCTTCTCGGCTGGATCAACGCGGCCGCAGACCACGTACCTGAGCCTTCGCGCTCCTATCTCCGCGCCTGTCGGCCAGCTTGGTGCGCCCGTCCGACATCCACACCACCTTGGCCTCGACGACCAGGGTGTCGGGCCGCACCGTTTGGACTTCAACATCGTCGCCTCTACCGCTTGGCCAACCACTCCTCGATGATGAACGCGGGCCCATCGTCACTCCTCCGACGTGGTGTCCCGCCGCCATGTGATCTTCACGATGAAGTGGCCCTCAGCTGGTGTCTTCGCGACTACCACTCCTGCCTCGGCGTTCAACTTGATTCCGAACTCGACGACATGCTCCTCCGAGGCAAGCTCCCGCAGCGTTTCCAACACGGCGCGAATTGCCGGTCGTGCGGCGTGTATCGCCTCGTCGAGGCGCGTCTCGGCCTGAAGCACCCCTACTTGGTTGCGAGCGATGTGCTCCGTGCCAATGCTGACTTCGGCGACCTCGACGAGCACTGGACCATGCCCTGTTTCGAACTGAACAATCTCGGTCACACGAACCGCCCCTATGACTGGTTGGATGGCGACCAACGTGAGAAGCGCTTCGCTACGGGCGCCCGCACGACTGGGGCGTCCTCGACCCTAGCGTGGTGATGAAGCCGCTGGCGGAGGTCAGCCACCCGCGCTCGCAGAGGATCGAGCCGACACTACTTCCGGTAGGTGCGTGACCTGTCGACACCCGACACGACTGTGTCGCCTACCCGACTAGCTGCGTGAGCCGCGCGATCCGATGTCGCGGATATCTCCGCGTGGGCGCCTACTGCCCAGTGCAAGCTCGCCTCGCCACCCTGCTCCGTTGTCCCAGAGCAACGAAACTCTCGATCCACCCGCCGCGTCCTCGACCGCCGGCTCGGGGGCGACGCTGCCGCGCCCTCGATACGTTCGGCATCAGCCCTCGGCCCGCCGTCGCTGTCTTTCGTGTCACAGCCGCGGGAAACCGTGGAGCAGCACCAAGGACTCGCCGTCGATGGGTCCTCCGTCGAGGACGTCGCAGCTCAGCGCGTCACGTTCGCAGGTACGAGACCCGGCGTCGCCCGGTTCGTCACAGTCGCTCTCGTCATTGGCGTTGCAATGACGGCGTTGGCCATCGTCTTGGCCGCGCAGAACACCGACAACACGACGGTCGAGGTGTTCGGCTAACTACCGTGCACCGCTCATCGTCGTGGTCCTTGCGGCCGCGATCACCGGTGTCCTCCTCGACGAGGTTTTCGGCTTCATCTGGCGACGCCACCGTCGCCATCGGCTCGCGGAACGCGCCGAACTGCGCCGGCTCCGCCGAACGCAATGACCCGCACGTGCGCAACGGCCCCCGACACCCGCGGAAGGACGGCGGGAGCCGTTACAGCGGGTCGCCGGGCCGCGCTGCTGAAGCGCGCCGCCGGCTCAACCTTTCCACGCACGGCAGCATGGGCAATGGGAGCCGCAACGTGGCTGCTTCGTTCGCCGCCCTCGTCACTGCCTCCCGCGACGTCGCGGTCTCGTTGACGCCGACCGTGATGTGCGCGCTCATGACTTGATCATCGGCTCGGCCGATGACCCTGCCTGGGGTCTGGAGACCCGCGTCGAGCGTTCGGGGTCCGGTTTCAGTCTGGGATCCGCATTCGGCGATCGGAGCTGCGGTGGGATCACCGCGACCGGGCAGACGGCGCAGTCGACGAGGAGCAGGGTCACTGAGCCGAACAGCATCGTTCTGAAACCACTGCTACCCCGTGAGCCGACCACGATGAGGTCGGCGTTCCTGCTGGCCGCCGCCAGCACCGTCGCGGCGTCACCCTCGATCAACTCACCACGTGCTCGCCGGCCGGAGCGTTGGGTGCACCGGCCCACGGCGAGATCGACGACACATCGGGCGTCAGATCTCGCGAGATCGTTGCTGCGGATCGAAGCACTGGGTCCGACCCGTCGCTGCCAGGCGTGGACCACAACCAGTTCGGCGATGTGGAGACGCGCCTCGTCAGCAGCCCAATCGAGGGCAGCTTCGGCCCCGGAGAGGTTGTCGATGCCGACCACGATCCGCTGCAGCGGCTGGCGGGTGTCGCCGCGCACGACCACCAGAGGACATGCACTCCTTCGGGACGCCCCGTCAGCAACGCAGCGTCGGAGCCAGCCCGTCGTGTCGCCGGACGTCGACGCGCCGACGACGACGAGATCTGCGTCCGCCGCGTAGCTCACGAGGGTGTCGCTGTGCTGGATGTGTTCGGTGCCGTCTGCGGGCCCCCGGACCGCGAATGACACGATGCGCAGCGAGACCGCCCTGGCGGCGGCCTCGGCGCGAGCCCACGTCACTGTCGGACCGGCGGCGTTCGACGCGTCGAAGCCGACGACGAGCCGATCCCGCGCTGGCGTGGCGACGGTTGCTTCGCTTGAGGATCGCGCACTCACGACACTCACGATGGCGCGGCGAACACGCTCTGCGTAGGGCCATGCGTCCCAACGTGCCTGCGGGACGACGCTGGTCAGGTGTCGAGAGGGACGTCCCACGTCGTGACGGTGCCGCCCTCGTCGCGGTCTTCGATGGAGAACGTTCCTCCCAGCGCGGTGGCTCTGACGCGCATGTTGTCGAGTCCGCTGGACGGTCGCCCGGGTGTCGGTCGATACCCGACGCCGTCGTCGACGACGTGGAGGCGGAGGCGACCGCGGCCGACGCTGAGATCGACCTGGACGGCCGAAGCATCAGCGTGGCGGGCGACGTTGGACAGCGCCTCGCGTAGGCAGAGCAGCAGGTGGCTGCGTGTCGGCTCGATGACGCTGCTGTCGATCGGACCTGTGATGTCGTAGCGCGGTTGGAACCCGAGCGTGGTGGCCGCTTCGTCGCAGACGGCGATGATGTCGCCGCGCAGGCTGACCTCGGAAGATCGTCGCTGGTTGAGCTCGAAGATCGTGGAGCGGATCTGGCGGATCGACACGTTCAGATCCTCCACTGCGCCCGTGATGCGGGCGACGGCTGCCGGGTCGTGCAGGGCGTGCGCGGCGGCCTGCAGCGACAGCCCGGTCGCGAAGAGTCGTTGGATGACATCGTCGTGCAGGTCGCGGGCGATCCGTTCGCGTTCATCGAGCAGCCCGGCGGTGCGGGTCTGCTCGTGGAGGCGGGCGTTCTCGATGGCCAGGCCCGCCGCGGCGGCCAACCCGACCGCGAGCTCCTGATCGACGTCGGTGAACACCTGGCCGTCGGCTTTGTCGGTGAGGTAGAGGTTGCCGTAGACGACGCCGTGGAGCCGGATCGGCACGCCCAGGAACGACGTCATTGGCGGGTGGCCGGGCGGGAACCCGAAGCTGTCGGGGTGGGCGTGCAGATCGGGGAGGCGCAGTGGTTGCGGGTCGAGGATCAGCAGCCCGAGGATGCCGTGGCCCTCGGGACGGGCTCCGATGCGGGCCGTCTCGTCCTCGCTGAAGCCGACCGTGATGAACTCCCCCAGCCGGGACCCCGACTCGTCCAGCACCCCCAACGCCGCGTAGCTGGCGTCGACCAGCTCCGCGCCGACCTCGGTGATGCGCCGCAACGCATCGGCGAGGGACTGCTCGGATCCGATCGCCATCACCGCGTCGAGCAACCGCAACAGCTGCTTCGCGCCGGCGAACTCGAAGCGGTTGGGCACCACCGAATGCTACGACCCGCCAGCACTAGCGTCCGAGGCGATGACAGCCACGACATCTCGGGGAACACGAGTCTCCTCGTGATCCGGGTGTTCCTCCTCGACGACCACGAAGTGGTCCGGCGAGGAGTACGAGACCTCCTGGAGACCGCCGATGATCTCGAGGTCGTCGGCGAGGCCGGGACGGCTGCCGAAGCGGTCCAGCGGGTGCCGGCGACGGCACCGGACGTCGCCGTGCTCGATGTCCGCCTGCCCGACGGCAGCGGGATCGAAGTCTGCCGCGATCTGCGGTCGTTGCTGCCCGAGTTGCGCTGCCTGATGTTGACGTCGTTCAACGACGACGAAGCGTTGTTCGACGCCGTCATGGCCGGCGCTTCTGGCTACGTGTTGAAGGAGGTGCGCGGCGCCGAGCTCATCGACAGCGTTCGCAGCGTCGCCGCCGGCCGGTCGTTGCTCGACCCGTTGGCCACGGCCCGCGTCCTCGAACGCATCCGCAACCCGCCGCAGGACGCGCTGACGGCGACGTTGTCGCCGCAGGAGACGGCCATCCTCGGACACCTCGCCGATGGCCTCACGAACCGCGAGATCGCCGGTGCGATGTTCCTCGCCGAGAAGACGGTGAAGAACTACGTCTCGAACCTGCTCGGAAAGCTCGGGATGACGCACCGGACGCAGGCCGCGGTGTACGCCGCCCGGCTCGCCGAACGGCGAGCCCGCCGACCCGGCACCTGACGCCGCTCGAGCAGAGCACAAGGTCACATCGACAGTGGTCTGCGTCCTCTGACCAGCTCGCTGCGCGTTTCGTACCGTCGTGGTGAGAGATCTGACCACCCGGAGGAACACCATGAGCACCGCAACCATCGAACGGCCCCGTCCCACTGAACGGCCCCGTCCCACCGAGCCCGTCGACGAGGTCGTCGTCCGGGAACCGGTGGTTGCTCTCAAGCGACGCACCATCGACAGCGTGCTCATCGGCTTCGGCATCGTCGCCACTGCGACGTTCGCGGTCGCCGGCGGACTGTTGATGTGGGGCCACAACTTCTCCAGCGACTACGTGGGCGACGAGCTGTCGTCGCAGAACGTCTCCTTCCCGTCCGCCGCCGACCTGACGGCTGAAGGCCGCGACGACCTCGTCCAGTTCGCCGATCAGCAGGTCGACACCGGCAACGAGGCCGAGGCCTATGCCAGCTTCATCAACGGTCATCTGGCCGGGATCGCCGACGGCGCCACCTACGCCGATCTCGGCGCCACCGAGAGCGCCGCCAAGGAACGCCGACCGTGATGTGCGCGCTCATGACTTGATCATCGGCCCGGCCGACGACCCTGCCGAGGGTCTGGAGACCCGCGTCGAGCGTTCGGGGTCCGGTTTCAGTCTGGGATCCGCATTCGGCGATCGGAGCTGCGGTGGGATCACCGCGACCGGGCAGACGGCGCAGTCGACGAGGAGCAGGGTCACTGAGCCGAACAGCATCGTTCTGAAACCGCTGCTACCCCGTGAGCCGACCACGATGAGGTCGGCGTTCCTGCTGGCCGCCGCCAGCACCGTCGCGGCGTCACCCTCGATCAACTCACCACTTGCTCGCCGGCCGGAGCGTTGGTTGCACCGGCGCACGGCGAGATCGACGACACATCGGGCGTCAGATCTCGCGAGATCGTTGCTGCGGATCGAAGCACTGGGTCCGTCCTGTCGCTGCCAGGCGTGGACCACAACCAGTTCGGCGATGTGGAGACGCGCCTCGTCAGCGGCCCAATCGAGGGCAGCTTCGGCCCCGGAGAGGTTGTCGATGCCGACCACGATCCGCTGCAGCGGCTGGCGGGTGTCGCCGCGCACGACGACCAGAGGACATGCACTCCTTCGGGACGCCCCGTCAGCAACGCAGCGTCGGAGCCAGCCGGTCGTGTCGCCGGACGTCGACGCGCCGACGACGACGAGATCTGCGTCCGCTGCGTAGCTCACGAGGGTGTCGCTGTGCTGGATGTGTTCGGTGCCGTCTGCGGGCCCCCGGACCGCGAATGACACGATGCGCAACGAGACCGCCCTGGCGGCGGCCTCGGCGCGAGCCCACGCGACTGTCGGACCGGCGGCGCTCGACGCGTCGAAGCCGACGACGAGTCGATCCCGCGCTGGCGTGGCGACGGTTGCTTCGCTGGAGGATCGCGCACTCACGACACTCACGATGGCGCGGCGAACACGCTCTGCGTAGGGCCATGCGTCCCAACGTGCCTGCGGGACGACGCTGGTCAGGTGTCGAGAGGGACGTCCCACGTCGTGACGGTGCCGCCCTCGGCGCGGTGTTCGATGGAGAACATTCCTCCCAGCGCGGTGGCTCTGACGCGCATGTTGTCGAGTCCGCTCGACGGTCGCCCGGGTGTCGGTCGATACCCGACGCCGTCGTCGACGACGTGGAGGCGGAGGCGACCGTGGCCGACGCTGAGATCGATCTGGACGGCCGAAGCATCAGCGTGGCGGGCG
This sequence comes from Ilumatobacteraceae bacterium, assembly GCA_963716665.1. GTDB lineage: Bacteria > Actinomycetota > Acidimicrobiia > Acidimicrobiales > Ilumatobacteraceae > Desertimonas. Next base: position 180,317 of record CAVQTY010000012.1, read on the forward strand.
ACGTTGGACAGCGCCTCGCGTAGGCAGAGCAGCAGGTGGCTGCGTGTCGGCTCGATGACGCTGCTGTCGATCGGACCCGTGATGTCGTAGCGCGGTTGGAACCCGAGCGTGGTGGCCGCTTCGTCGCAGACGGCGATGATGTCGCCGCGCAGGCTGACCTCGGAGGATCGTCGCTGGTTGAGCTCGAAGATCGTGGAGCGGATCTGGCGGATCGACACGTTCAGATCCTCCACCGCGCCCGTGATGCGGGCGACGGCTGCCGGGTCGTGCAGGGCGTGCGCGGCGGCCTGCAGCGACAGCCCGGTCGCGAAGAGTCGTTGGATGACATCGTCGTGCAGGTCACGGGCGATCCGTTCGCGTTCATCGAGCAGCCCGGCGGTGCGGGTCTGCTCGTGGAGGCGGGCGTTCTCGATGGCCAGACCCGCCGCGGCGGCCAACCCGACCGCGAGCTCCTGATCGACGTCGGTGAACACCTGGCCGTCGGCTTTGTCGGTGAGGTAGAGGTTGCCGTAGACGACGCCGCGGAGCCGGATCGGCACGCCCAGGAACGACGTCATCGGCGGGTGGCCGGGCGGGAACCCGAAGCTGTCGGGATGGGCGTGCAGATCGGGGAGGCGCAGTGGTTGCGGGTCGAGGATCAGCAGCCCGAGGATGCCGTGGCCCTCGGGACGGGCTCCGATGCGGGCCGTCTCGTCCTCGCTGAAGCCGACCGTGATGAACTCCCCCAGCCGGGACCCCGACTCGTCCAGCACCCCCAACGCCGCGTAGCTGGCGTCGACCAGCTCCGCGCCGACCTCGGTGATGCGCCGCAACGCGTCGGCGAGGGACTGCTCGGATCCGATCGCCATCACCGCGTCGAGCAACCGCAACAGCTGCTTCGCGCCGGCGAACTCGAAGCGGTTGGGCACCACCGAATGCTACGACCCGCCAGCACTAGCGTCCGAGGCGATGACAGCCACGACATCTCGGGGAACACGAGTCTCCTCGTGATCCGGGTGTTCCTCCTCGACGACCACGAAGTGGTCCGGCGAGGAGTACGAGACCTCCTGGAGACCGCCGATGATCTCGAGGTCGTCGGCGAGGCCGGGACGGCTGCCGAAGCGGTCCAGCGGGTGCCGGCGACGGCGCCGGACGTCGCCGTGCTCGATGTCCGCCTGCCCGACGGCAGCGGGATCGAGGTCTGCCGCGATCTGCGGTCGTTGCTTCCCGAGTTGCGCTGCCTGATGTTGACGTCGTTCAACGACGACGAAGCGTTGTTCGACGCCGTCATGGCCGGCGCTTCTGGCTACGTGTTGAAGGAGGTGCGCGGCGCCGAGCTCATCGACAGCGTTCGCAGCGTCGCCGCCGGCCGGTCGTTGCTCGACCCGTTGGCCACGGCCCGCGTCCTCGAGCGCATCCGCAACCCGCCGCAGGACGCGCTGACGGCGACGTTGTCGCCGCAGGAGACGGCCATCCTCGGACACCTCGCCGATGGCCTCACGAACCGCGAGATCGCCGGTGCGATGTTCCTCGCCGAGAAGACGGTGAAGAACTACGTCTCGAACCTGCTCGGCAAGCTCGGGATGACGCACCGGACGCAGGCCGCGGTGTACGCCGCCCGGCTCGCCGAACGGCGAACCCGCCGACCCGGCACCTGACGCCGCTCGAGCAGAGCACAAGGTCACATCGACAGTGGTCTGCGTCCTCTGACCAGCTCGCTGCGCGTTTCGTACCGTCGTGGTGAGAGATCTGACCACCCGGAGGAACACCATGAGCACCGCAACCATCGAACGGCCCCGTCCCACTGAACGGCCCTGTCCCACTGAGCCCGTCGACGAGGTCGTCGTCCCGGAACCGGTGGTTGCTCTCAAGCGACGCACCATCGACAGCGTGCTCATCGGCTTCGGCATCGTCGCCACTGCGACGTTCGCGGTCGCCGGCGGACTGTTGATGTGGGGCCACAACTTCTCCAGCGACTACGTGGGCGACGAGCTGTCGTCGCAGAACGTCTCCTTCCCGTCCGCCGCCGACCTGACGGCTGAAGGCCGCGACGACCTCGTCCAGTTCGCCGATCAGCAGGTCGACACCGGCAACGAGGCCGAGGCCTATGCCAGCTTCATCAACGGTCATCTGGCCGGGATCGCCGACGGCGCCACCTACGCCGATCTCGGCGCCACCGAGAGCGCCGCCAAGGACGACGTCACCGCGGCGGTCGATGCCGGCGAGCCACAGGCCCAGATCGACAGCTTGCAGGCCGAGGCCGACGTCATCAGCGCACAACGCAACAGCCTGTTCAAGGGCGAGACATTGCGCGGCCTGCTCCTGTCGGCCTACGCCTGGTCCACCGTCGGCATGATCGCCGGGATCGCCGCCATCGGCGCCTTCATCGCCGCCGGCCTGATGGCCATCCTGGTCGCCCTCGGCGTAGTCCACCACCGCCGCACCCCCAAGACCGCCTGACCCCGCAGCACGGACCCACGGACGAGCCCGGCCAACGGCCGGGCTCGTCCGCGACGGGACCGATCGACTGGCGAGCCTGGTCACGGTGGCGGCTCTCGGCGGAACCCGAACGCCCGGCGTACGGGGGCACGGAATCGACGGCCCGACACCTCGTCGGCGCTGACTCGCACGAAATGGGCCTTCATCGGGTCATGCTCGATCTTCGACGGTCCCCCGCCCGGCTTCGACAAGATCCTCGCGTTGATCGCCGGCAAGCTGCCGTTGATCCCTCGCTACCGACAGAAGTTGCGCTTCGTGCCCGGCGACGTCGGGCTCCCGGTATAGGTCGACGACGGTGCGTTCGACCTCGTGGACCACGTCCGCCACACCGCGCTCCCGGCATCGGCATCCCTCGCCGATCTCGACACGGTGATCGGACGCGTGATGTCGCAGGAACTTGACCGACATCGGCCGTAGTGGGAGGGCGTGGATGATCGGCGGCCTGCCCGACGATCGATGGGCACTCGTGTTCAAGGTGCACCACTGCATGGTCGACGGCGTGTCGGGCGCCGACTTGATGACCACCCTGCTCGAAGCCCACCCCGACGCCGCCCGACCGGAGCCGGACACGTGGGTTCCGGCCCACGAGTCCGACCGACCTCATGCTTGTCGCCGAGTCATTGGGTCGACTGTTCGTCAGCTGGCCGGCAAGGGCCCGAGACCTTGGCTCGCTGGTGCCGACGCCCACTCGGTTGGCCGCCCAGATCCGCACGACGTTCGACGGATTGCGGTGGTTCGGTCACTACATCACACCGCAGTCGGTGTCGTCGATCCAGGGCGGCATCGGTCCGCACCGCCGCTGGTCCGCCGCTCACGCCGACCTGGCCGAGATCAAGACGATCAAGCGAGCGTTCGGCGGCACCGTCAACGACGTCATGCTCGCCGTCATCGCCGGCGCGTTCCGCGATCTGCTCGCCGATCTCGACGAAGACCCCGACCACGCCGTGCTGCGCACACCCTCGTACCGGTATCGGTGCGGGCCGACGGCGACGGCGCGCCCAATAACCAGGTCACGGCGATCATCGCCGAGCTCCCGATCGGGATCGCCGACCCGCTCGAACGTCTCGCCTCGATGCGCGATCAGATGGAACACCTCAAGGCGTCCGACCACGCCGACATCGGACAGACCCTCGCCGCGCTCTCCGGTCTCACGCCGCCATCCGTCCTCGCGCTCGCGCTGCGGGCCGCCACCATCATCGGCCGGCAGTTCCCCCAAGCGTGCCGTCGGCACGGTCACCACCAACGTCCGCGGCTCCGACCACACCCTGTAATGCCGCCGGTCGCCGAATGGTCGCCTACCAACCGTTCGTTCCGATCGCCCAAGGCGTCCGCATCGGGGTGGCGATCTTGACCTACGACGGCAGTGTCAGCTTCGGAATCACCGGCGAGTACGACACCGTCGCCGACGACGTGGCGCGTCTCTGCCGATCGACCGAGTCGGGCATCGACGACCTGCTCGACCAGGCTCGCCCGTCGACCACGGCGCTGAAGTGACGTTGGCCTCTGGCCCGACACCGATCGCGGCCCGATGATCGAGACATGACCACAACCACCGACCGCTTCGGCATGACGGTGCTGGCGACGAACGAAAGCCTCGAACTTCTTCGCTCGAGCGTCGTGGGCCGACTCGCTATCTCCATCACCGACCACCCTGACATCTTCCCGATCAACTACATCGTCGACCGTGGCTGCATCGTGTTCCGCACAGCCGAAGGCACGAAACTGGCCGCCGCCGTCCTCGGACGTGGGGTCGCGTTCGAAGTCGACGGCTACGATCAGGCCAGAGGCGAAGCCTGGAGCGTCGTCGTCAAAGGACAGGCCGTCGAAATCAAGCAAATGCACGACCTGTTCGACGCCGTCGAGTTGCCGCTGTTCTCGTGGCAAGTCGCACCCAAGCCCCGTTTCGTGCGGATCGAACCCGTCGAAATCTCCGGTCGCCGATTCAACGTCGTCGACGACGCCCGCCCGCCCAGCCAGCAAGCTCGTTCCTGTCTGGAACCGCCGGCTTCGAGCAACTGACTCAGTCGATCGTGAGACTCCGGGGATCCACGCGCTGGCTCCACCGACCCCTGACCGGTCCGCGTGGGACCGGTCACGGGACGTCGAGACGATCCGAGGGCGACGGTACCGGCCACGTCACGGCCGACGTCGCGGTGGGCACCGTGACCCTCTCCTGGCTTCCGCTCGGCGCCGGCCATCATGTGGTCCGAGCCAGCGGCCACGTCTTCGAGGCGCTGTCCGCCGTCTTCCAACGACGCAGCACGGACGCGCTCTACCACACCGCTTTGGAGATCGATGTCCCCGCCGGCCGGTTCGTCATCGAGATGGCTCCCGTCCCCGACACAGACGGGCAACGACGAGGCGTCGTCGCAGAAGGCCCGGTCGGCATGAGGTGGGCGGGGAGGTTCCGACTGTTCCGATACGAGATCCGCCGCTGGAGGAACGGCGTCATCCCGGACGCGCCCGACGCCACGTCCACCATCGTCGTCAGTGTCGCCGGCGCGGAGCGACTCTTGGAGTTCGTCCCGTCCGTTCCAACGGTCGTGTGGGGCCGTGAGGAGTTCGGCGCCGGCGAGATGTGGAACTCGAACTCAGTCACGGCGTGGCTGCTCGCTCGCAGCCGACTCGACACCTCGCAGCTCCAGCCTCCAGCAGGCGGTCGCGCTCCGGGCTGGCGAGCCGGCCTGATCGTCGCGGCACGTGTTCTGGCCGGTAGCACTGACGCGACGTTGGCCGGCAACGAGCCTTCGGACAGGGAGCGGATGTGGAAGCCCGGCGTGACGACGCCGGTGCCTCGATCTCGTGTTGGTGTCCGATCCAACCGGGGACGGTGAAGACGTCGTTGACCTCCCACTGCAGTGTCTGGCCCGCGGTGGGGCAGCCCCTTGCCCTCGTCCGATGGGTAGACCGCGCTGGTCGCCGCCTCCGTTGGCTGCGAATGAACCGCGAATGAACCGGAGGCTGTTGTCGCGCCCGCGACGGGTGTACCGTCACCTCACGGGCGAAGTGTCACTCTCAGTTGCTCCGGACCCTGGTTGCGCCCGCGCCTCCCAAGGGAGTTCAACATGCTGACACCTGACCTGGTGGCAAACTTCTTGGCCGCCTTCGCCGATGGTTGATCCAGGCGACCTGGGGTTCATCGTCGGTTACTCCACGGACGGTGTGTGCGGTGTGGTCCGTCTCGCCGGTCAGCTCGAGCCGCTCACCCGCGACCTGGCCAGCCGAGCCTGCCTGGACGGTGACCACATCGACGGGTTGGTCGACCTGGCGGGGACTGCCTTCACGGACTGTTGTGGATACGTGGGTCTGGTCGCGGCTCGTCCTGTCCTCGAGCAACGAGGTGGGTCGCTTTCGCTGCGCAATCAAACCGGGCAGCCGGCACGTGTGCTGGCCCTCCTGCGAATCGCCGAAGAGTGTCCGACGTTGGCGTGCGCGTCATGATTGCCTGGGAGTACCTGATCGTGTCCCTGCCCGAGTTCGAGCCGGCGAGGGTGGCGCAAGGCGAGTCGTCGGCGGTGCTGCTGCTCAATAGCGAGGGAGACATCGGCTGGGAAGCCGTCGGCATGACCCCATTGCGTGACGGCAGCTTCGCGGTCTTGCTCAAGCGCCCGGTCGTGGCCGGCCGGCCGCGCGAGCCCTGAGCGACTTGCGATCGCCTGTACCGGTTCCCGAATCGAGGTCCTCGGCAATACAGCAATGGGGGGTACCCCTCCGAGCAGCATCGTGATGTCATCGGCCCTTTCGCCCGTGTGCCGGAGGTGTGATGGGATCTGATCTCGGCTCGTCGTCGGCAGAGGATCGATGCGCATACTGGCGTGTAGCCCTGTCTCCGCTCGTACTTTCGATGAGTTCGAGTCCAACAGCGAGCCGGAGTTCTCGGATGTCGTTGCGGAGGTCGTCGTCGGCATGCCTCTCCGACAGGTGTTCCATGAGATCCGCGATTCCGTCGGCGATCGCGTTGAGTTTGTGTTGAATTGCATGGTCGCTACGCGTCTGACTGTTCTGAAGGAGTGCAACCATGAGGAAGGTAATGATTGTGGTCGTGGTGTTGATCTCGAGTTGATACTGCCCGTCGAGGAACGCCGAGAACGATCCGTGAGCGATGATGGTGACGCCACCTTGAATCAACCACACCAGCACGAGCAGCAAGCAGAACGCGAAGAACGGTGCTCGGCTCGCGATCTGCGCCGTCAGACCGGCAAACCGATCGAAGAATCCGACGCGGCTAGACACGTCGCTGGGCATCAAGATGGCCATCTGGTGCGGCTTGATGTTGCGAGAGACAGACGGTGAATTGAGGGACACGGCGAGATCGTATTCTCGGCCCACCACAGGTGCCCGTCGCCCCGCCCGCGTGTGATCAGTCCGCTTCGACGGACGACAACATTCGACGCGGTTCGTCGCGACATCGTCCCAGGACGACGGTGGGCGTCAGGTTCGCGGCGATCGCGGCCGGACCCGCATCCACGCCGCCCTGCGCGCCGGTGACCCCGAGCGGCAGTGCAGGACGCATGGTGGGTAAGGAGTACGTCCGGGCCAAGGTCGCATTCCTTACCAACGACGGTGCCCGAGTTCGAGCCGGGGGTCGGCTGGTCTCATCGGGGCCGGCGCTCAGTGCAGGTCAGATTGCCAGGTCGGCAGCGGTCCCGACGGGTTCCTTGCGCGTTCGGTCGCGTAACCGCCGCCGAGGGCTGGCACGCAACGGTCCAATCGGTGCCGCCGTCGAGCTCCCGGCGGGTGTCGGCGCCGGGCTCCATCACCGTCGATATGGGCGGACGAGCCACCACGGGTCGTGGACGACCTGCTCGCGATCGCGAGCAACCGCTGCGGGCCTATCGGCACTTGAAGGACGCCTCGGGAGGCGTCAAGCCGCGCGGGCGCAAGGTCGAGAATGGTGTCGTTCTCGACGATCCGCCACTCGCCGTCGTGGCGGCGAAGCTTCAGTTCGTAGTAACCGGCGTGTGCCGGGGTGATCGTGCGCGTTGCGCCGTCGACCTCGACCACGACGAATTGTGCGTCGAGCGTCGCTGTGTCGCCGGTGATTGTGACGATCGGGTCGAATGTCATGTGGTGAGCCCAGGCGTGCGGCGCATGCGGCGCAAGGAAGGTCGACACCGCGTAACGAATCTCGGCCTGCCCTTGGAATGTCGCCATCACCGTGCGCGTCCCGCGATCGTGCCAGCTCAGGCGCTCGATGCCGTCCGGTGTGTACAGGGCTGCTACGGCATCGGCGTCGCGGCGGTCGACGGCGCGGGCGTACCGGGCGAGGACCTGCTGGATAAGCCGCTCGTCGCCCATCACGGCACCGTGAGCACGATCCGGCCGCGGAAGTCACCTTTGGCGAGCCGCGCGTGGGCCGCAGCGACGTCGGCGAGCGGGTATGTATCGGCGACCCGCAGGGCGAGTTCGCCAGCCGCGGCAAGGTCGGACAGCGTGTGCAACATCGCCCCATCGGGCCCGACGTGGGTGACGCGGTATCTGATGCCGCGTTCTGGGGCCGGGAGCTCGGGCGTGGTCCGGACGAAGGTTCCGCCGTCGCGAAGCGCTGGGACGAGCCCCCCAAGCGGGGTCAGCTCGACGAGCCGGACGCGCACGCGCTACGGGCGACGCTCGACCTGATCGACTCCGAGATCGCCACCGCCGGCATGGGCGTCGACTCGATCGTCGACCGGCTCGCCGACGTATTGTTCGTGCAGGCGCTGCGTGCCTGGTGTAACTCTGAGCAGGGGACCGGCATCGGGTGGGTCGCCGCCCTCAAGGTCCGTCCGCTGGCCGCCGCGATGGGGGCCATGCACTCCGACCTTGCGCATCCATGGACTGTGGCCGAACTGGCGCGAGTCGCGGCGATGTCGCGGTCGGCCTTCGCGGCGCTCTTCAAGGCCGTCACGGGCGACAGTCCGCTCACCTACCTAACGTGCTGGCGGGTATATCGGGCGAAAACGCTCCTACGCGACACAGACCTACCGCTGACAGAGATCGCCGTGGGCGTGGGATACGACAGCGACACAGCGCTCAGCCGCGCATTTCGCCGCTTCGAACCGCTCCCTCCCGGCGCATGGCGCCGGACGCATCGGTCCGGACCCTGAACAACTTGCCTGGCATCGCTTGGAGAACCCTCGAGCGTGAGGGTCGACGGTGAGCGACCCTCGGATCCGAGGCCCAGCGCGTAGCGATGGCGTGCTCGGTGCGAGCGCGGCCTGTATCAGCGAAGTCCGGTTCCACGTTCGAGCGCCTGTCCCCGTGACATCGCCTTCTCGGAGGCCGATCTCGAACGGATCGGCGGAACACGCGCTCGTCGCCAGCCCCCGGCTGTGGTCGAGCCGGACGATCACCCAGGTGTCGACGACGCTCGAAATCTGGTCAGTAGCGACGCGGCGTCGACACCAGGGGCGACCGCGCACGTTCGGCACGGCAGCCGCCGGTCTGACTAGTCATCCTGCGTGTCATCGCGACGCGCCGCACATCGTCCTTCCAATGGTCATTAGCGCACACTGACGAGGTGCGTCGTGAGGACCACGTCGTCACGGCGGCCCTCGAGTGCCCGACCGACGACCTCCTCCGAGTCCCCGTACGAGTCAGCGGTGTCGACGAGGTTGATGCCCGCGTCGAGCGCCTTGTGGATGATCCGGATCGAGTCCTCGGGGTCGGTGTTGCCGACCTGTGTGGCGAACATGAGCGCGCCGAGCGCATATGGGCTGACCTTGATGCCTGTTCGGCCCAGGTTTCGGTACTGCATGGGGTTCTCCAGTCGTGAGCTCGACGTGTATGGACGCCTCCGTCGGCCTTGGAGGCGAACAGGTACAGGGCGTCTCCGTCGATCAACGGCACCAGGGGGTTCTCCCGCTCCAGACCCGACTTGGCGCCTTTGCTGTGCAGGATGACGATCGGGATGACGCCGAGCGAGGCGACTTCGCCGCCGTTGGCGCGGAACTCAGCGATGATCTGCGCGTTCCAGTTGTTCATGTTGTCGATGTCGGTCATGGGGCGCCTCCGCTTCTGTGAGAGGACGGGGGCAGGTCGGCTGCGGCACTGGAACTGCATCATCCGAGATGGTGGAGGTCCGTGCCTCCAGGTCCGCGAGGTGCTCGAGGAGTCGTGCGCCTTCGACATCGAGGTCGGGCATCTTCCGCAGGGGCCCTGGGAGCCACCAGGCTCTCCGGTCGAAGAGCGTCATGACAGCCGGGACGATGACCATGCGCACGACGGTGGCGTCGAGCAACACGGCCACGGCGAGTCCGATGCCGAACATCTTGATGATGACGTCGTCGCCGAGCACGAACGCTCCGAAGACAGCGATCATGATCATGGCGGCAGCAGTGATCACCCGGGCGGACATCGCGAGCCCGTTGAGGACGGCGCCGTGTGGGTCGCCCGTGTGGGAGTACTCCTCCCTGATGCGAGAGAGGATGAAGACCTCGTAGTCCATGGAGAGCCCAAACAGGACGCCGAACATGATCGTCGGGATGAAGCTGACGATGGGGACGTTGGTGTCGACTCCGATCAAGCCGGAGAGCCAGCCCCACTGGAAGATGGCGACAGTGACGCCGAGGGCCCCACCTATGGACAGCAGGATGGCGATAGCTGCCTTGATTGGTATGAGGATGGATCGAAAGACGACCATCAGCAGCAGCATCGTGAGCAGGATGACGAATGCCATGTACTTGGGAAGCGCGGAGCTGAGCTTGTCCGAGATGTCGATGTTCGATGCCGTGTTGCCAGCCACATAGGTGCTCACTCCTGTGTCGCTCACGGAACTGGTCGAGAACCCCTCGCGGAGACGGTGGACGAGGTCTTCGGTCTCGCTGCTCGCTGGACCCGACCTCGGGATGACGGTCACGATCGCGGTGTCACCATCTGCGTTGGTGATCGGCTGACCGACGAGTGCGACATCGGGGTCCGCTTCGGCGACCGAGCTGATCGCCATCAGTGCGGCAGACGGGTCGTCGACTCCACGGAGGTCGGCGACGACAGCCAGGGGGCCGTTGAATCCCGACCCGAAACCCTGGGCGAGGATGTCGTACGCCTCGCGCTCGTGTGGTCTCGGGCGACTTGGATCCGTCGTCGGGAAGGCCGAGACGGATGGCCAGCAACGGTGCGGCCAGCACGAGCATGACGGCGATGCCACCAAGGAGGTACATCCAGGGCCGGTCGGTGATCCGCTTGGAGAACCGTCCCGAGACGGACTCCTCGATCGCGACACCTTCACCGGTGGTGACCTTGATGCCGGGGATGGTCAAGCGGTCGATGTTGTCGCCGGCGAATCCGAGCAACGCTGGGACGAGAGTGATGGCGACGAGCACGGAGACGGCGACGGATGCGGCTGCGCACAGGCCCATCACGGCGAGAAAGGGGATGCCGGTGATGAACAATCCGGCAAGGGCGATGATCACGGTGCCGCCAGCGAAGACGACCGCTCCACCGGACGTGGCGTTGGCGCGTGCCGCGGATTCCTCTGGGGAGAGTCCGGCAGCGTGGAAAGCGCGGTGACGAGTCACGATGAACAGCGCGTAGTCGATGCCGACGGCGAGTCCGATCATGATCGCCAGCGTCGGTGCGGTGCTGGTCAAATCAGTGAACGCCGAGACGAGCGTGATGCCGAGGACCGTGATCAGAACGCCGACGAGGGCGGTGAGCAGTGGCAGACCGGCCGCGATGACGGAACCAAACGCGATCAACAGCACGATGATGGCGACGGCGAACCCGATCAACTCGGCGGGCGTTTCCGGCTCCTCGACCGCTTTGCTCACCGCGTCACCACTGAACGCGACCGTCAGTGCCGCGGGCGTCGCTTCACGGGTGGCCTCGATGACCGTGCGGATCTGTTCCTCGTCGAGGTCGACCGCCGCCTTGCTGAAGCGGACTTCGATGAAGGCGATTCGTCCGTCGGGCGAGGTCGTCACGGACGACATCGGATCGGCGGGCGGTACGACGTCGGGTAGCAAGAAGAGTTGCCGGAGACCGGCCCTGAGCTCCTCGTCGTCGGTGAAGTCAGCGAGTGTTCGCCCCTCGGGCGCTTCGGCGGCAATGCGTATTGTCGTTCCGGATTGCGTCGGAAATCGCTCCAACAACAGGTCTTGAGCTTCTTGGGACTCGGTGCCCGGGATGGAGATCGTGTCGGTGGTCTTGCCGCCGGCGGCATTGGACCAGGTGCCGATGCCGCCGACCAGGAGGACCCAGAAGACGACCACGACGCGTCGGCGTCGCACGCACCAGTGGCCGAGACGGTAGAGCAGTTGAGCCATGGGCTGTGGACCTTCCTTCGCGTCGACGAGCGCTGCTCTACTGAGCTGTCGCCTGGTTGCTGCCGAGGGCCTTGCGCAGGACGTGGATCGCTTGCTCGAGCGCGGCGGTGGTCGCGGCCGTGTCACGGAGAGGGTTGAGCATGAGCAGGTCGTGGATGGCGCCGTTGAAGCGGACGCTGGTCGTACGCACGCCGGCCTCGGTGAGCTTGCGGGCGTATGCCTCGCCCTCGTCGCGCAGGACGTCGTTCTCGTCGACGATCAAAAACGCCTCAGGCAGGCCGGCCAGGTCGTCGAGGCTGGCGCGCAGCGGCGACGCGGTGATCTCCGATCGTCTTGCCTCGTCGGGGCAGTAGGCGTCCCAGAACCACGCCATGGCTTTGGCGGTGAGGAACGGGCCGTCGGCGAACTCGATGTAGCTGTCGGTGTCCTGGGCGGCGTCGGTGACCGGGTAGTACATGGACTGGTGTACGAAGGTGACGTCGCCGCGCTGCTTGGCGAGGATCGCGAGCACCGCGGTCATGTTGCCGCCGACGGAGTCGCCGGCAACCGCCAGACGTGACGCGTCGAGGCCGTGAGCGTGGCCGTTCTTGGTGATCCAGCGCGCGGTGGCGTAGGCCTGTTCGATCGCGACCGGGTACTGCGCTTCCGGGGACCGGTCGTACTCCACGAACACGACCGCGGCGTTCGTTCCGACCGCCAGCTCGCGCACGAGGCGATCGTGGGTGCCGGCGTTGCCGAGGATCCAGCCGCCGCCGTGCACATAGAGCACGGTTGGTAGGGGGCCGGTTGCACCGAGGGGCTTGACGATGCGGACGGCGACGTCGCCGACCTCTGCCGGCACGGTGATCCATGTCTCGTCGACGTCGGGCTTCGCGATCGGCGCGGCTTGGAGGTCGTCGAGGACCTTGCGGGCAGCGTCAGGTCCGAGTTCGTACAGGAACGGGGGCTGTGCGGTGGCGTCGGCGAACTGTCGTGCTGCCGGCTCCAACGTGTGGTTGTGCATGGTTGTCTCCAATCGGGGTTTCGTTGATGGACTGGTTGCGGATGGGTTCGCCACGCCTGTGGCGCCATTGATGAGGGCGCCGAGTTTCCTGTCGAGTTGACGGGCGGTTGGCAGCAGCGAGGGGTTCGCTGCGGCGACGAGGAGGACGGCAGGACGTACGCCACGGTGCACCCGTTTCCGTCGTCTCCCTCGACGGGCAGGTTCTCGACGGGTGCGAAGAGCCCCGCCGATCAGGTCGTCGCGCATCATGGTGAACGCGATGATCGGGTTGCTGACGATGAGACTGGACGGCGGTCGCCCACGGGCGGTCGCGCGAGCTGGCCCGCGGTCAGCGCGATGGTGTCCGCCGCGGCGTTCTCTTCGAGGCGCGAGACCCGCTTGGTGCCGGGCATCGGAGCAATGTCGTCGTCTTGTGCGAGAAGCCA
>CAVQTY010000013.1:0-114753 GCA_963716665.1 Ilumatobacteraceae bacterium
GTACCGAGGATGTGGGGCAAGGCGCACGACGAGATAGAGATCGCCCGCCGGCGCCTGCCCCGATCCCTGGCCGCCCTGGCCGGCCAACCGGATGCGCTGCCCGTCCGTCACCCCGGGCGGGATCGTCACGTCGTAGCTGCGCGGACCGTCGGGGCCGGTCAGCGTGATCGACCGCGGCCCGCCGCGGAAGGCCTCCTCCACCGTGAGCGTCAGCACGGCCTCCTGGTCGGCGCCCGGGATAGGTCCCCACGACCGTCGCCGGCCGCCGCCGAACATGTCGCCGAACAGCTCCTCGAAGTCCACCCCGCTCGTGAACCACTCCTCCCCGGGCTCGGCGGTGCCCGTCCTCGTTCCTCTCGCGCCAGAGCGGGAGGCCCCGGCCTGGGCGCGCGCCCAGGTCTGCGGATCGACCCCCTCGGGCACCTGCCGGAAGTCGTGGCCGAACGCGTCGTAGCGGCGGCGCAGTTCGGGATCGGACAGCACGTCGTAGGCCTCGGACACCTCCTTGAAGCGGTCCTCGGCACCCGGTTCCTTGTTGACGTCGGGGTGATAGGTGCGGGCCAGCTTGCGGTACGCGCTCTGGATGTCGTCGGCAGACGCGTCGCGGCCGACTCCCAGCACCTCGTAGAAGTCCCGGCGGGCCATCAGGACCTCGCCACAACGACCGCGGCCGGGCGCAGGATCACCTCCGGCGTGCCGTATCCGGGCCGCACGACGGCGACGATGGTGCCTGGCGGGGCGTCGGCCTCGATCGCACCGACGGCCTCGTGCCGGGCGGGGTCGAAGCGCTCGCCGACGTCCTCGAAGCGAGGGAACCCGAGCCGGGCGAGGACGTCGAGCGCGTGATCGCGCACGACGCGCACACCGGCGGCCAGACCATCCTGCTCATCGTCGAGGACGTGCTCGAGCGCTCGGTCCAGATCGTCGACAACGGGCAACCACTCGACTGCGACCCGGGACCGCTCGGCCTCTCGTTCCCGCACGACCTCGCGGTGGAACCGCTTGCGCAGGTTGTCCAGGTCCGCCATCGCCCGCAGCAGCCGCTCGTCGCTCTCCGCTGGCGCCGCCGGTTGGGCGCGGGCCTCAGCGGCCGGGGGCGAGGGGGACTCGCCGCCGGCCGGCTCGAGGCCGTCAGGCTGGCGTTCGGCGAAAGAGCTCGCCATCACGGTCTCCTCACGACGACACGGTGAAGTCGGCGTCGATGACGTCATCGTCATCGGCTGCAGACGGCTCCGTCGGTGGCGGGCCGCCGGCCTCCCGGCTGGCGCCGAGCCCGTGGAACACCTGCTGCAGCTCCGCGCTCAACGAGCGCAGACGGTCGAGCGGTGCCTGCTCCTGGATGGCCTTGCGGGCGTCTTCCATGAGGTTCTCGGCGCGCGCCTTCTCGTGGACCGGTACCTGGTCACCAAGCTCCGCCAGCCGCCGCTCGACCTGGTGCACGACCGCGTCGAGCTCGTTGCGGGCGTCGACCTCTGCGCGGATCCGGGCGTCCTCGGCCCGGTGGGCCTCGGCGTCGGCGACCATCCGCTCGACCTCGCTCTGGTCGAGGTTCGAGCTCTGGCTGATCGTGATCGCCTGCTCCGCACCGGTGTCCTTGTCGCGTGCGGTGACGTTGAGGATGCCGTTGGCGTCGATGTCGTAGGTGACCTCGATCTGCGGCACCCCGCGGGGAGCGGGGCGGATGCCCTCCAGTCGAAAGCGTCCGAGGACACGGTTATCGGCGGCGCGTTCCCGTTCGCCCTGGAGCACGACGATGTCCACGGCCGATTGGTTGTCCTCCGCCGTGCTGAACGTCTCGGTGCGCCGGGCGGGGATCGTGGTGTTGCGCTCGATGACTTTCGTCATCACCCCGCCGAGCGTCTCCACGCCGAGCGAGAGCGGGGTGACGTCCAGCAACAGGACGTCCTTGACCTCACCCTTGATGACAGCGGCCTGGATCGCTGCGCCGATGGCGACGACCTCGTCGGGGTTCACCGTCATGTTCGGGTCCTTGCCCCCGGTGAGCCGCCGGACGAGGTTCTGGACGGCGGGGATGCGGGTCGAGCCGCCAACGAGGATGACCTCGTCGATGTCGTTGGCGGTGACCTTGGCGTCGGCCATCGCCTGCTCAACGGGCCCGAGGCAGCGCTCGATCAAATCGGCGGTGATCGACTCGAACGTCGAGCGCATGATCGTCGTGACGAGGTGCTTCGGCCCGCTGGCGTCCGCCGTGATGAACGGCAGGTTCACCTGGGTCTGGGTCACCGACGACAGCTCCACCTTGGCCCGCTCGGCCGCCTCGAACAGCCGCTGCAGGGCCTGCGGATCCTTGCGCAGGTCGACGCCGTTGTCCTTCTGGAACTCGTCGGCGAGGTGATCGACGAGCCGACGATCGAAGTCGTCGCCGCCGAGATGGGTGTCGCCCGACGAGGCGCGCACCTCGACGACTCCGTCGCCGACGTCGAGGATGCTGACATCGAAGGTGCCGCCACCCAGATCGAATACGAGCACGGTCTCGTTCGACTTCTTGTCGAGGCCGTAGGCCAGCGCGGCAGCCGTCGGCTCGTTGATGATGCGCAGCACCTCAAGACCGGCGATCTTCCCGGCATCCTTGGTCGCCTGCCGTTGGGCGTCGTTGAAGTACGCCGGCACAGTGATCACCGCCTCGGTGACCTTCTCGCCGAGAAACTTGCCGGCGTCCTCGGCGAGCTTGCGCAGCACCAGCGCCGAGATCTCCTCGGGCGCGTACGGCTTGCCCCGAACGTCGAAGCGGGCGACCCCGTCGGGCCCCTCGACGACCTCGAACGTCACGGCGTTGAGCTCGCTCGTGACCTCGCTGTAGCGACGACCGATGAACCGCTTGGCCGACGAGATCGTCCCCTTAGGGTTCATGATCGCCTGCCGCTTGGCGAGCTGGCCGACCAACCGCTCACCCTGCTCGGTGAAGGCGACGACCGACGGCGTGGTACGGGCTCCCTCGGCGTTGGGGACGACTGTGGGCTGGCCGCCCTCGACGGTGGCGATCACCGAGTTCGTCGTTCCCAGATCGATACCGACCGCTTTGGCCATGGTGCTTCTCCTTCTCTCCTGTTCTCGGGTTACGGGGGATGCCGCCCGCGCCCAGCCGGCGCACCGCCTCGTCGGCGAACGCCTCGTCAACGAGGATGTCGGCGACCTGCCCGCTCATGTATGAGACCGAGGCGAGGGCGAGGTGCAGCTGCGCCCGGTCGACGGCCGAATCGGCGACGTCGGCGATGGGAGGCGAGCACGTCATGACTTCAGAGTGCGCGAGTGCAGGGAGCAGAACCACGCCCTCGCCGGGCGAGAACGCCGGCGCGCCGTCGGCCCGTCGGGGCAGAAATGCGCAGGGACGGTGGCGTGCGCCGCGGCCAGGGGACGAATCGGGTCGGCGTTTTCGTCCCCGGAGGGCGAGGTGAACGATCGACTGAAGGGCTGCCGGCGAGGTTTCGTGCCTAGACTGCGGAAATCCGCAGGTTCACGCTGGCGACCGCGGTGTCACAAAAGGGGGGCCGCACGTTCGTGTCGAACTCTCTCGACCTCGTCGTCAACGGCATCGATCGAGCGGACCTGTGTGTCCATGTCTCGAGGGCCACTGAACGGGGACGGCCGTGAGCGCGCAGACCGCAACCGACCCCGGCGGGATCGAGCTGCACCCGGGCGAGCACGTCTGCGCGCTGTACCTCGGCGCCGATGCCCGCGACGAGATCGTGGTGGAGTTCCTGCGCCGCGGGCTGGCCGCGGGAGACAAGTGCATCTGCATCCTCGACGAGGACGAGCACCAGGTGATCCGCGCCCACCTGGGTGACCGATCGGTTCGAACTGCCGTCCATCCCGCGCCGCTGGACATCTTGACGCCGTGGGAGACCTACCTGCGCTCCGTCGAGTTCTCCTCGGTCCAGATGCTCGCCTTCTTGAGCGATGCCGTCACGACCGCGCTCGGCGGCGGGTCGTTCGACGCAGTCAGGGTCACTGGTGAATCGACCTGGATGCTCAGCGCGCTGGAGGGCACGATCGGCGAGTTCATGAGCTATGAGTCAGAGCTCAACCGCTTCGTCCAGCGGCACCCCGTCTCCGTGCTGTGCCTTTACGACCTCGATGTGTTCGGTGGTGGCATCCTCGTCGACCTGCTCAAGACCCATCCCAAGCTGCTGCTCGGCGGGATGCTGCTGGAGAATCCGCACGCGCTCTCGCCGGACGAGTTCGTGGCCAGGGAATGAACCTCCCCACGTCCGGGGGGCCGGCGACCGACCTGCTGTTGCGCGAGCAGCTGTCGAACCTCCAGGCGTTGCTCGCCCTGTCCATGCGCATGACCGACAGCGAGGACGAGGAGAAGATCCTGCGCCTCGCCGGATCAGCCGTGCCGTCGCTGGCTCGCTGCCGGCTCGTTGGCGCCTACCTCGCCGACGACGGCTGGCACGCGACGAGAGCCGATGTCGCCGATGCGCAGCTCCGTGCCGAGGTCGAGATGCAACTCGCCGTCGTCAGCACCGCTGGCGGCGCCATCGCTGTCGGCCGCGAAAAATGGGGGTGGGCCTTCCCGCTGCGCAGCCTCGGCCGCCACTTCGGCTTCCTCGCCGTCACCGGAGCCGACGAGCCGTCGCCGGCCGAGCAGTTCGTGCTCCGCGTGCTGGCCCAGCAGACCGGCGTCGCCCTCGCCAACGCCCGCCTCCACACGCAGCAACGGGGGCAGGCGACCGAGCTGCTCGACATCAACAGCCGGTTGGCCGACACGGTCGCGGCCCTCAAGCGCAGCACCGCCATCCACGACCGCCTCACCCGAGTCGCCGCGGCCGGCGAGGGCCAAGAGGGCATCGCCCAGGCGGTGCACGAGCTGACCGGCTTCGCGGTGGCCGTTGAGGACCGCTACGGCAACCCGCGGGCGTGGGCGGGACCGGGCCGTCCCGATCCGTACCCGAAGGAGTCACCGGACGACCGCGAGGCGGTGGTGCGCCGGGCCTTCGATGCCGCGGGGCCGATCCGCCACGGCGGTCGCTTGCTGGTCGTCGCCCATCCTCGTGAAGACGTCGTCGGTGTTATCGCGCTCATCGACCCGGACGACAAGGCTGGCGACGACGCGAAGGTCGCCATCGAGCATGGCGCCACCGTGCTGGCGATGGAGCTCGCCCGGCTGTCGGGCCTCGCCGAGACGGAGCTGCGCCTGGGGCGCGACCTCGTCGACGAGCTCCTCACGGGGACCGACGAAGCGAGCGCGATCGCCCGTGCCGAAGCGCTCGGCTACGACCTCGAACGACCCCACCGCGTCGTCGTCGTGAACGCCGGCCCGCACGCCGATCGCCACGAACTGTTCCATGCCGTGCGCCGGGCGGCACGTGATTGCGGAGTGGGCACGCTGCTCGCCACCCGCGGCCAATCCGTCGTCGTGCTCGCCAACACCGATCGGCCGTGGGAAGTGTTCCGGTCGACCGTCGGACGCGAACGGCGCGGGGGCGAACACCGGGTGGGCGTCGGCGGTCTGTGTGATCGCGTGGCCGACCTCCCTCGCTCCCACCACGAGGCCGTGCTGGCGTTGCGGGTGCAGGCGGCAGCCGGTGGCGACCACGCGACCGTCTTCGACGAGCTCGGCGTGTACCGGCTGCTCGCCGGCGTCAACGACCTCGAAGACGTCGACCAGTTCGTGCTCATGTGGCTCGGCGACCTTCTCGAGTACGACGCCAACAAACAGGGGTCCGAACTGGTCACGACGCTTGGGGAGTATCTCGACTGCGGCGGGAGCTACGACGCCACCGCCAAGGCGCTCGCGGTGCATCGCAGCACTCTGAAGTACCGCCTGCAGCGGATCCGCGAGATCTCCGGCCACGACCTCGGCTCGCCCGAGGTGCAGTTCAACCTGCAGCTCGCCGTGCGGGCCCGGCGGACCGTTCGCGCGGTACGCGGCGAATCGGCATAACGGGATCCCGGCCCACCGCTCAGCACGCTGTGTCACCGAATGCGTCGTCGACCGCCCGCGGATTCGGTGACACAGAGCCGGTTCCCCTCCTCCCGTAGCACTACGAGCGAGCGGGATGTCATCGAGCGGGCGGCGGTCGAGGCTGGCACCCATGGTGACGCCTCGGTTCGTGCCCTCCGCCTCCGCGGTGCTCCCGCCCCGCCGCACCGACTTCGGCGGCATCCCGCCGGCGCGACGGTCCGCACGACGGCAGCCTGACGATTGGAGCAGATCGGTCGTAATCCTCGTTGGCCCGGTTCCCCTTCCGACCTGCGAATCAGCTGGTGTTGGCAGGCGGGGCCCGTCAGCTGCGTTGGGCGGCGAGCCTGCGGCGAAGGTCGGCGACCTCGTTCTCGAGTTCGATGATCCGTTGAGCACCGGCCAAGGTCATGCCTTCGGTCATCAGCCCGATGAGGGCGGCGACGTGATTGATCTCGGCGCGGCTGTAGCGCCGTTGGCCGCCCGGTGAGCGGGAGGGGATGACGACACCTTCGCTGTCCAAGCGACGCAGGAAGGCGGTTGGCATGTCGAGCATGGCGGCGGCCTGGCTGACGGTGTAGAGGGGGGCGGCTTCGTCGGGCACTGTCACGGCGCGGCGTACCCGGCTTGTCGCCGACGGAGCCGCCCCACTCGATCGCGTCACGAATTGGCCGCGCCGACTGTCTCGCGTTCAACTCTGGCGTTGTCGGGCTCGGAGGTCGTGGCTTCGATCGATGTGGCCTGGCCACGGCCAACGGCGACGTCGACCCGACGCGGCTTGGCCTGTTCCTTGACTGGTACCCGTAGACGTAGGACTCCATCGTTGTAGTCGGCGGCCAAAGCCTCGGTGTCAAGCGTCTCGGCGAGGAACAGTTGCCGGCTGAATGTGCCGTGCGGCCGCTCGCCGATCAGCAACTCGACGTCGTCGTCGGACGCCCGCGCCCGCTCGGCATGCACGGTCAACACATTGCGCTCGACGGTCAGGTTGATCGAGGAGGCATCGATGCCGGGCAGGTCGAACAGCACGACGAACTCGTCTCCCTTGCGATAGGCGTCGATCGGCATCGCCGCCGGTCGGGCGGTAGTGCCAAAGATCTGCTGGGCAACTTGATCGAGTTCACGGAACGGGTCGGTACGCATCAACATGGGTCATGAACTCCTTTCGTGAGGGACCAGGTATCCCCTTAGTTGTAACTCTGCTCTCGCAAATTCGTCAAGTACAGTTATAACTTTTCTCCCACCTCTGTACGACTTCTCCGTGGTTCTGTCGCTGCATTCCCGCGCTTGTGCGCGACCGGTCCAACGAGGTGACCGACTGAGGGGGCATCCGGACGCGCAGAGAGCCCCTGACCACCACCGAGGGGGCCGGGGGCTTCTCGCTTCGCCGTCCGCCGCGGCGAGATTTCGGCGAGCCGTACTCAGGCAGGTGTCCAGGTGCAACCGGTCTCGAAGGCGAAGTCGCTCGCCTCGATCGTGACCAGCCCCTGCCCGCTGACGTTCTCGTTGGCGATGATCGCGTCGAGCTCGCCGCTGAGGTCGGACAGCCGCGCCCAGTAGCACGAGTCGAAGATGCCGTCACCCTCGGTCTGCGTGCGGTACGTGCCGGGAGCGATGTCGCTGCCGACCAGCCAGGTGCCCTCGGCGATGGTGGTCGCGCCACCGGCCACCGCAGCAGCCCCGATCGGCGTGAATGCCCCGTCGGCGAAGGTCATCCCGATCACCGTCCCGTCCGGGCCGACGCCGTAGCAGTAGGCGACGTCGTAGGTGGCGCAGGAGATGTTGGTCGCCTGGGTCTCGGTGCCGAACTGGGCGGCGATGTCTTCGACGGGTGTAGCGGCGGTGAGTGCCGTCAGCCCGAGCAGTGCAGTGGTGATGGTGATCATGGTGGAGTGTCCCGCCTTGTCTTGGTTGGTCTTGTCTGTAGGGAGCCGAAGCGCTCCGTCCCCGGCACCACCCGAGGGCGGCCGTGCCGGACACGCAACGAACGAGTCAGTCGTCGAAGATGTTGGAGTCGTCCTCGCTGATCCGCTCGCACGCCGACTGGTCACCGTCGATGCAGTCGACCGCCGATGTCAGCGCCACTGCCGACATCACGGCGAGGCCGATGGCGGCGACGTTGAGCAGCCAGCCGATGCGCGGCATCGCCTTGCCCTGTCCGTTGCGCTTGGCCTTGCGCACAGCCGCAAGGCCAAAGATGAACCCGAGCAGGCACATCGGGAAGGCGAAGTAGCCGAGGATGGGGATCCAGGCGATCGAGAGGCCGACGACGCCGAGCACCAGTGAGGTGACGGCCATGCCACGGCTCGGCCGCTCGACGTACGTCACCGTCGGCGCGATGGCGGGAGGGGGAAGGGTTCGTGTGTTCATGTCATATCTCTGTCGGGGTGTGTTGATGGTTGTGGGGACTCGAACTGTCCGACCGACGAGCGTTGGCGCTCGGTAGGGCCGGGGTAGAGCGGGGATGTTATTCACTACCTATGGCCTTCACAACCTATCTACAGCATGTCATGACACGAAATGACGGTGTGCTCCCGAACAGGCTGCCATCGTCCAACCGTCGGCGAAACCGACAGATGGCGTGATGCTGGGGCACACGCGTGTAAGTTGTTCACGACGAACCTATGTTTGCATGCACCTAGGAAGTAGCGGGAGTAGTATGGATTTCGAGATCACGACACGCGGCAAGGTGTCCGTTGGCCCCAACGGGCTGGCCCGAACCGTGCCCCGCTCGGTACGCATCGTCGTCACCGACAAAGACCCCTACGACCTCGACATCCGACTGTCATGGGACGACGACGAACAACGACTCGTCCCCGACGACGTCCGCGTCACCCGGCGACCCGACGGCATCCCCGTACGCGCCGCCGACCTCGGCCGCATCCAGATCGGCCAACTCATCGAAGCCAACCTGCACGCCGAAGTCCTCGACTCGCGAGGCTGGTCGGGGATCATCGAAGACCACCCCGACGCCGACCCACCTGCCGTCGACGCGCTGATCTACGGCTTGGCACATGCCCTCGGAGGGCACAACCCGACCCAGACGGTGGCGCTCGCCCGCAACCTGCAACCCGGCTCGGCGATCAAACGAGTGATGCGCGCCCGCCAACTCGGCTACCTCGGCAAAGCCACCAAAGGCCGCTCCGGCGGCCTCACCAACGACACCAACACCTGACGGCTGCGGATGCCCCACCCTCGGCCGACGCAGCTTCGAAGCCGTTGTTCACGTCGAGCGAGGCGCTGATCGGGCCGATCTCACGCGTGAAACGCCCCGAATCTCGCGCGTGAGACGGAGTTCCCGGGTCACATCCGGGTCACGGTGCGCGAGTGGCTGCCTTAGTACGCCGTCGGTGGTCTCGCTGCACCAGTTGGTCGCAGTTCGAAGCCGGATCGTTGTGCCTTTCAGATGCCGGTCGAGGTGGAGGCACCAGCGGCAAGCATCGAGATCTTCGTTGGGTGATGCTCAGCGTGATCCAGGAGACCGCTCGCCACGACGGACACCCGGACATCATCCGCGAGCAGATCGACGGTCAACACGGCCGGTGATCGTCCCGCATCGGGGTCCCTTGCGCGTCGCCGCGAGGTATTCGATCGTGGGTTTCGGTAAGTCACCGGCGTGCTTCGTCCGGTCTCGTCACGACGTGGAACTCCACGCGGTAGACGACGGTGTTGTCGTGGATGTCACCGGCATGTGCGGCGCGTCGACGGAGGGCCTCCAGGTCTGACTCCCCAGTGAGCGCGACATCCTCCGGAGTGATCGAGGAGAACGGCACCATCTCGATTTCGTCGATCTCGATCCAGACGGAGGCGGTGCGATAGATGCCGCCGACCTTGACTCTTGGTCTCGACCACAGGCGGTAGGAGACGGTAATGGCCCCGTCGGCAACCTGATCGCGGAGATCCGGGCTGAACTGCATGCCGCGATTCTCTCCCGGCGCCGACGCCAACGCCGCGCCAGCCAGGTGAAGCTGACGTCACAACGACGCTTCGTCGCCGGCCGTGACGAGTTCGACCGTGGTGCGGGATGCTTCGGTTCGGATCGGTTCCGTCGTCGCCGAGTGGCTCGATCCAGCCCACTTCTTCCCTACTGAATAGGTCTTGGCTACCACCGAGGTGCTCGATGCACTTCCTCGACGGCACGGCCTGACCCTGGACCCGACCGCCACCAATCTCGTCTACCGTTCGAGCGTTCAGGAATGGGAAGGAGGCGATCGAGGTGAAGTGGCTCGTCGGGGTCGGCATCGTTGTCTTGGCGGCGCTCACCGCAATTGCCGCGGTGTTCCTGCTGGGAATGCGGTCGAAGTGTCCAGCTGTCGTGGATCGCGTCCGCCGCTTCAACCGGATCGTGACAAATCCCCGCGTGCTCCGGTCGGCCGGCTCGCCTGGCGCTGCGGCGGCCGTGATCCATCACGTCGGACGAACGTCTGGCCGCGCCTACGAGACGCCGGTGGGACCATTCGCCGTCGGAGACACCGTCGTGGTCGCCCTGCCCTACGGATCCGGCACGGACTGGGTTCGCAACGTGCTCGCCAACGGATCCGCGACAATCGTCCATGAGGGTCGCACGGTGTCTCTGTACCAGCCCGAGGTCATTCCGACCACAGAGATCGTTCGAGAACTACCCAAGTCTGAACAGCGCACGCTCCGCCTCTTCCGGGTTGACCACTGCTTGCGGCTGCGACGCGCACCGATCGTCGGCGAAACCCCGGAACGAAGTGGGACGACGGGCTAGTCGGAGCAGTCGACCGGTACTCGGGCAGCTGGCGAGCGCCGTTCGCTGAGGTGTCGCTACATGGCCGTCGGCCATGACTCGCTGATCGGCACGAGCACGTACGTGGTTCGCAACTCGGCGGCGGTGCGCTTGATCCCTCGCCGATCGAGCTACGTGCCACCGTCGTCCGTTCCGTACACAGGAATGAACGCCTTACTCCAACGCCTCGCCCGAGGAGACCTCACCGGGCCGCTCGACGTTCCGCGAGCTGTGGCGACCAGTCGCCACGGGCGATGAGGACCTCGCGAAGCAAGTCGGGTCGGTCGGTGATGATCCCGTCGACTCCGGCGTCGAACAGCCGATGCATCAGTGTCGGGCTGTCGACCGTCCATACGACGACTCGCACGCCGAGGTCGTGGGCATCAGTGACCAGACGTGGCACGAGGATCGGAACCGAACCGAGCCGGATCGGAACGTGGGCGAAGGGCGCGGCGGCAAGGCGCCGACGAAATGGTTGGCCCGTGTGCGAGCGCCACACCAGGGCGGACAGGGACCGCCACCCGAGTGCCGTGTGAACACCAGGGACGAGGCGGGCGAGCCGGGATAGCCATCCGTCCCAGCTGCCGGCGATGCAGACGCGTGTCGGCGAAGGCTCGTTACGCAGGACGCGCGCCAACGGTTCGATGGCGGCGTCGTCCTTGAGGTCGATCGTGAAGTTCGAGTTGGGGAAGGCGTGAAGGGCTTCTGCCAGAGTCGGAATCTGGGCCTCGCCGTGAACACGCAGCGACTGAAGTTGACGAAGGCTATGACGTTGAACTCGTCCGCGCCCGTGGGTGACCCGGTCGAGCGTGGCGTCGTGAAAGCACACGACTTCGCCGTCGCTCGTCACACGGACATCGGTTTCCAGATAGCGGAAGCCGAGCGATGTCGCGTGCTGGAAAGCGACGAGAGTGTTCTCCGGCGCGAGCGCTGCTCCACCGCGATGAGCAATGGCCATCGGTTCGATCGGTAGCCCGTACATCACACCCCAGCGTGCACGTACCGAACGACCCGTGGCGCGCCAATTGTCAGGTTCTCAACCTGAATTCACCCACCCGACCCGCTGGCTCTCCATCCACGACATCCCCCGGTCGAATCGGAGAGCTATCGGCACCGGCCCCGGCCGTCGGTCGGCTTGGTTGTGGCCTCCGGTCAGCTTCCCAACTCGTCGCGAATGAAGTCGGCGACATCTGCCTTCTGATCGTCGGAGACGCTGCCGACCTTGTCCTTGAGGTCGCCGAACTTTGGCGTGCGGCGACAGGGCGACGAGTTGAAGATCGGGTGAGGACTGGTTGGCGAGTTGGCGAACACTCACGATGCCGGTGTGCGACTCGCTTCGATCACGGGAACCTTCGCCTCGATGGACAGCGACGTGATCTGGTTCGTGATCATCTGCGTGGTGATCGCTGCCGTGACGTTTGTAGCGGCGTGGGCGATCGGTCGGCGCGAAGAAGCTGACCTTGACCGACTGGGAATTGGTGATGGTGCTGCGCCGCGGCAACGCGGCCGACCCGTCGAATGACCGGTGCCGCTGCCGCGTGCCGCCCGGCACCGGTGCATATGGACGAGACCTTGTTCCGAGATGTACAGCTGGTGGATGCGCCGTGTCGCCACGGTTAAGCCTGTCCTGCGGCATGTATGCGGGAAACTGTGGTCGGCGATCATGTCCGCCGCATGGCGGCTCGAATCGTGGTGATCGGCGGAGGAATCCTGGGGACGATGCATGCCTGGTCCGCCCGCCAGCGCGGCGTCCAGGTCGTCCAGATCGAGCGCGATGCTGCGCCGCGCATGGCGTCGGTTCGCAACTTCGGACTCGTTTGGGTGTCGGGCCGGGCACCTGGGGCCGAGCTGTCCGACCAGGAGGTCGTGGCATGACACCCTCAGCGGCGATCGCCGAACAGACACTTGCGGAGCTCGGATGGTGATCACGCTCGCCTGTCTCGACCTCGCCGGTACGACGGTGAGCGATGATGGTGTCGTGGAAACGGCCTTTCGACAGGCCGTCGACGATCCCACGGAGAACGACATCGCCTACGTCCGGGAGACGATGGGGATGTCCAAGATCGTCGTCTTTCGCAACCTGTTCCAAGGCGACGAGACGGCGGCACAGGCCGCCAACAAGCGATTCGAGATGGCCTACATCGAAATGCTCGATCGGGTCGTCCCGATCGACAGGGCCCGCGACACGATCGACACACTTCGCTTGCGTGGCATCCATGTCTGCCTGATGACGGGGTTCTCGACGATGACGCGGGATGCCCTGCTCGAAGCACTCGGTTGGCGCGACGCCGCCGATCTCACCCTCACCCCGGAGGAGGCCTACGGTCGGCGCGGTCGTCCCCACCCCGATCTCGTGCTCACTGCGGCGCTCCGACTCGGTGTCGACGACGTCCGCCACATCGCCGTCGCGGGGGACACCGCCAACGATCTCCTTGCCGGGTGGCGGGCGGGAGCGTCACTCGTGGCTGGGGTGCTCACCGGGGCTCACGACCGCGCCACCCTCGCCGCCGCGCCGCACACCCACCTTCTCGACTCGATTGTGGACCTGCCGGCCGTCATCGTTTAGGACGGACGGCCAAGCGATCGAGCGTCGGGATCCAGTCAGCCGGCTAACGCAACACCGTTGCCGCCTCGTCGGCGCGGCAGGGTGACCGCATCAAAGCATCGTCGACCGTGACCAGCCAGCGCTTGGGCGGCACACGGAGGGCGACGAGACACCGACTGCCGAAAGCGCCATTCGTTCATCTGATGGCTACGTCACGTTTACGGGCAGGCAAGTCGGTCCGGGTACGCCCCGCGGCATGACAAACGGCAACCTCAACGACAGACGGGTCGAACCGGTGAAGGAACGGATCAAGGCTGACCTCGTCGACGAGCGCGGAAACCCCGCGAGCCCCGACGTGATCGACAGCATCGTCGAGGCCAAGGCTGCATCAATTGCTGACGCATCGGTGCAGGAGTTCATGCCCTTGCTCGTTGAGCACGAGGCGCGGGACGAGCTTCGCCATCGCGGGTTCCACCGCGATCTGGGCGAGGAAGGCAGTCACGGGATGGACAGCGAAACCACCCGCCCTCAGACTTCTTGACCGCTCAAACGCTGGTCGACGAGCGATCAGCCGACGACTGTGTTGGCGCGCCGCAACCGATCGGTCAACGACTTCATCACTTCGAGGGCGAAGAACGGCGTGTCGTGAACGAGCACGAGGAACAGCGAACGGTCAACCGGATACAGCTCGACAGCGGTGGAGGCCACAGCGTCGGCGCTGCGGACGTGACCGTCGATCAACGCCATCTCTCCGAAGGATTCACCGGCCTCGACGGGGACGGTCTGACCCTCTCCGTAGGTGATCGTCACCTCGCCGTCCTTCACGACATACATCACGTCGCCAGGTTCGCCACGCTTGAAGATCATCTCGCCCGAGACATGTCTGACGATCTCACCTTTCGCCAAATAGACCCTGATGTCCACGAAGCCCTCCCCGACTCGGCGCGGCTGTCGAGCGTACGGCAGGGCGTACCACCCGGTCCGTCCAGTTCACCGAGTGTTCATCTGCCTCGGAAGGCTTGCGCCGTCGGGTCGAGGACGCCCAAGTGCAACAGCAAGTCCAGAAGCTGTCGCACGGCATCACCTCCACCACTAACAGGTGAGCTGCGTTCGTCACCGCATTGGTCTCGAAGGACGACCATTCCGGTGACCAAAGCGAACCGCCGGGGTGGATCGGGACCAACGCCTCTGGGCGCGGCGCAGCCGATTGGGTTCGATGAGGGCAAACGTTCGCGTCGAATTGGAGGTTCATGATGTTTGCCGCTGTCGTCCATCGCTTCGACCAGCCACTCGTGATCGAGGACCGACCGTCGCCGACTCCTGGCCCGGGGCAGCTGCTCGTCCGAGTCGAGGCGTCCGGGCTGTGCCACACCGACATCCATGCCGCACACGGTGACTGGCCGGTCAAGCCGACACGCCGTTCGTTCCCGGACACGAGGGTGTCGGCGTCGTCACCGCCTTCGGCCCTGGCGTCGCTGGCTTCACCGAAGGCGACCGGGTCGCCGTCCCGTGGCTCGGCTGGGCCTGCGGGTCCTGCGAGTGGTGCGCATCGGGATGGGAGACGCTGTGCCCGGACCAGCGCAACACCGGCTACTCCGTCGACGGCGGGTTCGCCGAGTACGTCGTCGCCGACGCTGCCTTCGTCGGCCGTGTGCCGGCCAGCGTCGAATCCTTCGACGCCGCGCCGCTCACGTGCGCCGGCGTCACCACCTACAAGGCGGTCAAGGTGTCAGGCACCCGACCGTCGGACCTCGTCGCTGTGTTCGGCATCGGTGGGCTCGGGCACTTGGCGATGCAGTACGCCCAGATCGCCGGTGGCCCTGTGGCCGCCGTCGACATCGTCGACAGCAAGCTCCAGCTCGCCAAGGAACTCGGCGCGGCATACACCGTCAATGCCGCCAACGAGGATGCGGTCGAGGTCATCCAAGGCCTCGGTGGGGCTGATGCCGCGATCGTCCTCGCCGCCACACCCACTGCCTGCGAGCAGGCGTTCCGTTCGCTGCGCCGCAACGGACGACTCGTCTTCGTCGGGCTCCCGGCCGACAACGTGATGCACCTGCCGATCTTCGAAACGGTGCTCCGCGGCATCACCGTCACCGGGTCGATCGTCGGTACGCGCGTGGACCTGGCGGAGACGTTCGAGCTCCACGCCGCCGGCAGGACAACTGTCGTGCGCGAGGAGCGCAAGCTCTCCGACGTGAACGAGGCGATGGGACAGGTCGAACACGGCGAGGTCGACGCCCGCATCGTGTTCGACTTGCGCTGATCGGTATCGACGGGGGGTCAGCCCAACGTCTGTGTCAGCGTGCACGACCGGCGAGGTCACGCACGCTGACACAGACAGCGGGTCCCCGTGGAACGTGACCTTCGCCTCTGCCGAGAGGCCGCGACAGGTTGAGCAGATCTTGGTCCGGGACTGCGCTACGTGATATCGCCTATATCGGCTGAGAGAACCAAATCTGGTCTGCCGGTTCGACATAAGCGCACGGAGACGACCGAATCGTCGGGTTGACGTCGTTTCGAGCCGCGAGCCGACTGAGCGCCGCACTCAGTCCGGCGGCATCACCGGGACCGGGCCGTCCTCGCTGACGAGCCGGTGACGCCGGATGATCCGCCCGGTGATCTGCTCGACGTGGATCTCCACCCACCGGTCCCGCTGCCCCGGCGCCCACGGGTGCACGGCCGAGTCGGCGACGGCTGCGATCCGCTCGGGATCGTCCAGGCGGGACGCCACCCCGCGGACGAGGACACTCCACCCTGACTCGGCGATCGGGTCGATGTGGTCAGCCTCGAAGGCGACGACGCGCCGCTCGCCGATGAGGTCGAGGGCGGAACCGGGCTGCGTCCGGTACAGCACGGCATCGTGTGAGAACAGGCAATTCACCGGCAGCACCGACAGACCCTCGTCGGCCCTTTCAGAACCCGGCCAGGCGAAGAGCGGCCGGGAACAGCACGTGGTTCTCCTTGTGGATGTGCACGTGAGTGTCGAACTCGAGCGCCGCCAGGCGCTCGTACAGCGAGCGGTAGCTCGCGCACTCGTCTGCCGGTACGCGGTAGCCGTCGGTTGGCATACGCAGCAGGGCGAGCAGCTCGCCGGCCCGATCGTGCTCGATCACCATCATGTGAATCGGTTGCGCCACCGACCCGAACGAGAAGTCCGTCAACCCTTCGGCGAGGGCAGCGATCGCCGGGAACAGGACACGCTCTTCCTTGAGGAGGTGCGGTTCGAGGTCGGCCCGCAAGTCGGCGACGAGGCGCCGGATCTTGGCCAACTCGGGGTGTCGCTGACCGTGCACCGCCTCGACCTTGGCGGCGAGGGCGTCGAGCAGCGGCAGTTCCTCCCAGAGATAGCGGTGATGGCTGGCGACGATGTGCTCGGCGAGCGCTGGCGGGTCGAGAGAGGTCCAGGCCGTGTCGTCAGTGACGTCGAGGGCGTCGAGGTCGGCCGTCACGGCGCTGGCGTCGATCCCGGCGCTGGCGCATGCGTCGCCAAGGGTTCGACCACCGTTGCAGCAGTAGTCGAGGCCGTGGCGTTCGAGGATGCGGGCGGCGGCCGAGTTGGCGGTGACGAGATCGCCGAGACTGCGATCCTGCACGTCGGTCATGGAATTCCTCCTTGCTCGTTCTGCGGGCGACCGTACCGACAGTCCTTGGCGGGCAGTAGGGGCGAAGGTCCCTTGTGTGCCCGCCCGGCGTGACGATCAGTGTCCGCCGGCGTGTGGTTCGACGTCGCAGACCTGGAAGGCGCCGAGGGCGCTCTTGCCGACATTGGCGAACCACGATCCAGGAGGCGATGGGAAGATCCTCCAGTCGCAGGCCGGCAGGACATTCGTCGCGACCTTGCGAGCGGGCAACGCCTGTTACACCTCGTCGTCCGAGTCCGGACGGGACGTCCGGCCGTGGTCAGCGCCGCCAATGGCGAGGGTGATCGCTGCGGGACCCTGGGCCGGCGAGACGGGACGTTCGGCCGAGGCGGGCCACCGGCGCAAATTCGTACCGTCGAAGTGACCGCAAACGTGCCCCCCGCACAGACAGGAGAGATCCGTGAAACTGATGGACACAGAGCAGATCACAACAACCAACGGGTCTGCGCCGGCGCCGGTAGCCCCCTCGCCGCCTCCCGTGACCGACGCCGTCGTGATCCGCCGGCGCACGATCGACACCGTGCTGATCGCCGCCGGCATCGTGATGACGGCGGTACTTGCCGTCGCCGGTGCGCTGTTGACGTGGGGCAGCAACTTCGCCGATGACTATGTCGGCGACGAGCTGTCCTCGCAGAACATCTTCTTCCCCGACGCCGCCTCACTCGAAGAAGAAGGCCGCGACGACCTGGTGCAGTACGCCGATGAGCAGGTCACGACCGGCGCCGAAGCCGAGGCCTACGCCAGCTTCATCAACGGTCACCTCGAGGGGATCGCCGACGGCGCCACCTTCGCCGACCTCGGCGGACCGCAGAGCGAGGCCCGCGCCGCCCTCGCCGCCGCTCAGGAGGCGGGTGAGGACGAGGCGACGATCGCCGAACTGCAAGGGACCGTCGACGAGATCTCCGGCCAGCGTGAATCGCTGTTCCGTGGCGAGACGCTCCGCGGCCTGCTGTTGTCGACGTTCGCCTGGTCGACAATCGGGCGGATCGCCGGGATCGCCGCCACCGTGGCGTTCGTCGCCGCCGGCATGATGCTCGTCCTTGTCGTCCTCGGATTGGTCCACCGCTTCCGTTCGCCGAAAGCAGCGCTGTAGCGCAGCAGCCTCCGAGGGTGCGAAGCCGGCCGCGTCGATGACGCGGTCGGCTTCGCGTCGATCGCGCATCGGTCGTCGGTCTCCCAAACTCTTTGGTTCCTGAGACGACGTTGGTGGCGCCAAATCGACCAATGACGCGCTACACGGAGATGCTCACCGGGAAGGTGGCGATCCACACCGCCGCGCCGATGAACACGGCGCAGCCGACGGCCAGGAGTGCCTTGCGCACACCGTCACCGCGCAGCTTGGTGCTCATCCCGGCGAAGAACAGGGCGACGGCGAAGAGGACGACGCCGAGGACGTAGTTGGCGGATCGTTGGATGTTGAGCCGGACCGTGGCGGCCATCACTTCGGCTGCGGCATCGGCTCTGCCGCGCCTCGGCGTTCTCCTGGGGCAGCTCGTACTCGTCCATCGCGAACGGTGTCGGCGGGGCGTCGGCGTTGGTGAGCGGATCGGTTGCCAACCAGGCGTCGAAGGCGGGACGGAAGTCGGGTCGGAACCGGGCCTCGTAGAAGTCGGCGAGCGCGCCTTCGTCTGTCTCGGTGGCGTTGACCCACTGGAAGAACATGGCGATGTCGACTTCGGTCTGTGCTTCGGCCAGTCCTTGGGCGCGAGCGGCTTCGATGCGCAGGGCGTTGACGCGGCCGGACGCCTTGGTCTGCTCGCCGTTCCACCGGTTCGCCTGGTAGCTGCTCCACGCCGTGGCGACCGCCGCGAAGGCGAGCAGAACGGTGGCGACGATCTCCACATAGTCCCGGCGTGGCGGCGTGCCGCCGGTGCCGGCGACCGCCGTCACGTCGGCGCGCCCGTGTCGTCGCAGGGGATCGTCACGTCCTCACCGATCACGGCGAGGGACTGGTCGATGAGCACCAGCGTGCGTTCCATCGCGTAGGGTTGCAGCCCGCCGACCCCGCCGTGGACCGGATCGTCGAAGAAGCTGAGGAGCAGCAACATGGCCGTGATGACCGCGACGACGCTGCCGATGAAGAGTGCCGGAACCCACGTTCGCTCTGCCGCGGTCGGCCATGCCGAGCATGAACACGAAGATGATCGCGGCGATGAAGAACAGAGTGATCCACAGACGGGACGGGGATGATCCCGGCGGCGCCGTGGATGCGATCCTGCCGGGCGATCTCCCGTGCTTCGGTCTGATCGAGCCACTTCGAGTAGTTGGCCTCCTCGGACGGCGAGCCTGGTTCGAATCCCTGCAGGGTCCCGAACATCGCCGCACCCCACGGGTTGATGTCCTCGCCGAGCGTGTCGGCCTCCATCCGGTCCCACTCCTCGTCGATGACCCACCGGGCGTAGCAGACCAGCTGACCGGTGAGGTCCGCACCGACCTCACCGGTGGTCAGTCGTTGAGCCGTCTGGATCTGCTGGGCGACGGTCAGGGCCTCCGTCTCGGCGCCGGAGCGCGACGCGTCGTAGCTCTCGAACGCCAGGAAGATGAGAAAGCCGAGAAGGACGGAGAACCCCGTGGCGAGGACCCCGAAGACTCCGGAGGCTCGGTCACTGTCGTTGTAGTAGCCACCCTCGGGCGCGCCGCGCCGAACAGCGAGCATTGCGGCGACGGCGATCGCCGTCGCCGCAATGACGATCAGGGCCGCCCAGACGATGTTCACGGCCGCGGACGCCTCTCTGGCACGTCAGCCGAGCAGCTTGGCCTTCTGCTGGGCGAACTCGGCGTCGGTGATGACGCCCTGGGCCTTCAACTGGGACAGCTTCGTCAGCTCGTCGGCGGTGCCACCACCGGTACCGGCAGCCTGCTGAACGTAGGCCTGGAAGGCCTGCTCCTTCGCCTGCGCCTGCTCCATGTCGCGGTCGGCCATCGAGTGGCCGCGCGCGATCAGATAGATGAACACGCCGAGGAACGGCACGAACAGGACGAAGATCGCCCACAGAGCCTTGGCGAAGCCGCCCATGTCCCGACTCCGGAAGATGTCGACGAACACCCGGAACAGGATGATGATCCAAGCGACCCACAGGAAGAAGATGAGCATCGTCCAGAACAGGCCGAGGATGGGATAGTCATAAGCAATCATGGTTCTCTCCTTAGTCGCTGGCAGTGCGTGTGCTGGGGATACTCGTCCCGGTGCGGGCGACGGTACGCACCGGGCGGGTCGCCGCCGCCCATCCGAGTGTTTCGTGTAGTTGGTCGATTTGGCGCCAGCAACGTCGTCACAGGAACCAAAGAGTTGGTGACGAGCCGCGCCGGCGATCGTACGGCGACGCGAGTACCGTCGCCGCGGGCATGATCGAAGCTGGCCTGTGGGGGTTGTTCGCCGCCAGTTCGCTGTTGCTCGGGGCGACTATTGCCGAGGTCCGTCCGCCGGGCACGAGGATGCTCGGGCTGGTGATGGCGTTCGGATCAGGAGTGCTGCTCAGCGCCATCTCCTTCGAGCTCGTCGAAGAGGCGGCGAAGACGTCGGGACAGTTGCGGAGCACGTTCTTCGGCCTGTTCGTCGGGGCCATCGTGTTCACCCTCGGTGACGTCCTGATCGGCCGTCTCGGTTACGCCCAGCGTAAGGACATCGGCGGAGCGCCGCCGGAGGCGGGTGGGCTAACGATTGTCCTCGGGACGCTGCTCGACGGGATTCCCGAAAGCGCCGTGCTCGGGTTGACGTTGCTGCAGACCGGCGACATCGGCGTCGCCATGTTGGTTGCCGTGTTCGTCTCCAACGTCCCTGAGGCGATCGCCGCCACGGTCGGTCTCCGCGCCGGCAGATGGTCGCTGGCGAAGGTCTATCTCCTCTGGTCAGTCATCGCCCTGGCGTCGGCGACCGCCGCCGCAGCCGGCTACGTGCTCCTCGACGGTGCGTCCCCCGACACGCTGGCGTTCATGTTCGCCTTCGCCGCCGGCGCGATGCTGACGATGCTGGCGACGTCGATGATGCCGGAGGCGTACGAGCATGCCGGCCGGGCGGTCGGGTTGACGACAGTCCTCGGCTTCGCCATCGCCTTCGGGATCAACTGGCTGGAGGCGTGATCGCGTCTGAGTCGGCGCCCGGGACGCGTGGCCCCAGCACGCCGGCGGCGCGCAGCTCCGACAGGGCGACGAATCCGGCAGCGGTGACCGGAACGGCGAGGAACACGCCGAGGAATCCGGCGAGCGCGCCTCCGGCGGCGACTGAAAGGGCGACCACGAGGGGGTGCAACTTCACCGCCCGACCCTGGATCCACGGCTGCAGGATGTTGCCCTCGATCAATTGCACGAGGATCACGATCGACAACATCGCCACACCTCTTGCGATGCCGCCGTCGGCGACGGCAAGCATCACTGCCACGAAACCGGCGACCAGCGCCCCGATGTAGGGGATGAAGGCGCCGAAGAACGTGATCACGAGGATCGCCCCGACGTTCGGCACACCGAGGACGAGGGCGCCGATGGCGATCATCGAAGCATCGATCGCAGCGATCGCGGCCTGCCCGAGCATGTATCCCGTGACCACCGGCCACACTCGCTGCCCGACGCCATCGACGACGCCGTCCTGAGTGTCGAATCGAGCCACGATCCACCGCCACATCGAGGCGCCGTCCTTGACGAAGAAGAACGTGACGAGGAGGCTGAGGATCACCGCCGTGATGAGGGCGGCGATCGTCGGCGCGAGCTGGATCACCCCGTGGAACAGCAGGTTGACGACTTCGCCGACTGCATCGGAGGCGCCCTGTTCTAGTGTCGCCGCCGTTTGATCGGACAAACCATTGTCCTCGGCGACGTCCGCCAAGGTGGCCTGGGCCTCGTCGATCAGTGTCTCGATCTCCGGCCATTGGTCGACGACTGCATCGACCGTCAACCACACCACCCCGACGAGGGCGACCGTGAGGGCCAACACCGACAGTCCGGCGGCGACCGACCTGGGGATCCCCCGACCGTGCAACCAGAGAAAGAGAGGTCTCAGCACGGAGGTGAACAGCAGCCCGAGGACGACCGGCAGGATCACCGCGCTGAGTCCGACGATCCCGGCGACGAGGAGGACTCCGGCGGCGACGATGGCAATGCCGCGCCAGGCAACCTCACCGAGTCGGTCGAACCACAGTGGCGGCTCCCAACGACTCACCGCCGTGAACCTAGTGGCGGCGTCCGAACCGGTCAGGGACCGTCAAGGTGCCTCGGCGGGGGCAGAGATTGGGTGCGGCCGAAGGCCGCTCTACCAGAAAACTCGGCCGAACGGAGCGAGCGAGCGCAGCGAGCGACGCGAGGGAGGTCGAGGGCGTCAGCCGCCGAGCAATTTCGCCTTCTGGGCGTTGAACTCTTCTTCGGTGAGGATGCCCTGGGCCTTCAGCTCGCCGAGCTTGGTGAGCTGGGCGACGAGGTCATCCTCGCTCGCTGCGGGCGCCGCAGGAGGTGGTGGAGGCGTCTGGGCGGCGACGGCGGCGGCGACCTGGGCGTCGATCTGGGCCTGTTGCTGTTGCTGCTCGTAGGCCTGGGCCTCGGCGGCCTGTTGCTGTTTCCCCTGCTGCCTGCGGCTCATGCCGCCGGCGACGGCGGTCGCCGTACCGGCGACGACGGCGGTGCGGGCCATCGTGCCGACCAGGCTCGGACGGCCGACCCGGCCAATTCCCCGACGCATCATGATGACGATCTCCTTGTTGGTTGGTCTGCGATGGTGGTCAATCGTCGACGCCGGCGAGGAATTCCTCGAACGCCGCGACAGGAATGCGCTCGTGGGCGATCAGCTCGCCGTTGGCGGCGCGGACCGCCGTGACGAACTTCGATGCCCAGGTGTTCTCGAACATCAGCAGGGCGGCAGACGAGTTCAATTCGAGCTCTTCGCCTGCGGCGGCGATGTCCTCGTCGGTCAACAGCCCGCTGACCTCTCCGTCGACGTCGTCGAACCCAGCGGCGACGTCACCGAGCTGGTCGAGCTCGACCCCGGCGACATTGCCGTCGGCGTCCTTGGTGATGAACACAAGGTCCAGGATTCGCACGGTGCCCGAGGACACGAGGTCCGCAAGTGCGGGGGCGACGTCGCCGGTGAATTGGTTCCCGGGGAACCCCAGCAGTACCAGATCCACCGGTGCAGTGATCTCGTCGGCAATGCCCATCCTCGTCCTCCGTTCGGTCACTGAGTGCGACGACACACCATAGATCGCCGCAGCGCAATGCGCCGACCCGACGCCAATCAGAGGTACCGCCGGCGGATCAACCACCGGTAGCAGAAGTATCCCCAGATGGGTGGGAGGTAGAAGGAGACGAAGCGGTAGGCGAGCGCCACGGCGAAGGCGACCTCCGACGTCAACCCGGCGGCTGTGAGTCCAAGCGTGAGGCCGGCCTCGGACACCCCGATTCCACCCGGTATCGGCAATAGGCCGGCGAACAGCGAGACCACGGTGTTGATGAGCACGAGCTGGGTCAGCGGGACGTGCTGCCCGAACGCCTCCACGCACGCTGCCATCGCCACACCGAAGAGGATCTGGCTGGCGAGGTTGCCGCCGAACAACTGGAGCAGCTTGGTCGGTGATCTGAGTACGACGAACGAGTGGCGAGCCTTCTTCAAGGCATCCAGCAGTCGTCTACGCAACGACGGTACGAC
Source organism: Ilumatobacteraceae bacterium (assembly GCA_963716665.1). Classification (GTDB taxonomy): domain Bacteria; phylum Actinomycetota; class Acidimicrobiia; order Acidimicrobiales; family Ilumatobacteraceae; genus Desertimonas. The sequence continues at coordinate 23,491 of CAVQTY010000013.1, forward strand.
GAGGACGATGATCGCCGCGAGGACGATGACGCCGAGGGCGATCAGACAGATGGTGATCAGTCCGCCCAGGTCACCGGTGTCGAACGACAGGTCGAAGTCGACGTCGGAGAACAGCGACAAGGACAGGAACAACAGGACCTGCACGACGAACCCTGCGGCCCCATCGATCGCCCCAGCGGTCACGGCCGTCGGTGGATCGACGCCGAAGCGCTGGAAGAAGCGAATGTTGACGGCAACCCGGGCGGCCGTGCTCGGGATCGCCAGGTTGACGAAGCAGATGGCGAACTGCAACGTCGTCAGGGGACCCAACGGCAACGGCCGATTGATCGCTCCCATCGTGCTCACCGCCGACGGTATGCGGGGGATCTGGGCGAGGATGAGCGCGAAGGCGAGCCACCACCAGCTCGCGCCGCGGACGGCGTCGGCGAACTCCTCCAGATCGATGTCTCCGAGCAGGCCGATGAGGGCGTAGGCGGCGAAAACGAGCAGCGCCAGATTGAGGATCGAGCCCCGCGTGACGCGACGCAGTTTGATCAGGTCTTGTTCGCCGACGCCGAGCGTCGCCCCCATGTGCTTGCGCACGTCGTCGAGCTCGACGTCGATGTCTTCGAGGGCGCCCTGCAACATCGGCGGCATCGCCGCCTCTTGGAGGAACGGCAGGACGGCGACCAGCTGTTCGTCGCCGAGCACGCCGCGAGCGGTCACCGTCGCCGACTCTTCACCGGCCAGCAGCAAGCTCAAGCCGATCAGCTGGGCCCGGTCCTTCGCCTTGGCATGAGGTTCCTCGGCGACGGAGGCGGACGACAGATCACCGAAGCCGAGGGCGCCGTCGGGATGGACGACGATGCGGTCGAGATCGAGTCGGCGATGGACGATGCCGCCGGCGTGAAGGCGGCCAAGATCGTGCCACAGCGGGGCGATGTCGACGCCTGGCTGAAGACCGCCGTCGAGCGCAGTGGCCAACGGTGTCCCTTCAGGACGGACGACGACGAGGGCATCGCCACGTCCGGCGCTTCCCGCCGTCACGAGGCGAGGCACACGGACGCCGGCGCGCTCGGCGAGCAACGTCACGAATCCCTCGTGCTCGACGAGATCGACCCGGCTACGCCCGGGCCCGCGCTCACCGCCGCGGTACCACAGGTTGCGCCACAGCGAGGTGAGCAGCTGGGCGTCCCACGCGTCGCGCCCGTACACCTTGACGAGCAGCGGACCCTCCCGGTCAGTGGCCTCGAACAGCACGACTCCCGCCGATTGCATCGCCGCCGGCGCGAGATCCTCGACGTACACGCCGAGGTCGGCGAGCGCAAGCCTGATCCGCGACTCCGTCGGACGACCTCCTGGCGAGCCGGCGATGAGGTGGACGATCGCCGCCGACAACGTGCCGATGGCGACCGCAGCGACGGCACCCGACAGCACCGCCGCGTGCACGAACAGCGCGGCAAGTAGCTGCAGCGCGGTGAGCCATCGCCCGAAGTGACGGAACGGCCGGCTGACGTGGGGCGACGATGTCGAGATCACGGCCGTGGCGATCACCACTGCGCCCGGTGGGAACACCGGCGGGCCGTTGACATCGAAGAGCAGCTCGAACACGCTCCGGCCGTCGTCCATCACGAGGGCGGCGATCGCGGCGGTGAGGATCAGCGCCAGCACGATCGAGCCGATCGATTCGCGAAAGAGCGCCCGCCGTCCACGGGCGAAGGCGACGAGGATGAGTACGACGGAGTAGGCCACGGGCGCCAAGAAGGCGAGACGCCACAGCGGTTCGAAGAGGTCCGGAATGGAGTCGATGAGGGCGAGCAGGTCGGTCTCGAACGTCGACGCCACCTCGGCGAAGGCGACGCAAAGCGCCACCGTGGTCGCGCTGACGATCGCCAGGGCGATGTCGGTCGGGCGGCGCGCCCGGGGTTCGGCCTCTGCCGATGCGTAGAGCTGGAGTCCCCTGCCGGTCAGGCGCCGTGACGCATTGGCCGCGGCCGTGTTCGGCATGAGCGGATCATAAGGTCGGGTCCCCGCAGCATTCGGGGATACGCGTCCCGTTCGACGGTGTCGCCCGGCCCTGCTTGACTGGCGTTCGTGACTGGTTGCTGCGCACCTTCGTCTGGTCGACCGGGGGGCGCGAGTGTCGATCCCGACATCGAGCCGGCGGGACGCGCCCCGACGCTGATCGACCTGGACGGTGGTTCGTTCCCGATGGGATCGAACGGGGAGATGGCGTACCCGGACGACGGTGAGGGACCCGTGCACGACGTCGAGATGAGCCCGTTCCGCATCGATCCCCACGCCGTGTCGAACGCCCGGTTCGCCGAGTTCGTCGACGCCACGGGCTTCGTGACCGAGGCCCAGCGTTTCGGTTGGTCGTTCGTGTTCGCCGGCCTGCTCCCCGACGACTTCCCCGACACGCGAGCGGTCGCCAGCGCGCCGTGGTGGCGGCAGGTGTTGGGGGCCGACTGGGCACACCCGGAAGGTCCGCATTCCAACCTCGACGGTCGCGCCGACCACCCGGTCATCCATGTGTCGTGGTCCGATGCCCAGGCGTTCTGTCAGTGGAGCGGGACCCGCCTGCCCAGCGAAGCGGAGTGGGAGTACGCCGCAGCCGGTGGTTCGACGTCCACGGCCTTCCCATGGGGTGACGAGCTCGAACCGGGTGGCGAGCACCGGATGAACGTGTTCCAGGGGACGTTCCCTAGCGAGAACTGGGCGACCGACGGCTGGGTCGGGACGGCACCTGTCGACGCCTTCGAGCCGAACGGCTACGGCCTCTACAACATGACCGGCAACGTGTGGGAGTGGTGCGCCGACTGGTTCGACCCGACGTACTACGCCCAGAGCCCACCGCGTGATCCTGTCGGCCCCGAGCGGGGCACGCACCGGGTGATGCGCGGTGGGTCGTACCTCTGTCATGCGTCCTATTGCCGCCGCTATCGCATATCTGCACGCAGCGCCAACACGCCCGACAGTTCGACCGGCAATCTCGGGTTGCGCGTCGTTACAAGTGTGTAACGGTCTGTTTCCACCCCTGAGAATCCACCAATCGCCGATCGTCGTGTGCTTGAATCACGCCGTCCACATTGGACAGTCGAAAGGGGTTTCCTCCATGACGAACTACGAAACCGGTCAGACCGGATACGACGCCGGTTATCGGGAAATGACCGGCTGGGTCGGTTGGGTCGTGTTCGCCGCAGTCATCATGATGGTGAACGGCACGTTCAACGCCATCCAGGGCCTTTCAGCGCTGTTCCGCGACAACGACTACTGGGTGACGGGACTTAGTAACGGCGACGTGCTAACCTTCAACATCACCGGGTGGGGATGGATCCATCTCATCCTCGGGATCCTCTCGATCTTCGTCGGCTACTTGCTGCTCAAAGGGTCGACGTTCGCCCGTGTCATCGGCATCGCCCTTGTGTCGCTGAACCTCATCGCCCAGTTCGCCTACTTGCCGCTGTACCCGTTCTGGGGCATGATCGGCATTGCCGTCGGCTTCTTCGTGCTGTACGCACTGATCGTCCACGGCGGCGAGCTCAAGGCCTAGAGCACTTCGACCTAGAACCCTCAGGACGACGACGACGTCAGGTGGTCGGCGCCACCTGACGTCGTGACGCGACCAGGCGCGGCACAATTACCACCGCGGCGACGGCGAGGACGACGCCGAGTAGCAGCGATCCGAGACTGAAGCCGAGCACGGCGACGACGGCGAGCCCGAGTACGACGGCGCCGACGAGGAGCAGGTCGCTGCCGATCCAGCCGCGCTTGAACAGCGTCCACACGATCACGAGGGCGGCGATGATGGCGATCAACCCGGTGAGCCGTAGCAAACCTGTCGTCGCCTGGCCGAGGATGTCGGCGATCGCCGCCCGACCAGCCGCTCCCGGTACCAGGCTCGGGGCGTCGTCGACGACACGGTGAACGACCGTGCGCGACAGGACCATCCCGACGACGCAGCCGAGGGCGAGCCATAGCCCGGCACGCAGGCGGTTGCGGGCGAGCAGCACGGTGGCGACGAGGAACACGACGGCGAGGATGGCGAGCACCCATGTCGCCCGCTTCAGCAACGCGACGGCGCGCTGGGCGTTCTGTACCGACGCCTGGGCCTCGGCGAGTCGGTCGCTCTCGAACACCGTGAGTTGGCCGAAATCGTCGGGAAGATCACGGCCCGTTGCCGACTCGAGTTCAGCGATTTGCGCAGACGGGTCGCCGGCGCGAGTCAGTTCGGGCACCTCGAGTTGGTCGAGCAGACCGAGGCCTTGGACGAACGTCAGGGCACGGGAGACGAGCGGCAGCATGTTGACGGTCACCGCCCCGTCCTCGACCGTGATGCCGTCCACCAAACCGTCGCCAGAGAGCAACTGCATCAGCGCGGAGTGCGCTCGTTCGATCGCTTGAATAAGAATCTGTTGGACGTCGGGGTTGGCGAGCGCTCTCGTCAGGCCCTGATCGACGACGGTGTGGGCGCCGGCGGTGATGGTGGGAGCCAATCGGTCGAGCCTGTCCGGCAGCACGTTGCTCACGCCGCTCTCCACGTCGACTGCGGTGAAGGCTTGATCCGTCACCCAGGTAGCGAGGCCCGCTTGGACCTCCGGGTCGGTCAGTGCGGAGGACACGATCTCACCGACCTTGTCGCTGTCGAACACGGTGGCCCTGGCCCAGATGCCGATCAGCGCGAGGGTGAGGGCGACGACGGCGAGAACGCCGCAGATCGCCGCGGCGACACTCCGCCAACCGCCACCAGTCTTCGGACTGACGTCCTCGAGTACCACGTCATCAGCCATATGGCGGCCATCCTGGCAGGTTCGGATCGTCGCCGATGACAACGGATACTGTGCCCGCCGTGCCCGACGCGCCCCCGGACCACCGCACCGGCGGTTTCGTCCAGCGCACGAAGGCGTCTCTCACCGACCGGTTCCGTCGCTACGAGTCAAAGCCCATCGTCGACTTCGGGATGCGTATCTACCATCGTGACCGCCAGATCAGCGGCACGGTCGTCGGCAGCGCCATCGCCTTCCGGCTGTTCTTGTTCTTCGTCCCGCTGCTGTTGTTCCTCGTCGGTATCGCCGGTTTCGTTTCGCACCTCGTCGACGCCGACGACGTCAACGAGGAAGCCGGCCTCAGCGGCAGCCTCGCCAGCCAGATCGACACGGCGCTGTCTCAACCGACGCAAACGCGATGGGTGGCCGTGCTCGTCGGGTTGTTCGGCGTCGCCACGGCCGGCTACTCGCTGAGCAAGGTGATGGTCGCGTCGAGCGCCCTTGGCTGGCAGCTTCCCGACCGACCGAAGGCGTCACCGAAGGTTGTCGGCGCATTCGTGGGGTTGATCGCCGGGGTTGGGCTCGTGGCGACCTTGATCAACCGGATCCGTGCCGAGCTCGGGCTCGGCGTCGCGTCGGTGTCCTTTCTCGCCGCCTTCGTCTTCTACGTCGTCGCCTGGCTGATCGTGTCGATGGTGTTGCCGAGGGCGACCAACGACCCGGGCGCGTTGCTGCCGGGGGCGGCGATCGTCGCCGTGACATTGACTGGAATGCAGGCCATGAGCCAGCTGCTGATCCCCGGACGGCTGAGCCGGGCCTCGGCGCTGTACGGGACGTTCGGGGCGACGATCGTGACGCTCGGCTGGTTCTTCATCCTCGGTCGGGCCATCGTGCTCGGCATCGTCTGCAACGCCGTGATCCACGAGCGCTTCGGGACGATCACCAACTTCGTCTTCTCCTGGCCGCTGATCCGCGTGCTCCGCAAGTCCAAACTGGTGCGACGGGTCTTCCGGCTCGACGACGCCCCGGTGACTGACGGGGTCAGTGACACGTGAGCGGGGTCGATCCGCGGGCCACGCTCGGCCGGTGGCTCAACGAGATCAAGCCGGACCGAACAACCGCCAAGCAGGACCTCGTCGCCGGGCTGCCGGGAGCGATCAGCAGCGTCCCCGACGGGATGGCGGCGAGCGTTCTCGCCGGCGTCAACCCGGTGTACGGACTGTACGCCAGCGGCTTCGGCCCGATCTTCGGCGGGTTGACGTCGAACACCCGGCTGATGGTCATCACGACAACGAGCGCCGCTGCCCTGGCGGCCGGCTCGACGTTGTCAGGTGTCGCCGACGCCGACCGCGCCGACGCCCTGTTCTTGCTGACTGTGCTGGCCGGCATCGCCATGGTCGTCGCCGGCGTCTTCCGGCTCGGTCGGTACACACGGTTCGTCTCGCACTCGGTGATGATCGGTTTCCTCACAGGCGTCGGCGTCAACATCATCTTCGGCCAGATTCCGGACCTGCTCGGTGTGTCCGCCTCGGGGAGCACGAACATCGGCAAGGCGATCGACGCCTTGTCGATGATCGGCGACGCCGACTTGGCGACGTTCCTCATCGGCATGTCCGCCTTGGCCATCGTGGTCGTCCTCGACCGCACGAAGTTCAGCTTGATCAGTGCGGTCGTTGCCTTGGTGGTGCCGACGATCGTGATGATCGTCGCCGGGCTGGACAGCGTCGCCAGGGTTGAGGACGTGGGGGAGATCCCGACAGGGCTGCCCCTTCCGGCGTTCCCCGAGTTCGGCCTGCTGTCGTTCGACCTCGTGTTCGGCGCCCTCGCCGTCGCCGCCATCGTCCTCGTGCAGGGTGCCGGCGTGGCCCAGTCGGCGCCGAACACCGGCGGCGGTGTTCGGGACGCCAACCAGGACTTCATCTCCCAGGGAGTCGCCAACCTCGCGGCGGGGGCGTTCAGTGGCCAGCCGGTGGGTGGTTCGGTCGGGCAGACCGCCAGCAGTCTTGGTGCCACGTTCGTCTCGGTGATCGACGAGTACGCCGATCGACTGCACCGGGCGGGCGGTCGCCTCTACCTGGGCGGCGTCGACCCGGACATGATGACGATGCTCGAACGCACCAACCAGATCAACGGCTCGTCGCACGTGCGGGCGTTCCCGGCGACGGCGACGGTCGGCGAGGCGACTGCCGCTGCGGCGGACGCGGCGACGACCTGGCTGATCACCCGGCAAGGCCGTTGAAGGGCGATCGGCGAAGGAGGGATCGATGCAGTTCGACCTGTCGTTGGAGGAGTTGCGCCGCTACCGGCCGACGGTCGAGGAGCCGGTCGACTTCGACGAGTTCTGGACCGAGCGCTTGGACGAAACAACGGCGCACCCGCTCGACGTCGAAGTGAGGCCGGCCGACAGCGTCGTGACGGCGATCGACGTTTTCGACGTCCGCTTCAGCGGACACGGTGGGGCACGCATCGCCGGCTGGTTGCTCGTGCCGCCGAACGTCGACGCTGATACACCGGCGGTCGTCGAGTTCGTCGGCTACGGCGGCGGTCGGGGCCTACCGGCGGAGTGGTTGAACTGGTCATGCGCCGGTTTCCCGCACCTCGTCATGGATTCGCGCGGTCAGGGTGGCGGCTGGCGCGGTGCCGACACCGCCGACGTCGGAGCGTCTGGCGAACCGGGCGCCAAGGGATTCCTGACGAGTGGCCTGGCGGCTCCCGAGACGCACTACTACACGCGCCTGTTCGTCGACGCCGCTCGGGCGCTGGCCGCGACCGCCGAAATCCCCGCCTTCGCCGGCCGGCGACTGGTTTCGACCGGAGTCAGCCAGGGCGGCGGGCTGGCCCTGGCTGCCGCTCATCTTCACGGTGCGGTGTCGGCGGTGGCAGCCGACGTGCCGTTCCTGTGCAACTTCCGTCGCGCCGTGGCGATCACCGACAGCACGCCCTACGCCGAGATCAGCGAGTACTGCCGCCTCTATCCGGGCCGCGTCGATCAGGTCTTCACGACGCTGTCGTACTTCGACGTCGTCAACCACGTCCGCCGGTTGCACGTGCCGGCGCTGTTCAGCGTCGGCCTCGCCGATCTGGTCACTCCTCCGTCGACGGTGTTCTCGGCGTTCAACCACTACGCCGGCGACAAGGCCATCGAGATCTACGAGTTCAACGGCCACGACGGCGCCGCCGCCGTGCACTTCGAGCGCAAGGTCGACTTCGTCCGTCAGCTCACCGGATAGCCGGCGTCGCCGAGCGTCTCGATAATCTCCGGGAGCTCGACGACGTCGGGGTCGTAGGTGAGGGTCACCGACTTGGTGGCGAGGTCGACGCTGCAGGAGTCGACCCCGGCAAGCTCATCGAGGGCCTCCTCGATGTTCATCGTGCAGGCGTGGCAGTGCACCGTCGGCACGGACAGCGTGATCGTCTCCATCAGGTCGTTGCTCCTCGTTGGTCACGGTTCGATCGACGACTGGAAGCGGCGCAGCCGCAGGCTGTTGGAAACGACGAACAGGCTCGAGCCGGCCATCGCCGCGCCGGCGAGCATCGGGTTGAGCAGCCCGGCGGCGGCAAGCGGGATCGCCGCCACGTTGTAGGCGAAGGCCCAGAACAGGTTGCCCTTGATCGTTCGCAGTGTGCGGCGTGACAGGTTGATGGCGTCGACGGCGGCGCGAAGATCGCCGCCGACGAGCGTGAGGTCGCTGGCCTCGATCGCCACGTCGGTTCCCGTCCCCATGGCGATGCCGAGGTCAGCTTGGGCGAGTGCGGCTGCGTCGTTCACGCCGTCGCCGACCATCGCCACCACCCGTCCGCTCGCCTGCAGTCGCTCAACCGTGGCGACCTTGTCCTCGGGCAACACCTCGGCGACTACATCAGTCGGGTCGATCCCGACGGCCGCGGCGACCGATTCGGCGGCCCGCCGGTTGTCCCCGGTCACCATCATGGGATGCAACCCGAGGGCGCGCAGCCCGGCCACCGCCGTGGCGCTCGCCGGCTTCACGGCGTCGGCCACGACGACGACGCCACGCAGCTCTCCGTCCCATCCGACGAGCACCGGCGTGCGTCCCGTCGCCTCGGCGACGTCGTAGGCGCGGTCGAGGGTGTCGTCGACGCTGCCGTCGAGGTCGACGCCATGGTCGGCGAGGAAGCGGCGGCGTCCGACGAGGACGTCATGCCCGTCGACCTTGCCGCGGGCACCGAGGCCGCGGGCGCCCTCGAAGCCGGCCACGGCGGCGAGCTCGTAGCCCTCGGCGACGGCCCCGGCAGCGATCGCCGCACCGATCGGATGCTCGGAGGCGTGCTCCAGCGATCCACTGAGCCGGAGCAACTCGCCGGCGGCGGTGCCGGGGGCTGGATGAACGGCGACGAGGCTCATCGCCCCGGTCGTCACCGTGCCGGTCTTGTCGAGGACGATCGTGTCGACCGCGCGCGTCGACTCGAGGACCTCCGGTCCCTTGATGATGATCCCGAGCTGGGCGCCGCGACCGGTGCCGACCATGATCGCCGTTGGTGTGGCCAGCCCGAGGGCGCACGGGCAGGCGATGATCAGCACCGCGACCGCGGCGGTGAAGGCGACGGACGGGGACTCACCGGCGATCAGCCAGAACGCCATCGTTGCGATGGCAACGGCGATCACGACGGGAACGAACACGGCGGCGACGCGGTCGGCGAGCCGTTGCACCGGTGCCTTGCCGGCCTGGGCGTCGTGGACAAGGCGGGCGATCTGGGCGAGCTTCGTGTCAGCGCCGACGCGGACGGCGCGCACGACGAGCCGGCCGCCGGCGTTGACGGTCCCGCCGGTCACAGGATCGCCCGGCCCGACCTCGACGGGGACCGGCTCGCCGGTGAGCAGCGAAGCGTCGACGGCCGAGGTCCCGTCCTCGACGACTCCGTCGGCAGCGACCTTCTCGCCGGGTCGGACGACGAAGCGGTCGCCGACTCCGAGGGCGTCGATGGCGACGCGTTGCTCGACACCGTCGCGGATCACGGCGACGTCCTTGGCGCCGAGCTCGAGCAGTTGGCGCAACGCTGCCCCGGCATCGCGCTTGGCCCGAGCCTCGAGATAGCGGCCGGCGAGGACAAGGGTCGTCACCCCGGCGGCGACCTCGAGGAAGATCCGGCTCGACGCCATGTCGCGGTCGGCGATGAGGCTGAAGCCGTGTCGCAGGCCGGGTTCACCGGCGTCACCGAAGAACAGCGCGTACAGCGACCAACCGAAGGCGGCGAGCACGCCGACGGAGATCAGCGTGTCCATCGTCGCCGCGGCGTGGCGGAGGTTGGCCCACGCCGCCCGGTGGAACGGCCATGCCCCCCACACCGCGACCGGAGCGGCGAGCGTGAGCGACAACCATTGCCAGTTGTCGAACTGGAGGAACGGGAACATCCCGAGGGCGATCACCGGCAGCGACAGGATCGCCGACACGATCAGCCGCCTCCGGGCATCGTCGGTTCCGCGATCGTGAGTGTCGTGAGCGTCGTCGATCCCGCGCGTGGGCGTGGCCGACCCGGCCACACGGGCGCGATAGCCGACGGCGGCGACGGCGGCGACGAGGTCGTCGACGTCGATCGGTGCGGACGCCCGCACGGTGGCCTCCTCGGTGGCGAAGTTGACGGTGGCCTCGACGCCGTCGAGCCGGTTCAGCCGGCGCTCGATCCGCGCCGCGCAAGACGCGCACGTCATCCCTTCGATCTGCAGATCAACGTCCAAGCGGCGGTCGTCGGCGACCCCGGCTGTACCTCGCACCCGGGCAACTATACCCACCAGGGGTATACTTCGAACATGCTCGAACGTGGGTACACCACCGACAAGGACGCCTACCTGAAGCGCTTGCGGCGCATCGAAGGGCAGGTCCGCGGCCTGCAGCGGATGGTCGAGGACGACCAGTACTGCATCGACGTGCTCACCCAGGTGAGCGCCGCGACCCGTGCGCTGCAGAGCGTCGCCCTCGGCCTCCTCGACGACCACCTCCGGCACTGCGTGGCCGGCGCCGTCGCCTCCGGCGACGAAGGCGAGTCGGCGCGGCTGCTCTCCGAGGCGACCGGGGCGATCGAACGCCTCGTCAAGGCCTGATTGCTACGCCGGCAGGCGGAACCGCCGGGGCCAGTCGGCGGCCTGTTTGATGCCGACGCGCGGCCCGATTCGTGGCTGTGCCGGCGGCGGGACGCCGTCGTCGTAGACCTCGGCGAGACGGCCATTGTCCGTCAGGTCGAGGCCGAGCGCCTGGGTCAGCTTGCCCGGCCCGTCCGTCAGGGATCGTTCCGGCACCACACCACGGCGAGCGCGCATCACGTCGATGCCGTCGATCGGGTCGATGGCCCGCAGTAGCACGGCCTGCCCGTCGCCCTCGCGACCGGTGACGATGTTGACGCAGTGGTGCATGCCGTAGGAGAAGTAGACGTAGAGGTGCCCGGCGGGTCCGAACATCACGGTGTTGCGTGGCGTGACCCCTCGATAGCAATGACTCGCCGGGTCGTCAGACGTATAGGCCTCGACCTCGGCGATGCGGCCGGCACAACCATCGACGACGAGCAGCTTGTTGAGCAACTCCGGGGCGACGACGGTGGCATCCCGAGCGAAGAACGCCTCGTCGAGCCGTCGCCAGTCCGACTGCGCTGCCCGCATCAGCCTGGTCCGTTCGGGTGGGCCTCGTCATAGGCGCGCGACAGCTTCTGGGGGACGACCATCCGCCACGCGTCGACGACGAGCTCGCGTGCTTCGGCGGGATCGAGGGCTTCGAGGCGGGCGTGCACCCAATGGAAGCGCATGTCGTTCGCTGACGGCATCATGAACCTGTCCGGATCGCCGCCGACGAGGGCGGCGCGTTCCTCCTTCGGGAAGCCGAAGCCCATGATCGACTCGTCGCGGGAGAAGGCCAGATACACGATCTGGCCGACGCGAAACTTGCGCCGGTCGCGGACGAACACCTCGTAGGACCGCTCCAGGCTCAGCGCCAGCGGGCGCACGTCGTCGACCGTCGCCACCGGTTTCGAGCGTACGGCTCAGCTGAGGCCGACGACGAGAGCGATCGCCGCTCTGAAAGTGGATCGCACCGATTCCGCTGCCACTTTTCGGTCACTGATGACCGGTTAGCGGTAGGAGAACGGGGCAGATCGGTCGCTATGCGCTGCGCGGCTTGCCCAGGCCGCGCCGGATCAGTCGACGGAGGTCACTCGACGGTGCCACCGCTGCGCCAGTAGGTGCCGTCGTCGCGATCGAGCATCCCGGCGTCGACGAGCGCCCTGCGCAGTGACACATGATCCTCGGCGTGGCCGTCGAGCGCGGAGTTGACCTCCGCTTCGGTGTAGCGGCGGCCGACGTCGAACGTGCCGGCCAGCCAGTCGAGAAGGATCTCCCGCTTGCCCGGCGCCGTCGGCATCGACCGGATCCGGCCGTTGCGAACGAAGGCGTCGAGCACCTTGCGTCGCGCCGGTGGCTCGCCGGCGTGCTCGTCCGACGGCGGCCGGGAGAGAGCGGCGCGGGCAGCCCGTGAGTACACGGTGCCGTCGATGCGCAATCCCTTGTCGGGTTCGCTGACGACGAGACCGGCGTCGACGAGCCGGGCGAGGGCCTTGGCGGCGCGCTGTTCCGGGAGATCGCTGACTCCGGCGGCGTCGGGTAACGAGGTGGCGCCGAGCTCGATGGCGGCGAGCAGCCGACGCCGCTCCGGGTCAGCGAGCGCGCCGATGATCACGTTGAACTCGGGCTCGCTCGGTTCATCCGGCGCGGCACCTGGCGATCCAGCCATCACCTGCCATCCAACCACGGTCGCTGACGCGTTCGCAGCGGGGATTCCGCCGGGATCCCCGCTGCGATCGGCCCGCTTACGCGAGCCGAGTAGCTCCGCCTGCCACTCGATCGTCGCCACACGTGCGGTGTTGGCATTCAGGAGTCGCCGTCTTGTTCCCTGATACGCGAACGTGGCGAAATCTCAGACGGCCAGCTCGCGCACCCGGGCGAGGAGGACGTCGAGCGCCGGGCGGTTGAGTCCGCCGTTGGGGATGATCACGTCGGCGTAGCGCTTCGACGGCTCGATGAACTGCTCGTGGGCCGGACGGACGGTGTCGAGGTACTGGGCGATCACGCTGTCCGGGCTGCGTCCGCGGTCGGCTACGTCGCGCTGGAGACGGCGGATGAAGCGCAGGTCGGCGTCGGTGTCCAGGAACACCTTGAGGTCGAAGCGCTCACGCAGGCTCGGCTCCCAGAGGACGAGAATCCCTTCGACGACGACGATCTGCGCCGGGTGGACGATGCGCACCTCGCTCGTGCGGTTGAAGTCGACGTAGTCGTAGACCGGCACCGGGATCGGCGCCCCGGAGGCGAGGGAGGCGAGGTGGTCGTTGAGCAGCGGCCAGTCGAAGGCGTCAGGGTGGTCGTAGTTGAAGGCCCGGCGCTCCTCGATCGGCTTGTCGTGGAACTCGACGTAGTACGAGTCGAGCTTGATCAGGGCGAGGTGCTCGGCGGGGGCGAGCTGGGCGAGCCGTTCCGCCACCGTGGTCTTGCCGGACGACGAGCCACCGGCGACGCCGATGAGAAACGGCCGGGACGGCAGGGCGGTCACGGTCGGAATGTAGTTGGCGACGTTCATTGCGTTCCCCGGCCACGCAGGCCGTGGATGACCGCTCGCTCGCTGGCGCTCGTTCGCTCGCACACCCAGACGGCGGCCGCCATCCTCTATTTCGGTGCGCACGCGGGTCAGACTGTTCCGGTGGACCTGCCTGACGATGAGCTGACCGACCGCCAGCGTGACGTGCTCGACTTCGAACGGACCTGGTGGCAGTTCGATGAGAGCCGCGACGAGCTGATCAGGGCGCGCTTCGCCTGCGCGCCCGACGAGTACGATGCCGAACTGGAAGACGTACTCGAGCATCCCGGAGCGATGCGCCACGATCCGCTCGTGGTGCGCCGCTTCCAGCGACGCCGCCTGCGCCGTAGGCGCACGTTGATCGAGGGCACACCACACACGACAAATGGGTAGAAAATGATGGAGCGCAGCGAGATCATGCCGGCGGAGCGAGCGCCAGCGAGCCCGACGGCGATGGGGTCCGGCGGCGCAGCCCCCGTGAGACGATGAGCGATCCGACTGATCCGGGCGGGGTGAGTGCCAACGCCGAGCGAGCACGTTCGACACGAGTCGGCGATTCGGGGTCTCCGGTCGGCTCACCGCTGACGATCGTGCTGGCGTTGATCGCCGTCGTCGTCGGCTTCCTCATCTTCCGCTCGATCGACAACAGCGACGCCGGCGGGATCGATACACCGGACGGTGCCACCACGGTGCCGACGACCGCGACGACGGTGGCTGGCACAGCAACGACAGCAACGCCGGCGACAACGGTCGCGGCCGCTCGGGTCACCGACGGGGCGACCGTCATCGTCGCCAACGCCAGCGCTGCCGGGGGAGAGGCACAGAACATGCAGGATGCCCTCGAGGAACTTGGATACGCCGTCACCGACGAAGCGACGAGCGACTCGAACGCTGAACCGCTCGAGGAGAGCATCGTGTACTACAGCGAGGGAACGCCGGCGATCCAAGCTGTCGCCCAAGCCGTCGCCCGCGACCTCGGCGGGCTCACGGCGCAGCCGATGCCGTCGACGATTCCCGTGGAAGGCGGCAGTATCGGCACGGCGACGGTGCTGGTGTTGCTCGGCAACGACATCGCCGGCGAGTCGCTCGACGACCTCGGCGGTGCCGCTGCTGCCAACGTCCAGGCGCCGTCCCCGGCCGGCGGGGCGACCACGACGACCTGATCAGCGCCGACGGGCAAGGCCGCCCAGGGCGTCTCGGGTCGCCTGTTCCAGGCACCAGCGAGGTTCGTTGAACGGACGTTGTTCGCCGAACCGCTCGACCAACGACACGACGCGGCATCCTCGATGGTCGCCACGGCGGCGGGATCGGCGTCGCCGACGATGACCACGACCGGCACGCCGTGCGCGGCGGCCAGCTCGCACACACCGCCGACGACCTTGCCGTCGAGGCTCTGGGCGTCGAGGAAGCCCTCGCCGGTGACCACGACGTCGGCGACGGCGATTCGTTCGTCGAGGTCGACGTGCTCGGCTACGAGGTCGAAGCCGGGGACGAGCCGGGCGCCGACGGCCAGCAGGCCACCGGCCAGCCCGCCGGCGGCGCCGGTGCCGTCGACATCGCCCACGTCGACACCGAGTTCGGAGACGTAGCGCTGGGCGAGTTGCTCGAGGCGCTTCTCGAGCAGGCGGACCTGTGTCGGTGTGGCACCTTTCTGGGGGGCGAATACGGCCGCCGCGTCGACGAAGCGGGTCCGCACGTCACACGCCACCTGGAGGTCGACCGCCTTGAGGCGGGCCGTGCTGCCGAGTCCCTCGATGGCGCCGAGCCCGCCGTCGGTGCTCGCCGAGCCGCCTAGGCCGACGAGCACGTTGCGGGCGCCCTGGTCGATCGCCCTGGCGATCAGCTCGCCGGTGCCGCGTGTGGTCGCCGCCAGCGGGTCGTTGCATTCGGCGCCGCCGGCGAGCGCGAGTCCGCTCGCCAGCGCCATCTCGACGACGGCTGTGCGGCCGTCGATCCGCCACGCTGCCTCGACGGGCGAGCCCAGCGGCCCAGTCACGACGCTCGTGCGATTACCGCCACCGAACACACCGAGCAGTCCCTCGCCGCCGTCGGACAGTGGTGCCTCGTCGCAGTCGACGCCGAGCTCCCAGCACGCCGCGGCGACTGCTTGTGTCGCCTCCCGAGCCGTCAATGTGCCGCGGAACTTGTCGAGAGCAGCGACGACCCGCATCGCCGTCACCGTAGTGAGCCGGTCGGGCGGACGTGATTCCTGACCTGGACGGTAAGGTTTCGGTATGGCCGTCACCGTGCGAATCCCGACCACCATGCGCCCGCTGTCCGGCGGCAACTCGACGATCGACGTTGCCCCCGGCACGCTCAGCGACGTCATCGCCGAGCTGGAGCAGCTCCATCCCGGGTTCGCCGAGCGGCTCCTCGACGAGGGAGCGCTGCGCCGCTTCGTCAACGTCTTCGTCGACGACGACGACGTTCGCTACCTCCAGGGCCTCGACACCAAGGTCCCGGACGGCCAGACGGTCAGCATCATCCCCGCCGTCGCTGGTGGTTGATCCGACTCGCTCACACACGGTTGTCCACTGTCACTCGGTCGTCTAGAGTGCTAGCACTCTCACCCTTTGAGTGCTAAACCCGAGTCCAACGGAGGACACAGATGGCCAAGTTGATCGCCTTCGAGAGCGACGCCCGTCGCCGGCTCGAAGCGGGAATGAACAAGCTCGCCGACGCCGTACGCGTCACCCTCGGTCCAAAGGGCCGCAACGTCGTGCTGGAGAAGAAGTGGGGCGCTCCGACAATCACCAACGACGGTGTGTCGATCGCCAAGGAGATCGAGCTCGAGGACCCCTACGAGAAGATCGGCGCTGAACTCGTCAAGGAAGTCGCCAAGAAGACCGACGACGTCGCCGGTGACGGCACGACGACGGCCACCGTGCTGGCCTGGGCGATGGTCCACGAGGGTCTGCGCAACGTCGCCGCCGGCGCCAACCCGATGAGCCTCAAGCGGGGCATCGAGAAGGGCGTCGACGCCGCCGTCGAGTCGATCCGCAAGCTGTCCAAGGACGTCGACGACAAGGAGCAGATCGCTCAGGTCGCCAGCATCTCCGCCGCCGACGAAGAGATCGGGGCGATGATCTCCGAGGCGATCGACAAGGTCGGCAAGGACGGCGTCATCACCGTCGAGGAGAGCCAGACGTTCGGCATGGAGATGGACCTCGTCGAGGGTATGCGCTTCGACAAGGGCTACATCTCGCCGTACTTCGTCACCGACCCCGAGCGCATGGAGGCCAGCCTCGACGACGCCTACGTCATGCTCGTCTCCTCGAAGATCTCCTCGGTCCGCGACCTCGTGCCGGTGCTCGAGAAGGTCATGCAGGGCGGTCGCCCGCTCGTCGTCATCGCCGAGGACGTCGAGGGCGAGGCCCTCGCCACACTCGTCGTCAACAAGATCCGCGGCACGTTCAAGTCGGCCGCCGTCAAGGCCCCCGGCTTCGGCGAGCGGCGCAAGGCGATGCTCCAGGACATAGCCATCCTCACCGGTGGCCAGGTGATCTCCGAAGAGGTCGGTCTCAAGCTCGAGAATGTCACGCTCGACCTGCTCGGCTCGGCCAAGCGGGTGATCATCACCAAGGACGAGACGACGATCGTCGAAGGCGCCGGCACCGAGGACGACATCAAGGGCCGGATCAACCAGATCAAGGCCGAGATCGACAACACCGACTCCGACTACGACCGCGAGAAGCTCCAGGAGCGGCTCGCCAAGCTGTCCGGCGGTGTCGCCGTGCTCAAGGTCGGCGCCGCCACCGAGGTGGAGCTGAAGGAGAAGAAGCACCGCATCGAGGACGCTGTGTCGACCACCAAGGCGGCCATCGAAGAGGGCGTCGTGCCCGGCGGTGGCGTGGCCTTGCTGCGTGCCCAGACGGCGGTGCAGGCGGCGATCAACGAGCTCAGCGGCGACGAGGCGACGGGTGCGGCTGTCGTGCTCAAGTCGTTGGAGACGCCGCTCAAGCAGATCGCCCACAACGCCGGCCACGAGGGTGGCGTCGTCGTCGACAAGGTCCGCTCGCTGAAGGGCGCCAACGGCCTCAATGCCGCCACCGGTGAGTACGAGGACCTCGTCAAGATCGGTGTCATCGACGCCGCCAAGGTGACCCGCTCGGCGCTGCAGAACGCGGCGTCGATCGCCGCCCTGTTCCTCACGACCGAGGCCGTCATCGCCGACAAGCCCGAGCCCGCCGCGCCTGCGATGCCAGGTGGCGGTGGCATGGACGACTTCTAGATCCCAAAGGGGGGAAGGAAACCTTCCCCCTTTGAATCCCCCTATCGGGACGCAGCAGAGGCCGGGCGACGAAGTCGCCCGGCCTCTGCGCTGTAAGCATCTCTACCGTCACTGTGCTCCCGGCGCTACCGGGATGATCGCCTCCCCACTGCCACTTCGCCGTCGGTAGGTTCAGGTTGTGGTCAGGCAGCGCGTTCAGCGGGTGATGGTTACGCGGGTTGATGGATCTGGCACCCGGCGGCGGCCGGATCGTGTCATCGTCGAGGAGCCGTTGACGATCCAGCTCGACGGCGAGGTGGTCGCGACCACGATGCGCACGCCGGGCAACGACTTCGAACTCGCCGCCGGGTTCTGCTTCACCGAAGGACTCCTCGCCGGGGCGCCCGTCACCGGCGTGCGCTACTGCGCCGACGGCCCGGCGATCGACAGCGAGTTCAACGTCGTCACCGTCGACACCGGAGGGGTCGCCCCATCGCCGACGCCACGTCTCGGCACGACGTCGTCGAGTTGCGGACTGTGCGGACGCGACCAGCTCGACGCCCTCACGGCGCGGCTGAAGCCGTTCGAAGGTGAACCTGGAATCGCACTCGACGTGTTGGCGGCGGCGCCGAGCACGGTACTCGGCGGTCAGGGTCTGTTCGGCGAGACCGGGGCCGTCCACGCAGCGGCAGCGTTCGATCCGAGTGGCAACGTGCTGCTCACTCGGGAGGACGTCGGCCGGCACAACGCCGTCGACAAGGTCGTCGGCGCCCTGCTCCTCGACGGACGCCTGCCGGCGCAGACGAGCGACGTCGCCGGCCTCTTTGTGAGTGGCCGAGCGTCGATCGAGATGGTCCAGAAGGCGTGGGCCGGCGGCTTCCGGGCGCTCGTCGCCGTGAGCGCCCCGACCTCGCTGGCGGTCGAGGCCGCCCGTCAGGCCAACCTCGCCCTCGTCGGCTTCGTCCGTGCCGACGGGTTCAACGTGTACTCGCCCGACTGACCCGGTTTGTGTCAGAGCGCGCGCCAACGTCGAAGTGTCGATTCGGTGATCTACCTGCGTTTATGTCGAACCAGCAGCCCAAGTTTGGTCCGCTCAGTCGACGCGGACGAGTCAGGAGCCGTTCGACGTCGCGCAATTTCGGCTGCAGTCAGGTGATTTTCGGAGCCGAAACGTCAAGAGCCGACGCGGTGGGACCGTGGACAAGCAGATCGAGCGGTGACACGGTTGGTGCGTGAGGTTCGCCGATCGGGTCGAAGCCGGGCGGAGACTGGCTGCGGCGCTCGATCACTTACGCGGCGAGGACGTCGTCGTGCTCGGGCTGCCGCGCGGCGGTGTGCCCGTCGCCGCCGAGGTCGCCACCGCCCTCGGCAAGCCGCTCGACGTGATCGTCGTGCGCAAGCTCGGCACACCCGGGCACGAGGAGCTCGGCATGGGGGCGATCGGCGAGGGCGGCGTTCGCGTCCTCAACGACGACATCGTCACCACCGTCGGGGCCAGCGCCGAGCAGCTCGCCGCCGTCGAAGCAGCCGAGCGCGCCGAGCTGGACCGTCGGGCACGCCGCTTCCGTGGGGATCGCCCGCGCCTCGATCTCGCCGGGAAGACGGCGATCGTCGTCGACGACGGCATCGCCACCGGATCGACGGCGATCGCCGCCCTGCAGGTCGCCCGCGCCCTCGGGGCGGCGCGCACCGTGCTCGCCACACCTGTCGCCCCGCACGGCATCGAGCGCCGCGTCACCCCGCACGCCGACGAGTTCGTCGCCCTCGACACGCCACGCTGGTTCTCGGCGGTCGGGCAGTTCTACGACGACTTCGACCAGACGAGTGACGCCGAGGTCATCGCCGCCCTCGCCGGCCGGCCGGGCACGCCGCCCGTAGCCTGACCCGATGCGAATTGAGACCGGCCTCGGCGTCCTGCACCTGTTCTGCGTTCCCGAGCCCCATGTCGATCGTGAGGCCGCCGAGGCGGCCGTCAAGGCGGCGACCTCCGCCGACGCGCAGGTGGTCGTGGCGTCGATCCTCGGGCACAAGGCCGACGTCGCGGTGATGGCGTTGCACTCCGACTGGACCGTGCTGCGCGCCCTGCAGACCGCCCTGCAAGCGGCTGGGATGCGTGTCGTCGACAGCTACGTCAGCCTCACCGAGGTCAGCGAGTACGCCAAGGGGATGCCCGAACACCTGCTCAACGAGCGGCTGTATCCAAAGCTGCCGCCACCGGGCAAGGAGGTGTTCTGCTTCTATCCGATGACGAAGCGCCGCGGCGCGGCGGCGAACTGGTACGCCACACCGTTCGCCGAGCGCCAGGAGATGATGTACGAGCACGGCCGCAGCGGGCGGCGCTACGCCGGGCAGGTTGTGCAGTTGATCACCGGCTCCACCGGTCTCGACGATTTCGAATGGGGCGTGACGCTGTTCGCAGTCAGCCCGGAGGTCGTCAAGGAGGTCGTCTACACGATGCGCTTCGACAAGGCGTCGGCGCTGTACGGTGAGTTCGGCCGCTTCTACGTCGGCTACCTCACCGACATTTCCGCTGCCCTTGCCGCGGTGGCGCACTGACGACTGCGCCGCTGCTCAGTCGAACTGTTCGGTGACCAGCGCCCCGACGGAGGGGACGTCGAGGCCGGTGGCGTCGAACAAGAACGTGCCGACGCGGCCGCTTCGGGGGTCATTGCGGTCCGAGAAGTCGAACGAATTCGGACCCTGGTAGTTGATGTTGCGGTCCTGCTCGACGATGCCGAGGCACAGTTCGAACGAGTTGCACACCGTGCCCACAATCGAGACGTCGATCATCTCGTCGGCGACCTCGACCGGGTCGTCGGTGCCTGCCTGGACGGCTGCCAAGGCGATCAGGTTGAGACAGTCGAGGGCGTTCGTCGCGTAGGCACCCGGTGGTTCGTAGCGCACGTCCGGCGGCACGACCGGTGACACGCCTTGGATCTCGGCGCGGAACTCGGGCGGTAGGTCGACAACGACCTCGGGGTTGGGCGGGGTCCGCAACGCGTCGTTGACGAAGATGAACGGAGGATCCGACTCGAACACGGCGGCGAGTGCCTGCAGCATTGCCCAGCCGTGGTCGGAGTCGGCGATGAGCAAGATCGTCCGCGACGAGCGTTCGGCGACCGCGGTGGCGATGTCGGCCAACTCCTCCGGCGTGGCGTCGGACGGGAACGGGCGCTCGTACAGGTCGGCAACCTCGGGGCCGTCGAGACGACTCATCGCCTCACGGGCCATTGGCCGGCCGAACTGGTCGTCGAGATACACGACGGCATAGGAGTCGACGCCGGTGTTGAGTGCCACGATCGCCATCGCCTGCCCCGTCAGCGAGTCGCTCGGTACGGTGCGGAAGAACAGGTCACGATTGGGATAGTCGTTGAGGGCGAGCGCCGTCGCCGTGGGGGAGCAGACCAGAACGCCGGCATCCATCAGTTCGTCGAGCACCTCGAGGGTGACGAGCGATGAGGCCGGGCCGATGATCGCATCGACGTTGCTGGCCACAAGCTTCCCGATTCCGGCGCGGGCATCGTTGACCGACGTGCCTTCGCTGGCATTCACCAACTGCACGGGCTGGCCGAGCACGCCGCCGGCGTCGTTGATCGAATCGACGCCGACAGCGACTGCGTTGATCCCGGCGAGACCGATCAGGTTGCCGGGTCCGGTATCCGGCAGCAGCGTGCCGATGGTCAGGACTCCGTCGGCTCGTGCCGGCGACGACGAGGTCGGCACGTCGGTCGATGGTGTCGACTCGGGTGCGGACGCGGCCGGCGTGCTGGCTGGCGCGTCAACTCCGGTGCCCTCGCCGGCGCCGCCTCCACAGGCGGTGCTCGAGGCCACGAGCAGCAGCGCAGTCACGCTCGACGTCGCGGCCCTTCTCACCCTCCAACCCACCGGGTCAACCCTATGCCCAGCTCCCGGGCGTGCGGCAGGCACCAGCAGTAGCGTGAACGTCGTGACGGATGAGGTCCACGGACGCGACAAGCTCTCGACGCGCGACCTCGTGCGCTGGAGCGAGACGCTGGCGGCGATCGCCCGCACCGGACTCGGCTTTACCCAGAACCTCTATGAGCGAGAGCGATTCGAGGAGGTGCTGCGGGTCGCCGCCGACATCAAGATGGCTGCGGACGAGGTACTCGTGGCGACCGAGGAGCGTCGCGAGCAGACCCACCTCGTCGAGGAGTGGATGCAGTCGATCGGCGTGGACGTGCCCGGCTACGTGACTCCGAAGGTGGCGATCGGCGCGGTCGTTGGCAACGACCGCGGGGAGATCCTCCTCGTGCAGCGCGCCGACTCCGGATTCTGGTTGTACCCGACCGGCTGGGCGGACGTCGGCTATTCGCCGGCGGAAGTGGCCGTCAAGGAGGTCGCCGAGGAGACGGGCATCGTGTGCGAGCCGGAGCAACTGCTTGCCGTGGTCGACGGACAGCGGATGGGTTTCACCCGCTTCGCCATGTACATGTTGCTGTTCCACTGCACGGCCACCGGAGGCGAGCTCGTCCGCCACCCGCTGGAGACCGCCGACGTCGGCTGGTTCGGCGAGGACGCCTTGCCAGCCGCGACGGTCGGCGCCCAGTGGTGGGGCCCGAAGGCGTTCGGGGCGATCCGCGGCGAGCGCTTCCACACCGCCTTCGACGGCGTGAGGTCGCCGATTTGGAGGGGCTAGGCGAATCGTTCCGTCTTCTTGGTCGATTTGGCGCCGCTAGCGGCGTCAAAGGAACCAAAGAGTTCGCGGACCGTTACGTGTCGCCGGACTCCCTGAGGAACTCCTCGACCTCGGCGACGAGGCGGGAGTCGCCATCGGCGTCGAGCTCGCCGGACAGCTCGTCGCCGGCGTCGTCTTCATCGGCGTGCGGTGGCATCGCCTCTTCGAGGCGGCCGACGTACGCCGCCAACTTGTCGTCCTCGAGCAGGTCGGCGACTCGCGACTCGTAGTCGGCGATCGCCGCGGCGAGGGCGGTCACGGGAACGGCGGCACGGATCATCGAGCACACGGCGCGGACGAGTGCGGCAGTCGCCTTGGCGGCGGCCAACTGCGCCGTGTACGTCGGTACCGCCGCCCACAACGACGCCGTGGGTGTTCCCGCCGCCGAGATGGCGTCGCCGAGCACGCCGACGATCCCCGTCGGGCCCTCGTAACTCGGGGAGCGGAGGCCGAAGCGGGCACGCAGCGTCTCATCCGTGGACGTCGCGGTGAGGTGTGCCGGCCGGCGGTGGGGATATTCGGCGAGGAGAGCGCCGAGACCGATCGCCATCGACACGTCGTAGTGATCGGCGAGGCTGACGACCTGCTCGCAGAACCGTCGCCACTGCAGCGCCGGTTCCGGTCCGATCACGAGTAGCACGTCGGTCGACGGGAGCGACACCGCCCACACGTCGACCGTCGGCCAGACGATCTGCCGGTGGCCTTCGTCGATGACGACGAACGGGCGAACGGTGGCGAAGTCGGTGAACGGCTCGGCGTCGAACTCGGCGATGTGGGTGGCGTCCCAGTGCTCGGCGAGGACTCGGATCGCTCCCGACGCGCCCTCGCCGGCGTCGTTCCAACCGGTGAACGCGAACAGCAGGACGGGTTGGCGCAACCGCAGGTCACTGAGGAGCCGGACGTCCTCCATCGGCACACCCTACGCCCGGCGTTAGCCTTGCGGCGCTGTGAGCGCCGACATCGAGATCGTCACCGAGGTCGGCGACGATCTCGTCACCGCCTTCGATCGATTGATCCCCCAGCTGTCGTCGTCGGCCCCGCCGCCGGGGCGCGCTGGGCTGGAATCGATCGTTGGCAATCCGCACTGCGCGCTGTTCGTCGCCCGCATCGACGGCGTGATCGTCGGCAGCCTCACGCTGGCGATGTACCCGCTGCCGACCTGCGTCAAGGCGTGGATCGACGACGTCGTCGTCGACGAGGCCGCCCGCGGTCGGGGCGTCGGCGAGTCGCTCAACCTGGCCGCCCTCGAGGAGGCCCGCCGGCGAGGCGCCAAGGAGGTCGACCTCACGTCGCGGCCGCAGCGGGAGGCCGCCAACCGGCTCTACGTGCGCATGGGCTTCGTCCAGCGCAACACCAACGTCTACCGGTACGAGCTGTAGCGCGCCAGGGCTCAGTCGCGGGGGAGGAGGTCCTCGGCGGCCTGGCGCACCTGCCAGTCGCGATCGCCCAGGGCCCGTTGCAGCGCGGCGTCGATCTCGGCCGCCCGGGAGTGGCCGGGGTCGAGGAACGGTGCGAGGGCAAGCACGGCGCGCCGGCGGATCGCCGGCTTGTCGCCCGTCGCCGCGAGGATCGCATCGAGCGCTCGCTCGTCGCCGATCGCGCCGAGGGCGGCAACGCTCGACTCGCGGGCGAGCGGATCGGCCGAGGCATCCGTTGCCAGGCTGATCAGCCGGTGCAGCACGTCGTCGTCGACGTCGCCTCGTTCGCCACACGCCCACGCCGCGACCTCGACGACCGTGCTGTCCAGATCGGCCAGGCTCGCCGTCAAGTCGACCGCCGAGTGGCGGGCGGCAATCGTTGCAGCCCGCCGCCGGACGCCGGCGTCGTCGTCGGTGAGGGCGGTCACGATGTCGTCATCCGTCGCCGCGCCGAGGCGCTCGAGGGCGCCGAGGGCGGCGGCGCGCACCGCCGGGTCGGCCGAGGCCAGCCCGGCCCTGGCGGTATCACGGTCGCCTTGGTGGCCGGCGAGGGAGACGCTGCGCCGCGTCGGCTCGTCCGGCAGCTCAGTCCTTCAGCAGGTTCGTCATCGTCGTGACGATGACGGCGATGGCGAAGGCGCTGACGGTGGCGATGACGGCGCCGACGAGGAGGGCGAGTCCGCCGCTCGTGAGCAGGGACACGAGCCGCTGCACCGGGTTGGGGGAGTGATAGGCGGGAGTCGGTTGGCGGTCGACCTGGATCGGCACCTGCCGCGGCGTCGTGGCCGTGCCGCGCGACGTTTTCGGCGTAGCCCTGGCAGTCTTACGCCAGCCCGTGAGCACGAGGGCGAGAATCGCCAACCCGGCGATGACCGCCGCTCGAATGGTGAGATCGTTGACCGACACGCAACCCCAAACGTTAATGACGCCGCCGTCAATGGCGGCGGCGGCCGGCATCGAGCCGTATCCTCGGCTGCCGAGCCGTCGGCGACTCCTGTGGGCGGTCCCCCTGGCGGCGCTCTCGATGCTCACCCTTGTGACGATCGTCGTCTTGGCGATGCTCCCGGCCCGGCTCGTCGCCAGCAAGGACGTCGAACGCGACGGCCAGGTGGTCGAGGAGGCCACGCCGTACGCCCGCG
Source organism: Ilumatobacteraceae bacterium (assembly GCA_963716665.1). Taxonomy (GTDB): domain Bacteria; phylum Actinomycetota; class Acidimicrobiia; order Acidimicrobiales; family Ilumatobacteraceae; genus Desertimonas. The sequence goes on from CAVQTY010000013.1 coordinate 48,269, forward strand.
TCCCTGCCACCGTCAACGCCGTCGCCGATCGTGTGTCGTACGAGGAAGCTGGTGCCGGCGTCGCGATCGACACCGATCCGGACGGACGGGTGTTCTTCGTCACGGTCAGCGAGCCGCCGCAGTCCGTACTTGGTCGGTGGGTGGCCGAGGACGAGCCGGAGATCGAGTTCCTCACCAGTGAGGAGAAGTTCGGTTCGCAGACGCCGTCGCAGCGGCGCACCGTCGGTCTGCAGATGATGCGCACGTCCAGTCAGGTCGCCCAGTACGTCGCTCTCACGCTCGCCGGCTACGAACCGGAGCTGGTTCCCGGACCGGTGCAGATCGACTACATGCAGTGTCTCCAGGACGACGGGCAGCAGTGCGTGGAGTACGTGCCGAGCGCCGACCAGCTCGACGACGGTGACACGATCGTCGCCGTCGACGGGACCGACGTGGGAACCCTCGACGAGCTGATCGCCGTGCTCGGGCGGCACCAGCCCGGCGACGTCGTCAGCGTCACCGTCGACCGTCCTGACGTCGGTGACGTCGATACCGAGGTCGAGCTGATCGAGTCGGTGGACGAACCGGGGCAGGCCGCACTCGGGATCGTCGCGTTCGACACGCGGTCCGTGCGCCTCCCGTTCGAGATCGCCTTCGATACCGGGGAGATCGGCGGGCCGAGCGCCGGCTTGGCGTTCACCCTGACGCTGCTCGACGAGCTGACCGCGGGTGACCTCCTCGGCGGCGTCGACGTCGCTGTGACAGGCACGATGCAGATTGACGGCACCGTCGGGGGGATCGGTGGCCTCCCGCAAAAGGTCTCGGCGGTCCGCCAGGCCGGCATCAACCACTTCATCGTCCCCGCCGCCCAGTCCGCAGCCGATCTGGCCAGCGCCAGGGAAGTCGCCGGTGACGACGTCGAGTTGATCGTCGTCGCCGACATCGGGGAGGCCCTCGCCGCCCTCGAGCGACTCGGGGGCGATCCGCTGCCGGTACCCGATTGACACCAACTTCGCAAACATCCCATCTACGCTGGGGATGTGGCCATCTCGTTCTCGCGCCCCGACCCGTCCTCGCCGGCGTCGGTGCGGGACGCCAACTTCCCGACCAGCCGCCGCGGGTTCGATCAGTCCGAGGTCCGCGAGTTCCTGCGCATGGTCGCTGCCGAGCTGGCGCGCATGCAGGAGCGCGAGCGCTACCTCGACCAGGAGCTGCGGTCGATGCGGCTGCATCGGCCGGGGCCGCCGCCCGAGCTCGACGACGAGACGCTCGCCCGGCTCCTCGGTGAGGAGACGACCCGCATCCTGCAAGCGGCGCGCGAGAGCGCGGCGGCGATGCGTGCCAAGGCCGAGGAGGCTGCCGATCGGCTGCTGCGCGAGGCACGCGAGGATGCCCAGCACCTCCGCGAGGAGACCGACAGTGAGGTCAGCCGCCGCCGCCGCGACGCCGAACAGGACGCCGACGCCGAGCTGGAGATGGCCAAGCAGCAGGGCCGGGAGATGGTCGAGGAGGCCCGCGCCTATCGCGAGCGGGTGCTCAGCGAGCTGTCCCGCCGTCGTGACCTCGCCCGCCAGCAGATCGACCAGCTCGTCCACGGCCGCGACCGGCTCGTGCAGGCGTTCGAACGAGCCCGCCTCGTCGCCGCCGACGTCGTCGCCGAGCTCGCCCCGCTCGGTGAGCTGAGCGAGTATGTCAACCTGTCACCGACGACCGGCCCGGTCCCGGTGATGGTGCCGGCGTCCCGCCTCGGGGAGATCTCCTCGATCAGCGACGACGTGCTCGCCTCCCGCGCCGGGCGCGACCCCGAAGATCCGGCGCTCGATCCGAATGGTTCCGACGAGACGAAGGCGATCGATTCCCGTCTCGCCGGCACCCCCACAGACGCCACCGAGGCGGAGTCACCTGCTGACGACTCCGGCGAGGTGACGGCGGTCGAGGATCCGCCTGTCGAGGCGCCGCCGGCGGCCGGCGCCGGTGCCACGGTGCTGCAGTTCCCCGACCGGCGCGCCGACACCGTGGTGATCGCTCCCGGGTCCGAGGCGGAGGTGGACGACGAGGTCGGCGATGACGAGAGCGACGACGAGGCGACGGAGCCCCGCGCCGGCGCCGAGGGCGACGGCCATCCGGCCGCCACGTCGGGCGACGAGGACGAGGTCGACGACGACGACATCACGGCCACCGACGTCGACAACCTGTTCGCCCGGCTGCGCTCGGAGAACGAGGGGACCGAGCCCGCAGCCGCCCCGACCGAGGACGCACCCGACGAGCCGGCCGCGCCGACACCGTTCGAGCGCCGCGACGAGGCGTTGACACCACTGATCGTCAGCACTGGCCGCAAGCTCAAGCGCGTCCTCGCCGACGAGCAGAACGACGTGCTCGACAAGCTGCGCGGCAAGAAGGCCGTGCGCGCCATCGATGACGTCCTTCCGGCTGCCGACGAGCAGTCGAACCGCTACTTCGACGCCTTGGCAGGGGATCTCCGCGCTGCCGCCGCCGCCGGCGCTGTGTCGATCGGCACGGCCGACGACAGCGCGAGCTCGGTCGACGCCGCCGCCATCGCTTCGGTGCGGGAGGCGCTGGCGAGCGATCTCATCGGGCCGCTGCGCGATCGGTTGCTCGCCGGCATCGAGGTTGTCGACGGTGACAACGAGGAGCTCACCAAGAAGGCCCGAGCCATCTACCGCGAGTGGAAGACGCGGCGCATCGACGACGTGCTCGATGATCTGCTGCGCCACGCCTATAGCCGCGGCGCCTTCGCCGCCGTCGCCGACGGACAACACGTCCGCTGGGTGTTCGACCCCGCTGTCGGCGCCTGCTCGGATTGCGAGGACAACTCGCTGCAGCAGTCGGTCGCCGCCGGCACGGCCTTCCCAACCGGCCACATCTGTGCCCCCGCGCACAGCGGCTGCCGCTGCCTGGTCCTGCCCGCCAACTGACGTTTCGACCTCACTCCGCTGCGCTCCGTTCGGTCGAGCTCGAAGCGCTGGCCTTCGGCCGGACCGCAGCATCTTTGCTGGTCGACCGGCGGAGCCGGATCGACAAGCGCTGGGGGCTCCGGCGGAGCCTCTGCCCCCCAGACCCCCGCCGTGCCTCGACCGTGCCGCCATCGATATCGCCGACCTGGCGGGTAGGTTGCGCCTGTGCGGCGAGCCGCTGAACTTCCTCGTCGCCGCTCGTGGCTGCGTGCCTCGGGTCGCGTCGCCCTCATTGCCGCTGCCCTGTTCGTCGTCGTAGTCGTCATTCTCGGCCGGGCCCTCGCCCGCTTCTACATCGAGGCCCTGTGGTTCGACGGGCTCGGCCAGTCGGGCGTCTTCTGGGGCGTGATCAGAGCCCGGTTGACGCTCTTCGTGCTGTTCTTCGTGGTCTTCTCGGCGATTGCCGCTGGCAACGTGGCGATCGCCGACAAGCTTGCCCCGTCGCGCTACCCCGCCAACCCCCATCCCTTCGTCGATCGTCTCCACGAGGTCTTCGGCCGCCGCCTGAATCTCTACCGATACGCCATCGCCGGGGTGTTTGCCCTGCTCATGGCCCTGCCGGCGTCGACGCAGTGGCAGGCCTGGATGCTCTACCGCAACGCCAAGAGGTTCGGCGACTCCGACGCCGAGTTCGGCGTCGATGTCGGCTTCTACGTCTTCGAGCTGCCGTTCATCAACTTCGTGCTCGACTGGCTGTTCTTCGCCATCATCGTCGTGCTGTTGATCACCGTCCTCGTGCATGTGCTCAACGGTGGCGTGATGTTCGCGTCACCTATCCCGACGCTGAGCTCGGGCGCCCGCGGCCACATCGCCGTGCTGCTCGCGGTCCTCGCCGCCCTCAAGGCAGCGGACTACTGGGTGCGCCGGTACGAGACCACCAACGAGCGGCGCGGTTTCGTCCAGGGCGCGACCTACTCGGTCGTCCACGCCCAGCTGCCGGCGCTCCTGCTGCTGTCCGTGGTGGCGCTCGTCACGGCCGCGCTGTACCTGTCGACGCTGCGCACGGAGTCGTGGCGGCTGCCGCTGATCTCATCGGCGATCTGGCTCGTTCTCGCCGTGCTCGCCGGCTACATCTATCCGGCAGCCGTCCAGGGACTCGTTGTCAACCCCAACCAGAAGGCCCGGGAGGCGCCGTTCATCGAGCGCAACGTGTACGCGACACGGGATGCGATGGGACTCAACGGTGTGGCCTCGGTGCCGATCTCCTTCGACACGTTGAGCGCGGCGGCGATCGTCGAGAGCGGTGACCTGCAGCCGCTCGTCGACGTGCGCCTGCTCAACCCCGCCGAGTTCGAGAGCAAGTTCCAGATCGACGGTGGCGGCGAGGCGGGGCTGACGATCGACGACGTCGACGTCGACCGCTACGAGCTCGACGGTGACGTACGCCAGGTTCTCATCGCGGCCCGCGAGCTCGACCTCGGCGGCGTCCCCAACCGCAGCTGGCAGGGGCGTCACCTGATCAACACTCGCGGGTGCGGGGTCCTCATGGCGCCGGCGGGCAGAGTCCGGCAGAGCGGCTTCCCCGCCTACCAAAGCGTCGACCTCACCCGCCCGGAGCTGTACTTCAGCCCGAGCCTCACCGGGTACGCCGTCGCCGGCACGGAGGAGAACGAGCGCCCGTGCCGGGAGGACAACCCGCCGTACACAGGGACGGACGGCGTGGCGATGTCGTCGTTCGTGCGTCGCCTCGCGTTCGGCTTGGCGTTCATGGATTACAACGTCGTCGCATCTGGGGCGATCGACCCCGACTCACAGATGCTCTGGGTCCGCAACGTCCGCGACAGAGTGGACAAGCTGGCGCCGTTCCTGTCCTTCGACGGTGACCCGTATCCGGTGATGATCGACGGCACCGTGCAGTGGGTCGTCGACGGCTACACCTCGACGAGCCGCTACCCGTACGCCGAGGCGGTCGGCGACGACGTCGCCCTCAGCGCGAACAGCGGGATCCCCCGCGACGCCAACTACGTGCGCAACAGCGTCAAGGCGGTCGTCGACGCCTACGACGGGTCGGTGACGCTCTACGTGGTCGACGATCGGGACCCGATCGTGCAGGCCTGGATGTCGGCGTTTCCCGACCTGTTCACGCCGGGCGATGACATGCCGGAGGAGCTGCGCGCCCACCTCCGCTACCCCGAGGACCTCTTCCGGGTGCAGACCAACGTGTACTCCAAGTACCAGCTCGACCCGGCGCTGTTCTTCGAGCGGGACGGGGCGTGGTCGGTCTCTCAGGCGCCTCCTGTGGCGCCGAGGGAAACTGCGACGATCGACGCCGCCCAGCAGCAGCCCACCACGGCGAGTGACGAACCCGAGCCGGCGCTGGCGACGGAAGCCTCGAACGTCCGGTTCGTGCCGTACTACACGATGTTCGGCGAGGGCACCCAACGTGACTTCGTGCTGCTGCGTCCGTTCGTGCCGTTCTCCCGCAACGACCAGCGCCGCGAGCTGCAGGCGTTCATGACGGCGTCGAGTGATCCGGGCACCTACGGGGACCTCACCGTGTACGAGGTGCAGCCGGGGGAGCGCGGCCTGCCCGACGGCCCGCTGGCGATCGCCAACTCGATGCAAGCGGACGCCCAGATCAACGAGCAGATCACGCTGCAACAGCGCGGCGGCTCGCGGGTCCGATTCGGTGACCTGCAGCTCGTCAACATCGCCGGCGGCCTTCTGTGGGTCCGCCCGTTCTACGTCAGCGTCGAACAGGAATCGGGGACGGTGGCCTCGGTGACGGAGTACGAGTTCGTGATGGCGACGTACGACGAGCGCTCCGCCTACTCGGTGACTCTCGGCGGCGTCCTCGCCGAGTTGTTTCCTGGACTGAACGCCAACATCGGCGAGCGGTCGGACACCCAGGTCGACCCTGTCGTCGAGCTCGACGAGTCCGTGCCAGCGTCGGGCGGCGCCGATCAGCCCGACGGTGCCGCCGATGCACCAACCGCCGACGTCGAGACTGACGGATCGGTCCCGGCGGGCGAGCCGGCAGACCTGCTCGCCCAGGCAGACGAGCTGCTGCGCACGGCCAACGAGCAGCTCCGTCTCGATGGCGACCTCGGCGCCTATCAGGAGCGGGTCAACGAGGCGGCGGCGCTCGTCGACCAGGCGCTGACGCTGCTCGGCGTAGATCCGACGGCGTCAACCGCTTCGAGCGAGCCGGCGACGGCCGCCGTGCCGCCGGAGTCGACGACTCCGTAAGCGCACCGCGCTGAGGAGGCGAGCCGGCCCAGAATTTGCGGTCAGGCGCGGCGCCGCGGATCCTCCGGTCGGCGCAGCTGCTCGGCGAGGCGGGCGAGATCCTCGCGGAAGGCGATCTGGTAGCGGGCCTGCTCGCTGGCGAGGCGGGTCTGCGTGTCGCGGAGCTCGTCGAGTGTTCCGTCGTCGACCGGCGTGCCGGGCGGCCGGTTGTTCAACGCCTCGATGTCGTTGCCGAGCTCGGAGAGCTGGTTGGCCAGCTCCGTCGACACCGAGGTCAGCCGACCCTCGAGAGTGTCGAGCCGCTCGGCGATCGCGTCGACTCGGGCCACGACTGCGGCGGCGCCGTCGGGCTTGGCGGCGAGGACATCCTCGAACTGCTTGGTCCGCTCGTCGAAGCGCTTGAGCGACTCGTCGAGGCGGCCCATCTCCGACTTGACGCGGTCGAGATCCTCCGAGTTCTTGGTGGTCCGGCGGAAGAAACTCATGGTGGGCTGGAACCTAGTCGGCTGCGTCCGGTTGGGGCATCGGGGCGAGGCGTCTAACTTGACGACGCATGACGAGGGCGACGTGCAACGGCATCGCGATCGAGTACGAGTCGTTCGGCGAGGGCGAGCCGTTGTTGCTCGAGATGGGCCTCGGCGGGCAACTCGTCGCTTGGCCGATGGACTGGGTCAACCTGCTCGTCGAGCAGGGATTCCGGGTTATCCGCTACGACAACCGAGACGTTGGTTTGTCGTCGAAGACATCGGGGAAGGTGCCCGGGTCCGGCCGTATGGCGGCCGCCTTGCTGTCACGGCGGTTCGCCAAGTCGCCGTATCTGATGAGCGACCTGGCGCACGATGCCGCCGCCTTGCTCGACTGCCTGGAGATCGAGCGGGCGCACGTCGTCGGCGTATCGATGGGCGGAATGATCGCTCAGGCCGTGGCGATCCAACACCCCGAGAGGGTGTCGAGCCTGACGTCGATCATGTCGAACACCGGTGATCGCAGGCACGGGCGGGTGCGTCCGAAGCTGGTCACCAAGGCACGCAAGCTGCGGTCGAAGTCCCGTGACGACTACATCGACACCCAGGTGCTGACGTTCCGGATGATCTCCGGCGATCATTTCGACGAGCAGGACATACGCACGCTTGCCGCCGAGTCGCTGGCCCGCGACTACGACCCCGCCGGTGTGCTGCGCCAGTTGATGGCAATCGCCGCCAGTCCCGATCGCACAGAGGCGCTGCGGTCGGTGACCGCCCCGACGCTCGTGATCCACGGCCTGCGTGACCCGCTGGTGATGCCGAGCGGTGGCATCGCCACGGCCAAGGCGGTGCCCGGCTCGCGCCTGTTGATGTTCCCCGAGATGGGTCACGACCTGCCCCGCCCGCGCTGGGGCGAGATCGTGGAGGCGATCGTCCAGAACGCAGAGCGCGCTGGCTTCAAGCGCCCCGCGACCGCCTAACGTTTGTCGTTCGAGGCGGCCTCCGGTCCGGTGTACCGTTGCCTCGCCCGGGGACGGGCATCGGATGGGGGGTGCTCATGACAGACACCGCTCGCGGCACAGCAGCCGCCGCGCCGGCCCCGGGCGTACGGTTCGGCGGCGCTGTATTGGTGGGCGCGCTCGTTGCCGTTGCCGCGGGCGTCTACGGCCGGCTGCACGACCCGGCGTCGGAGACGACCGTCCGTTGGTTCTTCACGACGACGCTGCACTTCAAGGCGTGGATGACCACCGTCGCAGTGGTGCTGGCGATCGGCCAGCTGTTCGGCGGGCTGTGGATGTTCGGCAAGTTGCCGATCGGGCTTGCGCCGTCGTGGGTCGGCCCCGCCCATCGCATCGCCGGCAGCCTCGCCCTGCTCGTGTCGCTGCCAGTGGCGTATCACTGCCTGTGGTCGCTGGGCTTCAACCCTGTCGGCGGGAGCCGCCAGTTCTGGCATTCGGTGCTCGGCTGTGCCTTCTATGGAGCGTTCGCCACGAAGATCCTCGTCGTGCGATCACGGCGGATGCCGGACTGGGCGCTGCCCGTCGTCGGCGGGCTGCTGTTCACCGTGCTCATGCTGATCTGGCTGACCAGCTCGTTGTGGTTCTTCCGGACGATCGGCGTCGAGCGCTGATGCTGCGGCGGATCTCGTTTGTCGTCGAGGGACTCGTCGCCGTGGCGGTGGCGATCACCGTCGTGCTGCTGTTCGCCAACCAACCCGAGCAGCCGCCGACCGCACCGGACGCCGCCAGCGGCGTCGATGGGGCGACGGTCTTCGGTGAACGGTGCGCCGCCTGCCACGGCGGAGACGGCTCCGGTGGCATCGGCCCCCGCCTCGCCGGCGGACGAGTCGTCACCGTCTACCCCGACCCCGCCGATCAGATCGCCGTCGTCACGAATGGCCGCGGCGGCATGCCCGCCTTCGGCGAGCAGCTCAGCGCCGAAGAGATCGCCGCCGTCGTCGAGTACACCCGCACCGTGCTCGCCGACGGTTGAGCCGCGACTCGCGGGGTCGCTCATGTCAGACGAACGAGCCCGTAAGCGCGCGTTCGTGCGACATCAGCAGAGGTTGCCGAACGATGGACCGGGCCCGTACGATGGGCATCTACTCCGACGCGGGGTGGAGCAGTCCGGTAGCTCGTCGGGCTCATAACCCGAAGGTCGCAGGTTCAAATCCTGCCCCCGCCACCAAAGAAGCCCCAGGTCACAGGCCTGGGGCTTCGTCGTTGGTGGTGTCCCTGATTCGGCCGAAGGCGCCGTGTCAAACCTATGTCAAACACGGCGACATGTGCGGACCCGGTTCATAGTGGACACCGTGGCCCCGGTGGCTGGTTGACAGTGGTGGGACGCGGCCCCGGTTCCTGGGCGACAGTGGCCCCGGTAGGTGGCTGACAGTCGGTCCTTCGGTTCGCTGCCCTCGACCGGATCGCCCATTCCTGCGCACAAGAAGCGCCACAGTGCGAGCGCGAACAGCGCCACTGTCAAAGCGACGAGTAAGAACTTTCCGAATGGTTGGTCGGCGAGCCAGGCGACCGCACCCTCACTCGTGGCCGCTTGATCCTTGTCCCCAATCGCGATGCGAATGGCGATCAGGCCGATGATCGTCGCCACAACCCCTTGGCCAACGAGTCCGAGCCGACCGATCGGCTCCTTCCAATCACGCGCCTTTGACAAGACTGTCCCGCCGAGGACATCTGGTGCATCGACCATGGACTTGCCTCCCCCTCGACCCGAGTACCTCGTCGAGTTCGGACTCAAACCAGCCGAGTGCACAGACTGCCCGACATCGTCGACAGGTCGTTCAATTTGCAACGGCTCCCGCACTCCTCGGTGGGTGCGGGAGCCGTTGCCCTCCCGAGGTCGTCGCACGTCCTTGTTAGTGGCACGGCGCCTCAGCGGCGTTACGACCGTTTACGAGTCGGTCGGCAGTGTGACGGGGAGTTCGGGGACGGTGACGGGTAGCTCCTCGACGACCGAGTCGACGGGTAGCTCCTCGACGACTGAGTCGACGGGCAGCTCGTCGAGAACCGAGTCGGTGGACAGCTCGGGCAGCGAACCCTCCGGGGTGATCGCTTCGGCGGTGGCGGCGGCGTCGCACGGAGACGCACCATCTTCCAGCCTGGACACGAGCACTGCGACGGTCACGTCACAGACGTTGGCGGCAATCGCGATCGGCGCTTGGACGACGACGTCGGTGACGTTGACGTTGACCAATCCCTCCTGAGCGACCGGGCCACCGTCCTCGGTGGTCACCACGGCGTCGGAGTTGGAGCTGGCCTCACACGGTGCTGAGCCGTCACTCAGCTCGTTGACGAGGACGTCGACGGTGACGTCACACAGGTCGGCGGCGAGGGCAATCGGCAATTGCACAGTGACATCGGTGAGGTTGAGATTGACCAGCCCTTCTTGCTCCACGGGAGCCTCGGCGGGCGGTCCGTCCTCGGTCGCCGTGATCGCTTCGGCGGTGCCGGTGGCGTCGCACGGCGACGCAGCGTCTTGCAGTCTGGACACGAGCACCGCGACGGTGACGTCACAGACGTTGGCCACCACCGAGATCGGCGCCTGAACGACGACGTCGGTGACGTTGACGTTGACCAATCCCTCCTGCGCGACCGGCCCACCGTCCTCGGTGGTGACGAGGGCGTCAGCGTTGGAGCTGGCCTCACACGGCGCCGAACCATCCTCCAACTCACTGACCAAGACATCGACGGCGACGTCACACAAATTGGCGGCGAGATCGATCGGAAGTTGCGCCGTCACCCCCGTCAAGTTGAGGTTGACGAGTCCTTCCTGGGCCACCGGTTCCGCTCCAGCAACAGTGCCGAGGCCTGTAGTGAGGACCAGCGCAGCAACGCCGCCCGCCAATCCTCGAGTAAGCAATTTCATTGGGTTCATCCTCCTGGATGCGACGACACGGGCTGAACCCGACGAATTGGCAGGCTGACGACGGCCGCCGCCGCTTATTGGTTGCCCAAGAGTCCCGATCGCGCTCGATCACATACGTACTCGATCCACGTTGCTTTCGTACGAGCGCTCATCGATGCGCAGCGTCGGGTGAGCAGTACCCGTAGTCGACGAGTCGCTACTTGCCCGCTGCAGGTTCCACGGTCGTCTCGTCGACGAGTCTGTCGACGACGCGTTGCTCCACCGGTTCCTCTTCAGCCCGGGCCGCTTCGTCCTCTTGCCGAACTTCGACGCGGGCTGCCTGCCACGCCGACCAGTGGCCCGACACGAGCGCCCACAACGAGAGGGCCGCCACGTAGGTCACCGAGGAAATCCACCCGGTCATCAGGGACACCGGGATCATCACGATCCAAAACACGGTGAACCAACCGTTGACCCGACGCATGAATACGGGGTCGCCCTGGATCGACGCCCACAAGGACCGGATGACGTTCATCAGTGCCGCGCTCCAAAAGGTTGTTGGTCTCTCCCGGGAGTTCAGCCGGAGAAGCTTCTCGACCACCGCCGGTGACTCGAGAACTTTCTCGAGGTAACCACCCGTGTGGGCGGTTGAGTACACCCTTTGGGGTGTTTTACGGTTGATGGCTTGTCGCCGATCTACATCGCGCTCGTCAACGACTACGACGTCGTGGTGGTCGGCCTCGCCCATCTCTTCGACCGCTACCGGGACCGCGTCGTCGTCGCCGAGTTGGCCGCCAACAAGACGGTTGTCGACGACGTCGACATCGTCCTATACGACTCGTTCGCCCAGCCCGAAGCCGACCACGACGACATCGAGGTACTCGTCCGCAGCCCGCACGCCCGCCGTGTAGCCGTCTACACGTGGAACTTTCACCCGCAGTTGATCGAGAGCGCGATCGCCAAGGGGGCAAGCGGCTATCTGTCCAAGATGTTGCCTGCCAACGAGCTGGTCACCGCGTTGGAGTCGATCCATGCCGGCGAGACCGTGATCAGCGATCCCCCGCCGAGGTCGCGAACTCATCCTGGTCGCGACTGGCCGGGTCGAGTCGAAGGCTTGACCGATCGTGAATCCGAGGTCCTCGCCCTGATCACCCAGGGCAAGTCCAACGCCGAACTCGCCGAATTGATGTTCATCAGCATCAACACCATCAAGTCGTACATCCGGTCCGCCTACCGCAAGATCGGTGTCACCAACCGCACACAGGCAGTCCTGTGGGGCACTGACCACGGATTCAGGCCGGACCACAACCGGATCGAACATTGGCGCGGCGGTCCATGAGCGAGGTGCGTCTTCGTCGGGCCGGAGCTGGGCGGGCGACGGCTCAGTCCGGGAGGAGTCACGTCGTTGCCGTCAATCCATCGGCAAGTCGTCGACCAACGCAACCCTACGGGCTTTCATCATGCCAACGTCCCGAGGGCACCCCTAGGGGTGTAGCCAACGGCCGTCCAGGGTGGTTAGGTCGAAGGGCGGCCCGAGGTCGCAGCGATCCCTCTGACGCTGCGGACAAACCCAACGCGTCGGACAAGGAGAACCACGATGGGACTACTGACGAGAGGGCTTGGTCGGCGGTGTCGTCCCGGCAGCGGTGACGGCAATCTTGTGCGCGGTTGCCGAGGCTGGCGGAGGGGAGCCGGCGACATCGCCGCCGAGCGAACCGGTCACCTAGGAGGGGCTGGTCAAACTCAACCTGACCGACGTCACCGCCGACTCCCCCTCGCCCTTGCCGCTGATCTGTGTGACGTCGAGGTGGCCGTGCTGCTCGACACCGAGCACGATCGTCACACCGGCGCGGTCCGTCGGCGGGCATCGCCGCTACAGCCGACTCGAGATCAACCACGTCGATGCGATGATCACCCTGATGGGTGAGGCATCAGCGTGGCAGGCGCGCAGTGGATCGTTGAACTGCAAAGCCGAAATCGCTTCCCTGCGGGATCAGCCCGCTCAGCACCCTCAGCCAGAGCACTACGAGCCATCGGTTCGGGTTGTGTCCATGTCCTGTCTCCCGCTGGATGTGTATCGATGACCGATGATTGGTCGCCGTTCTCAATAGGCCTCTTCTCGCGTGAGGACGAGCAATTGATCATCATCAACGGCGAGATCGATCTAGCGAACGCGCCGCAGCTTGAGTCGTGCATCGACGGCGTCGTCGGCTTGACGAAAGGCGCCGTCGTGATCGATCTCGCCAACGTCGGCTACATCGACTCGACCGGACTGTCGATCCTCCTCACCGCACATGAACAACTCGGTGACGCAGCCCGCACCTTGATCATCCGGAACCCAAGTAGCCAAGTCCGCCGGCTACTCGAACTGTGCGGGGTCAACCATCTCAATCTGTCCCCAACACACCCGCCAGGTCGCCCTCCGGAGGACCACGCGGATCGAAAGACAGCCGAGCCTCCGACACCGTAGCCGGAACGGAACGAGTCCTTGTAGGACCACAAAAGACCGACCCTGTGTCCGCCCGACGCGAAGGCGGGTTCGTCCCTTGAGTGCGATCGCTGCACCGCCGCGGCGTTCCGGTGTGAGATCTCGCAGCGCCGGGTACGTCGACAGCGCCAACAACGGGCGTGGACGCCCCCGGGCGGGACGAGAGGTGATTCGGAATGGGGGCTTGCTCTCGAAGTGACGAGGCATCGATCTGCGCAGCGGGCGCCGACGGGGCGGGCGCGCTCGTCGGGCGGCTGCACAAGGACGACAGGCACGTGACGTGATCGACGACGGGACGGACGACTGGCCTCCCGACGGTGAATGGCTGTACGTGCAGGAATACGTGACGCCGACCGGCCCGTGGTGGCGAGAGCGCGACAACGTCATCGCTGGGACCGCCGGGGTCGTCCTCGTCATTCTGTGCATCGTCGGTTTCATGGCGTTTACGGCGGGCACCGGCCAGAGCACTGACGACCGCCTACCCGTCGTCATCGGCGGGAGCACCACTTCCACACCTTCCTCGGTGACCACGCAGACCTCCACGACAACGCTTCCGTTGATGGCAGCGTCGGTCTCGACGTCGGTGCCGTCGGACGCAATCGCCGGGCCGCACAAACCTCTGTTGAAGGGAACGGGCGTTCTGACGCCGGACACGACCACGGAGTCTTCGACGACCGCACCCGAAACCACGATGACCTGGACGGTGCCACCGACCACCACCACCACGGCGTCGACGACCACCACCGAGCCCGAAACCACGACCACCGACTCGACGATGACGACTGATCCGACGACCGCCGACCCAGGCACCCCGACCACGGCGCGCACAGTGCCTGGTGTAACCACCACCGTCGCCGGCGCAACCACGGTGCCTGGTGCAGCCACCACCGTCGCCGGCGCAACCACGGTGCCTGGTGCAGCCACCACCGTCGCCGGCGCAACCACGGTGCCTGGTGCAGCCACCACCGTCGCCGGCGCAACCACGGTGCCCGGTGCCACGGTGCCGACAACGTCGACGGTGCCAGGTGCAACCACGGTGCCCGGTGCCACGGTGCCGACAACGTCGACGGTGCCAGGTGCAACCACGGTGCCCGGTGCCACGGTGCCGACAACATCGACGGTGCCAGGTCCAACCACGGTGCCCGGGTCTGGTGCATTGCCGTGATGCAGGTAGCACCGACGGCGATGGTCGGACGGCAATCGAGACCCTGCTGCACGCGCGACCGCCTCGTGGTCGCCGCGGCGTTGTCGGTGTCCGCAGCGTGCGTCGCGTCCATCACCCACTCGCCCGCATCGGCGACCACGACCACCGTCAGCACCACGAGTACCGCACCGTCGGCGCCGCGGCCGGAGCTGCCAGGTGGCGGCCACGTGCTCTTCCCCGGTCGACGTCTCGTCGCGATCTACGGCCATCCCGGGGACGGCAATCTCGGGGTGCTCGGCGAGCAGCCGGTGGATGCTGCCGTACAGCGGGCGCGAGACGTTGCTGCCGGCTACAACGGTGTCAGCCCGGAGTTGGTGGTCCCGACGTTCGAGATCATCACGACGGTCGCCTCGGCGGAGGCTGGCGCTGACGGCGACTACTCGTTGGAGAGCTCGATCGATCACATCCGCCCATGGGTCGACGCGGCTGCCGCGGCGGGGTTCTACGTCGTCCTCGATCTCCAGCCCGGGTACACAGACTTCCTTACCCAGGCCATGCGCTACGAAGAACTGCTGGCCCAGCCCCACGTCGGCCTGGCCCTCGATCCGGAATGGCGGCTGGCACCCGGCGAGCATCACATGCGCGACATCGGCCAGGTATCCGCCGACGAGGTGAACCGCGTAGCAGTGTGGCTCGCCGAGCTGACCCGCCGGCACCACCTTCCACAGAAACTGCTCCTGCTCCACCAGTTCCGCCTCGACATGCTCCCCGACCGCGTCAACATTCACGTCGAGCCGGAGCTCGCCCTCGTCGTCCAGATGGACGGTCTGGGCCTCCAAGAGACCAAGCTCGAAACGTGGGAAGCGATCACAGCGGGTGGCCCGGCGGGGATGCACTTCGGCTGGAAGAACTTCTACGACGAGGACTCCCCGCTGCGCTTACCCGCCGCCACCGTGTCACTCGAACCGTCGCCGCTCTACATCTCGTACCAGTAACAGGCGGACACCCCGACGACGCATCTCAAAGGGGCATCGTCAGTCCAGCCGAGCGTGAGGCAGGCAGAGGACTCGAGCTCGTGCATGAAATCCAACACCCCGACGTCTCCTGTGCGGCGACTGTAGAGCCCGCGTCATCACCGCCGTGGAGGCGTCAGGGACAACACTTGCGCGGAGATCTTCGCGGAGTCGCCGATCGTCGCCTTGCATGTTGTTTGAGGGTGCGACCCCGTTGAAGGCGGGTTGTTGCTCGGCGGCGTCGACGACTGGTGGATGGTTCAAACGTCCGTCAGAGATCGTTCGCCTCGATGAGGTTGTCGAGCTCTGCGTCCGTGGCAGCCTCGGCGGCGATCAGGCGATCGTCGGCTCCCGGTTGTGCTCGCACGAGCTCGTCGAGCTTGCGTTGCGTCACCAGCTGCTCGCGGTGCTGCGTGTGCTGGATGGCGAACACCATCACTACCGTGACGGCCGACGTCGTCGAGTACAACGCGACCTGCCACCACGACGGAAAGCCGGCGATGATGCCGACGATGCCCCAGCCGGCCAGGAGGCACGCCACAGTGACGCCGGCGACGGCCTTGGAGGACCAGGCGCCCAGCCGGTGCAGCAGGTTGCTGCTGCGGGTGTGATGGGACCCACGCAGCGACTCGATGTTGGTGAAGCGTCGACGGGGGCGAGCCGTCGATACGCCGACGGATCCACCATCGTCTAGAGAGTCGGTTGCAGGTGAGGGCAGCGGCACCTTGTAGCTGTACCCAACGCCGCCGCGATCGAACACCGGCGAAACGCTAGGCCCCACGACTCCAGCGGCGACGACACGTCCACGCTGTTGCATACGGATTGCCTCGGCGCGGGGTCGTCGTTCGGTGCTGCTGTTGGTGTCCGCGACGTCGACCGCGACCGGCTCTGGTCGCTCGGCGTTGACGTCGCCCGAGGCGAACCCGCGGTCGAACTGCGGCCGGGGCGGGTACGGGGGAGGCGTGGCGAGGAGCGTCGACCGGCCACACACCACGTGTGCTCGCTGCCACGCCCCTAGCCCGGCGGGGTCGGCGTTTTGTGGGCATTGTGGCGCGAGCACAGCGTTCGGTCCCGTGCTGGCCGGCTACACGATCCTGCGCATCCTCGGTCAGGGCGGTGCGTCGGTCGTCTACCTTGCCCGTCACGAACCGCTCGATCGTCTCGTTGCCATCAAGGTGCTGCGGCGTGACGTCGACGAACCAAAGGTCTGGGAGCGCTTCCTCCGGGAGGCGCGCATGGTTGCCCGGTTGTCCGGGCATTCCAACGTCGTCACCGTCTACACCGCCGGGAGGTCGCAGGCGGGTCAGCCATATCTCGTCACCGAATACCTCGACCAGGGGTCCCTTGGCGACGTCATCGCCGCCGAGGGACCGCTGCCTGTTGCCGCGGTGGCGAGGGTGGGTGTCGCGATCGCTGACGCCTTGGCGGCGGCGCATGGGGTCGGGATCCTCCACCGCGACGTCAAGCCAGGAAACGTGCTGCTCGGCCATGACGGCCGGGTGAAGTTGGGCGACTTCGGTATCGCCCGGCTCCTCGCCGGACAGTCGGTCACACCCACCGATGTCATTGCCTTCACCCCCGAGCACGTGGCGCCGGAGATCTTGCGTGGCCACACCGACGGCGCGTGGAGCGACCTCTACGGCTTGGCATCCACGTTGACCGCGGCGCTGATCGGTGCACCGCTGTTCAGGCGGCGGTCTGATGAGCGTGTGGAGTCGCTGCTGTCGCGCAAGCTGATGGCCGCGCCTCCGCTGCTGCCGGGCTGGGTGCCAGGCGCGCTGGCGGAGTTGCTCACACGCGGCCTCGACGTTGACCCCTCGCGGCGCCCGTCAGTGGCCGAGTTTCGCCAACAGCTCGCGGCCGCCGGCGATGCGTTGGGGGCTGCAGTGCCGACGCCGGCGATGGCCGTGACAACGGTGAGCGCCAAAGCGGGCGCCATGGCCGGATCCGACGACAACGTACGCGACATGCCGGCTGGGCCGCTGATCGGCCCGCTGCGGCGACCTCGCGGCCGCCGGCTGGCGATTCCGGCGTTCTTTATCGCACTCCTCTCGGCGACCGTGGCGGTCGCTGTTTTTGCCCGCAATCGTGATGACGGCGGCAGCGCTTCGAGCACGACGAACGCGATCGTCGTCGTGCCTACCTCCGAAGTGTCGACCGCTCAGCCTCCCTTAGCGCCGACGCCGTCGCCCCTTGTCGCCCCGGCGACACCGCCGGCGAGCGAGCAACACCTGATCACGGCCCAGGAAGCCGAGATGTTCGTACGCGCCTATTACGACGCAGTCGCGGCCGGGAACTATGAGACGTCGTGGTCCCAGCTGGCTCCGGAGTTCCAACGTGGCATGGCGCAGTCGTACGACTACTACGTCGGCTTCTGGAACGACAACGACATCGAAGTCGGCGACGTCGAACTCGTCCACACCAACCAGGATCAAGCGATCGTGCACGTCGAGTTGCGATGGAACGGCAGCACCACCGCAGAGATCAACCAGTTCACGCTCCGCCCCGACGAAGCCGGCGACGTACTCATCGCAAGTCAGAGCACTCTCGGCGACCAATGAGCGGCGTTGGCATCGCCGGTCAAGCATCGAAGGCTCAACGTTCGGCACACCGGCGGCCTGACTCTCCTCGGTTGGTCAGTAACTAGTACGCACATACCTTCGGTGTGGTCGCGTAACGGCCCAGCGCCCCCCGACCCGGCACGGGGCCGTTCACCTGCTGGTCGTAGCAGACCAGGGGGCGGGGATTGAACTTGAACCGGCCGAGCAGTACCAAACGACCGAGCTACTGTCAGGGGTCTGCGGCAGTGCCCCGCCCGGAGTGGCCGGTACACCATGAGTTGAGGGTGTCCCCCCTCCCGGCGTGGTCGGCGAAGGCGTTGCCCTACCGCCAGGGACAGTCGTCGTCCCTCCATGAGGCAGCGTCGTCGTGCCCGTGCCGCCACCGCCCCCGCCACCGGGCTGAGTGGTGGCTGTGTCACCGGCAGGCACGCCGAACGTGTTCGGCGTCGGGAAGGTCGTCGGCGCAGCGGTCGTCGTGGTCACCGACGTCAACTGGATCGAGTTATGCGGGACCGCACATCCCTCCCAGGGTACGAGAACGTGATCGACGACCGCGACGGGTCCACCTGAACGATGAGGGGGCCATCGCCCTGGTTCGCGCTTCCTGCCTTCACGCAGTAGGCGGTGATCAATTGTCCTTCCGGTGTGCGGTTTAGGTCACGCTCGGAGCGTCACCAGCCCCGATCCGCCCTGTGCTCAGGCCGGGACAGACCTGTTCGTTCGCTGACCCTGCCCTGTATCGACACGATGGACACGCCGAGCGCAAGCCCGGCTCCGCCCACGAGTATTAGTGCTGCCGCCATCCGCTGTTCATGCGCGGCGGCCTTTTCTATGAAGCGGATTTGACCAGCCAATACCCACCGGGATGGATCCCAGTGCCACCAGTGGACAGTGGTGTTACGCCCCGTATCCGGCGCTAACGGGCGGCAAACCGGCGCCGACTAGGTCGCCGCGGCCCCCGCACCGTGGGGCGGTACGGGGGCCGTCTGGCTTTCCCCGAGGCCGCCTGCGGGAAGCGCCTCAGGGGATCTCTAATGGCGTCAAGCCCCGACGGCGAATGGCAGAACCTGTGATGGCAGAGCTTCAACGGCCGCCGCTGTTTGGTTGCTTGGACCGTTCCCACCGCCTTTAGGACGTAAACGTTCGCGTTGGCGGGCAATTCGCCAGGATCGGGCCCTGCACCTGCAACGACGGGCAAACTCTCCACGTGTCTCCTGGGCCGGAGGGCGTTGAGGGCATCCACCTGTCGATATGGATCGCTACGCGCAACACTCAGCCATGTTGGGTTGGCGGGCGAGGACTCGGAGTGTCAACGCGGCGGGTGGGTCGCGACTGCTCGGATGGCTTCGGGGTCGCGGTAGGGCAGTGGATTACTGATCATGTAGTCCAGCACCGCCCAGCCCAGGCCGATGACGGCTGCGAGGAACACCACCAACGCGATCAGTCGCAAGACCACAGTCACTGTGTGCCGCCAGGGTTGGTCGGCGGAGTAGGTGTCCATTTAGCACCGAGTACCTCGCCGCGTTGAGGCTCAAACCAGATGGGTAGCAAACGATGCAGCCGTCCCAGCGCGACAACCGCAAGCTGGTCGAGGACGCTGCCGAAGTCACAAGGCGGGCTCATAACGCGTCGACCGACCGTACCGACCCGCCCGACTGGCGTAGCCCTGCCCTCCCGAGCGCGCTACTTTCCGGTTGCGAGTTCGACGGTGGTTTCCTCGACGAGTTTCTCGACGACGCGCCGCTCCACTGGCTCCTCTTCAGCCCGCCTCGCTTCTTCGTCCTGCCTCACCTCAACGCGGGCAGCCTGCCACGCCGACCAGTGACCCGAGACGAGCGCCCACAGCGACAAGGCAGCAACGTACGTCACCGACGAAATCCAGCCAGTGACGAGCGATATCGGGATCATCACGATCCAGAACACGGTGAGCCAGCCGTTGACTCGGCGCATGAGCGTGCCGCACCGAACGGACCTACCGAATGTCGCGTCCGAACGATCGCCTCGCCAGCCGACTCGATCGCGCCAGATCGGCATCGGCGTGCGCGACGTGATCGGGTGCGAGGTGCTTCGCGGCGTCGGGTCCCACTGGCGCGCACCGGCGCGCCGTCACCATCGCCTCGGAGTCCTCACGGCAATGCCGCGACCCCTGAAGCAGCGACGGTGACTGCCACGGTCACGGCGCTTTCTGGGCGATTCAGGGAGCAGTTGACATGAGCACGTGGTAAGCTGTACCTTACGGTTTGTGGCTACTTACCGAGAGGACGTCCTCAACGCGCTGGGTGACCCCACGCGGCGGGCGATCTTCGAGGCGCTGGCTGATGGCCCGCGACCTGTCGGCGAACTGGCCGCCGAACTGCCGGTCAGCCGGCCGGCGGTCTCCCAGCATCTGCGGGTGCTGAAAGACGCCGGCCTGGTGCGGGTCCGTGCAGTCGGTACGCGCCGGCTGTATCAGCTCGACCCGGAGGGGATCGGCGCTGTCCGCGCCTACTTCGACCGGTTCTGGAACCGAGCCCTGGCGTCGTTCAAGGACGTCGTCGAACAGCGAGAGAGGAACGCACCATGAGCATTTCCACCGAGGCATCCGTGTGGACGACAGTGACTGTCGACGCGCCTGTCGAGCGTGCCTTCGAGGTGTTCACCCGGGACATGAAGGCGTGGTGGCCGCCCGAGCACCACATTATGTCGAGCGAACTGGTCGACACGGTTGTGGAACCGAGACCCGGCGGGGCGATGTATGACGTCGGGGCCGACGGCAGCACGTGCCGGTGGGGCACCGTGATCGCCTACGACCCGCCGGACCGGTTCGTGTTCCGGTGGAACATCAACTTGCAATGGCAGGTTGAGCTCGACCCGGCCAAGACGAGTGAGGTCGAAGTGCGGTTCATCGCCGAGAGTCCAACCACGACCACAGTCGAGCTCGAGCACCGGCACCTCGACCGTCACGGCGACGGCTGGGAGGGCATGCGCGACGCGGTCGGCTCGCCCGATGGCTGGGCGCTTGGTCTCAGACGTCTCCTGCGCTACATCGCCACCGGCTCGCCCGACTGATCCGGCGCCAAGTCGACGTGGCTCAGCCACTACAGCCGACTGGCTCGCCTCGAGTTCCGCGCAGGCATGGGAAAGGCGTGGCATTCCCCACCAGGCACACGAATGGCCGAACACCATTCGCGCCCGAGGAATCTCAGATACCGATTCGGTACTGCGCTCGATGCTCGCAGTCGGAGCCGCCGCCGTGTTGCGGGCCGCCCCGAATCCCGACACCTTACGCCCGCGTCGTTCGTCTCGAGAGCCGCTCAGAACGACAACCTCGTTGCTTGGTGAGGCCATCCACGAAGCGGCGATTGCGGATAGTCGCGGCTCGCGTTGTCGATCGTGATTGTCAGGCCGCAGGAGGGCCGAAGGGCTCGGCTCCCAACATGCCCACGGTTGTTGTCATGGGCGGCGATATGCACGGCATCCGCGTGTACGGCGCTCTGTGGCCGACCGAGCGCCGAGCGGGAGCGTCGGCCACCGGCCAACACGCGCCGTCGCGTGTCGAGCGGGGGGTGGGCGTCGTGCCAACCCGCCAGCAGCGTCCCAGCTGACCCACGGTCAAGCTGACGCCGCGTGTTGGAAGGCGGAGTGGGTGACGACCGTTCCCTTCCGGATCCGATCGCGGGGCTGCCTAAAGGGAGCCCAGCGCCACCAAGAAGAGGGTGAACGCCGCCCAGGTCGTCACCATTTGGATCCAGTTGATATTGAAGTAGCGCTGCCGTCCCGCCTCCCAGTCCGCCGGCATGGCGTCGGGGTCCCACGCCAACATCACCTTGTAGTGCGGTGTCTTCCACACGTTTGAGACGATGATCACACCGACGACCACGATGGCCAGTCCGATCGCGGTGAGCACGAACGAGACGGAGCCTGGATCGTCCCAGAGAAGCACGAGAGCGACGATCGGCCCGAGGAACATCCCTAGCGACCACAGATAGTTGAACACCTTTCCCAACCCATTGTCCGCGTATCGAAGGAACGCCCTCATGAAGTTCCGGAAGTCCCGGCCGTCCATCGCTTTGTGCATCGGGCGCATGATCGTGCAGAGCATCCCCAAGAGGCCGGACGCGAGCCCCGAGCAGAAACAAATCGCTGCGAGTGTCCACTGTTCGCCGGTCACCACGATCCCCTCTCCACGCTCGGGTCTGGGTCCCGGTTCTTGATCGCCATGAAAACCTCCTCAGATCAGTAGCGTCAGCGATCCGCCGTCGCCGGAGACGCCGGGTGAAGCGGGCATCGCAGGCTCGGCAGGACGTCAACCACGGCGATGATCTCGTGACTCGATTTCGGTGTCAATGACGACCGCCGAGCGAAGCCGGACCCGCTCGTATCCAGCGAACTGCTCGGCTCCTGCGGCACAGAACGTCGCGCCATAACGACGGTATCCCGCCCGTCGGGGTGGGCACCTAACGGCATATAGTTGCTAATGCAACGAGTCCTTTTTCTAGAGGGAAACGACAGCGAGTAACATTTGGCTGAGCAATCGGTCTCGCTCGACGATTCCCTCGAAACGTCCCTTGGGGTCAACGACGACGAGCGTGTCGAGAACGGTCTCTTCCATTGCTGCGAGCGCTTCCGCGCTTGTGGCGTTGCTCGCAAGCGTCTCCGTCTTCACGGCGCTGAATCCGCCACCGTCGTCGAAGGCATCCGGGTCGTCGCCATTGACGAGCTTGATGAATTCGTCGCCTCTGCCCTCACGTGCTAGCAGGTCGATCGCGGAGCGATAGGTCATGTGGGCAAGGACGTGCCCACGTTTATCGCGGACAATCAGCATTGGCGTTGGTTTCAATTCCGCCATGCTCTTGAGCGATGAGAGCACCTCGTCACGCGCGTATGGCCGGGCACCCTGCGTGAGTGCCGCCACCTGGGGTCGGTTGGGGTCCGTCTTCAGGATCAGCGGCATGGACGGATCGATCGTGGGCACGAGGTCCGCCTTCACGTACGTGTCCTTGACAGGCGCGCGGCCAACCTCGCTCAGTTTCACGCTCACGCTGCCGGCGGCGAACTCACGGACGCGGCCGGAGAGCACCAGGTAGAGGACCAAGGGAACGACGAGCAGAGCGACGAGAATCGCGTCTCCCTCGACCCCGAGGACGTTGTGCACGAACCAGACGGCGCAGACCCCCGCGGCGACGTAGAGCAACGACGCACCGACGATATAGATCTCCCGCAAACGACGGTCGGAACGACCGTTCAACCTGCTGACGTTCACGCCGGTGCCGGCCCGATTAAGGTTTGCGATCGCTCAAACTGCGCCCCGTGAGGCGGTCGAGTACGAACGCTTTTCTGAAGCGTAGGTACGCCGGGGCTGGCGTCCAGGCTACTCTCCACCTGTTCGTTCGAGCCTGGCGCCCCTTCGACCCCGGACACGATGTCCTTCAACGCAGACGATGATGCCGCGGCGCCCGCCGAGGAGTGCCGCCGACAGGGCTGGGGCGATGTCCAGGCGAGGAATGCATCGCGAGGGTCGTCCCGAGACGTTCGACGACCGCGTCTGTTCGACGACCACGTCGGAGACGGAAACCACATGATCACGGGCCACCAGCCAGAAGCACCGCCGTCACCGTGATTCCCATCCCTCTCCTCGGCTCGCACCCCAGCACCGCCTACTTCCGGTTCATCCCTCAGCCCACGTCGAGGTGAAGTGCAGGCATTCTCCATCAGGATTCCCTGCTGGCTGCTCGTTTTTCGCAAACCCACCACGAACGAGGTGGATGGCAAGTTGTCCGATCAGGGCAGCGCAACGCTCGGAACCGCAGCATGTCGGCGATCAGTTCCGCACTGGCCGCCGTCACCGCGCACGGTATCTCGAACGCGGGCTCGCCTGGAGCACAAGCTCAAGCAGCGGACGAGCACAGCCTAGTTGACGTCGGCGGCCCGGCGGAACGACCCGCACTGATCGATGCGTGTCGATCGCGTCGGCTTGTTATGTCGCGGCTGGGTGCGGCTTCTCGCCGCCGCGTTTCCGGAGCCGTCGGCAACATCCGTCGTGCTCGCGCAGCGGTGAGGAGCTCACGGCTCGCTGCGCCAAGCGTCATGCATCGGTGGGCAGATGCCCGGCGCCTGCAGCAAGCGCAAATTCGACTTCCCGGTGAGTTGCTGTGGGATAGCGTCCGCGCGCCCACAACCGACGGACTCGGTAACGCCGTCGTGACGTGTGAGCGGCTCTCTACGTGAGAGGGAGAGGAGGGCGCCATGCCCGACGAGCTGACGCCCGAGGAACGACTCGACGAGCTGCGCAGGAGTGGCGAGGCGGTGAGGACGCTGTCGTCCGATCCGGAGTGGTTCACGGCCGCCTTCGAGGCGTTCCGGGCCGTCGACGCCGACCGCTTCCAGGCGGTTCTCGAGCGGGCCGGCATCCTCGACCACTGCCCACTCGTGTGCCGCTGGTTGTGCAGCAAACATTGCCTGCACATCTGCCTTCGGCTGGCAGGGCCGCCCGACGTCCAGGAGCTCGACGTCGAGGAGTGGCGTCAATTCGCTGAGCTTTCCGGCCAACTCGCCGCCGACGAAGCTGCCCTGCGCGAGCTGGTCGACATCGTCGACCGCGAGGACACCACGGCTTGGAACCGGATCATCAAGCGGCTCAAGGCGGAGCGCTTCCGCCACCAGCTCTGCCACTGGCTATGCCTCGTCCGCTGCCGGTGGGTCTGCCGGCAGCTGTGCCCGCCACCACCATTGATCACCAACATCGGGTCGGTGCCGACGCCAACCCAGGTGTCGCCACAGGGGTTCGGCAACGGTCAAGGCGACCCCGCCGCCAACATCCCTTTCCCAGATCCGGCGAACGGGGTCGGTGACCACCCGTTCGGTGGCCGGCCGGACGTCCGCGGCGTGTTCAACATGCCTTCGGCCACGCAGTACAAGGTGGAGATCGCCGACAACGCAGGCGGACCGTGGACGCCGCTCACGGTCCCGGTGACCGGCCGCAACTACGTCGCGTTCCCACCCTTCGTCCTTCCCTGCACACGCAACCCGTCGGGGGCCCCCGACGCCGGGTGGTACGAGATCAACCAGATCTGCGACTCGCACGGCGGGCCCACGGCGGTCGGCGAGAAGACGCTGCTTGCCTGGCCGACCGGCGACCGTCCCGACGGCATCTACTACCTCCGCCTGGTCGTGCGCAGCGCGACCAGCCAGCGGATCAGCGCCGTACAGGTCGCCCAGACCGACAACACCGCCCCGCCGGCACCGACGATCAAGCTCGAGCTGGAGACCCCGAATGGTGAGCGCAAGCTGCTCAAGTGCGGCAAGGTGAAGAAGGGCGATGGCCTCATCGCCGTCACCGTCAAGGCGTTCGACCCCAACTTCAGCCGGCTCAGCGTCGCCGCCCAAGGCAACTCCAACCTCAGCGTGCCGATCGTCGACATCAACGGGGTGGCGCTGTCCAAGACGTACAACGGCAACGTCGCCGACCAGGGCTACCCGGCTGACACGACGTTCCTGTGGGATCCCTGGAGCGACCCGCGCATCGTCCCATGCTGCTACGTCGTACGCATCGACATCTCAGACCGGGCGCTGTCGAGCAACGTGTGGGCCGGCGGACACAGCGGCGCGGGATGGGAGGCACTCGAGATCGGCCTGTAACCGACGGCGATCGCAACAGGACACCAACTCCGAGCACCGTGAACTGTCCCGGCGCGGAAATAGGCGCAAACTCGCATCGAGCGCTCCGTGTTCCACCAAAACGGCGACCCGTTCCGCCCCGCCGCCCTCATCGCGACGAACAGCGCTTCCAATGTGGCCTCGCCCCGGGCGCTCAGACGAGCACCGAACAAGGCGCCAGAACGACGCCGCCATCACCCGCGTCGCGCACGCAGAACGGCATGTAGTTGCGCGTGCAACCATCGACTAGTTCAGCGCGACCGGGTCACCGCGAGCAATGTCGGATTGGGTGCACGCGGTCGCTGCGGTCGTCGGCAAAGTCGGCATCAAGGGGCGATGAACGCCGAACGGGCCGTCATTCGAGGGCGATGTGGAGGTCGGTGATCAGCGCTTCGGGAGGCGTGTTGGTTGGGTTGTTGCGATAGATCTCGAACGTGCCGCCTGGGCCGATGCGGTACCCGCTCGATGGCAACCATCCCCCCAGGAACCGCGACCACACGTCGCCCAGGAGCTCGTAGGGCCCGACGTGGGTGGTGCGGGCATATTGCCCGGCGGGCAGACGGAGTTCGGCGAGACCGTCCGGCAGCGCTCGCCCCTGCGGGACAACGACCCCAGCGTCGGCGCGCAGCGCTTCGGGCGCTGTGACGTCGGGATCATCGTGATAGACGGCAACCGTCTCCGGCGGTCCGGGCTGATCGAACAGCCCGGCGGCTCCGGCGATCGCGCCGAGGCGTCCGAAGGCCTCGCCGATCTGGTTGAAGGGGCCGACGTGGGCAACGGTGGCGACTGTTCGTTCGGCCAGTTCGACGATGTCGACGTTCATCTCGTGTACTCCTCTGTAAACCGGGGTGAACGGGGTTGTCCTGCCTGCTCGATAGTGGACGCCGCACCGTGCCGCCAGCTCGATGCGTAGCGTGCGGCGCCGCCGGAACGACGACGGCGCCATCGCGTAGCCGGCGCGGAAGGCACGCGTGAACGCCTCGTGAGTGTCGAAGCCGGAATCGAATGCGATCGTCGCAACCGACTTGTCGGTGCTGGCCAACCAGTACGCCGCCCGCTCGAGACGAAGCCGTCTACTCAACCCCAGCGGCGTCTCGTCAACCATCCCGCGGAAGATGCGGTGAAAGTGGAACGGGGATGTCGCCGCCCGTGCGGCGAGAGCCCCGAGGTCCAATGCGGAGTCCAAGTCTCGCACGATGTCATCGACCGCGCCTCTAACGACGGTCTCGTAGAACCCTCGAGTGCGATCACGCATCGACGCCCACGCTAGAAGGACACACCTGCCCGTTCTTGACCGTGGTTGCGCACCGTGCTCACCGCGCCGCTGGATACGCCACCGTCGAAGCGAGCGCCACGATCCGAACCGGCGACACCGACACCGTCGACTGGCTGACTACCACGTCGACCAAGACAGGGGGTGATCTACCGCCATAACGCACGAACCGAACGTCAGCCCAGGACCCTGAGGTCGCGCCGTAACGGCATCGTTGTCGCGACGTCGCGCGGCTCGTCGATGTCTCCGGCCACCGATGCTGCGACAGTTCAGAGGTTCGTCCTCGGCGGCGATCCGGTTGCTGGGGAATTGTCCAGCAGGTTCAGCCGGGCCGGCGCGCCGTCCTGGGCGGGCACTCGGAGCGCTGAGCGCTCGCTGGGGGGTGTCGCCTATCCGGCGTTCTGGGACAGTCCGAGCGCGTTACGCGGTGGAGTACGGCGACGCTCGAACGGAGGTCGACCGACGCGGTTACCGACTCGAGCCGGTACCGTCCGCGTCGGTTGTCGGCCGAGCGGTCGAACGAGAAGAAGTCAAGGAAGGAACCGTGACTGACGATCTCGAGTCGAGGGTGCGCCGACTTGAGGACCGCGCCCTCATCAGCGAGGTGGTCACCAAGTATGCGATCGCGGTTGACCGGCGTGACTGGACGATGTTCGCTGATTGCTTCACCGATCCCGTGCACGCCGACTACTCCGAAAACGGCCTAGCCGCAGCTGACTTCGTCCGTGATCAGCTCGTCGCAATCGTGCGTGATGCCGTCAGCAGCTACACGGCGACTCAGCACCTTAGCCCCAACCATGTCATCGCGTTCGACGACGACGATCCCGACCGGGCCATCTGCACGTCGTACATGTACGCACAGCATCACGTGGACACGAGCGAGAAGAGTGAGTTCCTCTTGCAGCGCGGCTCGTACAGCAACCATATGGTCCGCACCGCTGACGGCTGGCGCATCGAACGGCTGATCCAGCACATCGGCTGGCGCGAGGCACGCGAACGGTGACGCCCGTCGGTTGACCACGGCAGGTCGGTCTCGATCTTGCCGAGGAGATCGTCGGCCACGACAAGACTCGTCCGGCCATCCCCGAGCCGGCTCGGTGGGCGTCGCTGTGTGCGGTGGGAGCGACGAGAACGGAGCCTCCGGCGCCGACTGCGCGAGCGACTGACTGTTCGACGTCGTCGACGGCGATGTGCATGATCCAGCCGGGCTCTCCGTCAGCGACCGGCGCAATCCGAGCGACCGGCTTGGCGTCGAGTGTCATGTCCGCTGCCCCGTCGCCCCAGGTCGCGTTCCAGCCCAGCAGCCGCTGGTAGAAATCGGCGACGGCTTGCGGATCGGTTGTCGCGAGGGTGACCGAGCAGGGTTCGCCCGGTGCGTGGTCTTGCTTCTGCATGTCCTAGTCCTCGATTCGTGCGGTGCTTGGTGGCTCAGGCCGTCGAGGTGCGCGGTCAGGCGGGAGCGCCTCCGCTGAGCAACAGGTGCTGGCCGCTCACGAAGCCGGCGAGGTCGCTCGCGAGGTACTCGGCGGCGTTGGCGACATCGTCGCGGGTGCCCATGCGTGCCATCGGTCGGAACGAGCGCACGAACTCGAGGACCTGGTCGGTGACTCCCGCGGTGAAGACACCGGCACCGTCGATCGCCGTCGGCAGGATGGAGTTGACGGCGATGCTGCGTGGGCCGAGCTCCTTCGCGAGGACCTCTACCACGAACTGCGCGCCCATCTTGCTGCTGCCGTAGAGCGCGTAGCCGGGAAGCGGGTAGCGAGTGTTGCTGGTGCCGATGTAGATGATTCGGCCGTTGTCGGCGACGTGCTTGGCCGCGAGTTGGAGCGTGAAGAAGGCTCCCTTGGCGTTGATGGCGTAGAGCCGGTCGAACTCGTCCTCGGTGATGTCGACTGTGGGTGTCTCGATCAGTTCGACGCCGGCGTTGGCGACGACGATGTCGAGGCGGCCGAAGTGATCGACGGCTTCGGTGAACAGTCGTTCGAGGTCGTCGACGCGACTCACGTCGGCCTTGACGGCGATGGCCTTGCCGCCCGATCGCTCGATCGCGTCGACGGCGTCGGCTGCTGATGCCTCGGACGACGCGTAGTTGATCACGACGCTCGCCCCGAGTGACCCGTAGCGCTCGGCAACCGCTCGTCCCAGACCCCGAGCGGACCCGGTGATGAGAGCGACCTTCCCGTTGAGGTTCGTCATGGTCTTCGCGCCCTTCTCCTAAAGGTTCTGTCCGCCGGAGACTTCGATGCGCTGCCCGGTGATCCAGCGGTTGCCGTCTCCCAGCAGCGCGGCGACGGCGCTACCGATGTCGTCGGCCTCGCCGTATCGCCCGAGCGCGGTCACGGAGCTGACCATTTGCTGGATCTCCGGGGTGTTGCGGAGCAGCCCGCCGGAGAAGTCGGTCGCGGTCGCGCCGGGCGCGATGGTGTTGACGGTGATCTGACGGGGCCCGAGTTCCTTGGCGAGGTAGCGGGTGAGCACCTCGACGGCGCCCTTGCAGGCGGCGTAGATGAAGTGTTGCGGTACGTAGAAGCGGGTGACGCCGCTGGAGATGTTGACGATCGAGCCGCCGTCAACAAGCAGGGGCGCGAGCCTCTGGGTCAGGAAGAACGTCCCTTTGAACATCTCGTTGACGAGCGCGTCGAAGTCGGCCTCGGTCGCATCGGTGAACGATCCGGGCCGCTGCGCTCCGCCGTTGTTGACGAGGAAGTCGAAGGTCGTGCGACCCCAGGTGTCGTTGAGGGCGGCGGACACGGCGGTGACGAACTCGTCGAAGCTGTCCACGGCACCGAGGTCGAGTGGAAGTGCGACCGCTGTCTGGCCGAGGTCGATGATCGCCTTGACGACATCGTCGGCGTCGCCGGCGTTCGATCGGTAGGTGATGATGCTGTCGACGCCGGCTCGGGCGAGGTGCAGCGCGGTGGCTCGGCCAATGCCGCGACTCCCGCCGGTGACGATGGCGATGCGGTTGGTGCTTGAAGTGAGTCATGGATCCGATCGTCGGGCACGATCGGGCGCAGGACCAGCGGTCAGATCATCCAGGGACAGCCGGTCCCTGGCTGGAGCGCCGAGAACCGTCGTAACGTTCGAACAATGGACCGTGACGGTGTCGCCGACTTCCTGCGCCGACGGCGCGCGGCACTGCAGCCCGGTGACGTCGGACTGCCGGCTACCCGGCGCCGGCGAACGGGAGGGCTCCGCCGTGAGGAGGTCGCCGGCCTGGCCCACATGTCCGCGGACTTCTACACGCGACTCGAGCAGCGACGTGGTGCTCGACCGTCGGAGCAGACCGTGGCCGCGCTCGCGCTCGCGCTGCGTCTCACCGACGACGAGCGCGACCATCTCCTACGGCTGGCCGGCCATGAGCCCCGACCGCGCGGTGCTCGCACAGATCACGTCAGCCCGGCGTTGCTGCGGGTCTTGGATCGTCTCGACGCCCCCGCCCAGGTGGTCTCAGATCTCGGCGTCACGCTCAAGCAGAACCCACTCGCGGAGGCGTTGCTCGGCATCCAAACCGGCTACACGGGACTCGCCCGAAGCCAGATCTACCGATGGTTCCTCATGCCCGAAGAACGGCACCGGTTCCTGAGCGACGATCACGAGATGAACGCCCGGAGCTACACCGCACACCTCCGCAGCGCGCTCGGCAGGAACCCCGACGACATCGAAGCCCGCAGTCTCCTCGACGCACTTCACCACGACAGCCCAGAGTTCACGGAGCTGTGGAACGACCACGACGTCGGCTTCCGAGACAACCTGCAGAAGCGTGTCGTGCACCCGAACGTCGGCGTTCTCACTCTCGACTGTCAGATCCTTACCGCAGACAACCAGCTGCAGTACCTCGTCATCTTCACGGCGACACCCGGCAGCGAGGACGCCGAGCGGCTCGCGTTCTTGTCGGTCATCGGGAACCAGCAGTTCGAGGACACCCGGTTGCCGCCGTCCTAAGGGACCGCAGCTAGCGCAACCCGACGAAAAGGTCCGTCTCCGGGACGGTCGCGCCGGTCGTGTCGTGCGACCTGATGAAGCTCTCCTCACCGAAGAGCGCTCCGAACCCCTCGGTAGGTCGGCTCACTCAACGGGCTCGTTCCTTCCATCGCTCTCAGGGCGACCACGCTGAACGCCACGTCGCGGGTCACGCGGCCGGTTCGCACGTCCCCAAAGTGCCGGTATGGGCGAGCACAGATTCGCGAGCGCGACGAGCCGCGCCAGATCGGCATCTACTTGCGCCACCATCTACGACGACGTCGAGGTCGCGGTTTCGGATCGCAGGGCCTGGGAGCGGGCTGCCGTAACCTCGCGTGGTGAGCTGGGACGAGGCGTTCTCTCGCCGCTACGACGAGTGGGCTGCGAGCATGACCGACGACATCCCGTTCTACGTCGAGTTGGCTTGCGAGGCGGACGGGCCGGTTGTCGAGCTCGCAGTCGGCACCGGCCGCGTCGCCATCCCGATTGCGCAGACGACCGGTCGCCCGGTGATCGGAATCGACTCTTCGCCGGCGATGCTTGAGCAGGCGCACCGCCACGCCGACGACGCGGGGGTCGAGCTCATCCTGCATCTCGGCGACATGCGTGAGCTGACGCTGGATGAACAGGCCGCGCTGATCTATTGCCCGTTCCGGGCGTTGCTGCACCTGGAGACGTGGACTGACCGTCGCCAGACCTTCGAAAGCGTGGCGGCGGCACTGCGCCCCGGGGGGCGGTTCGCCTGGAACGCCTTCGCCTTCGACCATCGGATCGCGACCATGCTCGACGGGCAACACCAAGACGAGCCGGTGCCCCACACCAATCGCTACGCCGTCGGCGACAACCGCATCGACATCATCCTCGACGACGGCGCCACCAGCTCGCTGTGGTGGGCGACCAAGAACGAATGGCTCGGACTCATCGACGTCGCTGGACTCCAGCTCGAGGCACTCTACGGTGGATTCCACCACGAGCCGCTTGACGACGACAGCGGCGAGTACGTGTTCGTCGCCCGCCGCTGAACGGGAACGGCAACGGGTGCCGCGTCGCTCACGACCAGGGCGGTGGCGTCACGAGCGACGTGGCCACTAGGCCACTGAACACGCACACCGAACGCCGCCCGATTGATCGAGCACGGCGCCCCAGATCGGCATACCTGTGGAGTGTGGTGCCGTCAAGCGATGTGTTTGGCTGGGGCGAGGTCGGTCCGGACCGTAGGGACGCAGTCGGGACGCGACAGAGCGGACGTCGACCGACGGGTGACGCCTGTGGTGGGATCCTGGTTGGTCAAGGCTGAGGGGCGTGGTCTCCGTTCGGGTGAAGGGTCACGGTGAACCTGGCTTCGGGCCTCTCGACGAGGTGGTGGCAGCCCGCGTTGGGGTGCCCTGGGCATACCTTCGTCACGCCGCAGCGGCGGGTGACATGAAGCCGTGCGGTCACGACCACCGGGAGCTCACTCATTTGGACTCGACCGCACCAGACGGTGGGTCATGCCGATACTGCGAGCTGCCCGGTGGCCGTGGCCCGATCTCACGCGGCGTCGGCGAGGCAGCGGATCTCGCCGTCGCGCAGCCCGTAGTAGACGAGCGTCAACAGCTGCCGGGCCGCCGCGACGCGACCGATGTTGCGACCCCGGCGGGAACCGACGCGTGCTTTGATCGAGGCGATCTGCGCGTCGCGGACGGCCCCGGACACTGCTTCGACGGCGGCCCAGCGCAACAGCCGGGAGCCTTGTTTGCTGATCCGACCGCGGGCGACATGGGTATCGGACTCGCGGTGGCGCGGGGTCAGCCCAGCCCATGAACACAGCCGTCGGGGGTTGGCGAAGCGACTGACGTCGCCGATCTCGGCGACGAACACGGCGGCCAGCACCGGGCCGACACCGCGTAGCGCCTGGACCGCCTCGTAGCCGGGATGACCCTTCAGGCGGCGGTAGATGCGCACGTCGCAGTCGTGGATCTGGCGGTCATAGCCCTCGATCAGATCGCGCAGCGACTCGATCCGGTTGACGTACTCGTCACCGAGACGCAGCTCGTTCAGCCACTGCTGGCCACCAGGGCCCCAGATCGAGTCGAGCGGCGGGATCACCCCTTCTTTGCCCAGGGTCTGATGGACCTGCGCCTTCAACCCGGCGCGCAGCCGCGACAACTTGGCCCGGTAACGCACCACCTCGCGCAGCTCACGGATCTCCGGTGGAGCGATCCACGCCTCCGGTAACCGTCCCATCCGCAACAGATCAGCCAACAGCGTGGCATCGACGATGTCGTTCTTCACCCGCCGGTTCTCGTAGCCGGCGATCCCCAACGGATGAGCCAGATGCAACGTCGCCCCGCACTCGGCGATCACATCGGCGGCCCAATACCAGCCCCACGTCGCTTCCATCGCCACCTCGGCGGCCGGGCCGCCGGCAGCAACAATCTCTCCGGCCAGACTCGCCGGCGTGTTGTCGATCCGACTCCACGACACCCGCTGCCCGTCCTCGTTCAACACGACCACCACCGACCGGCGCCGGTGAAGATCGATCCCTACGTACGATCCCATCTGAGCCTCCTTCGCTCGAGGGTTGGATAAGCAGCCTCAAGCTTCATCCGGAGCAGAGGACCGAAACTCAGCGGGGAGGCTCAACCCTCCGAACAACTCCACATGGGATCATGGCGGTCGCGGTCCTCGCGGCGCCCGCCCGGCTGTTGGGATCCGATGATCGTCCGCGGTTGTGCGTCGGCCCCTTGGCGAATAGGACGGTCGGATGAGGACCTGTTTGATGTCTGCGGCAACGACGCCCTGTTGCAGCCTGGCATCCCGAGGAACGGACTAGAGGTCGGCGCCGATCACGCGACTAGTCACCTTGGACGCGATGAGTAGGGACCACGCGGGCGGTCTGATCGGTACGCCACGCCGCGACCCGCGGCGGCCTCAACCGACAAGGACACATCATGACGGTGCTGTTGGACATGGCGATCTCGCTCGATGGCTCCATCTCGGCCCCCGACGGCTCCGATGGCGGTCTCTACGACTGGTATTTCGATCCGAGCGAGCCGAGCAAGGCCGTGATTGACGAACTCGTCGCCGACGCCGCCGCCTTGCTGCTGGGTCGCAATGCATTCGGCTCTGGCGACGACGCCGACGGATGGGACGACACTCCCTACCGGGTCCCCCACATCGTGCTCACCCACCGACCTCCGGCTCGACCGGTCGACCGCAGCGTCGAGTTCATCTTCGCAACCGATCTCGAACAAGCCGTCAGCAGCGCCAAGCGGGCCGCGGGCGGCGGTGTCGTGGCCCTCGGCGGCGGTGCGGACATCGCCCGGCAGTGTCTGGCCGCTGGACTCGTCGACCAGATCCAGCTCCACGTCGTACCCGTCGTGCTCGCAGGGCCGAAGCTCTTCGACTCGTTCGAACCTCGCCTCACGCTCACCAAACTCCGTGTCGTCGACGCGTCGAACGTCACCCATCTCCATTACCGCATCGCACGCTGACCTGCCGCCTGCTCGCGCGGACCGTCCGGTCTCGTCAGCGCCACACACCGGTCACTCTTCGGCACAACGTTCCAGAGGGGCAGCACGTCAAACCTGTCGATTGGAGAGCGGTTGAGCGCCGAACGACACGACCGAGTGACACACCCAGCCACTCCGCGCCGCGCCAGCTCGGCATGGTGGCGCTCGAATCCGAAGCCCAGTGCTGCAGCCGAGACTCGACGGTTGCGGTGCGTCCCGGTCCCGACGGTCGACCACACTGGGATCGTGGCCGACGGCGATCTCGACGGCTTGAACCTCGACGTGTACGACACCGAGCGCGGGTTGTGGTGCCCTGAGCACGGCGACCTCGAACTGCCCGAGGGCTGGGAGTTCCTCGCCGCCGGTGACACCTTCGTGACCCGCCGGGTGAAGGCCAGCGGGGTGTACTGGACGCTGTGGCGACCTCGTGGCCGTCACCGTCCCCATCGCCGCAAGCTCGGTGTTCTCGCCCCAAGCCCGACGATCAACGCTGCACGAGCCGAAGCCGTAACGACTGCCGAGCGGCGCGCCGCGCAGCGCGTCGTCAACATCGCGGCGCGTGAACGGGCCGAGGCGCGTTACCGGGTTGGGTTGGCAGCTGCCGTACGAGCGTGGCTCGATTTCGCTCCCGAGCACGCTGGCCTGGCAACTGAGATCGCCGAGGGCGTCGCCGGTCACGCCGCCGTCGTAGGTAGCGGCCGTGTGGGAAGGACCCGCACACTGCCCGTGGAAGAGCGCGCACGGTTGGCCGCCCGGGCGTTCATCCGTCATCGGTTCACCGACTACGAGGATCGACTCGGCGACGTCGACGTGTTCCTCGCAGCGATCGACGATGCCGACTACCGGGAGGTCAAACAGGACGCACAGGCGCGAGTCGACCAGTTCCTCGCCGACCACCGCGCCACTCCGTAGCCGCGACGAAGGCTGGCCAGGGTTCTCGCGCCCACCCGAGCCGCAGAATGCCGCGACCGAATGACGCCCGAGTTGGCGCAGTGAGCGCGCCTGAACGAAAACCTCTTGGTTGTCAAGACCCTCGTTGATGGGTGTCGGGGCGCGCTTTAGCGCCACCTGTCAGATCCCCTGGCCGGTGGGTCGTAGGGTTGTTCAGGGTCCGGGTGGTGACTGCGCCGAAGAGCCGGTGTTCAGGTGAGAGCCGGTCACGCAGGCGACAGAGACGTTCCTGGATAGTCCTGCCCGGGCCTGCCGGTCAGCGGTCGGGGCGATGCCGGGCGTCGGCGACGAGGTGCCGCCAGACGATGTCGCTGAGCCGGCGCTTGAGCGCCCGGATCGCCTCGCGTGGCGTGTGGCCTTCGGCGAGCTTGCGTTCGTAGTAGCCGCGGCCGGGACTGTGGCGGTGGCGGATCTGGGTGATCGCCGCACAGTGCAGGGCGTGGTTCAATCGGCGGTTGCCGCGCCGTGAGAGCCGGTGCACGGTCCGCCCACCGGAGGAGAACTCGATCGGGGCGGTACCGGTGTAAGCGGCGTAGCGGTTGGCGGTCGTGAACCGCATCGGGTCACCGCTGTAGCCGATGAGCATGCAGGCGACGATCGGGCCGACCCCGAAGATGTCCGTCACCGTGGTCCCAGACGCTTCAACCGCGGCGATGATCCGTGTCCTGGAGTCCTGTCGGACGATGTCGAGGTGTTCGATCTCGTCGACGAGCTCGACCGCCTGACGCACACCGTGACATGGTCAGCCGGCCGCACCGCCGCCAACGACGGGGCATGCAAGGCGGCAACGGCGACCGAGTGGGCGTCATTCGGATCGGTCTTGGTTGACTGGCCGGTGCCGAGCACGCGCACCCGCGACGCCAACGTCGCCGGCACGTCCAACACCGTCTCGCCGGCGGCGACGAGCTGCTGGGAGAGCAGATAGCCCATCCCACCAGCGCACTCCACCGCCCACGTGCGCTCGGAGTACTCGTTCGCCCACTCGACCAGCTCGGCGACCTGCCGGCTTCCGGCGCGCAGTTTGATCCGTGTCAGCTCGCGTTCGCCACGGTCGAGCATCGTCGCGGTGTGCGACCCCTTGTGCGGGTCGACACCGATCACTACTTCCATCACTGGGTCCTCCTCACATTGATTGGGACCGTGGCCAGCACCCCTGATTCAAAGGACGAACACGTCCCTCTCGTGAGCCACACCCACGGCGAGACCCCGACAGGCCGACACCTCGTTCGACAGCCAGACAAAATCGGCAGGCATATGAAGGAGCGACCCTGCCCGAGCCTCACGACGCTACGAGAACCCCCGCGACGCCTACGACGACTCAATCAGGCATCACCGGGCGGGGATTGGTCGAGCCGTCGTCGATCCGGCTGGGCCAGGCTGTTGTGGGGAGGGTGCATGGTGATCGGCTCCGGTTGGTGAAGATGGGGAGTGGTCACGATGAACCCCGGGCGTTACAGGGGCGTTAACCGGCAGTGCGAGGAGGGCCAGCGATGGACGCACGTGAACTGCTGATCGAGCTGTTCGGACGGATTCCCGACGAGATTCACACGGCGGTCGACGGGCTCTCCGCCGCCGAGTTGGCGTGGGCGCCCGCTCCCGGCGCCAACACGATCGGGTGGTTGGTGTGGCATCTCACCCGTGTCCAGGACGACCACGTGGCCGAGCTGCTTGGCAGCGAGCAGGTGTGGGCCAGCGGGCCGTGGGCCGATCGGTTCGGGCTGGAGCGCGATCGACACGACACCGGCTATGGACATCGGCCTGCTCAAGTAGCAAGCGTGCGCCCCGACGGACCCGGGGCGCTCATCGAGTACTACGAGGCGGTAGCTGCCCGCACCGGCCAGCTGCTCGCCGGATTGACGGTCGTCGACCTCGGTCGGGTGGTCGACGAGCGGTGGGATCCACCGGTCACCCTAGGAGTCCGACTGGTGAGCATCGCCGACGACGTCATTCAGCACGCCGGTCAGGCCGCCTACGTTCGCGGCCTGCTGCGCCGCTGATCGGGAACAGGCTGAACCCAGGCGCGTCGTATCGTGTGGCGATGACGGCCACCGCCGAGATCGACTCGTACCTGGCGGGCCTGCCCGAAGACCAACGCCGAGCGCTGGAAGATCTCGGTCTCGCCATCGCTGCTGCTGCAGCCGAGGCACAGGAGGCAGTCAGCTACCCGCCGGCGACACGATCGTGTTCGTCGGGGACGGTTCGTACCTGATGCTCAGCCGCGACCTCTACTCGTCGCTGCTGTCCGGACACAAGATGATCGTCGTCGTGTGCGACAACGGCGGCTACGCCGTGATCGACCGCTTGCAGGTCGCCCAGGGCGGGGCGCCGTTCAACAGCCTGTGGTCGACGTCAAGACGCCAGGCGGCGACGTGCGCGTCGATTTCGCGGCCACGCCGCGGCGATAGGTTGCGAGGCGCGCATGGTGTCGACGATCGACGAGTTCGGTGAGGCGTTCGAGTGGGCGCGCACGACCGAGCGCACGACTGTCATCGTCATCGAGACCGACCCGGACGCCTGGACGGAGGGCGGCGCGTGGTGGTGGGAGGTCGGCGTGCCGGAGACGTGCGAGCGGCCCGAGATCCACGCCGCGAGGGGCGGCGCTCGACGCCGCCAAGCAGCGCCAACGCAGAGGGATCTGATCGGAGGTTGGGATCGATTGCAGATGGCTGGAATTGATCTCAGACGAGCGCCGACTCGTCCATCCTCCGGGGGTTCGCATGCGCCGCCGAGCAGCCGCAGGAGTGGCGCACGACCAGCTCCAGCGGCACCCGGATCTCCACCGGAGAGGCGATGCTCTGCCCGCCGAGGGCGCCGACGAGCAGCAGCGCGGCCTGCTCGCCGAGATCGCGGTAGTGGCGGGCGAGGGCGGTGACCGGCGGCTCCAGCAGGTCGCCTGCGTGGGGGTCGTCGAAGGCGACGAGCGCGACGTCGTCGGGCACCCTGGCTCCGACCCGCCGGAGCTGGCGCAGCGTGCCGTAGGCGAGCGTGTCGCTGGCGGCGACGATCGCGGTGGGCGGTTGGGGAAGCTGCATCAGCTGCCGGACGGCCTGCTCGGCGCTGTCCGCCGACCACTTGTAGTCACCGGCGACGAGGTACTCCGGCGCCACCGGGAGCCGCAGCGTGCCCATCCCGAACTGGAACGCCTCGAAGCGTTCGACGGCAGAACCGTGGTCGAGCCGCGGGGCCTGCGGCGACGCTCGGAGCGGCGCCCCGAGATAGGCGATCCGCTCCTGGTTGTGGACTTCCACCAGGTGTTTGAGGAGCGTCTGCATGCCGCCGGCGTTGTCGACGGTGATGTAGCCGAGCCCGACTCCGGCGAGCACGTGGTCGATGAAAACCACTGGGGCGTCGCCAGCCACGAACCCGCCTGAGGTCGCCACGAGCAGGCCGTCCACGTGGCGGGCATAGAGCGTGCGGAGGGCGGCATGCTCGCGTTCGGCTTCGCGCTCGGTGTTCATCACCAGCACCTGGTAGCCGGCGCCTTCCAGCACGCTCTGGGCGCCCTTGAGGATGCTCGCATAGGAGGCAATGGCGATGTCGGGCAACACGACGCCGATCAGCCTCGACGATCGCGTGCGGAGCGAGCGGGCGACGTGGTTGGGTTCGAAGGCGAGGCGTTGGGCCGCCGCCGAGACCCGTTCGCGAGCCGTGGCGCTGACGTAGCGCCCGTTGCCCAACGCCCGCGAGGCGGTGGCCCGCGAGACGCCCGCGGCGGCGGCCACGTCGGCCAGTGTGGGGCGGCGCGACCCGGTCATCGTCGGCATGGTACGGCGCTTGACAATTCGATTTCACTCTCGCTACCGTTGCATCGGTTCCAAGATCGATTGCAGACCCAGTCGCCTGCAAATCTCGGCGCAGCGCATCGGTGTGTGTCTCGGGGACCATGAAGGGGGGTTTCGCCGATGAGCGGAATTGGTTTCAGCCGGAGGGAACTCGTACGCGGGGGGATCACTGCAGCCGGCCTCTCGGCGGTCGGCTTCGCCGCATCTGGTGGGCGTGTCGGCGCCGGAGATGCCGGCGACGAAGGGCTGCTACCGCGCAGCAGCATCCGGATCGAGATGCCGACGCACATGATCCCGCCCGACCCGAACACGGCGATCATGCAGAACGGTGCCGAGCAGGCGTCGCGCGACCTGGGCGTGGAGGTCAACTTCAGCGGCCCAGAGCAGTTCAGCATCCCGGACATCCAGCGGCTGTTCGAAGCCGCTGTCGCTGCCGAGCCGACGGCGATCGCTGCCACGCTGCCCGATCCGGGCGCCCTCGGTCCGACCATCGAGGCGGCCGTCGGCGCGGGGATTCCCGTCGTCCTGTTCAACGCCGGGCTCGACGAGTTCGAACAGCTCGGGGCGATCACCTACGTCGGCCAGACCGAGCGCGACGCCGGCGTCCGCGCCGGCGAGCGGCTGGCCGAGGCCGGGATCACCAACGCCGTCGTGATCAACCATCAGCAAGGCCAGCTCACTCTCGAGCTGCGCATCGAGGGCCTGTCCGAAGGGCTCGGCACCGACGTGCCGTCGGTGGCCGTCGACGGTTCCAACCCGACGGAGATCCGCAACGGCGTGGCGAGCGCGCTGCAACAGAACCCCGACGTCGAGGCCGTGATGACGCTGGGGCCGGGTGCCGCCGAGCAGGCGCTGACGGCGATCCAGGAGGCCGGCAGCTCCGCCCAGCTCGCCACGTTCGACATCTCGCCGTTCGTGCTCGAGGCCGTGCAGAACGGTGACATCCTGTTCGCCATCGATCAGCAGATGTACCTGCAGACGTACCTCTCGGTGCTCAGCCTGGTGACCTGGGCACAGTACCGGTTGCGGCCGGTCACCGCCCTACCGACCGGTCCGCTGTTCGTCGACGCCGACAACGCGGCGGAGATCATCGAACTGAGCGCGCAGGGCATCCACTGACGGCTCGATGACGGTAGTCCAGTCGCAGCGGGTGCCGCGGACCGAATCCCCTTCCGGCACCCGCCGCGTCGGAACGTTGCGGCGCTGGGCCACGCGGCCGGAGATGGCGGCCGTCGGAGGCTGCATCGTGGTTTTCATCATCTTCGCCATCACCGCGGGCGACGACGGGTTCCTGAGCCAGGCGGGGGCGGCGACGTATCTCGAGGTCGCCGCCCACATCGGCATCGTCGGCGTGCCGGTCGCGCTGCTGATGATTGCCGGCGAGTTCGATCTGTCGATCGGCTCGATGGTTGCTGCCGCCAGCATGATCATCGCGATCACGGTCGAGCAGTACGGCTGGCCGGTGTGGGCGGGCATCGCCGCCGCCCTCGCGTTTGCCGCTGTCATCGGGCTGTTCAACGGCTGGGTCGTCGTCACCACCGGCTTGCCGTCGTTCATCGTCACGCTGGGCATGCTGTTCGCGCTGAGCGGCGCGACGATCGGGCTGTCGCGCCTGCTCACGAGCCGTACCCAGGTGTCGCTGACCGCACCCGCGGCGCTCGACGGTGTGCTCCACGACATCTTCGCCGGCAACCTCGGCGACTTCGCCGCCTCGATCGTGTGGTGGTTCGGGCTCGTCGCGGTCGGCACCTACGTGCTGCAGGTCACGGTGTTCGGGAACTGGATCTTCGGCTCCGGCGGCGACGCCGAGGCGGCGCGCAGCGTCGGCGTGCCGGTCGCCCGCACGAAGATGATCCTCTTCGTCTGCACGGCCGTGTCGGCGGCGCTGCTCGCCACCATCCAGGTGCTCGACGCCCGCTCGGCCGACGTGCTGCGCGGCAGCCTGCTCGAGCTGCAGGCCATCGCCGCGGCGGTGATCGGGGGTGTACTACTCACCGGCGGGTACGGGTCGGTGATCGGGGCGGCGTTCGGGGCGCTGATCTTCGGCATGGTCCGCCAGGGCATCTTCTTCACCGGCGTCGACACCGACTGGTTCCGGCTCTTCGTCGGGGCGATGATCCTGCTCGCCGTGCTGTTCAACAACGCGGTTCGCAAGCGGGCGGCGGAGGCGCACTGATGGCCACCGACGGGCGAGCGGTCCTCGAGGTGCGCGGCCTCTCCAAGTACTTCGGTCACGTCGTGGCGCTGGAAGACGTGACGATGGACGTTCGCGCCGGCGAGGTGCTGTGCCT
Organism: Ilumatobacteraceae bacterium; assembly: GCA_963716665.1. Classification (GTDB taxonomy): domain Bacteria; phylum Actinomycetota; class Acidimicrobiia; order Acidimicrobiales; family Ilumatobacteraceae; genus Desertimonas. Next base: position 89,335 of record CAVQTY010000013.1, read on the forward strand.
GCTCGGCGACAACGGCGCCGGAAAGTCGACGCTGATCAAAATCCTGTCCGGCGTGTACCCCCCGACGAGAGGAACGGTGCTGCTCGACGGCGAGGAGACCGTCTTCGCCTCCCCTCGGGCCGCCATCGAGCGCGGCATCGCCACGGTGTACCAGGACCTCGCGATGATCCCGCTCGCGGGCATCGCCCGCAACTTCGTCCTCGGCCGCGAGCCGAGGAAAGGGAGAGGCCTGTTGCAGCGCTACGACGCTCGCAAAGCAGACGCCATCACCCGCGCCGAACTCGACAAGATCGGCATCGAGCTGCGGGACACGTCGCAGCCCGTCGGCACGCTCTCGGGCGGAGAACGACAGTGCGTGGCGATCGCCCGCGCCGTCTACTACGGGGCGCGCATCCTGATCCTCGACGAGCCGACGAGCGCGCTCGGCGTACGGCAGGCATCGATCGTGCTCCGCTACATCGACCAGACGCGGGCAGCCGGCATCGCCGTGATCCTGATCACGCACAACGCCCACCACGCCTACCTGGTCGGGGACCGATTCACGGTGCTCGAGCGTGGGCGCGGCACCGGTACCGTAACCAGAGAGGAGACGACGATCGACGAGCTCGAGAACAAGATGGCCGGAGGCAGGGAGCTGGAGCGTCTCAGTCGCGAGTTCAGTCAGGCGCCGGCCGCCGGCGGTTCGGTCCGATGACCGTGCGCATCGGCTTGCTCGGTTGCGGCCGGATCGGGCGGATGCACGCCGAGCTGTTGTCGTCTCGAGTGGCGGAAGCAGAGCTGACGCTCGTGTGCGACGTGGTGCCCGAGGCGGCGAAGAAGCTCGGCAACCACCTCGGCGTCAACGTCGCGCCGTCGATCGACGACGTGTTCAGCGGCGGCGCCGTCGACGCCGTGGCAATCTGTACTACCACCGACACCCACGCCGAGCTGATCACCGGCGCCGCCACGGCGGGGCTGCCGGCGTTCTGCGAGAAGCCGATCTCGCTCGACCTCGACACCGTCGACGAGACCCTCGCTGTCGTGGACGATGCAGGAACGCTGTTGCAGATTGGATTCAACCGCCGTTTCGATCCGGCCCACCAGGCGGTCCGCGATGCCGTCGCCGGCGGCGCGATCGGAGACGTCCACGTCGTCAAGATCACCAGCCGCGACCGTGAATGCCCGCCGATCTCGTATCTCGAGCGGTCCGGGGGGATGTTCCTCGACATGACGATCCACGACTTCGACCTCGCCCGCTTCGTCACCGGCAGCGACATCGTCGAGGTCAACGCCGCCGTCGGCGCCGTGCTCGTCGACCCGGCGGTCGGCGAGGTCGGCGACATCGACACGGCGGTGGTCGTGCTCACCCATCGGTCCGGCTGCATCACGATCATCGACAACAGCCGCCAGGCGGTGTACGGCTACGACCAACGGCTGGAGATGTTCGGCTCGGCCGGGATGGCGACGTCGGAGAACCCGCCGATGCACACCGCGGTCGTCGGCGGCGCCGACGGCTTCCACGCCGCGCCGCTGTATCGGTCGTTCATCGATCGCTACGAGTTGAGCTTCATCCGGCAGTGGGAGTCCTTCGTCGACAACGTGCGCTCGGGCACGCCGCCGGCGGTCAGCGGCCACGACGGGCGTGTGCCGCTCGTCGCCGGCCTGGCGGCGATCGAGTCGCTGGAAACCGGTCGCCCCGTCCGGCTCTGAGACACCGACTCGAGTTCTGGAGCACACCCGAGATCGGCAGGACGCCCTCTGTGCCGACCGCTAGCACACCCGAGTGCCGGACCGGCTCAGGCCGAGCCTGCGACGGCTCGCGAGTCAACGTCGATCGGTCTCGCTCTCGATCACTGGACGGCTGCAGGTGGCACCAAACGACTGAGATCATCGCCAAGATCCGCCGTGGACCGCCCCAGCTCACGCAAGCCAACTCAGCGACACGCGATTAGCACTCGAGCGAGCACACTGCTACAAACGCGGGAGCGACGCCACACGGCGACGCTCTGCAAAAGGAGGCGGCATGCCGTAGCTGGTCATCACCCACGACGTCGTTGATGTGGATTCCTGGCTGAAGTTCAAGTCCGAGCGCGCCGACGCCATCGGTGGCATGGGCGGTACCAACGTCGTCGATCACGTGGCGCAGGATGGGAGCAAGAAGGTCGCCGTCTCCGCCGAGATCGATGACGTCGAGGCGTTCCTGGCCGCCGTCGCCTCGCCACCCCCGGAGCTGCAAGCGGCGATGGACAGGCACCGGGTCATCCCGCCCCTCACGGCATACGTCGAGAGGTAGTCGTCCGAAGACATCCCGGTAGCGACCCTCCCGCGTCCTCTCAGCCGAGCGGTCTCGCCTCTGGTCTTGATCCGAATCAGGCCTTCGGCGATCGCTCACGGACGGCGGCCAGTCAGTTCACCCGGCGCGCTCGAGTCGACGATCCGCGCCGGTGCACGTCTCGATGACGCCACGCCGGGCTACCCGTCGCCCGGCGCACCGAATGCCGGCACCGAATGCCGGCGACCCGGCCGGCGAAGCCCGCCCAGAACGGCATGGCGGTGCGGGCCCGCGGACGACGTGCGTGTCTACTTTGCGTGCCCTCATATAGGAGGTCGGCGCTGTAGGAGATCCTCGGACGGTCCTGGACGCAGCAATCTGTTCGGGAGAGCGGTGTCCGCTCCCAGCGTCCGCTCCGCTACGCCGTTGCCACCGCGTGTTCAGCGATCGGGCTCGGCTTGAAGCCCTTCCACGCGCAATAGATGGCGAGCGACAATTCCCAGGCGATCTCCGGGAGTGCCATCAAGCCCGAGGGTCCTGACCCGTTCTCGTAGACATCGAACAAGATGAACACGAACGAGAGGATCAGCATCGGGCCGCCGATGAGACCGAGGATCGCCATACGACGTGGCACGAGACGGGAGCGATACATCAGGTAGCCCAGTATCAAGCCGTTGCCGAAGCCGACAACGAGTCCCGGCCCGAACTGGAAGGCCCAGTCGTAGACGGACACCAGCGTGTTGCCTGATGCTTCGAGCGCGGTGGCTTCGGCGCCACTAGCAGCGAGCCAAGCATCATTGACATCGACGACCGAGATGATGCTGATGATGCCGATCGCGATGAACGCCGACTCCATGATGCGAGCGGTGACATAGGCGAGCCCGAGGTTTGCGTACTGTCGCTTCACCAACGGGTAGAGGACGACCGCAGTGGCGATGTTGGTGACGATCACCCCGAACTCGAGGATCGAGCCGAGCCTCAGGCTCGTATCCGAGATCGCTCCGGGGTTGAAGACCGTGTCGGTCCAACTCGCGTCAAGCCCATCGATGAACAACAACCGAGCCGGAATGCTGGTGATGAACGTGCCGATAAAGAACCAGCCAAAGATCCGCCCAGTTCTCCGAGCATCCATGTGATCCCTCGTTCCATCGACCCGAAACCACTACGACCCCGCCAATCTCTCTACCCCGCCACCTCCTGTGAGAAACCTCGTCCCCTCAGACCTGGAACGCGTTTGGTGGCACCCGGACTGCCGATCAGCATCAGAGGTGTCCCGGTCTCGACCGAGTCGGGCGCTCCATGGTCCCGCTCCGCGCCGATCAACTCGACGACACCACGCGGGGTATCCGCCGGCCGGCGCACCGAACACTCACACCGAACGTCGGCGACTCGGCCGAGACGACCGCGCCAGATCGGCATTTAGTTGTGCCTGCAACAATTCAGCGGTTCGTCGGCCGATCGTCGATCGCCGTGTTGACATGGCCGCGCTTGAACGTTGTGGTGGCGGGCCGATCCGATCGGGACGATCATGCTAGTTGTGGACGTCGAGTCGGACGCGGCGATGGGGCGCTACTATGCCTCGGCACTGTCGGAGCATCGAGACTCGACGCGGGCCGCGGCGGAGGTGAGCACCGAGGTTCTCGAGCGACTCGGACCCGGCCCGGACATGGCGGTGTTGTTCGTGACCCCACCGCACCGTGGTGCCGTCGGTGACATCGCCGAGGTGGTCCGTTCGATGCTGCGACCGATCACGTTGTGGGGTGCCACGGCGGTAGCGGTGGTCGGCCCGAGACGCGAAGTCGAAGAGACCCCCGGTGTCTCGCTGTTCGCCGCTCGGCTGGGCTCACCGGTGGTCCCGGTCCGCCTGGTCGCCGAGGCGACGGACCAAGGGTGGCAGATCAATGGGTTGCCGTCCGATGTTGCTGGCGTCCGCTCGATGCTGCTCGTCGCCGATCCGTTCACGTTTCCGGTGGACGCGTTGTTGGACCGGCTGGGGAGGGACCATGCTGGCCTGGCAGTGGTGGGGGGCATGGCGTCGGCGGCGAACGGCCCGGGCGGCAACCGACTGTTCGTGGACGGCTCGTCCTACACCGACGGGGCGGTCGGGGCGCTGCTCGCCGCCGACGTCACCGCGCAAGCCGTCGTGTCACAGGGTTGCCGGCCGATCGGCCGCCCCTACGTCGTCACCCGTGCCGATGGCCATATCATCTCCGAACTCGGCGGCAGACCGGCTCTCGAACGGCTCGTCGCCACGCTTGAACGCCTCGAACCCGCTGAGCGTCATCTGGCCGAGCAGGGCTTGCACTGTGGCGTCGTGATCGACGAAACGAAGGTCGAGTTCGGGCGTGGCGATTTCCTCATCCGTGCTGTGCTCGGCGTCGATCGCGCCACCGGCGCGGTGGCGGTGGGCGACACCGTTCCAGTGGGTTCAACGGTGCAGTTCCAGGTGCGCGATGCGACGAGCGCCGACGACGACCTCCACGCCGTACTGTCCGGACGCACCGCCCGCGGCGCCCTCGTGTTCACCTGCAACGGGCGCGGCCACCGGCTCTTCGGCACACCCGACCACGACGCAACCGTCGTCGCTGACCTGCTCGGCACCACGGCACTGGCCGGGATGTTCTGTGCCGGCGAGCTCGGTCCCGTCGGCGGCCGCAACGCCGTGCACGGCTTCACCGCCTCGATCGCCATCTTCCCGTAGACACGCATCGTCCCACCAGCACGGCACAGCCCCGACGCACGCCGACGTCAGGCGTCACCGACGGTTGGGGGCGGCGGCGATCACCGTCGATCTTGTGCACGGAGCGGCTCGGGGCGGACCGCGTCTTGTCCATCAACGAACGTGGTTCACGGTACTCCTTCGTCGCGTTTGGGCGCGCCAGCCGATCACCTTTGCCGCTGTTCTTGGTCATCGAGGTGCCCGGTCGGGTGCAGCATCTCAGGTCCAACACGAAGCCCGGTCGATCACCGTGGAGCCGAGCGAGTTCGGAATCGGGGCCGTCGTGTGCGGTGGCGTACCACTCGGAAGTGTCGTCGCGGGCGAGCATGTTGTAGCGGCCCTTCGTCACCACGGTGGCATGGCACCCGCGCCGACACTCGCTGCCGGCGAGTGCTGCAGACTGGTGTGGTGAATGGTCGGGGGTCGGTTGATGCTCTGCATCGCTCGACGATGCATGGCGAGCGGCCGGCCCACGGTGACCGGCTGCTGGCGTTCCGGCCGTTGGATCCGACGAACCGGCCGGCGCCGTTGAAGTCCTATACGGGCGTCGAGACCGTTCCATTGCCTGGCGTGTTGCGGCGGTCGTCGTTGCCGGCTGTCGAGGTGCTGTCGGGCCACCACGCCGAGCCTGGTCGGCTCGACGACGGTTTGTTGGGCACGCTGCTGTTCCTGGCTGCTGGTGTCACCCGGTTCACCCGCACGGTCGACGGTGATCCGATCTGGTTCCGGTCGGCGATGTCGGCGGGCAACCTTCATCCGGTGGAGGTGTATGTCGTGGGTGACGACGTGCACCATTACCAGCCCCTCGTCCACGCCCTCGTCCCGCTGCGGCGAGGTGTGTACGTGTGCGACGACGTGACCCTGGTGCTGACCGGTATCCCATTCCGTACCTGTTGGAAGTACGGGGAGCGAGGCTGGCGGCACTTGTGGTGGGACGCTGGCGCGCTGCTGGCCAATCTGCTGGCAGCCGCCGATGCCCATGGTGTGCCCGCCCAGATCGTCGCCGGGTTCCCGGACGCGGCAGTGGCCGCGCTGGTCGGCATCGACGGCGTCGACGAGGTGCCCCTCGTCCTGGTGCGCCTCGGCACCGGTGAGTTGCGCCTCCCTCCGCCCGATGCGCTCGAGCCGGTCGCCGCGCGGGCCGATCCGGTGGCCCGTCGGGTGCTGCGCTTCCCGCTCGTCGTCGACGCTCACACGGACACCGCGCTCGACGTGGACGCCGTCGCCGGCTGGCAGCAGACGGCTGTGGCGGTCTCCAAGGCGGCACCGGCGATGGTCGAACCCCCTCCCGACAGCGACCTGGACGACCGGGTCGAAAACGTCGTCTTGCGGCGGGGCTCGACCCGGCTGTTCCGCCGTCAGCGGGCGCCGTCGCCGCTTTTGGAGTGGGGGCTGGCGGCTGCCGGTCGTGCCGTGCCCCTCGACGTCGCGCCCGCGGGCACATTGCTCGAGCACCTCGTCAGCGTGCATGACGTCGCCGACGCCGAACCGGGCGGGTACCGCTACACCACCGCCGGTGGGTTCGAAGGCCGCACCCGCAGCGACGATCCCCGCGCCGCCGCTACCCGCTTGTGCCTTGACCAGCCCTTGGGCGGCGACTCGGCGTACACCGTCTTCCACGCCGCAGCCCTCGACCCACTCCTCGACACGCTCGGCGGCCGCGGCTACCGAGCTGCCCAACTCGAAGCGGGCATCGCCGCCGGGCGACTGGCGCTCAACGCGGTCGCTCTCGGTCACGGAGCCACCGGGCTGACCTTCTACGACAGCCTCGTGTCCCGCTACTTCCACACCGAAGCAGCACCGCTGCTCGCCACCGCTGTGGGGATCCCCCAGACCACACCGGCGCCAAGCGGGACACCCGGCCACCCCGCCGAGCTGCCGGGCTACGGTCGCGTCATGGCCCGCCTCGCCGCCGGATTGCACCGCTCCAAGGCCGGCGATCATCCACGCGAAACCTGAGACCTGTCCGCGATCGAACGGCGCTCCCGTGACCACGCCTCCGGCCGCCAGACACCTACGTGTCCAGCCAGGCACGGCGGTCGGATCAACCCAAAGCGCGCAGCACCTTGGCGAGGTCCTCGATCACCGCACGGAGATGACGAGCATCAGGGCGATCGTCGGCGCGACTTCGTAGTTCCCGACCGATGACCAAGATCAGCTCCCGATACGTGTCGGCCCGATCAGGATCGGTGGCGCGTAGCTCACCGGCCGCGGGCACCGCTTGGCGCGTCAAGGTGGCCAGAATCGTGATCGCCTCGCGAGCGGTGAACTCGTCACGGAGCACCTTCGATGCGGTTTGGATGACCTGTTCCACCGCCACCCGCACACCCCGACACTACGAGGCGGCGGCCGTCGTCGGGCCAGCAAATGACATGCTGATGGGCGGCACTCGCAGCGACTACCTGGGCGGCGACGGTCAGAACGAGCCCGTGTGATGACAGGGCTGCGCGCCGCGGTCACGCTCGGCCTGACCGGCCGCTACGCCGTGCAGGCCCGCCAGGCGCGATCGGGCCTCGAGTTGTGGGCTGGCGACGACCACGTCGAACTGCACGTCCACGACGATGCGGGTTCGCCCACCGTGTCGGCGGCCGCTTACCGAGAGTTCCTCGCCGATGACTTCGACATCGTGCTTGGTCCCTACGGCAGCGGACTGGTCCGGCACGTCGCGGCCGACGTGTGCGGGGCGCATCGACTGCTGTGGAACCACGGTGGTGCGGCCGACGATCTTGCCCGTGCCGGGGTGGTCAGCGTCCCGGCGCCCGCCTCGACGTATCTCATTCCGCTGTTGACGCTGTGTCGCCGCCGCGGGGTCGAGTCGGTGCTGCTCGTTGCGGGCAGCGGGCTGTTCGCCCGCCAGGTCATCGAGGGGGCCACCCACGAGGCAGCCACGATCGGGCTGTCGGTCAGCGTCGCCGAGCTTGCCTCGTGGCGAGTCCCGGCATCGCTCGCCGGTCGAGCCCTGCTCATCGCCGGCACGTTCGAGGAGGACGTGGACACGGTGCGGCGGATTCGAACGGCCGCCGTCGCGGTGGAGCTGGTCGGTTGCGTGGCTGCCGGCATCCACGAGTTCCAGGTTCGGCTTGGACCGCTGGCTGAGGGCGTGCTCGCACCGGCCCAATGGGTCAACCGCGACCATCCGGTCGAAGTCGGCCCGACCGCAGCGGCCTTCGCCCGACGGTTCGAAGCCGGCACCGGCTCGATCCCCGACTACCCGGCCGCCCTGGCCGCCGCCGCCGGCTGGCTCGCCGCCGAGGCCACCCGTCGAGGCCTCGCAGCCGACGAGGTGCCCCGCTGGCGTACCACCACGCTGCTCGGCGGCTTTGCCTTGGATTCGTCGTGGCGCCAGGTCGGGTACACGCCCGTCGTGGTCCAGTGGCGACACGGTCGACTCGACCCGCTGTGAGGGCAATGCTCGTGTGTCGGCTGCGTGCTCCGCACGGGATACGACGAATGAACACGCATCGATGCCGGTCGACGACGACATCGTTCGCCGAGCGACGGCCCCGAACCTCACCACCCTGATGACCCTCCTGGCCGACCGGCAGCCACAGGCGCGACGGCTCCGCACATGTCAGCCCGTTCCAGCGTACGAAGCTCAGTTCGGTGGTCGGTCCGGTGACGCCGGCTGTGCAGGCGCCGGTGACGCCGAGCCGGCCTTGCCACGTTGAGCGCGGCGTCGCGCCCGCGCCTTGGCCCGCCTGACTCGATCGTTGTGCCACCTGACCGGTTTGCGGTCACCTCGTCCCACCACGGCGACGGTAGTCGCTCACCGCACGACGTCAGCCCACGCCCACGGACCAACACAACGCCGGTGCACCGAATGCGACGGACCTCGACGGCCCGCCGGTGCGCGAACCAGTCTGCGAGACGGATCAGGTCGTGGGGGTCGCCCTCTAGGCTGTCGGCTTCCGGCCTCTCAGCCCTGTCGAACTCCCTCGCTCGCCTCGCAGGCCACATTCATCGTGGCGTGACCTTCGATCCGGCGTTGACTCCAGGCTCAAGTCCCCGCAGGCCAGCCAGCATCGACGACATGCGCCAAGAGTGCTCCTTCACGCGATCCACGATCTGCCCTGGCAGCACTGGCCACGCCGCCCAGCCGGCCGACCGGCGTCATCTGCTCGGGCTAGCAGGGTGCGTCGCGGACAAGCGCCGCGGCTGCATGTCCACTACTACCCGGCGATGAGGTCGCGGGCGCCGGTGTCGCTCGATGGATGACGCAGCTTGCTCATCGCCTTGGCCTCGATCTGGCGGATGCGCTCGCCGGTGAGGTTGAAGTGCTCACCGACCTCTTCCCGCGTCCGCGGCTCGCCGCGGTCGAGCCCGAAGCGGAGCTTGAGGATCTCCCGCTCGCGGTCGTCGAGCGGGGCCAGCAGGCGGGCGATCTCCTCGGGCAGCAAGGCGCTGGCGGCGACCTCGAACGGGCTCTCGGCGGAGCGGTCCTCGACCACATCGCCGAGCTCGGCGTCGCCGTCGCCGCGCAGCGGCTCGGACAAAGACAGCGGCTCGGCGGCGAAGCGCAACGTCTCGGTGACCTTGTCCTGCGGCATCTCCACCTCGCGGGCGAGCTCGGCCAGCGTCGCCGGACGCCCGTAGGTGAGCTCCAGGCGCGACTGCACCTGCTGCAGCCGGGCGAGCGTGTCGCCGGCGGAGACCGGGAGGCGGATCGTGCGGCCGGTGTTGGCGATGCCCCGGCTGATCGCCTGGCGGATCCACCACGTCGCGTACGTCGAGAACTTGAAGCCTTTGCGCCAGTCGAACTTCTCGACGGCGTGCATCAACCCGAGGTTGCCGTCCTGAATGAGGTCGAGCAGCGACAGCCCCGATGCCACGTACTTCTTGGCGATCGAGACGACGAGACGCAGGTTCGACTGGACGAACTGACGCTCGGCCTCCTCGCCGTACCGAGTGGTACAGCGCAGTTCACGTCTGCGGGTCGCCGTGACGTCCTTGCCACCGGCGTTGAAGGCCTCGATGGCGTCTTTCCCGGCTTCGATCGCCTTCGCCAGCCGGACCTCGTCGTCCTTGGTGAGCAAGGCGTACTGACCGATGTCGCTCAAATAGACACGAACTAGATCCCCGTCATCGCGCTCAGCGCGATCAGTGGCCACGGCGGCTCCTCGTTGAGCGGCCCGGACCGGGTGGGGGTCGTCGCTCCACCCGGATTCCCGGGAGGACCCAACCAACGATATCGGCACATCACCAAGGAACCGGACCAACGATCAACTGCTCGTCAACCGCGTCAACGAGCGCCGCCAGGGATCCGCAGCGCCGGTCGAGGCGTCCTCTCCACTCAACGGCCCAGACGGGGACGTGACCCGTTGCGCGCCGTCACCCTGCACTCGGTGCGTTCGTCGCGCCCGCGGCCGATCACCTCGGCGCTTCCACCTCGATCAGCTGGTCCTGCACCACCCGTGCGGGGACGAGATCGCCCGCGCGAAACGCGTCGAGCGGCGCTGACACGACAGGAATGGCACAGGGCTATCGGTGTCACGCCGATGGCCCACCAGGTGGTGAAGCCCGCCGACGACTCTGCGGGACGCACACGTGACCTCGACCGACTTGTCATGCGGGTCGCCTCGTCGCGCTGCCGTCTCCTCGTCGCAGAGGCGCGGCACGGAGTACGCCGCCGATCAATTCCTGGGATGACTCGATAGCGAGCTGCGCTTGGCGCCGCTGGCTCGACCGCGGTCGAAAGCGCCAGGTCAATTACCGATACGTCGATCCGTTCGACATGTCTCGCCCGGACTCAAGGAAGTGCCCGCGGCGAGGGCGCCCTGTTCGGCGCGACGCTCGGGGCCTCCGTCGATGCCGATGCTCCGAGCGCCGCCGAGTCGGTAGTGGCGGGGCTGCTCGACGAACTGCACGGCGGCAGCTCGGCGCTCGTGCTCGCCATCGAGCACCTCTGGGCCATGGCGCTCCGCGATGCCGTCCGCGACGCACGAGGCGTGGTCATCGGGCACCGCTCCCTCACGCCGGAGGACCTGATCGCGTCCGCATGGACCTCGGTGACGAGGCCGAGCTCGAGGCTGCCGAGGCGGAGGGCGAAGGAAGGTACCTCCGAGCGCCTCGTAGAGATTGTCCAGCGTCGTCGATCGGAGTCTCGTCCCGAGTCGCCTCACCTCAGGCTGTGCCACGGTGACTCTCAAGCTGTAGGCGGGCAGCCAAGTGGGCGACAGCCAGACGACGCGCTCGAGCGTTCGGAGACCGAGCCGTCCCCTTGCCTGAAGCGCGGACCGAACTGAAGGGCAGCGGCGGGGTCGAGCCACGCTTCTTCATGTCCGACAACGAGTGGCGTAAGGCACACGATGATCCCTCGAGCTACGAGATCGAGTTCTGGGGCGGCATCGACCGCAATCGTCCCGCGGCCGACGAGTATCCGGCCCTCCGGATCAAGGGGTTCCCCGATCGTCCTCCGCGACCTCCCAACACTGGCAGCAACGGGTTTCCTCGACGCACAACCCGATCGCTGGAGATTGTCGACCACCATCCCGACTTCAAGCTGACCTTGGCCACGTCCCCACCCTTCACGCCAGTTGGGATAACGACGACGACACCGGGGACGAGAGGGCCGAGCTGCACCAGCCGCACGGCAGGCCGGGTCAGCACGGGAGCACAAGAGTTGTAGTCAACGCGGACATCGGGCCCCCGCCACCAAGTGAAGGCCCAGGTCAGCGACCTGGGCCTTCGTCGTAGAGGGCGCTCACCGAACAGGCTCTATGGCCAGTCGGTCACATCGAGTTCTGCCTGGAGCTGGATGCCGAGACCGAGCAGGTGCTGGTCGTTGCCGCCGGCGCCGACCAGCGACACGCTCACCGGAAGCCGGGTGGCCTGTCCGACGCTTGACGGCAGGGTGACGACCGGGAATCCGGTCCAATCCCAGAAGTGGGTGAGCGAGATCAGCACGTAGTCGCTGCCGGCTTGCTCGTAACCGTCTCCCCGTAGGGGAGCGACAACGGGGATCGTCGGCTCGATGACTGCGGCGATCCCGTGCTCGCCCAGCCAATCCGACCATGCAGCCGTCATCTCCTGCCTGCCGGCCTGCAGGGAGGCGTACCGCTCGCCTGACACCGCCCGCTGCTCGCCAACCTCGAGCCACTGGCGCAGGGCGGGCCGGTAGCGCTCGCGGCCGCCGTCGAAGCGACGGTGGTACGCCAGCATGTCGGTCGTCATCACGTCGTGGAAGGCGTCGGCGATGTCGAAGCCGCAGTCGGGGGCCGGCGGCTCGATCAGCCTCGCCCCCAGCTCCCGGCAGGCCCCGATGGCCCGCTCGAAACCCGCCGCAACGTCGCTGTCGAGCGCGACCGAGGCGAGCCGCGGGGAAACGGCGATACGCGCGCCGTCGAACGTCGACGCCATTTCTCGTTCATCTGCGGCGACTCCAGCGCTCAACTCGCTCTCCGTGTGCCCAGGGCCTGGACCGGCCATCGCCCCCAGCAGGGCCCGGCAGTCGGCCAGTGATCGCGCCATCGGCCCGGCGTGATCGAGGCTCCACGAAAGCGGAACGACACCCCTCGTCGAAACCAACCCACGGGTCGGCTTGATCGTCGACGTTCCGCAGCACGCCGAAGGGATGCGCAACGAGCCGGCCGTGTCGGTCCCGGTCGCGGCTGGCACCATTCGCGCCGCCAACGCCGCCGCCGAGCCGCCGCTCGAGCCACCTGCAGACCGGGCGAGATCCCACGGGTTCCCCACCTGATCGGTCGTGCCGCCCGCAGCGAACTCGTGCGTGTGCAGATGACCGAGGAGGATCACGCCGGCCGCCGCGAGCCGTCGCCACACGTCGCAGTCCGCGCTCGGCACGTCGTCGAGCAGGCGGCTCGAGGCCGTTACCGGCTTGCCGGCCACTCCATAGAGATCCTTGAGGCCAATCGGCACGCCCAGCAGTGGAGGTACTTCACCGCCGGCGGCGAGGAGTTCGTCGGCGCGAGCGGCGGCCGCAGCTGCCTCCTCCTCGTACACCCGCACCCACGCGTTGATCGAGCCCGGGTCGCCACCATGACTGTGAGTGCCATCGGCTTCACGAATGCGGTTGAGGCAGGCGGTTGTCAGCTCCGTAGCCGACACCTCCCGTCGTGCGATCAAAGCTGCCGCCTCGGTGACGCCGAGCGCAATGAGCTCATCCACGAGGGTGCGAGTCTCGCGCGTGAGCGCTTCGCCGTGCGCCCACAATGTGACAGGGCTCCGTCACGATCGTCGCATGACGTCGACCAAGTACCTCAGCGACGAACTGCTCTGGGTCGCTTCGGTGATCCACTCGCACGGCATCGCAGTCATCCATGTCGGCTCGGGAGCGTGCCGGGTGCCTGGCTGCCGGTGTGGGCCGACCGTACCGGTATGGAGCTACACCATCGGTTTCGCCGAACGTGGTCGCCCCGAGGTGGTCACGTTCGGGCTCCACCCGAACGACGCGATCACGCTCTCCAACCTCGTCCGCGGCGACGACATCGACGGTCAGGAAGTACGAGCCGGCGACGAGCTCGTCATGCTCGGGCAGCCCGTGCGCGTCGTCGCCGTGCCGGATGAGTGGGCATCCAGCGATGAGAATCCGATGGGTGCATGGTTCCGGCACTATCAGATCGGCCGTCCGCGACTCAGGGCGCCAAGTGTCTTGCAACTGCTCTGGGGTGACGACGACGACCGATTTCCAGGCGATCCGCGTTGCGATCACCTTGTCGCCGCGTCGCAGCCGTGGGGAGCGGCGCTGGCCTCGGACGCATGGTGCGATCAGCCCGACCGATGGTTGCGAGCCCGGCTTGTCGACTCAGCGCAGCAGCGTCGGTTCACGTAAGAGGGCGAGCGCCCTGCATCACCCGGTACGTACGACGAACCCCATATCGTCGAGTCACAAGGCGGACCGGAGTAGCGAAAGGCGCGGCGATGGCGGGCTTACCCGTCGGTGAGGTCGAGGCCGAGCCAACCGCCGGAACTGGCGTCCTGCGTCGGGTCGGCGGCGCGGAATCCGAGATGCCGGTAGAACCCGATGGCCCGCGTGTTGGTCGCGTCGACCCCGAGGTGGACACTGGCGACGCCGCGTTCGCGCAGCGCGTCGAACAAGGTCGTCATCAGGCTGCGACCGACACCCTGGCCCTGGCCGCGAGCGAGGATGTCGATGTGCAGGTGGGCCCGGAATTGCTCGACGACGGCGGCGGGCGTGGGTTGGGGATGGTGGATCCGGCGCATCAAGGCTTCGTCGGCGGTGAGCTCGGCGTCCGCCGAGGGATTGGGATAGCGGGCTCGAAGCGCAGGCCACCATTCGCGCTCGCAGGCCTCCTCGAACTCCCGGGTGTCTTCGGCGCCGAGCACGTAGCCGACCACCTCGCCGTCCTCGGCGACGAACGCCAGCCCGGGTTCCAGGGCGAGGTAGGGACCGACCCACACCTCACCGAGCAACTCGTGGTTGCGGTACAACGGCCGGGCGTCGCCGCCGGAGTCGGCGGTGCGCACGCAGATGTCGTAGAGCGCGTCGCGATCGTCGGGAAGCGCGTGGCGGATCAACATCGACCGGCACGATAGGGGTCGTTCCGAACCGTTCGGAGTGTTTGTTGCGGGGCGTATCGACAGCAAACACTCCGATGGAGATGGACCGCGGGACACGGTGTGCGTGCCAGAGCGGGCGGGCGTCAGCTGTATTCGACCGCCAGCGTGACGGTGGCGTTGAAGTCGAAGTAGCGCGGATCGCCGTGGCCGGGCGGCAACGCTCCGTCGCCGGTCGCTGTCTGCAGTGTCCTCATGATCGAGACCTCGGTCCAGCTCGATCGGTCGGCGGGCACGGCGTCGACGTCGAGGTTGGCGAGCATCGCCGTGTTCCACGTCCCGCAGAGCGAATCGCTGTCGCCGCTCGGGACGTGGTCGAGGCTGGGAAAGAAGCCCTCGCAAATCGTGTATTGCGACGTCTCCCACCCACGGAACAGCTGCAAGGCGAGATCGAGGTGCCTCGGCAGGCTGTAGTAAACGAGGTTCTCCGGTGGGGCCAGCCACCGGAAGTCGAGGTCGGCGACCTTCAGGAACGTGTAGTTGTCGACGATGTTCGACGGTCCGCCCGAGATCGTCGGCAGGCCGATCGACAGGGTGATCGTGCGCTGCGACAGCGTCGTGAACGAGCCGTAGGCGTGCGCCGTGTCGTCGTTCTCGTCGGTGGCGGCGACGATCACGTGATACGTCTGGCCGGGGTCGAGGTGGTCGAGCGCCCAACTGAACTCGGTCACCATGCCGTCGCTGCTGGCATGGTCGTTGAAGTCATAGCCACCGTCGCCGTCCGTGTCGGCGCTCACGCCCAGCCACAGCTGCGCCGGCACGTAGGTCTCGACGACGAGCAGCGCACCGAAGCCACGCGGGTAGGCGACACCGGACTTGATGCACTGGTTGAAGCACGTCTGTCCAGCCGAGAAGGTTGGTCCGTTGGCACCGTCGGCGGTCGGCGCCGCGGGAACGCCGGGGATCGCGCTGAGGTCGAGGCCGTCGGGGATCACCCCGCTGGTGTCGACCGCCCCAATCGGCCTGTCGGCGGCATCCTCGTCGGGAGGAACCGTCGGGGTGACGATCACCGGTGGCGGGACGACCGGGTCGCCGATCACCGAGGGAGCCGCCGTCGTCATGGTGCTCGTCGTCGTGGTCGGGGTGGCGATCACCGGTGGCAGCATCGTCGTCCTGGTCGTCGTGGAGGTGGTCGGGGCGGCGAGCTGCGGCGTCGTCGTACGCGGCGGCGCTACGGCCACCTGCAGCTGCGGCGTTGTGGTGGTGGTCGTCGGTGCGACGAGCGACGGCGCAGGATGCGCCCCCGACGTGACCGGCACCGTGATCACGCCCACCGTCGCCGCGCACCCCGCGATGAGCAGCCGCCGAATCATGGTTCGCACGGTGCCAGACCGAACGGCCGCCCGGAACCGGGCTATCCCCGCCCGGCTGGGTACGGCTATCCCTACCCACACTCGAGAACGGTGGTTCAGGGCAGAAGGGTTGTGTTCGTCGCTTAGAGGGGTGGTTAGCGCCGCAAACCAGCTCGTTACGCTCGTGGTCAGGCTCTTGGCATCACTGGTTGAAAGTTGCGCCTATCGCCAGATCTGGGCGGGTTAGGGGGCTCGGTCAGGAGCACCAGCGACGGCCTCGACGAGCAATCAAAATTCGCATGGAATCTCCGCCTGAGTCCACTGTGTCGCTCAGTCGCTGCGCAACGGCAATGCTCTGTCTCGTGTTTCTCGACGAACTCGTTGCTTCGATCATGGCAAGGCCGGGACCACTCCGACTCGTTGCAGTTGACGGACCGGGCGGTGCGGGCAAGTCCACGTTCGCGCGCGAGCTGTCTGAGGCGGCGGGGGGAGCACCCGTGATCCCTACGGATGACTTCGCAGCAGCGGACAACCCGATCGACTGGTGGCCCCGACTCCTCGACCAAGTCATCGAGCCGTTCGTCCGAGGTCGCGCAGCGCACTACCAACGCTATGACTGGCCGACGGAGTCATTGGCTGAATGGCATACGATCGAGCCCGCGCCGATCGTGATCATCGAGGGTGTCTCGGCTGGTCGCTCCGAGTGGGCGAGGCATCTCAGCTTTCTGATCTGGATCGAGACCCCGCGTCAGGAATGCCTCCGTCGCGCCGTGGAACGTGATGGCATCGGAGCCCTCGACGACTGGGAGTCCTGGATGGGCGAAGAGGACGCTCATTACGAACGTGACCCAACGCTGGAACGCGCTGACGTTGTGATCGACGGCACGCATCAAGTCGAGCGATCCCGTTCTGATCGAAACGCGTATTGACGGCAGACGGCGGTGGTGCGCACGCAGATCGCACCGAATGCCCGTTGACGGACGATTTCGCCAACTCCGAACGCCTAGTTCGGCGTGCGCAGCTGGCCGACCATCGGCGCGAGTGCTTGCGAACGCGAGCGCCCTGCACCGGCACTTCCGGGATGCTCGTCGTCAACGTTTGTGTCGAGTGAGACCGCCCGAACAGGCACTCTCGGCGCACACAAACGAGATCCTGGGTACTGACGCGTCCCCAGAACGCCGGATCAGCAGGGTTGCGTCGCCCAACGGAGATCGACCACCGCGTCCGAGCGCGACTCGGCGACGGTCCGTGGGAGGCTCTTGGGCACCGCATGCCCGCTGAGCCCACCCAATCGAGGTCTAGACGCGCCGCCGATGGGTTACCGTTGATAGTGACTTCGAATCGCAGCGGTCTCACCTGAGACCCTGCAATCGGCGGGAGGTTAGATCAGTGCACTTCGATGACGGTTCCATCCCGGAATCGAGCGGGGGGTGCAACGATCGATTCGGCGCGTCGCTGGGACGGCGAGGATTGCTCAAGGCCGGCGGCCTGGGACTGGGAGTGCTGCTGTCGGGTGGCATTCTCCGCCGACCCTTGGCATCGGCCGCTAGCTGCGTTCGGCAGCCCCCGTTCGGCGGAACCGGCCATCGAGGTGCAGCTGTTTCAGACCGCGGCGTCGTTGGAGAACCTGGCCATCTCCACCTATGCCGCCGCACTCGAGCTTCCCTTTGTTCAGGAGAACGCCACGGTCGTCCACTTCATCGAGACCACGATGCAGCAGCACACAGAGCACCTTGCGCTATTCAATGCGCAGGCCGAGGATCTCGGCGGGGCGCGGCAGGAGGCGCCGCACCCCAGGTACTCCCAAATCGTCGATGCGTCGTTGCCGACGTTGGCCGACGCGGCCGGTGTAGTCGCGTTGGCAGCGACGCTCGAAGAAGCCGCCACGGACACCTACATCTACAACCTGGCCGTTTTGCGCGACCCCACGATGCGGACGTTGATGGCCAGCGTCATGGGCGTCGAGTCGCAACACCTGGCCGTGCTGCAAACGTTCGGCGCCTTGATCGCCGCCGGTGTTCCCGAGCTGGTCGCGATCCCGACCGACGTATCAGCGCTGCCGATGGCAATCGGGAGCGCCGCCTTCTCGCATGCGTTGGAGATCACCAACTTCGCCAGCGTCCCGGCAGAAGGTGCTGTGCGATGACCGCCGGTAGCGGCGGCGGGATCGTCCTCCCGACGACTCCGACAGTCTCCACGCTCCCCGCGGTTCCGACCGTGCCGCTGCCGACCGTGCCGGTCTGACGGCGCCGAGCGTGCCCCTGCCGACGGTGTCAAACGTGCCCGTCGATCCGACCTCATCGACAGTTCCTACCGGCCCAGGCTCCGGATCGAGCCCGTCACCGGGATCGGGGTCGAGTCCGGCGTCCACGACGTCGAGTCCGGCGACCACGACGTCGACCGTGCCGGCAGACTGCCCGCCAAGCTCTCCTCCCCAAACCACTGACCCACCTGAGGAGTCCTCGCTTCCGCCATCGGACTCATCCACCCCTTCGTCCGAACCTGAGCAGCAGCCGACAACGCAGCCGCCTGAGGCCACGACGCCGATCGACGCCTGCCCGCCGGGATTCGACGACCCTGCGCTGCATCCACTTCCCGGTGAGATCGTTGAGGACGAGCTCGGTACCGTTGCGTTGCTTGCGGGCGTCGAGGTCGTGGCGGTCAATGCCTACACCGTGGTCCTCGGTGCGGCAACGGCTGGAAACTTGGGCGCCGTGCCGCCGGTTGTCGCGCACTACGGGGCCACGGCGCTCGACCATCACCGCGTTGCCCTCGATGCGTGGAACCGCGTGCTGGTGGCTGTCGGACGACCAGCGGTCACGCAGCCCCCGGCGGACCTGGCGATCACGATCAACGAACAGCTCGGCGCCATAACCGATGGCGCAGAATTGCTCGACGTGGCGTTCATCATCGAGAGGATCGCGGCTGCGACCTATCTCGACGCCGTTCACACGCTCGTCTCGGAGCCCGCGATCCGCCTCGCCGGGTCGATCCTGTCAGTCGATCGGCAGCGCATGGCCGTGCTGCTGTTCGCCGACGGGCAGTACCCCGTGCCAGAGACGTTCGCCAGCACCGAGTTCGCGTACGTCGCCGAACCCGCGTGAGCCCCGCGCAGCTCGGCCTGCGCCGAGGGGCAGGGCCAATCGCGAACACCTCGGCGGATGAGGCATTCGGCGGCATACCTTCACACTGTTCAAAGGCAGACGCATCAGCCTTTCGGACGGCAACGGCCGGTAAGGCGTCAGCTT
This sequence comes from Ilumatobacteraceae bacterium, assembly GCA_963716665.1. Lineage (GTDB taxonomy): Bacteria > Actinomycetota > Acidimicrobiia > Acidimicrobiales > Ilumatobacteraceae > Desertimonas. Next base: position 108,379 of record CAVQTY010000013.1, read on the forward strand.
CTGCTGCCTACCTGCTGCCCGACGCATCGTGCCTTCGAGGAGTACCACATCGACTCGGTGGTCGTTGCGGACAGCAGGCGTTCCGGCCGGCCTGCCCCACAACGCCGGGAGTGCCACGCGCCAGCCGGTGCGCCACAGGCTGCCTGCTACCTGTCGCGAGCGCGACCGAATGCCCGTGATGGAGCGGGACGCGGCGGCGACGACTCGTTTGCCGTGACATCTCCACCAGCCCGGGGCGCGCACGACACCCTCGCGCACCCCGATGCCGTTACGTCGCGACCGAAGGGCCCTGTGGCGCTGACGTTCGGTTCGTGCGTTATGGCGGCAGATCGCCCCCTGTCTTGATCGCCGTGGCGGTCACTTGAGGGTGGCGATGTCGCTGGCTCGAATCGTGCCGGTCGTTTCGATGGTGGCGTATCCGGCGGAACTGTGAGCAAGGTGCGCAACCAGGGTCAAGAACGGGCAGGTGTGCCCTCCTAGCGTGGGCGCCGATGCGTGACCGCACCCGAGGGTTCTACGAGACCGTCGTCAGAGCGGCGGTCGATGACATCGTCCGAGACTTGGACTGCGCACTGGACCTCGGCGCGCTCGCATCACGGGCGGCGACATCGCCATTCCACTTTCATCGCATCTTCCGCGGGATGGTCGACGAGACACCGCTGGCGTTGAGCCGACGGCTCCGTCTCGAGCGGGCGGCGTACTGGTTAGCCACCACCGACAAGTCGGTTGCGACGATCGCCTACGACTCCGGCTTCGACACCCACGAGGCGTTCACGCGTGCCTTCCGCGCCGGCTACGCGATGACGCCGTCGTCGTTCCGGCGACGCCGCACGCTGCGCATCGAGCTGGCGGCACGGTGCGGTGTCCACTATCGAGCAGGCGGGACAACACCGTTCACCCCGGTTGACAGAGGAGTACACGAAATGAACGTCGACATCGTCGAACTGGCCGAACGCAGAGTCGCCACCGTCGCCCACGTCGGCCCCTACAACCAGATCGGCGAGGCGTTCGGACGCCTCGGCGCGATCGCCGCAGCTGGCGGGCTGTTCGATCAACCCGAACCTCCCGAGATGGTTGCGGTCTACCACGACGATCCCGAAGTCATGCCGCCCGAATCGCTGCGCGCCGACGCCGGCGTGGTTGCTCCCGCAGGGGCGAGTGCTGCCCGACGGTCTCAGCGAGCGCCGTCTCCCCCCCGGGCAATATGCTCGCACCACCCACGCTGGGCCCTACGAGCTTCTCGGCGACGTGTGGTCGCGGTTCCTGGGTGGATGGTTGCCGTCTAGCGGGCGCCGCATCGGTGCCGGCGGCACGTTCGAGATCTATCGCAACAACCCCACCAATACGCCTCCCGAAGCGCTGATCACCGACCTCTACATCGCCATCGAGTGACGGCCCGTTCGGCGTTCATCACCCTTCGATGCCCCGTGCCGACGACCGCACCGACCTCGTGCAACCCAGCCCGACATCGCCTCGCGACAGCACGGTCGCGGTGACTGGGTCGATGGTTGCACACGCGACTACATGCCGTTCCGGGCGGCTTCCGCTCGGGCCGACGACGGGGTTCTGGCGCGTCGTTCGGTGCGGACACGGCCGACGCCGGCTCTACGCGCCGCCGCCACGATTGGCCATTGCCAGTCAACCGCTACTGATCTTGATCGAGGCTTCAGCCGGCATGCCATTACGGATCCTGGCAACAGCGTCGGCGACGGCATCGAACGCGCCCGCAACTGTCACGTTCAACGCGACGATGTTCTCATCGAGGGTGACTGGCTGATCTGACGAGAGCAGCTCAACCCCGTCGGCATCGGCGAGCGCGGTCGCCACGCTGAGTGCGAGTGCACCAGGCCCCTCGAATCTGACGCGGAAATTGGACACGCTGTAGCGTCGCATGCCAGCCGACACCGCCCACAACCACCCACGCGGCGTGGTCCGGCGTCGTTGCGACCATGCAACCATATGCCGTGCGGGGGTGCCGGGACCCGCCTGTGACCCTGGCATTCGGTGCTGCCATTCCGTGTACAGGAAGTCGCCCGTGATCGCTGCGCTCGGGCGCGAGCCCGTCGTCACGAGCCTGCACGCCCTACGGGTCGGCGAGTCCAAGCAGCAGGCCGACCGCTACGAGGCATTGGGTGCCGGGATCATCGAGCGATGCCTGATGCCCACTCGCCGAGAAGTTCAAGGGCGGCGGAATCGAGGTTCTCGCGTCCTCCCCATCGCATGCCGTTCACAACGAGTCGAGAATCTGCGATCGCTTGGCCCCGAATTCCGCATCGGAAACCAGCCCCTGGTCGTGTAGCTCCTTCAGGTGAGCGAGGCGTTCAGCTGGGGACTTGCCGGGCGCTGACGATGAGTGCTGTGCCGGGGACTCGGCATGGAGCGCCTCCTCGACCACATCGCGGAGTTGCTGGAACGCCTGCTCGTGCCACTGGTAGAAGGTCACAGCATTCTCGTCGTGTCCGGCCTCGGCTGACTGCGCCCCGAACCGGCTGCGGCGCTCCTTACCCCCTGGGACGGTGAATTGAATGAATCCCGGCACTATCGGCCCAGCAGGCTTCCACTGCACCGCTGTGATCGAACCGAGTGGGATGCGCTTCTCGCCCTTGCCGACGGAGGTTCGGGCGAAGAATCCGGTGCGCTTGATGGTGACGCTGCGCCCATCGAAGATGACCGTGCCGTTGTGTCCCTTGACCTCCACGCGAGCGCACTGTACGCCTCGAGGTCGTAGCGTGCCGAGCGCGGAGCCACCGAGTGATGGTGCGAAGACGCGGGGATAGACGCCGGCCCTGAGTCGGCTGGTTGCAAGCGCAACTACATGCCGTTCTGCGTGCATCTCGACGGGCCGAGCCGCGTCGTTCGGTGCCGCGATTCTGTGCTCAACGAACTCCTGGCGGTCGACCGTTGACGGATCGCGGGCTCGCGGGAGCGTGAACTCGTCGGCGCACCGCACGGTGCGTCGAGAGGGTGGAGGCCGCAGGGCGTAGACGACGTCGTCGGTTACGAGTCTGGTTGTGGAGCGGCGCGGCCGTTGCGTGTGGTGTCGCCGCTGCCTTGGTCGAGCCGGAACGGTGGGTACTCGTCGGTCATCAGCGTTGCGTAGGCGACGACGCGGTAGATCCAGCGGTTGAGGCCGATCACGAGATTGAAGATGGTCGCGGGGTAACGCCCGGTGAACAGCAGCGCGACGGCGGCGAACAGCACGAGCACGCCGATCAGGCCAGGGCGGTCGCCGGCCCATCGTGCGTCGGTGGGTTCCCACCAGCCGAGCCACCAGCCGCCACCGAAGATGCCGATGATCACGTAGTGGGGTATCGCCAGGAGCCACCATTTGACGAGTACCAGCCCGCGGCTGAGCTGCTCGGGATATCGCACGGTGAGCTCGGCCGGGTAGTCGGCTGGTTGCAGGCTGAAGGGCGGGTAGCGGTCGGTGCCCAGGGCGCTGTAGGAGTAGTAGCCGACCCGCCAACTCCACCGCAGCACGCCGACGTTGAAGTCGAACAGTCCCCGTGGGTAGCGGCCGGTGAACAAGATGGCGAAGAAGGCGATCACGGTCACGATGGCGAAGGCGATCCACAAGAAGACCAGCACGATGTAGTGCGGGATGGCGAGCAGCCATTTGACGAGCCACAACCCGCGGCTGAGCGAAGGGTCGAGTTGGCCGGTGAGGACGAGCGGGTACGGCTCGACCGGCGACGGTGCCTCGACCGCTGGGGCGATCGGCGCGACGCCCGGTGTGGCTGGTGCCGGCCATGCTGCCGGCTCGACGGGGAGGGGCGCTGCCGGCTGGGCTTGGCCGCGGCTACCGAAGATCACGAGCACGGTGCCGCCGGCAAGCAGCACAAGCCCGAGGGCGAGGAGGCCGATCAGGGCCGGCAGCAACCAGTCCACCTTGATGCCGAGCCGGGCGTCGAGGTCGACACCACGACTGGCGTCGGCGTTCATCAACACCACCGTCCAGTCGCCGCTGTCCACCTCCCAGGTCAGCTCGTCAGACTGTTCGGTCGTCACTTGGGCGACCCAGAACGACTGGTCGCCGGGCGGCTCAGGCGTCGACTCACCCGCCACTCGTCGGAACTCGACCCGGTCGGGGGACAATTCGAAGTCACGGATCACGTCGTGGCTCACACCGTCGAGGTAGGCCGCCACGTCACCGCTCGGGCCCGATCCCAGCAAAGATCGTTGCGCCCGATCGCCCCGGATCGATCGTCAACCGAACCGAACCAAGAGCGCCGCGCTCGATGAGCCAGTCAGCGTCACCCGGTTCGCTCTCCAGGTCGACCTGGTCCGACGTGATCGCAGCGGTCGCTGACGCCAGGCGAACCTCTCCGGTCTGAAAGTAGCCGTCCGTGCGCTGCGTGGCATAGGTGACCACACCGGCGATGGAACCGGCCAGCAACGCGAACCCGATCAGGGCAAGCAGTGCGCCGACCACAATCATGATGATCCGACTGACTTTCACGACCAGCACCTCCCCGGCCCCGGAAGTGCACCGACGACTGTCGGTGCAGCCCCAAAGCCCCCTCCAGCATCGTCGATCTGCCACGGTGCCCCGCGCACACGATCGCCGGGGCGATGGTGTGCTCTGTGCGTCACCGGTTGGTGAGGTAGCGGTGGATCATTGGAACGCTGATCGCACCTTCGCCGACCGCGGCGGCCACGCGTTTGACACCGTTTGCTCGTACATCACCGGCACGAACACACCTGGCACGCTGGTCTCGAGGGCGAACGGTGGGCGGTCGAGTGCCACTGGGCGAGGTCGATGTCGGTGCCGGTGAGCACGAAACCGTGGTCGTCACGTTGGATTGCCGGGGGCGACCAGCCGGTACGGGTCTCGGATCCGATGAGCACGAACAGGCCCGACGCGGTAGAGCCGCGACCGTTCGCCGGTGACGCGGTTGGTGATCTCGAGCCATTTCAGGACGCCGGCTCCGCGGCACGCCGCCAACAACGTCCGTGTCGGGTCGCACATCGATGCTGCGGTTGGCCTCGATCTCGGTGACGAGGTAGGCCGACGTGGCGTCTCCGCCCAGCGCTGCCCGCGGGTGACGAAGTGACTCGGCTGGCGTAGCGAGCCAGGTGCAGGGCGGCCTGACCTCCCGAGTTGCCGGCGCCGACGACGACCACGTCGCGGCTGGCGAGCGCTCGGGCGTGACTCGTCGCCGCCCCGTAGAACACGCCGGCGCCGACGAGTCCCTCGACCGATCGGACGCCAGTCGGCGGTAGGCCACGCCGCACGGAGGACACCACGCACCGCGGTGGCGACCACGCCGTCAGACAACTTCAGGCGCAGTGGCGTACCGACCTCGAGGGCTGTGACGGCGCCGGGCCAGGTCCAATGCGGCACCGAACCTGGTGGCTTGCAGGATCGCCCGGCGACCGAGCTGCCTGCCGGTGATGCCGTCGGGGAAGCCGAGGTAATTGCGGATCATCGAACTCGTCCCGGCCTGGCCACCAAAGGCTTCAGCCTCGACGATCAACGTCGACAACCCCTCCGATGACGCATACACGGCGGCGCCCAACCCGGCTGGCCCGGCCCCGACGACGGCCAAGTCAAAGACAGTGTCGGTGACGTCGACGACAGCTCCGAACGCTGAAGCGACCTGCCGGTTCGTCGGGTCCGAGAGCACCGTCTCGCCCATCACCTCGACAACCGGGTACGCCACGCCTGGTCCGGCCGTGCTAGTGATCGCCCGGCCGATCGACGACTCCGCCGGATACACGCCTGTCGGCACACCGAGACGCTCCAGCAAGCCACGGATCTCGCCACCTCGGCCACGATCCGAATCGACGACGACTCTCACCGCCTCCACCACCGGTGTCGTCGTCCACGCCCAATCGCCGAGGCTCCCGGTGATCGCCCCGTGGAATTCCTCGTCGCGGGGGCCCGTCGGCTTGGTCAAGAAGGAGTCGACCAGACCCAACATGGCGGCACCGCCACGGCGTGCAAGATATACCGATCTGGTCGCAGCCCCCAATCGAGCAGCAGGATCCGTTTGGTCGTCGGCGAAACCGCACGAACCCGGCTCAACAGCTCGACACCGTGGACGGGACAGCGAGGCGAGATCGGCGACCACCATCGCCACCGCATCCCCGATGAGCGCAGCTCACTCAACCGGGCGAGCGCCGCATCGCCGTCACTCACCGCCTCGACCCGGTACATAGCGTTCATAGCGACCAAACTCGGCGACCATCGACGCACAAGCGCCGCGATCTGAGACCACCACCAAGATCACCGGCTCCACCGACAGGTTCTAGCCCACCCTCCAACACCGACACGCACAAGCCGACCCTTCCGGCCCCAGCGATGCACGATTTCGCCCACGGCACCGCCACGCCGTTCGGGCGGGCGCGGCCACCAAGGGTCGCCCGTCGTGA
>CAVQTY010000014.1:0-132500 GCA_963716665.1 Ilumatobacteraceae bacterium
GGAACAGGAGGCCGAGGCCGCCGGAATCCTCAGCGAGCCCCAAGGTCAGGAGCCAATTGAACTCGCCGCCGAGGGGGCTGCGGCGGATGAGTGACGGCGCGCTGCACCGATGGTGCCAGCGGACGGGCGAGCCGTTCGTCCCGTTCGACCCCGGCCGCGACGACGAACAGTTCATCGACGGCCGGCCCCGGCTCGACGGCGTCCCGACGTTCATGCGCAAGGACCAGCTCGTCATGCGCCGCCTCGTCGAGGGCCGCGCCGAGGTGTTCGAGGCGTCGGTGCGCTACGTGCGGGCCGCGTGGGCGGCCCGGTTGCGCACCGCGGTCGTCTCATCGAGCGCCAACACCGCACAGCTCCTCGACGCCGCCGGCATCGCCGCTCTGTCTTCGACGTCCGCATCGACGGGGTCGTCGCGCGAGCCGGGGCTGCGAGGGAAGCCGGCGCCCGCCACGTTCCTTGCCGCCGTCGAGGCCCTCGGGGCGGCACCTGGCGCCGGCGCGGTGTTCGAGGACGCATTGGTCGGTGTGGAGGCGGGGCGCGCCGGCGGGTTCCGGCTCGTGGTGGGCGTGGGCCACGTCGACGCGCTGCGGGCGCGAGGCGCCATCGTGGTCAGGGATCTGAGCGAGCTGCTGGGTGTCACCGTGACGGCTGCCCCGGACGATCTGGCGATCGAAGCGGAGATGACGGGAGATGGCGGCTATTCGGTCGAGCCGTGGCAGGTGACCGAACACGGGTTGGACCTCGCCATGTTGGCCCAAAGCGAGTCGATCTTTGCGCTCTCGAACGGGCACATCGGCCTGCGGGGGAACCTCGACGAAGGCGATCCGTACGGGATGCCGGGCACCTACCTCAACTCGGTGTTCGAGCTGCGTCCCCTGCCCTACGCGGAGGCCGGCTACGGCAACCCGGAGTCGGGGCAGACAGTCATCAACGTCACCGACGGCAAGCTGATCCGGCTGCTCGTCGACGACGAACCGTTCGACGTGCGCTACGGCACGCTCGACGCACACGAGCGAACGCTCGATCTCCGGGCCGGGACGCTCAGCCGTCACGTCCGCTGGACCTCGCCGGCCCGTGACAGGGTGCGGATCTCGTCAGTGCGGCTCGTTTCGCTCACCCATCGGGCCGTGGCGGCGATCTCCTACGAGATCGAACCGATCGACACGCCGCTGCGCATCGTCGTGCAGTCCGAGCTCGTGGCCAACGAAGCGCTCCCTGCCCAGGGTGGAGACCCTCGGACCGCCGCGGTGCTGGAGACCCCACTCGTCATCGAGGAGCAGACGGTGGGCAGCCGCGGCGCGCTGATGGTGCACCGGACCCGTCGCAGTGGCCTGCTCGTCGCGTCGGGCATGGAGCACGTCATCGACGGCCCCGACGCGATGACCGTCGACGTGTCGAGTTCGCCTGACGGATGTCGGCTGACCGTCGCCACTCGGCTCGAGCCCGGAGCACCATTGCGGCTCGTCAAGTTCCTGGCCTACGGCTGGTCCAGTCAACGCACGCGCCCGGCCCTGCAGGCCCAGGTGGTCGCGGCTCTGGCCGCCGCTCGCCTGACGGGTTGGGACGGGCTCGTGGCCGAGCAGCGCCGCTACCTCGACGAGTTCTGGGCAGGCGCCGACGTCGAAGTCGTCGGCGACCCCGAGGTCCAGCAAGCGGTCCGGTTCAGCCTGTTCCACATCCTGCAGTCGGCAGCGCGGGCCGAGCAACGGCCGATCCCGGCGAAGGGCCTGACCGGAAACGGGTACGACGGGCACACGTTCTGGGACACCGAGACGTTCGTGCTGCCCGTGCTCATCCACACCATGCCGACCCTTGCCGCCGATCCATTGCGCTGGCGGCGACTCACGCTCGCTGCCGCGCAGGAGCGAGCCGCCGAGCTCGGTCTGCCCGGGGCCGCCTTCCCGTGGCGCACCTTGCGGGGGCGGGAGTCATCCGGCTACTGGCCGGCCGGCACGGCGTCCTTCCACATCAACGCCGACATCGCCAACGCCGTCGTCCGCTACCTGGACGCCACCGATGACGGGGAGTTCGAACGCGAGGTGGCCGTCGAGCTCCTCGTGCAGACCGCCCGCCTGTGGCGGGGCCTCGGACATCACGACCGCGACGGGCGGTTCCGCATCGACGGGGTCACGGGGCCCGACGAGTACAGCGCCGTCGCCGACAACAACGTGTACACCAATCTGATGGCGCAGCAGAACCTCAGGTCCGCCGCAGACATCGCCGCCCGTCACATGAAGCGCGCCGAGCAGCTCGGCGTGACGGCCGACGAACTGCACGCCTGGCGCGAGGCCGCGGACGCCATGGTCATCCCCTACGACGAACGTCTCGGCGTCCACCCGCAGAGCGAGGGGTTCACCGACCATGCGGTCTGGGATTTCGCCAGCGTCCCACCCGACCACTATCCCCTCTTCCTCCACCACCCGTACCTCGACCTCTACCGCAAGCAAGTGGTCAAGCAGGCCGACCTGGTCCTCGCCATGCACCTCCAGGGCCACGCCTTCACCGCCGAGCAGAAGGAACGGAACTTCCGCTACTACGAAGCGCTCACCGTGCGTGATTCGTCGCTGTCGGCATGCACGCAGGCGGTCATGGCCGCAGAGGTCGGCCACCTCGAACTCGCCCACGACTACCTCGGCGAGGCCGCGCTCATGGACCTCGCCGGCCTGGAGCACAACACCGGGGACGGGCTGCACCTCGCCTCCCTGGCCGGAGCTTGGACCGCCCTTGTCGAAGGCTTCGGCGGGATGCGAGCACGCAATGGGCGACTCAGCTTCGCCCCCCGTCTCCCCAGTCGTATCGGCCGGCTGGCGTTCCGTGTCCGCTACCGCGGACGCTGCATCAGCGTCACCGCCGAGCACGGTCACGCGACGTACCGACTCGTCAGCGGGACGCCCATCGTGATCGCCCACCACGGCGACGACTTCGAACTGGCCGGCGAGCCGATCCGACACCTGATCCCGAAAGCGGTCGCGCTCACCCGACCAACCCAACCAACAGGTCGCGAGCCACGCCCGCGCGGCACCACCAAGTGACGTCGCCCGACGCCGGTCCGGCACGTATTCGGGATGCATTGGCCCGGACCCGCAGGTGGTGGCCGAGACCGGAGCAGACGCCGAGATCGGCCATTTCGCCGTGGGGGAGGATCGTTGCAGCGCCCCGTGTTCTGGTCGGGACGGAGCGCTGTAGGGAGCACCGCCGTGAGTGACACTCGGCTTCGGGCCCGGACCCTCTCCGACGCCCATGCCCGAGGAACGCCGGACCCAGGACTCCTCGGGCGAGTGGAGGAGCGTCAGAGATTGGAGGAGTTGCTCCGCAAGGCCCGAGACGGGCACGGTGGCGCAGTCGTGCTGCGAGGGGACGCGGGGATCGGAAAGTCCGCTCTCCTCGACGACTTGGCGGTCAAGGCGCCCGATTGTTGGGTCTGCCGAGCTGTCGGCGTCGAATCGGAGATGGTGCTCGCCTCCGCGGGGTTACAGCAGCTTTGTGGACCCGCGGTCGACCTTCTGGCGGACCTGCCTTCTCCCCGTCGTGATGCGCTGGAGCAGGTGTTCGGACTGAGTACTGGGCGTCCGCCCGATCGCTTGCTCGTCGGGCTGGCGGTGCTCGACCTGGTGGCGTTGGCAGCTCTCGGACAGCCAGTGATGTGGATCGTCGATGATGCCAATGGCTGGACCGATCATCGCTCCAGACCATCGGCTTTGTCAGCCGGCGGCTGCACGCCGAGCGAATCTGCATCGCCATCGCGTCCCGGGACGCCGGCCAAGACGACGAACTTGCGGGACTGCCGGAATTGCGGCTCGCAGGTCTGCACACCGAGGATGCAGGCACGCTGTTCGATTCGGTGGTGACGAGGCCCGTCGATCGGGCTGTCAGGGATCGGATCATTGCGGAGACGCGAGGAAATCCGCTTGCGTTGCTCGAGCTACCGCGAGCTTGGACCTCAGCGGAAGCGGTTGAGGGACTCCCTGAGACTACAGGTGTCCCGTTGACGGGGCAGCTGGAACTTGCGTTTGCCAGACGGCTGGTCGACTTGCCTCCGGCTACACAGACCCTCCTGGCGTTGGCTGCGGCCGAGCCGAAGGGCGACACGGCACTGCTGTGGTCTGCTGCGCAGGAGCTCGGCCTCGATTGGAGTGCCGCAGCCCCGGCGGTCAGTGCGGCGCGTGCACGCCGGGGCAGATCATGTCGGCCGTCGCGCTGCTCGAAGAGGGACGTGCCGGCTCCGACGAGGAGATCCGCGAGTTCATGAGCGGCAATCTCTGCCGCTGCGGGGCGTATCCGAACATCGTCGCCGCGATCCGAGCGGTCGCTGGCCAAGGGGGCGAATAGTGATGCGACCGTTCGAATATGTACGCGTTGATGACACGAGCGCCGCGGTGGCGCTGGTGAGCGCCGATCCCGAGGCGGAGTACCTCGGAGGGTCGCGCCTTGTGATGCCGTAGAGGGGCAGCCATTGGCGTTGGTTCCATCGGACGACGCGGCCGACAGGTTGATGGAAACGGGCGGCATGCGAGTGCTCGCCGGACTGTCCAGTCGCTGGGCGTTGTGCCCGGAAGCGTCGGCGAGGAACGTGTCGACGTCGGTAGCGAACTCGTCGTGGTGCTGGAACAGGAACCCGTGGGCGGCGTCCGGGTAGATCTTCACGCGCGGATGCGGGATCAGCCCGGCCAGCAAGTACGAGTAGCGGGGCAGGATCATCGGGTCGCTGTCACCGTTGGCGATGAACACGGGCTGGTCGATCGCGCTCCGCTCAGACGCTGGAGCAGCGCATGGTTCGGTTCACCCCACGCGCACACGGCGTCGTACTGATGCTGTCTGGTTTGCCAGTTCGTCGGCTCGTCGGGGTCGGTCGTCCTCGAGAACATCCGCTGCAGGGTCTCTTGTCCGGCGCGTTGGCTGGTCGTTGACGCCGCGAAGAACACACGCAGGTACCCGTCGGGATCGGGATCTGGCTTGCCGACGGCATCGACCACCTCGGGAGCCCACCCGTGCATCCCGGCGGCGCCTTTGGGTGCCGAGGAGGCCAGAATCATGCTCCGAACGAGCGCCGGCCGGATCAGAGCGATCTCTTGCGCGATGAAGCTGCCGAGGGAGTACCCGAGGATGTCCACCTGATCGAGTTCGATCGCGGCGAGGAATGCGATCGCGTCGTGTGCCATCTGTGTGACGGTGCTCGGTGTCGTTCCGCTGGAACTGCCGACGCCCGCTTTGTCGAACAGGATTACTCGCCGCGGCGCTGCGAGTGCGTCGATCAGCGCTGGATCCCGGTAGTCGAGATTGCCGCGGAAGTGCTGGAGCAGGACCAGGGGCACCGCGCTTTCCCCTGCTCGCGGAACGTGTAGTCGACGCCATCCGCTGCGCTCACCATCTTGTTCGGGCACTCGATAGCGCGCAACGGCGGTTGGATCGTGTCGTTCTTGGTTGCCGTCACGGGAGGCTCTCCTTCTGTGGTCAGCCGATCCCCGGTGCCCTCGACGGACTCGGTAAGGTCTGTTCACTGAACCGAACCTACAGCATCATCGGTTCAATGACAAGACCGATGCGCTAGAGTGGTGGGCATGGCGTTGGGAAAGGACTACGAGCTCCAGGACTGCCCGATCGCTCGCGCCCTCGAGCTCGTCGGCGAGCGCTGGACGATCCTCGTCATCCGCGACTGCTTCCTCGGCGTACGCCGCTTCAACGATTTTCTCGCCCACCTCGACATCCCCCGCGCAGTGCTGACCAACCGACTCCACCGCCTCGTCATCGAAGGGATGCTCAAACGACGCGAGTACCGCCCCGGCCGCAACGAATACCTCTTGACCGATCGAGGACTGAGCCTCTGGCCGATTCTCCACTCCCTAGCAGAATGGGGCGATCAGCAGGCAGCCCCTCGCGCCGGTCGCCGCCGCCTCTTCGCTCATGTCGAGTGCGGCACTGATCTCGACGCTGCCGGCGCATGCCCGGCATGCGGAGTCGTTCCTGACGCAGGCGACGTCGAGATCCGACCGGGACCCGGAGCCGAATTGGCACTACGCGACGACCGAGTGACCCGCGCGCTGTTCCGTCCCCACCGCATCCTCCAACCAATCGAACCCACGACTGCGCGCCCGACGAGGCTGTCCAAGATCTCGTAGAAGAATGAGTGGCGGAGTCCCGGCGAGACCGTCAAGGTCAACTTCCGGCGGAAAAGAACTGAACACCCGACCGAACGAACGCGCCATAGATGCCGATCGTCGTGGCGATCGCCCGTGATGTGGCTGCCATGCCATGCACCCCCTACTCGGAGATCTGCTCGGCTGCGGGCGGGATCACAGCGTACGGAAAGCCCCATAATCCGCGTCCCCGAACCGCGACCCGTCGCGTCACCTATCGCCGGCTCGATGGCGCCTCGCGACCGCCCACGACGGATCCCAGCTGCTTGCTATCGCGAGCATCCGGTCGCGCCCCGACTCGGCGTTCCGCGCTACGCCGGAGCCCAGCGCGGGTCGCCAGGAGTCAGTGTCGGCGGCGCGCCAGATCTGCGTCATCGCCCGCAGGCCGACAGGCGCCCGCGACCGAATGTAGGTCGCCGGCGTTCGGACGCGCCAGACTCCCGGCGATCAAGGGCGCGGCACGCCGGGTTGCTCGGACGTCGCTACCGGATCACCGCGACCGGCCGGCGTCACCAGACCCCCTCGTCGACCGCGCAGGGACGCCACGCCGCGCGGTGTCAAGGCTCGACGACGAGCCCCCCGAAGTGACCCGCGACTACGAACGGTTCACCGACGTCATCGCCGACACCATCGAGGCCCGTGTACTGCAAGGCATCCACTTCCGCACCGCCGACGAGCAAGGCGCCGAAATCGGCACCAACGTCGCCGAATGGGTCGCCACCAACCACTTCCAGCCAGCGAACCCGACCACGTCCACCATCTGAGCCCGCCATTTCCCACGCCACGTGTGAGACACTTCTGTCTCACACGTGGCTGCGGAACGGGTGGGCTCCTCGATACACGAGCAGCCACCCCTGCCCAGCGACCGGGTCTACGGGTGATCGCCGGGATCGATCGGGCTGGTGCCCGCCTGCTCCTCGGCTAGGTCGTCGAACGTGTCGCCATCGGTGTCGGGGTTCGTCGGGTCGGTGCCGAGGAACACCTCCTCGCCGTCGATCAGCCCGTCGTCGTCGGTGTCGGGGTCGTGAGGATCAGATCCGAGCGACGCTTCCTCGTCGGTGGTGAGCCCGTCGCCGTCGGGGTCGGTGGCGGAGAACGTCGTCGTCGTGATGGCGGCGGCGACGTCGTCGACGGGCGGTGTCGTGGTTGTCGTCGTGGGCGCGACGAACTCACTGGCGAGGAACTCGACCGTCTCCGGGTTGGGGGTCTCGGTGTATCGCGTCGGGGAGGTCCGCTCGACCACCTCGATGTCGCCCTCGGCGATCGCTTCGTTGCCGTCGGAGTCGACGACGGTGACGGTGACGTGGTGCACGCCGACCGGAAGGTCACGGCTGAAGAACAGCGGTCCACCGCCGTCGGGTGCCTCGCCCTCGATGGACGTGCCATCACCGAGGCTGATGGCGACGTGCGCCGCGGTGACTCGACCGCTGCCGTCCTCCGGGTCGTCGATGAGCACGTCGAGTTCCACGGGGTCGTAGTGCTCGACCGGGGCCTCGGGAAGCCCGACGATCACGACCTCCGGCGGATGGGTTGGAGCCGCGAACGGCTCGCTGATCGCCTCGCCGGTTCGCACGCCGTGGTCGGCGATTACGCGGACCCGCACGTTGTCCCCACCGGGGAGCCGCACCGACCTCGGGATCTCGTACTCGAAGCGCGCCGGCAGGTCTTCGCTCACGTGCGGTTGCGGCGTCGTGTCGGCCGGCGCCGTCGGCTGCGACAATTCGTTGCTTGGGACATCGACGACGACGGGGATCCAGTTCTCGCCATCATCGTTGCTCCACAGCACGCTGAGCGTCGGCTCGCGTGCGGGAGTCCCGGCGCTGCCGGGAATGTCGGGAACCGCCAACGCCCCGTCGATCCTGATCGCCTCGTCCTCGACGGAGACCGTGAGGTTGGACACCTCCGGTGGCGTCGGGGCGATCGCAATGGACTCGACCACCGTGCCGTCGATCTCCAGTTCCAGCGCGGTCGCGCCGTCGACCCACGGGATCGGCCAGAAGAAGCCCTCCGCTCCGTCCTGTCCTTCGTCGTGTCCGCCGTCGAGGGCGACCGGGACGGCCATCACAGCGGTACCGTCCGCGTCGGTGAGCTGCAGCACCAGGTTCGGTGGCTCGGGGGGTGCACCAAGTTCCGCGGGCGTCGTCGCCGCGATCACGGCATCGGCGAACGCGTCGAGCGTTGGCTCGGAGATGAGGTCACGGGTCGTCGCCTGACCGATCGATCCGGTCGCCGTGGCCGGGTCAATCCATCCGGATGCGACCACCCACTGCTCGGGCTCGAGGGGGATCTCGACGGTGGTCCCGTCGTCGAGCACGAGGTCCGGCGGGCCGATGTCGGGGAACGTCAATACGGGATCGACGACCCGCGGCGGAACGCCGATCGACTCCGGGTCGCACGGGACGCCGAACCTCGCCAGCAGCAGGCACCAGTGGTACGGGTCGGTCCACTTCGGGCTCTTGTAGCCCATCATCGGAAACGCCCTCTGTGGGTGATCGGGGTCGTTGCTGTAGATCACCACGGGGTCGCGGTAGTTGGTGAAGCCGAAGTAGCCGTCGGGGTCGATCGGGGCCAGTGAGCACACCGGGGGGAGTCCGGTCGGATGGGCCGGGTCGGGTCCGGATTCGGAGCCGGTACATCCGACGTGCTTGAGACCGCTGCGGTGGCCGGCCTCGTGGGCTGCGGTTCCCGCGCTCGGCTTGCTCCACGCGACGCCCTTCGATGCCCAGCCGCTCCAACCGCCGGTCGGGACTGCCCCGTCGAGTCGACCCATGATCAGCCCGTCGCCGTAGAACCCGGCGTCCTCGGCGATCCACCGCATCCGCACGTTCGGCTCGTGGCGCAGCGCGTTGCCCGACACGCAGGGGTTCTCCGGCGGCACGGCCAGCTCGTCGAGCTCGGTGGGCTCCTCTGGCTCGTCGGGGAGCGCGGCCTCGAGCCCGAGGTCGGGTTCGGGGCACAGCTCGTCGTTCTTGTGTACGTCGAGCACCCAGGTGTCTGCGACGGTCGCCTCCGGACCGGGCCCGACGACGGATGGGTGGGTCTGGATGTTCACGCCGGCCATCGGGAAGTAGTCGAGCAGACCTTCCTCGACGATTGACCCAAAGCTGAGCGCCAGCAGGTACGACATCGAGATGTCCGGGCCTGGGCCGTCGCCGTCGTCGAGCATCACCATCCACAGGTCGAGGTTCTGCCCGGGCTGGAACTCGACGGGCTGGGTCATCAGATTGTTGTCGCTGTCGGGCTCCTCGCTGATGCTCGCGTAGCCGGCCGACCACACCTGGGCGGTGAACGTGACCGCGCCGGCGGTGAAGTGGTGCGGCTCGAGGGTGAAGTTCAGCGCTCCGTCGATGTCGGCACGCTCGGTGGTGGTGAGGATCGGGCCGTTGTCGGGGAGCAGCACCTGGTCGGCCACACCCGGGCGTTCGACGAGCAGGGCGCCGTCGACGGCGGCGAGCTCGGGGTCGGCGCCGACGTGCACGCGCACGGTGGTGCGGCGGTCAGCGACCAGCGGCATCCGCGATTGGAGGTCCTGGATGCCCTGGGTGACTTCGACGCCGCGGACGAAGACGTCGGGAACGATCTCTCCCTCCGGCTGCGCCTCGGCCGGAGGATCCGAGGTGGTCGCGATCGCGATGTCGCTCGGAGTGGTGGTGGTCGTGGTCGTGGTGGTCGTCGGGGTGACGATGACTGGCGTCGTGGTCGTCGTGGTCGTCGGGGTCGTGGTCGGGGTGACGATCACCGGCAACGTCGTCGTGGCGATCGTCGGGGCGACGATGACCGGTGGCGGAGGGGCCAGCACCTCGAACGGTGCTCTGGCCATCTCACGGCACTGGGACCCGGATCGGTCGCGACAGGCGAGCAGGAGGTGCTGGCCGGCCGCGAGCCCGCCGGGGATGACGAACCCAGTCGCGTGGTTGTCGGTCGAGACGACGTTCAGCGAGCCGACCTGGATGCCCGGGATGTCGTCGACGTGCAAGCTCACCGTGCCCGGCTCGAAACCCGACACATTGGCGTTCAATTGATCGCCGGGCTCGCCGGACTGTGGGGACACGGCGAGCTGCGGCGGGGTTGCCGCCACCGTCGACAGCGTGCTTGCTCCCACCGCCAGTGCGGTCGACACAACAACGGCAACGACGTGTCGACGAGACATGCGTCGACGGTGTCAGGTTTGGCCCCGATCGTGAACCGGGGTACCCGGCGTCCAGAGGTAGGGGTTCCCGTACCGCGCCGCAGCTGAAGGCCCGGCGCCCCCGCCGCTATCTGGGCGGCGTTGGCATCGAAAAGTCCGGTGTGAGCGGCCCAGATCGCAAAGTTCTCGCTGTGGTCACACATCTCGCCGTCGGGTCACGGCAATGCCGATGGCCAGGGCGGCGAAGGCGTACGCCGTGAGCACGGCGAGTCCCGTCCACGGGGCGGTGTAGTAGTCGTTTCGGTCGACGGTGTGCTGGATCGAGAAGCCGGCGAACGGGCTCCAGCTCTGCACCTTGCGGGCCACGTTCTCGTCGACGACGAGCATGGCGGGTACGAGCAGCAGTCCGATCACGATCGGGATCGTGATCGCCGTGCGCTTGACGACCATGCCGATGCCGAGGGCAAGCAAAGCGATCAGGCCGTACAAGGCGCCGCTGCCGAGAATCGCCCGCAGCACCGGTTCGCTGGTCAGGTCTGGATCGGGATAGCCGGGGGCGACGAAGCCGTTGCTGCGCTGGAGCGGTCGGGTGACGAAGAACGCCACGAACGCGGCGGCCACACCGACGGCGGTGGTGCACACCCCGACCAGGATCGCCTTGCTGACAAGCACTCGGGTGCGCCGTGGTTGGGCGGCGAACGTGCTGGCGATCAGGCCCGAGGCGTATTCGTTGCCGATGGCGATGGCACCGATCACAGCGGCGACGATGGCGCCGATCGCCACCCCGCTGAGCGCATCACTCACGATGTCGTTGTCTCCTCCGCCCAACACGCCGGCGTCGGTGGTGGAGCCGGATGCGATGAACAGCGAGAAGCCCACCGTGAGCGCGACCAGCAGGGCGTAGGCGATCCAGGCGCCACGAGTGGCAAACGACTTGCGCAGCTCGGCGTGCAGGGTGCGGGGTGCGATGTTCATCGGGTCAACTCCAGGTAGATCGATTCGAGCGACGCGTGCCCGGCGGTGAGTCCGTGGAACGGGAGACCCGCTCCAGCGAGCAGCTCGGCGATGCGCTCTGGCGTGAGGCCCTCGACTTCGATGGCGTCGCGCCCGGTCGATGTGGCGCGGGCACCGTGGTTGGCAAACAGGGCCATGGCGTCGGCGGCATGTTCGGTGCGCACGGTCACGGTGCCTGGGCTGGACGACCGCAGCAGCTCGGCGACGGTGGTGTCCGCGATGAGCCGTCCGCGCTTGATGACGACGAGCCGGTCGGCGATCCCTTCCAGTTCGCTCATCAGGTGGCTAGACAGCAGCACGATCCTCCCCTCCCGGGCACGATCGCGCAGGAAGCCGCGCAGCCACACGATCCCTTCGGGGTCGAGTCCGTTCATCGGCTCGTCGAACACGAGGATCGGCGGATCGCCGAGGAGGGCAGCGGCGATGCCGAGCCGTTGCCTCATGCCGAGCGAATAGCCGCCGATCCGGCGGCGGGCGGCGCCATTCAAACCGACCATGTCGAGCAGCTCGTCGGCCCGACGGTCGGTGATCGAGTTCGACGCGGCCATCCAGCGCAGATGGCGCCGGCCGGTCATCGAACCGTTGACCGCGTCGGCGTCGAGCACGGCCCCCACCTGAGTCAGCGGACGGGCGAGGCCACGGTAGGGAACGCCGTCGACCAGCACACCGCCGGAAGTCGGGGTGATCAGGCCGAGCGCGGCGCGCATCGTCGTCGACTTACCGGAGCCGTTCGGTCCGACCAGCCCGGTGACCAGTCCCTTCTGCACGGCGAACGACAGGTCATCGACGGCGGTGACCGATCCGAAGCGCTTGGTCAATCGATCGACGCTGAGGGACGGCATAGCTTCGACGGTAGAGATGGGCACTCGCCCACGAATCCCCTGCCGGAGCGATTCGGCGAGTCCCCCGAACGAGGGACGACGGGCGGGGCAACGGTCGGCGACAATGACCGCCATGCCGACGAGCGAACGCGTGAGGGCCCTCGCCGGGCGAGCCGTCGGCTATCCGTTCGGCACCGCCCAGCTCTGGGTCGGCGCGGCCGGGGTGCTGTTCGTGCTGGCGGTTGGTGAGTCGATCCTCCGCGACGGCGGTGAGCAGGCCGACGACCTATTGCCATGGGCACTAGGGGCGACGGCCCCGGTGGCGTTCGTCAACCGCGCGCCTCGTATCGCCGTGGTGATCTGTGTCTTGGCGGTAATCGTCCAGCAGTCAGACAGCAACAATCCGCCGCTCGTGTCGTGCGTGGTCGCCCTCGCGCTGGTGCTGTGCGCAGCCGGATTCCACCTCCATGTGGCATTCTCCGCCTGTCTCGCCGTGCCATTCCTCTACAACGCCGTCTCCCCGTTCAACGGTGACGACGCCGGCGCCCGCAGCTTCCTGGAGTTCGTCGTTGCCAGCGCCGCCCTCGGTTTCGGGATGCTGTTGCGAAGCCGCGGCACACTCATCGAAGAGCGCGACGCGAGTGTCGCCGCCCACACAGCGACCCTGCGCGAACAGTCGCTGCTCGCCGAGCGAACGCGGATCGCCCGTGAGCTGCACGACGTCGTCGCCCACCACATCTCGGCGATTGCAATCCAGGCCGAGAGCGCCCGCTTCACCATCGCCGCCCTGCCCGAGCAGGGCGCCGACCGGTTCGCCGCGATCGGTGACTCGGCGAGGGCGGCGCTCGACGAGATGCGCCGGTTGCTCGGGGTGATGCGCGCTCCGGTCGACGCCACCGAACTGGAGCCACAACCCGGCTTCGACCAGCTCAGCGCCCTCATCGACGAGCATCGCACGCTCGGTGGTGACGTGCGCTTCAGCGTGCGCGGCGCGGTGGCGGCGCTGCCCGATGCGGTCGAGTTGGTCGCCTATCGCGTCGTCGAGGAGGCGCTCACCAACGTCCGTCGCCACGCCGACGGTGCGGCGGTCGAGGTGTCCATCGACTACACGCCGACGTTGGTACGCATCGCCGTGCGGGATCACGGACCCGGCGGCGCGGTCGGGCTCGACGACGATAGCGGTGCCGCCGGATTCGGCCTCGTTGGCATGCGCGAGCGGGTCGAGGCGATCGGTGGGACGTTGACGGCCGGCGACCACGTAGAGGGTGGCTTCGAGATCGTCGCCGATCTCCCTGTTGCGAGCGACCCGTGACGCCCACGATCCGGGTGATGATCGCCGACGACCAGGAGGTCGTGCGCGCCGGCTTCGCGGCCCTGCTCGACACCCGCGACGACATCACCGTCGTCGGCACAGCTCGCGACGGCCAGGACGCCGTCATCGTCGCCACTGCGCACCGGCCGGACGTGATCCTGATGGACGTGCGCATGCCCGTCCTCAACGGGATCGAAGCAACTCGGGCGATCATCACTGCGCTCGATCCCGCGCCACGCGTCATCGTGCTCACCACGTTCGACCTCGACGAGTACGTCTACGACGCTCTCTCTGCCGGGGCCAGCGGATTCCTGCTCAAGGACGTCACCGCCGAGACACTGTTCGACGCGGTTCGGGTCGTCGCCGCCGGGGACGCGCTGCTCACCCCCAACATCACCCGCCGCCTGATCGACGAGTTCGTCCGCATCCGGCCTCACCCCACCGTTCGCAAACTGGCTGATCTGACCGCCAGGGAGATCGACGTGCTACGTCTCATCGCGGTCGGGCGCTCCAACGCCGAGATCGCCGCCGAGCTATACGTCAGCAGCGAGACCGTCAAGACCCACGTCAGCCGCATTCTCGCCAAGCTCGATGCCCGCGATCGCACGCAGGCCGTGATCGCCGCCTACCAATCCGGGCTTGTCCGGTCGAGCTGAGCGGGCTGCTACCGGCGTCAGCGCTCCTCGATCGAGGTGGCGAACAGCATGTCGTAGGCGAGCCCCCACGGAGGCCGGAGGAATCCCAAGGCCCGGACGTCCTCGAACCAGTGGGCGAACGGCGATCTGCGGGAGAAGGTGCCGCCGCCGAGGACCCGGCTGAGGCGCAGCAGGGTTTGCTCGGCGAGGTCGGCGACTGCCTGCTTGGCGCGCAGGGCGGCGTGGAGGGCGACGCCGGCATCGCCGCCCTCGATCGCCCGCAAGGCGCCGTCGTAGGCCTGGACGGCGAGCCAGTGATCCTGTTCGGCACGCGTCCACTCGACGCGCTCGAAGGCCCGCCACTGCTCGGCCTTCGCCCTCGCCTGATCGCGCGCCGAGGAAACGGCCTCGTCGAGCACGCCGAGCACGACCGCCGTGAACAGGGTGGCGACGAACGGGCTTGCCGCCCGCGAAACTGCGTCGAGCTTTCCCGGCCACGCCATGCGAGTCGCCGGCGCGCCGTCCAACCGCATCGCGTGGCTCTGCGTGGCAGCCATGCCGGAGCCATCCCATTCGGCGATCAGGCGAAGTCCACAACTGCCGTCCCAGGGCTTGCTGACGACGTCGAGCACGAAGATCATCGGGTCGTCCTCGCCGTCGGGGATCGCTGTCGTGATCATCCGGTCGGTGACGCCCATGCCACTGCCGAAGTGCTTGTCACCCGTGACCGCGTATGCGCGGCCGGGAAGCACCGCCTCGGCGTCGGCAGGGGTGGCGACCGCTCGGGTCCTGCTGATGTCGCCGCCGCTGCCGGGTTCGGAGGTGATCGTTCCCCACTGTTGTCCGGCGACGGCGCTGGCGAACACGGCGCGTCGCTGCTCCTCCCAGTCGGGCTGGTCGGCGGCGGGGCTGGCCAACCAAAACGCGATCACCGCTGGGTGCATCGTGGAGACGAGGGCGACCGACGGATCGGCGGAGGCGAGCCGGCGATAGATCTCGCACAGCGGTCGCATGGATTGCGCGGTGCCCTCCCACAGCCCGCCGGTGTCGACGGGTGCGATGAGGGTGAGCAGACCGGTGTCGCGCAGCTGCCCGAAGTCATCGGGGTCGAGGTGGCGTCGAGCTTGCCGTTCCGTTCGATCGGTCACCCACTTCTGGCCGATCGCGTCAACCGCGTCGGCAACGTCACTCACTGTGCGGGACATCGGCGGCACGCTAGGTCGAGTGATCGACGACGATCCGGGAATTGCGCGATCGCCGTCCAAGTAGAGTCGGCATCGTGCCGGCAGACAAGTCTCCTTCTCAGCTGATCGATGCGAGGATCGAGGAGCTGGACGACTGGCGGGGTGAGCTGCTCGGCCGACTTCGTGCCTTGGTCAAGCAAGCCGATCCCGACATCGTCGAGGAGTGGAAGTGGCGAGGGGTCCCGGTGTGGTCGCACAGCGGAATGGTCTGCACCGGCGAGACGTACAAGAGCATCGTGAAGATGACGTTCGCCAAAGGGGCGGCCCTGGACGATCCTGCGGACCTGTTCAACTCCAGTCTCGAGGGAAACACGAGGCGCGCCATCGACTTCCACGAGGGCGGGAAGATCGACGAAGAGGCGCTAAAGGGTCTCGTTCGCGCTGCCGTGGCCCTCAACGAGTCTGCGCACAGCTGATTCCGCACGTCGGGACGATTCTTGGCGCCGATTCTGAGGCCCCACACCCGACACATCTGTCCGGATCGTGGCCTCAGAATCCGACGGGGAGAGCGGGCTTGAACTCTTTGGTCGCGTTGGCGACGTTGGTGGCGCCGACCATGCCAAAGACACGACGGCCGCGTGCATTATGGATTTGTCGTCTCAAGCGCCTCCTCAGCCGGAACCCCACACGGTGTCAGCAGTCTCGACGACCCGTGCCAGCTTGGCCCACTGCTCGTCGGCAGTTAGTTGGTTGCCCTCGACCGTGCTGGCGAAGCCGCACTGTGGAGAAAGGCAAAGCTGATCGAGCGGGACGTAGGCGGCGGCTTCGTCGACCCGTGTGGCCAGCGAATCGACCGATTCGAGCTCCGGCCGCTTACTCGTCATGAGCCCCAGCACGACCGTCTTGTCGGCGGGGACGTGGCGGAGCGGGGCGAAGTCGCCGGAGCGCTCGTCGTCGTACTCGAGGAAGTAGGCGTCGACATCGAGCTCGTTGAACAGCACCTCGGCGACGGGCTCGTAGCCGCCTTCGGCGAACCACGTGCTGCGATAATTGCCGCGGCAGAGGTGGATGGCGACGACGAGGTCGTCTGGTCGTCCGGAGATCACGTCGTTGATCAGCTCGGCGTAGGCGTGGGGGAGGGCGTCGGGATCTTCGCCCCGGTCGGCGGCGCCGGCGCGCATCACGGGGTCGCAGAGGTAGGCGAGGTTGGTGTCGTCGAGCTGGACGTACCGACAGCCGGCCGCATAGAGGGCGTCGAGCTCGGCCCGATAGCAGGTTGCCAGGTCGGCAAAGAACAGCTCCAGGTCCGGGTAGGCATCGAGGTCGATCGCCGCCCGCCCTCCGCGGAAGTGCACCATCGTCGGTGAGGGAATCGACACCTTCGGCGTTTCCGTGACGATCGAGTCGAGATAGCGGAAATCGTCGACCTGGATGTCGCGGGTGTGGCGCAACGGGCCGGTCACCGACAGCTTGGGAGGGGTCAGATGGACGGTGGACGCGGCGTCCGAGCTGGCGGCAATGCTTCCGGTTACGGCGACCCCGTCGAGCTGTTGTAGGAAGTCGAGGTGGAACCACGCCCTGCGAAACTCGCCATCGGTGACGCTGTGCATGCCGAGACCCTCGACCTGACGCACGGCCTCGTCGATCGCGGAGTCCTCGACCGAACGCAACTCGGCGGCGGTGATCTCGCCGCGGGCGCGCTGTGCCCGGGCGTCGTGCACGGCCTTCGGCCGCAGCAGACTGCCGACCTGATCGGCGCGGAACGGTGGGTTCACCTTGGACACGATCGGACCTCCACTTCTCCCCGAGTCGCCCATTAGAGAAGGATCAGGCGTCGTGCTGCAACTCCGGGCGTTCGCACTCCCGGCTCGCCGGCACCTACCTGCTCTACATGGTCGCCGCAGGAGTGGTGGCACAGCGGCGTCTGGCAGCCCGGGCCACCACGTGACTCGGGGTCAGCCCCAGCGAACGCGCAAAGCGGCTCGCCATCGGGCCAAGACGTCCGAGCGGCCTGTCGCCGACAGTTGGTCGCCGCGGTTCCACAGGGCCAGGTAGAGCTCTGCGGCGGTCCCCGCGAACGTGACGTCTGCGTCGACGACTGCATCGTCGGGCTCGACGGTCAATTGATCGGCGACACGAACACTCCAGCGGCGATCGCTGTCCGATGGCTGCACGACGATCGCGTACTCGTCTCCGTCGTAGAGCTTGGACCGGCCACGGGTGAAGAATCCGCGGAGCAGTTCGTCGATGCCATCGACGGCGAGGGCGGTCTCGATTTCCGTTTCGTCGGCAACCGGTAAGCGGCCGAGCGACGACGCCAAGGCGTCGACCATGTGGATGGTCGTCTCGTGCGCCTGGCGGCGGGCCCAGAACTCGCGTGGGTTCGGAGCGTCGTGGAGGAACGTCATCGCCTTGATGTCCGGCGCGGCGTCGGCCAGTGCGGCGACGAGGGCAGCGTGACCTTCGCGGTAGTAGCCGATCAGGTCGTCAACCGTCGTGCGGATCTCGGTCTGGTTCGGCACTCCATCGAGGTCGTCACCGCGCACGTGGGCGGCCGCCCAGCGATGGACCATCGCCTGGTGGGCCACCAGGGCGTCGGTCGCCCACGCTGGACAGGTCGGGACCGGGGCGTCCATCCCCGCCTCCAGGGCCAGCTCGGCGAGACGATTTCCGCTCGACTCGAGGGCGGCGACGTGCTCGGCGAACGTCAGTGACGTCGGCATCGCTCAAGCATGACATTGCCGCGTGATGGGCTGTCACTCCTTGACGGCGCCGGCCGTTAGCCCGCCGATGATCTGGCGCTCGGCAACGGCGTAGAACAGCAGTGCCGGAATCATCGCCAGGGAGGTGTAGGCGAGCACCCGCGCATAGTCCGTTGTGTATTGCGCCGAGATGTTGTTGACCCCGATCGGCAAGGTGTGCTGGCTGGGGTCGACGAGCACGAGCAGCGGCAGGAAGAAGGCGTTCCAGCTGCCGACGATGGTGATCACGGCGATCGTGCTGAGCACCGGCCGGGACAGTGGGAGCATGATCGACCAGTAGAGGCGGAATGGCCCGCACCCGTCTATGGACGCGGCGTCCTGCAGCTCGTTGGGAATTGCCCGGAAGAACGGGCGCATCACGATGATGGCGATCGGCAGTCCGAACGCCGCCTGCGGCAAGGCGACCCCGAGTGGGTTGCTGAGCAATCCGATCTGGCGCAGCATGATGAACAACGGCAAGATGGCGACGGCAACCGGGAACAGCAGCCCGAGCGTGAACAGGCCATACACGAGTCCGCGACCCTTGAACGAGTAGCGAGCGATGACGTAGGCCGCCAGCGACGCGGACGGGAGCACGATGCCCACGGTGAGCAGGGCGATGACCGTGCTGTTGCGGACCTGGCGCCAGAACGCCCCGGAGGTGAGAATCGCCGTGTAGTTGCTGCCGACCCACGGATCGGGCAGGCCGACCGGATCCTCGACGAGCTGGATGTTGGTACGGAATCCGCCGAGGATCGAGAAGGTCAACGGGATGATGACGACGGCGAGCACGATCAAGGCGACGAGGTAGAGCGCCAGCTTCGTGAGCACTCGCCGTCTACGCAACGAAACCACTCCCGCGGAGGTCGCGTCGCATCACGACGCGTTGGTACAGCAGGGCAATGATGAGCGACAGCCCGAAGATGACGATCGACACGGCGCTGGCGTAGCCGAAGAGGCTCCGGCGGAACTGCTCGTACAGGTACGTCGCCATCGTCGATGAGGCGCCGATTGGCCCTCCCTTGGTAGTGACCCAGACGAGGTCGAAGAGCTGGAGGGCGCCGATGATCGACAAGAACACGGATACCCGGATCGTCGGCCCGAGCAGCGGGAGCGTCACGTATCGGAAGCGTTGCCAGGACGACGCGCCATCGATGACGGCGGCCTCGGCGAGTTCCTTGGGGATCTGTTGCAGGCCGGCGAGGAGCAAGATCATGTGGAAGCCGAAGTACTTCCACGAGATCACGAAGAAGAGGCTGTAGAGAACGATCTGGGGATCGGCGAGCCACTCGTGGATGAGGCCCTCGGCACCGACGGCCGTCAGGCTCTGGTCGAGTAGGCCATTCGGGCGAAGGACCTGGCGCCACACGACGCCGGTGACCACCTCGGAGAGGATGTACGGCGCGAAGAACAACGTCCGCAGCAGCGCCCGGCCGGGGAGCCTGACGTTGAGCAGCATGGCCAGGCCGAGGGCGAACGGGATCTGTAGCAACAGCGACAGGGCGATGATGATCGCGTTGTGACGGAGCGCGTCGCGGAACAGGTCATCGCCGAACGCGCGTTGGAAGTTGTCGAGGCCCACGAAGTCGGTGAGCGGTGCGAGTCCGTTCCAGTCGTAGAGGCTGTAGCGCGTGCTCTGGATGATCGGATAGACGACGAACGCGACGTACAGGGCGATCGCCGGAAGCAGGAAGACAACGATCGAGGGCCAGGAAATGCCGCGAGTGATGCGACTGCGACTCGGCGCTGGCGCCCGCCCACCGGGGTTGGGCGCACCTGACGGGGCAGACGTCGCGGTCGGTATGGAGGTCGAGGTCGTCACGGCATCAGATTCGCGTGAGGTGGGAGGTCAGAGCCTCCCACCTCACGATCGCGATCGTCTCGTTGGCGGGTCAGCCTCCGGCTGTCGCCGTGATGGCAGCTGCTGCGTCCTCGGAGGTGGTCTCCCCGGCGAACAGCAGTGCCGTCTGGTCGTTGACCTGGGCGCCGACCTCAGCCGTGAAGAACTGGTCGAGGAACAGCTGCATGAACGTCGCGCTGGTCAACTCGTCGAGCACCGTCTCCATGACCGGGCCGTCTGCGGCCGGGGCCTCAGCGATCGCGTCGGTCGCCTCGATGTTCGCAGGGATCCCGCTGCCGCTGGTGGCCCAGGTCCGCTGGTTCTCCGACGTTGGTGATGAACCCGAGGAAGTCAACGGTCTCTGCGGGGGCGTCCTTGCCGACGATGAACCCGTCGCCGCCGCCAAACGCGTCGGTCGGGCCTCCCGCTCCGCCCTCGACCTCCGGGAACGGGAACCACCCGATCCCGAACGGCAGTGGGGTCTCCGGTTGCTCGGTGAGGCCTGCCTGGTTCCGGAAGGCGCCAAGCGCCCAGCTCCCCATCAGGTCCATCGCCGCGCCTTGGCTGGCCATCACGCCGGATTCGCCGTCGGGGGCGTCCCACGTTGCGGCAAGGAAACCGTCCTGGAACGGCTCCATGGCGACCAACTCCTCGACGTGTTCACCCGCTCCGATGACGGCGGGGACGCTGAAGTTGTTGTCGGCGGCGATCTGGTTCATCCCGTCGGCCCCGCCGAGGCGGACCATCAGGTACGAGTACCAGAAGTGCGCCGGCCACTTGTCGCCGGCGCCGACGGCGATCGGCGTGATGCCGGCATCCTTGAGCGTCTGGACGGCTTCGAGCAGCTCGGCCCACGTCGTCGGTGGAGCCTCCGGATCGAGGCCTGCCTGGGTGAAGAGGTCCTTGTTGTACCAAACGCCGACGATGCTCTGGTTGTAGGGCAGGCCGTACTGGACGTCATCGATGTTGAACAGTCCGGCCGCGCCGGGGCTGAGGGCGTCGACGTACCCGGCGGACGCCTCGGTGATGTCCTGCACGGCACCGGCCA
This sequence comes from Ilumatobacteraceae bacterium, assembly GCA_963716665.1. Classification (GTDB taxonomy): domain Bacteria; phylum Actinomycetota; class Acidimicrobiia; order Acidimicrobiales; family Ilumatobacteraceae; genus Desertimonas. The sequence goes on from CAVQTY010000014.1 coordinate 20,859, forward strand.
CGACCTGGTCGCGCAACACGCCGCCGCCCCACGACTGGAACAGGTCGGGGACGTCGCCGGCCTGGATGTTGGTCTGGATCGCCGCTTTGAACGCCTCGTTCTCCATCACGGTGATGTTGATCGTGACGTTCGGATTCTCGGCCATGTAGGCGTCGGCCATGGCCTGCCAGTCCGACATCCCCGGATCATTGATCTGGATGTGCCACCAGTCGATCTCGACCGGCTCGCCGGACGCCGATGCCGCCGAGGTGGCAAGCCCGGCGGACGCCCCGACGAGGGTGATGGCGCCGAGAAGTAGCCCGAAACGGGCGCGGGTGCGTTGCATGGATCAGTTCCCCCTTGTTTGACCTAGCTGACTGACTCGGGGAGAGCCTGGCACACGTCGCGGCGCGGTGTCAATCGTTATCGATAACGTTCTCGACACCGTTCTTCATCGGTGACTATGCTCTGCCGCCATGCCGCAGCGCCGCGTGACGATCGGGGACGTCGCCGGTGCGGCAGGCGTCTCGGTGGCCACGGTGTCGAAGGTGATCAACGACCGCTACGGCGTCGCCGCCTCGACGGCCGAGCGGGTCAAGGCGGTGATCTCCGAGCTCGGCTACGAGTCGAGCCTGATCGCCCGCAGCCTGCGCAGCCATCGCACCCACGTGCTCGGGATCCTCGTCGCCGACATCGAGCCGTTCAGCGCCGAGTTACTCAAGGGCGCGGCGCGGGCGATCAAATCATCGGGCTACGAGCTGATCGTGTACTCCGGCAGCGGCCACGGCCTCGAACACGCCGGCTGGGAGCGCCGCAACGTGTCGCGACTGAGCGGCACGCTGACGGACGGGATCATCCTCGTCACCCCGACCGTTGACGACGTTGGCGAGTCCGGCCTCATCGTCGCCGTCGACCCGCACACCGGCGCCTCGACGATGCCCAATGTCCACGCCGACAACCTCGCCGGAGCGATCACGGCGACCGAGTACCTCATCGGGCTCGGTCATCGACGGATCGGCTTCCTCGGCGGTCGCCCTGATCTCGAGTCAGCGCGGATGCGCGAGCAGGGCTATCACGACGCCCTCGCCACAGCAGGCATCGACTTCGACGCTGACCTCGTTCGCGTTGGCGGATACGAGCTCGAGACGTCTGTTGAGCCGGCGCGCCAGCTCCTCGAGCGCGTCGACCCGCCGACGGCGATCTTCGCCGCCAACGACCTGTCGGCGATCCAGACGATGAACGTCGCCCGCTCCCTCGGGCTCTCGGTGCCGGACGACGTTTCGGTGATCGGTTTCGACAACATTCCGGAGTCGGCGCTGACTGACCCGCCGTTGACGACCATCGACCAGTCGATCCAGTCGATGGGCGAAGAAGCCGTGCGACTGCTCGTCGATCTGCTCAACGGCGTCACCGACCGACCTCACCAGGTGGTGCTGCCGACCAAGCTCGTCGAGCGCCAGTCCTGCCAGCAATTGGCGCTGGCGGTATGAATGCATTCGACCGCGCTGCGGTGGACTCCAGCGCCCCCTACCGCGACCCGACGTTGCCGATCGCCGAGCGGGTCGCCGACCTCCTCGGGCGGATGACGCTCGACGAAAAGGTCGGCCAGCTCGGCAGCGCGTGGGTCTTCCAGCTTGCCGCGGGAACATCGCTCGACATGGAGAAAGGGTCCGAGCTGCTTCGTCATGGGCTCGGTCAGGTAACCCGCGTCTCCGGGGCGAGCAGTCTCTCGCCGTCCGACGCCGCCGAGCTGGCCAACACCATCCAACGCCACTTGATCAACGAGACCCGCCTCGGCATCCCGGCGATCGTCCACGAGGAGATCTGCGCCGGTTTGATGGCTCGCGACTCCACGATCTTCCCGCAGGCGATCGGTCTGGCCAGCACGTGGCAGCCGGAGCTCGCCGCTGCCCTTGCCGACGCCGTGCGGATTCAGATGCGGGCGATGGGCGCCCACCAGGGTCTCTCGCCGGTGCTCGACATCTGTCGCGATCCGCGGTGGGGACGTACCGAGGAGACGTTCGGTGAGGACCCTCACCTCGTCGCCCGGATGGGGGTCGCATTCGTCAGTGGGCTGCAGGGCGACGACCTCACCGACGGTGTGATCGCGACGGCCAAGCACTTCGTCGGCTACGGCGCGTCGGAGGGTGGATTGAACTGGGCCCCGTCGCACCTTGGTGCTCGTGAGCTGCGCGACGTCTACCTGTATCCATTCGAGGCAGCGGTGCGCTCCGCCGGGTTGCGATCAGTGATGAACGCGTACAGCGAGCTCGACGGCATCCCCGCCGCCGCCGACCGAGGTTTGCTCACCGGCATCCTCCGCGAGCAGTGGGGATTCGTTGGTTGCGTGGTCGCCGACTACTTCGCTGTCCGCCAGCTCGCCGACTACCACCGTCTCGCCGCGGATGCAGTCGAAGCGGCGGCGATCTCGCTCGATGCCGGTCTTGATGTAGAACTGCCGGGCACCGACTGCTACGGCGCGCCGCTCCTGCAAGCGGTCCGCGCTGGCAGAGTCGCAGAGGCGACCGTCGACACCGCCGTGCGCCGGGTGCTGACGACGAAGTTCGAGCTTGGTCTGTTCGAGCGGCCGATCGTCGAGCCCGAGGCAGTCGCCGCCGTCACCGCCACGCCGGCCCATCGGCGGCTCGCCGCCGAGATCGCCGGCAAGTCGCTCGTGCTGCTGCGCAACGACGGCATCCTGCCGCTGCGTCCGGACGTCGCTTCCATCGCCGTCATCGGCCCCAACGCCGACGAGCCCCGCCATCTCGTCGGGGACTACGCGTACGCCGTTCATGTCGAGTCACTGCAGGAGGTGCTGCGCAGTGGACGCAACGTCTTCGACATCCCGATCGACGAGCAGCACTCCCTTGACGCCGTGGTCATCGACGCGCCCTCGGTCCTCGCCGAATTCCGCACCAGATTCGATGACCGCGTCCGCTGCGCCCGCGGCTGCGCGGTCAACAGCGCCGAGCAGGCCGGCTTCGCTGAGGCGGTCGCCTTGGCCGCCGAGTGCGACGTCGCCGTAATGGTGATGGGGGACAAGGCCGGGCTCACCGACGACTGCACCAGTGGTGAGAGTCGGGACGTGGCGAGTCTGGACCTACCTGGCGTCCAGGAGGACCTTGTACGGGCCGTGCTCGACACCGGCACGCCAGTCGTGCTGGTGCTCGTCGCCGGACGGCCGGTGGGCAGCGCAGCGCTACACGAACGATGCGCGGCGGTGCTGATGGCGTGGCTGCCGGGAGAGGCCGGAGGCGGAGCGATCGCCGACGCGATCAGCGGCACAATCAATCCCGGAGGAAAGCTGCCGATCAGCTACCCGCGGTCGGTCGGGCAGGTGCCCGTGTACTACGGCCACAAGCTGTCCGGCGGGCGGTCGCAGTGGAAGGGCGACTACGTGGACTCTCCGGCGGCGCCGCTGTATCCGTTCGGCCACGGCATCAGCTATACGACGTTCGCGCTCAGCGATGCGTCAGTTGAACGCGACGAGGTGTCGTGGAACGACTCGATCACGACGTCGGTCACGGTCACGAACACGGGTGGTCGTGATGGCGACGAGGTCGTCCAGCTGTACGTGCGAGATCCGTCGGCGAGCGTCACCCGGCCGGTGCTCGAGCTGAAGGGCTTCGTGCGCGTCGGTCTCGGTGTGGGCGAGTCGCGGCGGCTGACGTTCTTGACTCCTGTCGGCCAGCTCGGGTTCCATGACCGCGACCTCGCCTATGTTGTCGAGCCCGGCGAGGTCGGCATCTTTGTCGGCACGTCATCCGTTGAACTCGTCGAAGCGGGCAGCGTGACGGTGGTCGCCGATTCGAACGACCCACCCGCCAAAGTCTTCGACGGCACCGTGACCGTCGCGTGATCGATCTGCGAGGATGAACGCAATGACCGACTTCTTTTCCGACATCACCGAACCGATCGCGTTCGAGGGTCCCGACAGCGACAACCCCTTGGCGTTCCACTGGTACGACGCCGACCGTGTCGTGGCCGGCCGGCGGATGGAAGAGCACCTGCGCTTCGCCGTGTGCTACTGGCACTCGTTCAACTGGGACGGCTTCGACATCTTCGGCGCCGGCACACTCGACCGCCCGTGGCACCCCACGTTCTCGCCGTCCGCCGACCCAATCGAGGCCGCCAAGCAGAAGATGGACGCCGCCTTCGAGTTCTTCGTCAAGCTCGGCGTGCCGTTCTACTGCTTCCACGACCGCGACATCGCTCCCGAGGGCGCGTCGTTCAAGGAGTCGGCGGCCCTCGTCGACGAGATGGTCGACGTCGCCGCCGACCACCAGCAGCGCACCGGCGTCGAGCTCCTGTGGGGCACGGCCAACCTCTTCTCCCACCCGCGCTACCAGGCCGGGGCGGCGACGAACCCGGACCCCGAGCTGTTCGCCTATGCCGCCGCCCAGGTCGCCCATTGCCTGGAGGCGACGCACCGCCTCGGTGGTCACAACTACGTGCTGTGGGGCGGTCGCGAAGGCTACGACACGCTGCTCAACACCGACCTCCGCAAGGAGCTCGACCAGCTCGCACGTTTCTTGACGATGGTCGTCGAGCACAAGCAGCGCATCGGCTTCGCCGGGACCATCCTCCTCGAGCCGAAGCCGTGCGAGCCGACCAAGCATCAGTACGACTACGACGTTGCGACCGTGCACGCCTTCTTGCAGCGCTACGACTTGGCCGACGAGATCAAGGTCAACATCGAGGTCAACCACGCCACCCTCTCCGGCCACGACTTCGCCCACGAAGTCGCCACCGCGGTCAATGCCGGGATCTTCGGGTCGATCGACGCAAACTCCGGTGACGACCGCCTCGGGTGGGACCTCGACCGCTTCCCCGGGTCGGTCGAGCAGATGACCCTCGGCATGGTCGAGATCCTGCGCGGCGGTGGCTTCACCACCGGCGGCCTCAACTTCGACACCAAGCTGCGCCGCCAGTCGATCGATCGTGTCGACCTGTTCCACGGCCACATCGGCGGGATGGACACGATGGCGCGGGCGCTGCTGTGTGCCGATGCCGTGCTCGGTGAGCTCGACGCCAACCGCGCCGCCCGCTACGCGGGTTGGGACGGCGAGCTCGGCCGTTCGATCCTCGACGCTTCGACCGACCTCGCGACCTTGCACGAGCGGGCGTTCGACACCGGCGAGCCGACACGGTTGTCGGGTGGACAGGAGCGGCTGGAGAATCTCGTCAACCGCCACATCGCCCGCGTGCGCTAGATCGATGGCGCTGATTGCTGGGGTCGACTCGTCGACCAGCGCGACCAAGGTCGAGGTACGAGATCTCGACAGCGGAGACGTTGTCGGACGTGGTTCGGCTCCACATCCGCCGACCCAACCGCCTCGCTCAGAGCAGGATCCGGCGGCGTGGTGGTCGGCCTTCGAAGCTGCGTGGGAGCAGGCCGGTTCGCCTGATGTCGAGGCGATCAGCGTCGGTGGTCAGCAGCACGGGATGGTCGTCCTCGATGCAAGCCGGGAAGTGATCCGCCCGGCCAAGCTGTGGAACGACACGGAGTCGGCCCCCGACGCGGCATCGCTGATCGACCGGTTGCCGGGTGGTCGCCAGGCGTGGGCGGATTCGTGCGGTCTCGTCCCGGTGGCGAGCTTCACGATCACCAAGCTGGCGTGGCTGCAGCGCAACGAGCCCGAGGCGTTCGAACGGCTCGCCCATGTGGTGCTGCCTCACGACTGGCTGACGTACCGGCTGACCGGCTTGCTGACGACGGATCGCGGCGACGCGTCCGGCACCGGATATTGGTCGGCGGCGTCGGGGACCTACCGGTGGGATCTCCTCGAGCTCGTCGATGCCGAGCGGGACTGGTCGGCGGCCGTGCCTGCGGTGCTCGGTCCGCGGGACGTGGCCGGGGAGTGGCGCGGGGCGAGCGTCGGTCCAGGTACGGGCGACAACATGGCCGGCGCTCTCGGGGTCGGCTTGCGGTCGGGGGACGTGGCGGTGTCGATCGGGACGTCGGGAACGGTGTACTCGGTGTGCGACTCGCCGAGCGCCGATCCATCGGGAATCGTCGCCGGCTTCGCCGATGCCACAGGTCGGCATTTGCCGCTGGTCTGCACGCTCAATGCCACGAAGGTGACCGACGCCGTCGCCAGGCTGCTCGCGGTCGGCCACGAGGAGTTCGACGAGCTGGTAGTTGCGGCCGCGCCTGGGGCCGGTGGGCTCACGCTGCTCCCGTACCTCGACGGCGAACGCACCCCCGATCGCCCGTCAGCAACCGGTGTGATCAGTGGGATGCGCAGCGACGTCAGCCGTGAGCAACTGGCCCGGGCGGCCGTCGAAGGCGTGGTGTGCGGTCTCCTCGACGGACTCGACGCGTTGGCTGCATTCGCGCCCGCCAACGGACGGCTGATCCTCGTCGGCGGTGGAGCGCGGTCAAGTGCCTACCGCCACGTGCTCGCCGATCTCAGCGGCCGTGCGGTGCTCGTGCCACGCGCCGAGGAGCAGGTCGCAACCGGGGCGTGCGTCCAGGCCGCGGCCGTGGCCACCCGAGCCGACCCGAACGACGTCGCCGACCGCTGGAAGCTCGGCGACGGCGAGGTCGTCGAGCCTGGCCCGGCGTCGTCGTCAGCGGCCGACGTCCGTGCTGCCTACGCGACGTTGCGAGAAGAGACCACTGCGATCTGAGCAGTTCGCGGATGCGGGCGCCGATCTGAGGGGCGGCGCCTCAGCTCTCCCAGCTGGTGAATGGCGGTTGTCGGCCGGCGACCTCGTTCCAGTAGTCCCGGTGGTCGACGACCATGCCGTCTCCGTCGAAGCGCAAGACGGTGACACCGGCCATCGTGAGGTCGTTGCCGTCCTCGGTCCACGCTGCCCACCACTCCACCGCTGCGCGGTCGCCCGCAGCCACCGGCGTGGCGAAGCGACACTCAATGTCGTGCTCGATGTCGAAGTTGCGCCGCAGGTAGTCGCGCACCCCCTCGACACCTCGATCGGGATCCCGATGCACGAACGCGCGGTAGTCAACGCCCTCGGCGTAGACGGCTGCGATCGCGTCGACGTCCTTCGCCGGCCACGCCCGGAGCCAGGTGTCTCTCCAGCGACGAGCAGCTGCATCGACGTCCATCCGTGCCGACAGTACCGACACTGGTCGACGAAGGCGAGCCGGTCACTGACGGTTCACGGCAAACAGCAGGCGGGAGGGCACTCCCTGTCGTAGCGTCGCCGGCGACGGAACCGTGGATGGAGAGGGACGCGATCGTGGCAGCTCAGGGCCAGCCGGTGGCGGTGCGGACGGCGCGCGTGGTCGACAACGTCGACCCCGACGGGGGCGGACGGATTCAGGTCTCCGTGGTCGGGAAGGCGGGGCGGGCACAGCCCGCGGTCTGGGCGAGACTCGCCACGCTGTCGGCGGGCAACGGGCGGGGGACGTGGTTCCTCCCGGACGTCGGAGACGAGGTCGTCGTCGCGTTCGAGCGGGGCGATTCGAAGCTGCCGATCGTGGTCGGATCGTTGTGGTCGCCAGGCGATGCGCTACCGGAGACTGGACCTGAGCGGATCGAGCGCACGACGATCAGGACGCGATCGGGTGCGCTCGTGCGCATCGAGGAGTCAGGATCGACTGCACCGGCGACGATCACCGTCGACACATCCGCAGGCGACACGATCCGGGTCGGTCCGGTCGGCATCGAGATCAGGAGCAGCGGGATCGTCAACATCTCGGCGGCGGCTCGGGTTGACATCACTGCCTCGATCATCGAAGCGAATGCCGGCACGATCGTCGCCGACACCGGACTGGCTCGCTTCTCGGGCGTGGTGCAATGCGACACGCTGATCGCCAGCAACGTCGTGGCCAGCACCTACACCCCTGGCGCCGGCAACCTGCAGTAAGGCCACGCGGCGAGGCCACGGCGCCGCCTTGATGCGCGAGTTGGTCGTGTGACGGCCAATCTGCGCGCCAAGCGGTATGCGTCAGACTGCAACGTCGGTATGCGTTCGGTAGGTGAGTTCGCCGATCCACCGTTACACCCTCTCTCTACGATGTCGTACATGGGTGGCTCTCCTCACGTTTCCGTGGGTGTGGCCGTCAACCTCGGTGAGGCGCGTTGGCTCTGGAAGCAGTGTCACCCCGATTGGCTGTTCGGGTCTGGGTCGCGAACTCTTTGGTTCCTTTGACGCCGCTAGCGGCGTCAAATCGACCAAAAAGACAGAACGATTGCGCGGGCTTGAACTCTTTGGTCGCGTTGGCGACGTTGGTGGCGCCGACCATGCCAAAGACGCGACGGCCGCCGCGTGGACGATGGATTTGTCGTCTGCAGCGCCGCTGGATCGCGGCAGCGTCGCCGCCGTCGACACCGCCTGCTTCCGGAGCCGACACGCCTGACCGGCGCGACGAGCGAACCCACGGATAGGTGAGAAGACCCACATGAGTTCGACGGTGGGGTTCGGGACCGATGCGGGGGACGACGGCAGCGTGCTCGACGCGGTCGCTAAGTTGTTGGTGGCCGATCCGGACCAATGCACGGCGGACCGACTGTCGGTGCTGGTGCGCCGGTCGTTGCGGGTTCGCGGCTGGCTCGATTCGCTCGACGCCCGGATCGCCGTGGCGGCGACGCGCTTGGCAAGCGAGGGCCGCTCGGCGGACGCGGCGACGGTGCTCGGTGGCGGCGGACGGCGCAGCAGGCGCGACGCCGACGCGGCGGCCGCGCGCGGAGCGGTGTGCGAGAAGCTGCCCGCCGTCGGCACGGCACTCGCCGAGGGCACGGTGTCAGCCGGCCATGTTGATGCCCTCGCCAACGCAACGCGCCAGCTCGACGACGACGCTAAGGATCGATTGGCCGGTCACGAGCAGGCGCTGGTCGCTGCTGCGGGGTCGATGTCGCCGGAGCAGTTCGATCGCGAGTGCCGCGATCTCGCGCGTGGCCTGTCTGATGACGGCGGGCTGACGCGACACGAGCGGTTGCGCCGCGATCGCAACGTGCGTCGCTGGGTCGACAAGCACACCGGGATGTGCAAGACGTTGTTGTCGTTGGATCCGTTGGCGGATGCCCGGGTCTGGACGGCGATCAACGCCGCCTCGGCGACCGCCCGGGCTGCCGACCAGCGCAACGACGACCGCACCTGGGATCAGCTGCAGGCCGACGTCGTCGTCGAGCTGCTCACCGGGGCACGAGCCGGTGGCGACGAGCGGGTGCCGCCGGAGGTGTCGGTGCTCATCGACTATCAGACGCTGCTCGACGGCCTCCACGGCCACACGACGTGCGAGACCTCCGAAGGGCAGCCATTGCCCGTCGAGATCGTGCGCCGGTTGTTCTGCGACGCGAACATCGTGCCGATCGTGCTCGGGGGCGCGAGTGAGGTTCTTGATGTCGGTCGCCAGTGCCGCTTGGCCAACCGGGCGCAACGGCGAGCCCTGCGTGCGATGTACCGAACGTGCGCTCATCCGCACTGCACCGTGCCGTTCGACGCGTGCCGGATCCATCACGTCACCTACTGGGAGCGTGGCGGATTGTCCAATCTCGACAATCTGGTTCCGCTGTGTGAGCGCCACCATCACCTCGTCCACGAGGGCGGTTGGACGCTGCAGCTCTTCTCCGACCGGCGCACCTGCTGGCGGACCCCCGACGGCAACGTCTACGACGAGGGGTTCACCATCGACCGGACCCCGACGAATTCGGCACCTGCGAGGCCACCGACGGCCGAATCGGTCGCTGCCGAGTTCAGTGAAGCCCTTGCCGAGATCGCCAGCCGGGCTCCTCCGAGCTTCGAACTGACGGCGTGAGAGGATCACGTCGTGAGCGATCTCACCCAGCGCACGGCCACTGAACTGCTCGATCTCTACCGACGCCGGTCGGCGTCGCCGGTGGAAGTGACGGCGGCCGTGCTCGAGCGCATCGACCGGCTCAACCCGGTGCTCAACTGCTTCGCCCTCGTCGCCGCCGACGAGGCGATGGAGGCGGCGCGGGCGAGTGAGGCGCGCTGGCAGGCCGGCGAACCGGTTGGCGCGCTCGATGGTCGTACCGGTGTCGATCAAGGACATCGTGCTGACGCGTCGGGTGGCCGACGCTGCGCGGCAGCCGCACGATCGACCCCGCCGGACCGTGGGACGTCGACGCTCCGGTGACGGCGAGGCTGCGCGAGGCGGGCGCGGTCTTGCTTGGCAAGACGACGACGCCGGAGTTCGGTTGCAAGGCAGAGACCAATTCCCCGTTGACCGGCATCACGCGCAATCCGTGGGACGCCACGAAGACACCGGGCGGGTCTTCAGGAGGCACCGCAGCTGCGGTTGCGGCCGGACTCGGGCCGCTAGCGGTGGGCACGGATGGAGCCGGGTCGGTCCGCATCCCAGCGGCGTTCTGTGGCAACGTCGGGCTGAAGCCGAGCTTCGGACGCGTCCCGGCATACCCGCTGTCGCCGTTCGGCACGGTGTCGCACATCGGACCGCACACGATGAGCGTTGCCGATGCGGCGTTGATGCTGACCGTGATGCAGCGTCCCGACGCACGGGACTGGACGTCGTTGCCCCCGACGGATGCCGATCATCTCGCGGGACTCGATGACGGAATCGTCGGCCTGCGCGTCGCCTACTCGCCGACGCTCGGCTACGTCGACCACGTCGACGTTGAGGTCGCCGCCGCCGTCGATGCCGCGGTCGGGGAGCTTGCCGCCCACGGCGCTGTCGTCGAGGCCGTCGATCCGGGGTTCGACGACCCGTTGGAGATCACGACTGGACTGTGGTTCACCGGGGCGTGGACGCTGTGGAACCAGCTCAGCGCCGACCAGCAGGCCGTCACCGATCCCGACTTCGCCGCCGAGGCACGGCTCGGGGAGCCGCTGAGCAGCCTGACGGTCCAGCAACTCGTGCTCCGGCGGGGCGAGCTGGGCTCACGGATGCGTCAGTTCATGGAGCACTACGACGTGCTCGTCACCCCAACCGTCGCGGTGCCGGCCTTCGAGGCGAGGCCGGCAGGGTACAGGCCGCTGACCCCCGAGTCGATGCTTGGGTGGACGCCGTTCACCTACCCGTTCAACCTGACCCAGCAACCGGCGTGCACGGTCCCATGCGGCCTCACGACTACCGGCCTGCCCATCGGCGTGCAGTTCGTCGGCCCGATGTTCGCCGACTCGCTCGTGCTCCGGGCGGCCCGTGCCTACGAGTCCGTGCGGCCCGTGCTCCGGCCGACGGCTATCGATCCGCCTTAGCCGCTCCCTGAGCCACTGTCGTCATCGGGAACACCGTCGGGACCGGGATCGCCCCCACCCCCTCCCGGACCGCTGTTGTCATCGGGGTCGTCGGGGCCGCCACCACCTGGACCGGAGTTGTCGTCGTCGATCTCCTGGGCGATGTCGTCCACATCGTCGTCGGGTGTGGTCACCGACGATGCCGTCGCCGACGGCTGAACTCGAGGAGTTGTCCTGCCCGGTGCAGATGTCGCGGGCTGGGTCGTGGCGGTGACCTCGCCAGGTTGCGTCGTCGACGTGTCAGCTGGCGAGATCGCAGGCGTCTCGTCGTCGTCGGCACCTCGTCGCTGAAGGAATGTGTCGGCGCGTTCGAGCAACGCCTCGATCTCGTCCCGGATGGGAGCCACCTCGCCGGCGGAGAGGTTGGCGAGCGCGAAGCGCAGACGTGCTGACTCGATCAGAACCTGGTCGATGTCGCCATCGTCGAGTGCAGCGTCCAGCAAGCGCTGACGCTCGACGACCGCCCCGAACGCTGGTGACGTCGTGACCACGGTCACCCGCGTCGCCGTTTCACGGCTCCAGCGGGGCATCGACGTTGCGACCACTGCGATGCCGACACACGCAGCTGCGAGCGTGGCGCCGACGGCTACGGTGAGCAGCCTCGGGCGCCGTCCTGCCGGCACGGCACCGGCCGCACGGCTGGCGTCGATCACCCTGTGCAGATCCTGCATCGCCGTCGGTGGCGGTACTGTCGGCGCGGCGGCTGGGACGAGTGCAGCACCGAGGCGTTGGAGCAAATGCTCGTCGCGGAGTTGCTCGTCGGTCATGGCGGTCCCAATCGCTTGCGAAGGCGGGCGAGCGCCCGAGACTGGGCAGTGCGAATCGCTCCCGGGCGCTTACCGAGCAGCATTGCTGTCTGCTCGGGAGACAATCCGGCGATGATCCGCAGCTCGAGGATCTCGCGATCGTCGGCTGACAGCCGGTTGAAGGCGGCCCGGACGGCGGCGTGCTCGTCGGCGATCTCGACAACATCCGCCGGGAGTGCGACGGCGGGGGCGGCCACGGCACGCGACCACCGACGCATCCGGCCGGCGCGGCGATGGTGGTCGGCGACGACTCGGCGGGCGATGCCGAATAGCCACGGGTCGATCCCTGCCGCGTTCCACCGGAATCCGGAGATTCCATTGACGGCGCGTGTCATCGTCTCGCTCACGACATCATCCGCGGTGTTGCGGCCGAGGTGGTGAGTGGCGTAGGCCCACAGGCGTGGGTAGGCCGACCGGAAGATCTGCTCCCAGGCGTCGTGGTCACCGGCGGCGGCTCGCTCGGCGAGCCGGCGCGCTCCCGAGGATCCCAGGTCATCTCCGACGGAACGGTCGGCTGACTGGTCGTCGACATCGATTGGCACATCAGCGGTCACGGTGCGTCGCCTGCCGGCCGGCGGCGGGCGCAGGCGGCGGCAGGCGACGCCATCGTAGGGGTGCGCCTCTGTGCGGTCTCGGCACGAGAGTCGAATCAGTCGTCGCCGCCCCCGCTTCCAGAGCCGCTCCCGGAGCTTTCGTCGTCGCCACCGGAGCCACTGCCGGAGTTGTCGTCGTCGCCACCCGAGCCATCGTCGTCGTCGTCGCCGCTACCTGGACCGGAGTCGTCGTCGTCGCCACCGGAGTCGTCGCCACCGCCGCCACTCGGCGTCGTCACCGAGGTCGAGACCGACGTCGCCGTTGAGTTTGCGGTAGTGGTCGCCGTTGATGTCGACGTGCGGTCGTCGTCGTCATCGTCATCGTCGTCATCACGATCGTCGTCGGCGTTGCCGGGACCCGAGTTGTCGTCATCGTCATCATCATCGTCGTCGTGGTCTCGATCGTCGGCATTGCCGGGGCCGGAGTTGTCCTCATCGCAGTCATCGTCGTCCTCGTCGTCGACGGTGTTGCCGGGGACGCTGGCCGAGTTGCTCACCGAGTTGCTCACCGAGGTGCTCGTGGCGTCGTCGAGGCAGTCGTCATCATCCTCACGGTCGTCTCGGTCGCAGAGGTCGTCGTCCACGACGACAACGGACAGGCCGTCGACGACGATCACGGGCAGGGCGCCGGCACGTACGAGGGTGGCGACCTCCTCGGGGGTGCAGTCATCGTCGTCAACCGTGGTCGGCGTGCTGCTACTGGCGTCGCTCGACGTCGCGGCGCTCGAAGGCGTCTGGCCGATTGCGGTGGCGACAGTCGCCACGCCGGTCGTCGTCAGCGTCGCCAGGGTGATCGCCACCAAGGCGCGTCGTCTGGGGAACATCGAATTCGGTCCTCTCGCTCGCGGCACCCGGGATGAGCGCCTCGTCACCCGACACATCGCCCGCGGCGACGGCGCGTTACATGAAAATCGCGACTCAGGCGACGGCGAGGAACGGCTCCCAGGCAGGATGGCGATCACGCAGGGCAGCGGCAACGAGCGCCGTGCGCGAGGGCACGAACGGAAGGCGCTTCAGCGACCACCCGTGGAGGTTGTGCATCTGCTCCATCGTCTTGTGTGACTTCGTGCCGTTGTGGGCCCGGCAGGCGGCCACGACGTTGAGCCACGAATCGTCGCCGCCGAGCGAGCGGGGCAGGAGATGGTCCACGGAGTCGCCACGGCGCCCGCATGGTTGGCCGCTGATCACGAACTGGCACAGATGCCCGTCGCGCAACCGGACGCGGCGCGGTGAGTAGGTGGGCGGACGCAGCTCACACGGGTGCAACACGCCCAAGCGGGCGACGACAGACGGAACTTCGACGGTCAGCGACGGCGAATGCATCACCGTGGCAATCTCCTCGGACGCCGGGACGGCGCGGTTCATCACCAGCAGCTCGCAGGCGCGCTCGGCGTCGATCACCCGATCGATACGCCAGGCGGCGTCGAGCAGCAGCACCGGTGCGGCCACGCCAACCTCCTTTCGCGTCCATTGCAGCGGGAACCGTTCTTCCGCAACGTTACGCAGAAGTGCTAGCAGACACATGCACGATCGTGAGGGCAACAGCGAGACATCACTCAAATCGCCAAATCGCGTTCGGGACGGATGGCGCGCAGGGCAGCGAGTGCCGAGCCTCTGGCGCCGGCCATGTCGAGGTCGGCGACCACCGCGAAACTGGCGACGGCCCGTTGCTCATCGCGCAGGGAAGTCGCGGCTCGCACGGCGTCGAGGAACCAGTCGCGGAAATGGGGCGCCGACTCGACGACGCCACCGCCGACGAGGTAGGCGTCCGGATCGGTGTAATTGGACGCGATCGTGAACATCCGGCCGATCGCCAGGGCTTGCTGGGCGAAGACACGTAGCGCCAGCTCGTCGCCCTGCTCGCCGAGGCCGCGCACTGCTCGGGCGGCGCCACTCGGCGACGTGGCAGCGATCTCGGCAAGCGGATGGTCGGGGTAGCGCTGGAGCCAGTACGGGAGCAGGTTGCGTTCGATACCGCTCAGCGAAGCGATCGACTCGAGATCACCGGCGAGGCCACAGTTGCAGCGGGGCACGGGTTGGTCTTGCTCGAGCAGACCGTCCATCGAGATCCGCACGTGACCGAACTCTCCGGCCATGCCGGAGGCGCCGCGCACGATGAGGCCGTGCTCCACGACGCCCCCGCCGAGCCCGGTTCCGACGATCGCCGCCACGGACGAGCGGTGCACGGCGTCGACGCCGAAGAGATGCTCGTGGGCGTACAGGGCGGCGGCATTGCCGTCGTTGTTGTAGATCACCGGGATACCGAGGCGTGACTCGGCGGCCGAGCGGATGTCGTAGTCGCGCCACGCCGGCTGCTGGAAGTTGGTCGATCCCTTCGAGGAGATCACCCCGGTGGCGCTCGCCGGTCCCGGCGTGTCGAGGCCAACGGCGAGGACCGCCGCGTCCGGCACACCACCGGCGGTGAGGGCGACCTCCATCGACGTCGCGATTGCATCGAGGGCGGCGTCGGGACCTTCGTCGACGCGGCTCGCTACCTCGGCCATCTGGTCGACGAGGAAGCTTCCCGTGACGTCGAGTGCGGTGCTGTTGGTCTTTGTGCCGCCGACGTCGATGCCGACCACGACGACCCGGCGGAGCTCTGTCATGCCAGCTCAGCCAAGCTGCGCCGATCAGGCGTGGGGGAGCTCGTGCGGCTCGATCCCGGCGACCACCTCGGCATGCTCGCGATGATCGAGCATGATGTGCTCCTTGACCTCGTTGTGATAGCTGAAGATGAGGTCGCAGTAGGGACACTGCCGGTTCTCGTCCACCACCACCAGTTGTCGCGCGTTTGGTGCCCTAGTTCAAGCATCATCCTCCGGGCACGCCCGCAGGCGGACGGTGCGCGAGCGGTCGAACTCGGTGGACTCGTGGAGGGCGACCTCGACGAGACCGTCGACTTCTTCGGCGAGGGCCCGCCACAATTGACGGACGATCTCCTCGACGGTCGGCTCCCGATCCCAGACGAGCGGGGTGTACGTCTGCCACATCCCGACGTCCTTGTCCGTGAGGTAATGCCCTGCCCACGGCTGCACGCGATCCCGCAACAGCTTCTCGAGGTCGTCGGCGGGGATCACCTTGTCGGCGTTGGCCGGGCCTTCGACCGTCGCTTCGACCGTCCAGGCGTGCGAGTGGATCAACCCGTCGACGCGATGGGCCCAGCGTGCTTGGATGGCGGCGGTGATCGTCAGCTGCATGGACGGCTGTCAGAGACCGACGGTGTCGTCGATGAACTCGTTGGTGTAGAGCGCGGTCGCTTCGAGTTCGTCGGGAACTTCGAGACCAGCATCGCGCACCTGCTGGAGCAGCGTCTCGACCCTCGCCGCATCGAGGTTGCCGATCACCTCGTCGGCGCCGTTGCCGGTGAGGCCGAGCTCAGCCTGTGTCTGCACCGAGAACTCGGCGAGCTCCGGCGTGTACACCCAGAACGTGTCGTACTGCTCGACGATGTCGACGATCGCCGCGTTTGCGCGTGCCGGGTCGGTGACGAACTCGACGGCGGAGCGCTGCACCACCGGAACGAACGCCTCCAGACACGGTCGTAGCGGTTCCAGGTCGTCCGGGCGGATCGCCAGTGTCTGCGAATAGGTCTGGAACCCGGCGTCATGGATCAACTCGAACTCGACCGGACGCGCCCAGTCCTCGAAGACCTCCTCGTACTGGAACGGCTCGGACGAGGCAAAACCCTGCTGGGCGATGGCCCCGTCCTCGGAGATGAACCTCGAAGGCCCGCCGTCGTAGGACGGGTCGACCTGATCGTCCGACAGGACACCCATCGCCACGAGCACCGCGGTGAATGTCTGGCCGGCGAAGGCGTTGATCGTGATCTCCTGCTCACCGAGGTCGGCGATCGACGTGACGTCGGGATACGTCGCCGGATCCCACATGATCATCAGCGGGCTGATCTCCAACGGGGCGACCACCGACATCAACGGCGTGTTCTCCCAGGCGAGGATCTGCCCGTCCGTCGTTCCGAAGGCGAACGTGATGTCGTCGTCCGAGTACATCAACGTTTCGACATCGCCGCTGCCGGCTGCCCCGCCGGCGCGAATCTCGATGTCGACTCCGGTCGGTCGTCCTTCGGCGATGAGCGAACCGGAGACGATCTTGTTGTCGGTGTCGATCTCGTAGTCGTCGCCGAGGAGGTTGTACACGGCGCCGTACTCGGACTCGGGGAACCAGTCGGTTTGGATGACGATCGTCCCCGGACACACGGTGCTGAGGTCGACCGGCTCGCCGGCGACTGAATCTCCAGCAGGTTCCGACGACGATGGCGGCGGCAACGTTGTTGCCTGGCTCAGCGACGGGATCGCCAGGATGCTGGCAATCGCGAGGAGCCCGACCACGGGGCGCTTGTTGATCATCGATTGCTCCTGGGGACATCGGCGGCCTACCGGCCGCCACCTGACTTCGAGTCGTACCACTTTCCGATCACTGCGTGCTGCAACGCGCCGAACGACAAGAACACCGTGATCCCGAGCAGTGACGACATGATGACAGCCGCGAGCAGTTGTTCGCCATAGTTCGTGTTCGCCGAATACTTGCGGATCAACTGCCCGAGGCCGCGGTCACCGAGACCGAAGAAGAAGTCACCGACGATGGCGCCGATCACGGACAGCCCCGCGGCGATGCGCAGCCCGGCGAACATTGCCGGCAGAGCACTCGGGAACATCACCTTCGTCAACCTCGTCCACCGGCCGCCGCGGTGCAGGGTGATCAGGTCGTGCAGCCCAGCATCCGCAGACAGCAAGCCGAACAGCGTGTTGAGCACGATGGGAAAGAACGAGATGATCACGCACACGAGCACCCTGGATCGCCAGTCCGTGCCGAACCAGAACTGAATCATCGGGACGAGGGCGAGGATGGGAATCGCTTGCAGCGTGACGAGGAACGGGAACCAGGCCCGTTCGATGACCTTCGCCTGGCTCATGACGACTGCGATCGACACGCCGAGCACGATCGAGACGGCCAGGCCGACCGCTGCCACCTGGATGCTTGACCACAGCCCGTCGAGAATCTCGGCGAAGTTGTCCCGATCGAGGAAGCCCTCGCGGACGACCTCGTGCGGTGGGTGCAGGAGGAACCGGCGGCGCGGCTCGAGCACGACGTAGGACACGAAGTACCACGCACCGACGAGCAGCGCGAGCACGACGAGTGGTGGCACCACGGCGGCAACCGTCCGTTGCAGCACGGTGCCGCGCCGATCGGTGCGCACGAGCGGCGACTCGACGACCACGGGCGCCGCCGCAGCCGTGTTGCTCGGATCAGGGACGGTCATTGTCCACCGGCCCGCAGTGTGTGGGATACCTCGGCACTGATCGCCGCGAACTGCCGGTCGAAGCGCAGGTCGGGATCGCGGGGATACGGGAGGGGCACGTCGATCTCGGCGATGATCCGGCCCGGTCGAGGCGACATCACGAGCACCCGCGAGCTCAGGAACACCGCCTCGGAGATCGAGTGGGTGATGAACAGACCGGCGAAGCGCTGATCGTCGAAGAGCCGAAGCGTCTCCTCGTTGAGGCGTTCCCGGGTGATCTCGTCGACGGCCCCGAACGGCTCGTCGAACAACATGATCGGTGGCTGCAGCGTCAACGTCCTCGCCAGCGAGCAGCGCATCCGCATCCCGCCGGACAGCGACTTCGGATAGTGATGTTCGAACCCAGTGAGGCCGACGAGGTCGATGGCCTGCTGGCCGAGTCGCCGTCGCTGCTCCCGCGGCAGGCCGTCCAACTCGGCGAGCAACTCGACGTTGCCGCGGACGGTCCGCCATGGCATCAACGTCGGGTCCTGGAAGACATAGCCGATCATTGCGTTCCCCGGCCACGCAGGCCGCTGCTTGCCGCTCGCTCGCTCGTCTACCTCGATGCTCGTTGACCCTCCGGTCGCTTCGAGGAGGCCGGAGGCGATGCGAAGCAGCGTCGACTTGCCGCACCCGGACGGCCCGACGACAGTGACGAACTCGCCGCTGCCGACGCGGAACGTTGCGTCGGCAACGGCTTCGGTGCCGTCCGGAAACGTCATCTGGACGCGGTCGAACGACAATCCCGCCGCAGCGCCGGGCTGTGCCCGACCGGGCGCTGCGGAGGGCGTCGTCACTCAGTCCAAGTCAATCAGGCCACGACCTGCTCAGGTGGTCTCCTCAGGCAACGATGTCCTACCTCGGACGCCGACGGGACGGTCGACTTCACGATGACCGGCTTCGAGCGCACGGCCAACGTCCACATCGAGCCCACCGGAGGGACGAGTGGGGCGGTCATCGTCGCCTTCACGATCGAGTATGTATGAGTCGAGTGCGTAGGTCGTCTGTGTCGGCTGAGAGGAACAAGATGGGGCGCTTCTCACGTTCCCGTGGGTTCGCTTGCCGCGCCGGTCAGGTGTGTCGGCTCCGGAAGCAGGTGGTGTCGACGGCGGCGACGCTGCCGCGATCCTGCGGCGCTGCTGACGACAAATCCATCGCCCACTCGGCGGCCGTCACGTCTTTGGCATGGTCGGCGCCACCAACGTCGCCAACGAGACCAAAGAGTTCAAGCCCGCGGGGTCTTCTGGTTCGACATAAGCGCAGCAAGGTGCCTGAATCGCGGGGTCCTCGACAGTGAACGAGGCGCTCGTGGTCCTGACGCCCAGTGGGCTCGACCGGAACGCTGTCGTCGAGGTCGCCCGCCGCGGCGCCAACGTGGCGGTCGGCCCCGAGGCGCGGGAAGCACTCGAGGCAAGCGCCCGGCTCGTCGCCGCCCACGCCGACGCCGCCGAGCCGGTGTATGGCGTGTCCACCGGGTTCGGGTCGCTCGCCACCACGGTGATCCCCGCCGACCGCCGCGAGGAGTTGCAGCGCTCACTGATCCGCTCGCACGCCGCCGGGATGGGTCCCCCCGTGGAGGACGAGGTGGTCAGGGCGATGATGCTGCTGCGGGCCCGGTCGCTGGCGTTGGGCTATTCCGGGGTTCGCCCGGTCGTCGTCGAGCGCATCGTCGAACTACTCAACGCCGGGATCACGCCGACCGTTCCGGAACACGGGTCACTCGGGGCGAGCGGCGATCTCGCTCCGCTCGCCCACGTCGCCCTCGCCCTGATCGGGGAAGGGGAGTGCGCCACGGCGGCGGCTGCGGCCGGCATCGCCCCGATCACGTTGCAGGCGAAGGAGGGTCTGGCGCTGATCAACGGCACCGACGGCATGCTCGGCATGCTCGTCCTCGCCATCGACGACCTCGACGTGCTGTTGCGCACAGCCGACGTCACCGCGGCGATGTCGGTCGAGGCGCTGATGGGGACCGACCGGGCGTTCGCCGCCGACCTGATGGCTCTGCGTCCGCACGCCGGGCAAACGGCGTCGGCAGCCAACCTCCGGGTGCTCCTCGAGGGCAGCGCGATCGTCGCCAGCCATCGCACCGACGATCCACGGGTTCAGGATGCCTACTCGTTGCGGTGCACCCCGCAGGTGCACGGCGCCGCCCGTGACGCGGCCGCCACGGCGATCGGCACGGCCGATATCGAGCTGCGCTCGGCGATCGACAATCCCACGGTCTTGCCCGACGGTCGCGTCGAGTCGTGCGGACACTTTCACGGGGCACCCGTCGGGCTGCAATGCGACTACCTGGCGATCGCCTGCGCCGAGACCGGTTCGATCGCCGAGCGGCGTACCGATCGACTGCTCGACCGCACCCGATCCCACGGGCTGCCGCCGTTCCTCGTCGAGGACGCCGGCGTCAATTCCGGCCTGATGATCGTGCACTACACGCAGGCGGCGATGGTCGCCGAGAATCGCCGTTTGGCGGCCCCGGCCAGCGTCGACTCGATTCCGACGTCGGCGATGCAGGAAGATCACGTGTCGATGGGATGGAGCGCAGCGCGCAAGCTACGCCGCTCCGTCGGCAACCTCGGGCGGATCCTCGCCTGCGAGCTCGTCTGCGCGGCTCGTGGACTCGACCTCCGCGCCCCACTTCGGCCGGCGGCCGCAACGGCGGCGGCAGTCACCGCCCTCCGTGACGCCGGCGTGGCCGGCCACGGCCCGGACCGCTGGCAGGCGCCCGAGCTCGCCGTCGCCGAAGCGCTGGTGATGTCCGGAGGTCTCGTCGACGCCGTGGAGGCGGTGGTCGGCCCGCTCGCCGGCATCGGCTCGGGCGGTTCGCCGTGAACGGCGGCGGAGCCCGTGAAGTCCGGGCCCCGCGGGGCACGGCGTTGACGTGCCGCAGCTGGCAGACCGAGGCGCCGCTGCGGATGCTGATGAACAACCTCGACCCCGAAGTCGCTGAGGACCCCGACAACCTCGTGGTGTATGGCGGCACGGGTCGGGCGGCCCGATCGTGGGAGGCCTTCGACGCGATCTGCTCGACGTTGCGAAGCCTCGACGACGACGAGACGCTGCTCGTCCAGTCGGGCAAGCCGGTCGGCGTGTTCCGCACCAACGAGTGGGCGCCGCGGGTGCTCCTGGCCAACTCCAACCTGGTGCCCGAATGGGCCAACTGGACCGAGTTCCGCCGTCTCGAATCGCTCGGCCTGACGATGTACGGGCAGATGACGGCGGGTTCGTGGATCTACATCGGCACGCAGGGAATCCTCCAGGGCACCTACGAATGTTTCGCCGAGATCGCCAGGCGCAGGTTCGGCGGATCGCTGGCCGGGACGATCACGGTCACGGCCGGCCTCGGTGGCATGGGCGGTGCACAACCGCTGGCGATCACGATGAATGGCGGGGTGGCGTTGTGTGTCGACGTCGACCCCGAACGGATCGCCCGTCGCATCGAGCACCGCTACCTCGACGAGCTCGCCGACTCGCTCGATGACGCCATGGCTCGCTGCGTCGCCGCCCGTGACGCCCGCCAGGCCCTGTCCGTCGGCGTTACCGGAAATGCCGCGCTCGTGTTGCCGAGGCTGGTCGAGGAGGACTTCCCGGCCGACATCGTCACCGACCAGACGAGCGCCCACGACCCGCTGTCCTACGTGCCGGCCGACCTCACCCTGGAGGCGATGGCCGAGTTGGCGCGCACCCAGCCCGACGAACTGGTCCGCCGGGCGCGATTGTCGATGGCGGCTCACTGCGCGGCGATGGTCACCTACGCCGACAAGGGCGCCGAGGTCTTCGACTACGGCAACAGCCTGCGCACGGAGGCCGCCCTCGGTGGATTCGACCGCGCCTTCGACTACCCCGGCTTCCTCCCGGCCTACATCCGCCCGCTGTTCTGTGAGGGTAAGGGGCCGTTCCGGTGGGTTGCCCTGTCCGGGGATCCGGCCGACATCGCCGCGACCGACCGTGCCGTGCTCGAGGAGTTCCCCGGCGACGCAGCGCTGCACCGCTGGATCGCCCTCGCCGGCGAGCGCGTGACGTTCCAGGGCCTTCCGGCGCGGATCTGCTGGCTCGGCTACGGCGAGCGGCACCGGCTCGGGATGCGCTTCAACGAGATGGTCCGCCGCGGCGACGTCTCGGCGCCGATCGTCATCGGGCGCGACCACCTCGACTCCGGTTCGGTTGCGTCGCCCTACCGGGAAACCGAAGCAATGATCGACGGCTCCGACGCCATCGCCGACTGGCCACTACTCAACGCTCTCGTCAACACCGCCAGCGGAGCGACCTGGGTGAGCATCCACCATGGGGGAGGCGTTGGCATCGGTCGTTCGATCCACGCCGGGATGGTGTGCGTCGCCGACGGCAGCGATCTCGCCGCGGCCAAGCTGGAACGAGTGCTGACGACCGACCCAGGGATGGGCGTGATCCGCCACGTCGACGCCGGTTACGACCGCGCCCGCGAGGTTGCTGCCGAGCGCGGCGTGCGAATTCCAATGGACGAGCAATGAACATCGAGGGCAAGTTCTGGCGCGATGGAGCGGTATGCGTGCGCGGCGCGTTCAGCGCAGAGTTCATCGAACTCGCTCGCGAGGCGATCGACGCCAACCTCGCCGACCTGTCGCCGTACGCCAAGCGGGCGAGCGACAGCAGTGACGGAGCGTTCGTCGAGGATTTCTGCAACTGGCAGCGCATCGAGCCGATGCGCCGGTTCATCGTCGAGTCGCCAGCCGCCGAGATCGCCGGGGTGTTGATGGGCTCGACGACGGTGCGGCTCTATCACGACCACGTGCTCGTCAAGGAACCGGGAACGGCGCAGCGCACACCGTGGCACCAGGACGTCCCGTACTACAACGTCGACGGCCGGCTCAATGCCTCGATGTGGTTTCCCGTCGATCCCGTCGCTCGCGAGTCCTCCCTCGAGTTCGTGGCCGGCTCGCACCACGGGCCGTGGTACATGCCACGGTCGTTCCTCGACGGCGAGGCGAAGTGGTTCCCCGACGGTGCCCTCGCCGAGCTGCCACCGATCGAGGAGCAACCCGACGACTATCGCGTCATCGGCTGGGAGCTCGAGCCTGGCGACGCCGTGTTCTTCCACATGCTGACGCTGCACGCCGCCGGCGGGGTTGGGCTCGGCCGGCGCCGCAGGGTGCTGTCGGTGCGCTTCCTGGGCGACGACATGGTCCACGCACCCCGGCCGTGGGACACGTCTCCGCCATTTCCCGGCCTTGCCGACGAGCTGCCTCCTGGCGCGCCGCTTGACCATCCTCTCTTCCCGGTGCTGTGGGAGGGTGGCGCGTGACGGTCCGTGAGATCGTCACGGTTGGTCATCCGGTGCTGCGCCGGAACACCACCGATGTCGATCCGGCGGATATCACCGGGGCGGAGATCCAGGGCCTGATCGCTGATCTCATCGACACGATGCGCCACGCCAACGGCGCCGGTATCGCTGCCAATCAGATCGGCGTCCCGCTTCGCGTCGCCGTGATCGAGGTCAACGACAACAAGCGCTACCCGTACAAGCCGCCGATCCCGCTCACGGTTGTCGTCAACCCGGTCATCGAGCCGATCGACGACGAGCTCGTCGAGATCAACGAAGGCTGCTTGTCGGTGCCCAACCTGCGTGGAATGGTCAACCGGCACGTGAACATCAGGGTGCGCTCGCTCGACGAGCGTGGCCGGCCCCGTGACGGGATCAAGCGCGGACTGACGGCGGGCACCTACCAGCACGAATGCGACCACCTCGACGGCAGGCTGTTCCTGGACCGCGTCACCGACCCGACGACATTCACGACGTGGGAGCAGTTCGAGCGCTTCCATCGTGACGCTTTCGTGGAGCGGATCACCGAGTTCGTCCAACGGGTCGGTTCGTAGCGACCGGTGTTCTGGTGCGAGCAGGCGTGGCTGGGCGGCGAAGAGGCCGCCGGCGCGGTGGTGATTCGCACCGCCGGTGACCGCATCACTGCGATAGAGCGTGACGTCGCTGGGCCACCGAATGGCGCCACGCGGTTGGACGGCCTGACGCTGCCGGGCTTCGCCAACGCCCACAGCCACAGCTTCCACCGCGCCCTGCGCGGTCGAACACACTCCGCAGGCGGCACGTTCTGGACATGGCGCGATCGGATGTACGAGCTCGCCGCCACCCTCGACCCGGACACGTTCGAGGGCCTGGCGACCGCGACCTTTGCCGAGATGGTGCTCGCCGGCTACACCGTCGTCGGCGAGTTCCACTACCTCCACCATCAACCGGGCGGGGCTCCCTACGGCGATCGCAACGACCTCGGCCGCCGGCTCGTCAGGGCGGCCGACCGGGCCGGCATCAGGATGACGTTGCTCGACACGTGTTATCTACGCGGCGGTGTCGACGAGCCGGTGAACGAGGTGCAATTGCGGTTCAGCGATGGGACGGCGGAGCAATGGATCGACAGGGTCGCCGAGCTCGACGTGTCCGAGGCGTGCCGTATTGGCGCTGCGGTCCACTCGGTCAGAGCCGTCGACCCGGACTCGATCGGAGCGATTGCGACGTGGGCGGACGAGCAGGGGCTGTCGCTCCATGCCCACGTCTCGGAGCAGCCTCAGGAGAACGCTGACTGCCTCGCTGCCCACGGCCTCACGCCGACCGAGTTGCTCGGCGCGGCCGGGGCGCTGAGCCCGCGGTTCACCGCCGTGCATGCCACCCACGTCACGCCCGCCGACATCGAGCGCTTCGCCTCCACGGGGTCACGTTGTTGCATCTGCCCGACGACAGAGCGCGAGCTGGCCGACGGGATCGGTCCGACGGCGGCGTGGCGCGCCGCCGGTGTCGAGATGTGCGTCGGGTCAGACTCACACGCGGTGATCGATCCGTTCGAGGAGACGAGGGCGGTCGAGCTCGACGAACGGTTGCGCTCCATGCAGCGCGGTACCCACGTTCCGGCAGATCTGCTCACCGCCGCATCGACGATCGGTTACGAGAGCCTCGGCTGGTCGGATGGCGGCAGGTTGGCAGTTGGCGCCCTCGCCGACTTCGTGACGGTCTCCTTCGACAATCCGCGCCTGGCCGGAACAGATCGCCTGACCGATCCTCTGGCAGCGGCTCTCTTCGCTGCTGCCCCGACCGACATCTCCCATGTTGTCGTCGGTGGCGACACCGTCGTCAGGGACGGTGTCCACCAGCGTGTCGACGTCGTGTCCGCGCTCGAGCAATCGATCGGCGAGGCCTGGGCGGCCGTTCGATGAGTGCCGCCGCGACGGTGATCCGGGGGATCGGTCGGCTGCTCACCAACGACCCGACCAGCGGCAACGGTCCCACCGGCGAGCTCACCGGGGCGTGGCTGGTCGTCGAGGGCGGGGTCGTGGTCGAGGTCGGCACGGGTCGAGCGCCCGTTGCCGACACGTCCCTCGACGCCCTCGGTCGCTGTGTGATGCCCGGCTTCGTCGACAGCCACAGCCACCTCGTATTCGCCGGAGACCGGTCTGCGGAGTTCGCCGCCAGGATGGCCGGTGCCCCGTACGCGGCGGGCGGCATCCACGCGACGGTCGAGGCGACCCGGCAGGCAGACGACGACGAGCTGCGCCGACGATCGAGGGCGCTCCTCGCCGAGGCACATCGAGCCGGGACGACCACGATCGAAATCAAGTCCGGCTACGGCTTGTCGACGGACCACGAAGCCCGCCTCCTGCGGTTGGCTCGTGAGCTGACGACGGAGACCACGTTCCTCGGCGCCCACGTCGTTCCCGACGAGTACGGCGGGCGTTCCGACGACTACGTCGCACTCGTCTGTGGCGAGATGCTCGCCCAGTGCGCGCCGCACGCTCGCTGGGTCGACGCCTTCTGTGAGACCGGCGCGTTCACGGCGGAGCAGTGTCGCGCCGTGCTCGAGGCCGGTCGCGGCGCCGGGTTGGGGCTCCGCCTCCACGCCAACCAACTCGGGCCCGGTGACGGTGTCCTTCTCGGGGTCGAGATGGGCTGCGCGTCCGTCGACCACTGCACGTATCTCGACGATCGCGACATCGAGGCGCTGTCGGGGAGTCCGACGGTGGCGACGTTCCTTCCGGCCACGGACTTCTCGACCCGCCAGCCGTATCCCGACTCCCGGCGAGCGCTCGATGCCGGCGTCACGGTGGCGTTGGCGGCCAACTGCAACCCGGGATCCAGTTACACGACGTCGATGCCGTTCTGCGTCGCCCTCGCCGTACGTGAACTGCGGATGACCCCCGATGAGGCGATCCTGGCGGCGACCGCCGGTGGCGCCGCGGCCCTGCGACGCGACGACATCGGCAGATTGTCCCCGGGTTCACGAGCGGAACTGATCGTCCTCGATGCCAGTTCGCCGATCGACTTCGTCTACCGCCCGGGCGTGCCGATCGTTGCCCTGACGATGATCGGCGGAACCGTCGTCCATGGCGCGGCCTAGCTGGGTCCGGCCTCCCTTGATGCGCAAATTGGTCGAGGTGCAACCAATTCGCGCACCGAAGCGGAGTGGGTAGCGTCGGACTTGATGACCATCGACCAGATCTCCAACGACTTCGTTCGCGACATCGCGGCGCTGAGCCCGATGGCCGCTGTGTACATCGGCCGGCCGAGCGACCGTCTGCTCGACGACTTCTCACCAGCCGGCCTCGACGAAGCCGCCGACCTCGCGAGAAGAACGTTGGACGCGGCCGCCGAGCAGCCGATCGGCGGAGAAGCCGAGCGCGTCGCCACCGACGTGATCACCGAACGGCTGCGGCTCTATCTCGACCGCCACGATGCCGGGGACTTCATTTCGTCGCTCAACGTTCTCGCCTCGCCGGTCCAGGAAGTGCGCATGCTCTTCGACCTCCTCCCGAAGGACGGCGACGACGACTATGCCGACCTCGTGGCGCGGATGCGGGCGGTTCCCGAGGCGCTCGCCGGTTACAAGGCGAGCCTTCTCGAGGGGGTGCGGCGCGGCCGCGTGTCGGCGGTCCGCCAGGTCGACAAGTGTGCCGAACAGTGCGACGCCTACACCGGCTCGACAGGAGGCGAAGCGTATTTCGCGTCGATCGCCGCGGCGAGCGGGCGCAGTGGCGCGCTCGCCGAGGAGCTGGAGGCGGCGGCCACGGTCGCCGACGCCGCCTACGCCGATCTGGCAACGTTCTTGCGTTCGGAACTCCGCCAGCACGCCCCGGCGAAGGATGCGGTTGGCCGCGAGGTGTATGCGCTGGCATCGCGCGACTTCCTCGGCGCTGCCATCGACCTCGAAGAGACCTACCACTGGGGTTGGAAGGAGTTCCTGGGACTGGAGGCCGAGCTGAAGGAGGTGTGCGGGCGAATTCACCCTGGGGCCACGCCCAGAGAGGTGTCCGATCAGCTCGACAACGACGGCCGCTACCAGGTGGCCGGCACGGACGGACTGCAACGCTGGATGCAACAGCTCTCCGACGAAGCCGTCGCCGAGCTCGGCCGGACACACTTCGACGTCCCCGAGCCGATCCGCACCCTGGCGTGCAAGATCGCCCCGCCCGGAGGCACGGTCGGCGCCTACTACACCGGTCCGAGCGACGACCTGTCACGCCCCGGGGCGATGTGGTGGTCCGTCGAGCCGGGCCGCGAGGTGTTCTCGACGTGGCGCGAAGTCACCACCGTGTACCACGAGGGCGTGCCCGGACACCACCTCCAGATCGCCACGGCCGTGTACCAGCGCGACTCGCTCAACGACTTCCAACGCCTGCTCGCCGGCACGAGTGGGCACGCCGAGGGCTGGGCCCTCTACGCCGAGCGATTGATGCGCGAGCTCGGCTACCTCGACGACGATCCGGTTCTCCTCGGCATGCTCGACGCTCAGCTGTTCCGCGCCGCCCGCGTCGTGGTCGACATCGGCATGCACCTCGAGCTGGAGATCCCGGGCGGCACGGGTTTTCATGAGGGCGAACGGTGGACTCCGGAGCTCGGCCTGGAGTTCCTCCTGACGCGTACGGTCAGCGAGACCAAGCACTCGGCCGATGAGATCGACCGCTACCTCGGCTGGCCAGGCCAAGCGCCGAGCTACAAGGTCGGCGAGCGGATCTGGATGGAGGGGCGGGACGCAGCGCGCGCCCGCCACGGCGACGCCTTCGACCCCAAGCACTTCCACACCAAGGCCCTGCAGTTCGGGGGCATGGGCCTCGACCCCCTCGCCGCCCTCCTCGCCACGATCTAAGTAGGCCGTTCCCTACTGCTCGACCGACGACCTCTGGTCGTCGGTCGAAATCTCCTCGTGGTGGCGAATGACCTCGTCGAGGATGAACCGTAGGAACGCCTCGGTGAACGCAGGGTCGAGACCAGCCTCGGCCGCCAATGCCCGAAGTCGGGTAACTTGCGCTGCCTCGCGTTGAGGATCCATCGCCGGAAGGCCGACCTCGGCCTTGTGGCGCCCGACCGCTTGGGTGATCTTGAACCGCTCGGCGAGCAGGTGAACGAGGGCGGCGTCGATGTTGTCGATGCTCGCCCGGTACGAGCGCAACGTGTCGTCGATGGGCTGGGTCACGCTCGACTGGCGCTCCGCTGTCCTGCTCGATCGACGCCGCCGAGGAGCTTGGAGAGGGCGTCGTCGATCCCGGCGAGGTCGTCGCGCGGCTCGGGCAGGAGCCGGCTCAGGTAGGTGATCGCCACCTCGTCGCGCTCGATTGCCCCGCTGTCGGTGTCCGACGGGGCGAGGATCGGGTCGCCATATTCCATGCGGATGGCGTAGCAGCCCTCCGTGCCCTTGATCGGATCGAGTCGGGCCGAGGTGATGGCCCGCGGCGGGGTGGCCGCGACCGTTGCATGACGCCAGCCGCGGATCTCGTCGAGCGCCAGATTCGGAACGTTGACGTTGACGACGACGGGTCCCGCCGGCGGCGTGGCGATGAGCTCCTCGACGACGACCGATGCGACGTCGGCGGCTGTCTGCCAGCGCTGGTCGAGGATCATCTCGTCCCACCCCTGACCCTCGATCCCGAAGCCGGCGACAGCCTGGCTGACGGCGACGCCACTGACGCTGCCGTTGCGCGCCGTCAAGGCCGCTCCGACGGTGCCCGAGTGGTAGACGGCGCGGCCGACGTTGGCCCCCGGGTTGATGCCGGAAACCACGAGATCGATCGGACCGAACACCCCGAAGCGGGCGAACAACGTGCACAAGGCCGGCGACCCGTTGACACACCACGCCTCCTCGACACCTTCGATCGACGTCACCCTCGCCTGGGGCTTGATCAGGTGCAGTGGCCCGACACCGGCGCCGGCGCCCGAGTGTTCGATCTCCGGGGCAACCACGACAACGTCGCCGTGGCGGCGCATCGTGCGCGCCAGCACGTGCAGCCCGGTGGAGGCGATGCCGTCATCGTTGGTGACGAGGATCCGGGTCACCGCAGGATCCCGCTCATTGCGTTCCGATCGGCTCGGCGGAGCGGACGTAACCGAGCAGGGGAGTCGCCCGCACGCGTGCCCTGGCTCCCTGCGGGACGGCCGTTCGTTCGTTGGCCAGCCACGCCGAGACCCGGTCCGACCGGCCGTCGTCGACGGCGACGAACAGCGAATAGCGATCACGCCGGGCGAGCGGGCCGAGCAACCACGGGTACGGGATCACCCGCTGCGGCCGGCGGGCGCGCACGACGAGACCCCGGCGCTCGATGGTGGCGAACAGATCGAACGATCCGGCGACGACGAGCCAGAGCATCCACAACAACGGCAGCACGAGCGCGGCGGCCAACCCGGTGGCGACGTTGTGGATGATGTTCTCCTGGTCGGCGAAGTTGTCGTCGATGAACTCGCCGAGCGTGTGGCCCTTGGCGATGTCGAGGAGGATCTTCTGCAGCAGGATGATCCCGGTGCCGAGGACGAGACCGGCTAGCAACACGAGCAACGGGTGTCGTCCGAACCCCGGGCGGAACGGGTAGCGGACGTTGACGACGTGCCACGGTCCCGCGGCGTTGCTCCAGGCCGTGCGGTCGTCCTCGGGGACGACCGGGAGCTCGGCGGCGGCCCGTTCAGCGAGCCCGAAGGCGGCGGCATAGCCGAGCGCCCGGCTCGGGTTGTTGGCGGCGACACTCGATGCTCCAGCGAAGCCGCGCGGCTCCATCCAGGCCCGCAACGACATCCACACGGTGGCGCGCTGTGTCCCGGCCGCCGTCGCTCGCTGAGTCTGCGATCGAGCCAGCTTGACGATTCGCCAGGCGACGATCAGGATCGCCACCACCAGCACGGCCGCTGCGGCGCGCGGCAGCAACGACTCCGAGACTGAGGACTCATCGCCCTCGCGCACGGAGCGCCAGAGTTGCCATCCGGCGATGCCGGCGAGAGCCGCCGGAACAATGAGGAACAACGGGTTCCAGCGACGCCGGCAGAGGTCCTGGCGACGGGCGTCGGCGGCGACCGCAGCAGCGAAGCGCCGCAACCAGCGACGTTCCAGGCGCAACCCGGCAATCTCGACTCCGGCGCCGCTAACTCCGTTGACCGTTCCCGCGGTGAGTCGGTGCAGGTGGTTGAGAATCTGCTGCTCGTAGGCCGAGAGCACGTCCCCGGCGGCGCCGTGACCTTCGGTGAGCACGATCACCTCGTCGTCCGCGGCGACGATGCGTACCCAACCCCGCGCGGCGAGGTCGAACAAGGTCGCGACCGCGGCGTTTGGGGTGACGATGAACCCGTTGGTCAACAGACTGGCAACGGCTGGCGTCTCCGGCCCGATCTCGGACGTCTCCTCACTCGTGACGATCCGTGAGGGCCTGAGCACCCGGCTGCCGACGAGAAGGTAGGCGACCGCTGCGAGCGTCAGCACGATCGACAGCGCGAACGGGCCGCGCGCCGGTTCGGTGAGGAATCCGAGCAGCGCTGGGCCGGGGGGCACGCCCGCCATCTTGGCATGGCCGACTGGTACCCTCGCAGCGCTCATGAATGGCGAAGCGCACAGTCCTGACGTCTGTCAGATCGGCGTTGTCGGCGCCGGGTACGTCGGCCTCACCACCGCGGCATGTCTTGCCCATCTCGGCCACCGCGTCGTCTGCGCTGATGTCGACGAGGATCGCATCGCCAGATTGCGACGGGGTGAGATCCCGATCGTCGAAGAAGGCCTCGCCGACATCGTCACGTCGGCACTGGCCAACGGGACGTTGAGATTCGAGATCGGCGCCGCCGCGGCCGCGACGGACGCCGACGTCGTGTTCCTCTGTGTCCCGACTCCTCAGGGACCCGACGGTGGCGCCGACCTGCGCTACATCGAGGCGGCGGCTGCCGAGATCTCTGACGTGCTGCGACCGGGTGCCCTCGTCGTCAACAAGTCGACGGTTCCCGTCGGCTCGACTCGCGCCGTCGAGAACGTGCTCCACCGCCCGGACGTCGCTGTCGTGTCGAACCCGGAGTTCCTCCGCGAGGGCACCGCTGTGGCCGACTGCCTGAACCCGGATCGGGTCGTGATCGGCGCCGACGACCGGGCCGCCGGCGAACGGCTCGCCGACGTGTACGCAGCGCTGCGCGCACCGGTGCTGATCACCGACCCTGCGTCGGCGGAGACGATCAAGTACGCGGCCAACGGGTTCCTGGCGATGAAGGTCTCGTTCGTCAACGCGATCGCGGCGATGTGCGAGGCGGTCGGCGCCAACGTCGACGACGTCGTCGAGGGAATCGGCTCCGACCAGCGGATCGGCCGCTCGTTCCTGAAGCCCGGTCCCGGCTGGGGCGGCAGCTGCTTCCCCAAGGATTCCAAGGCGCTCGTCAAGATCGCTGCCGACTACGGCTACGACTTCACGATGATGAAGGGCGTCATCGACGTCAACGAGGAACAGCGCCGACGGATGGTCGGCAAGGTGCGCAAGGCCCTCGGTGTCGAACCGGGCGGCGGACTCCGCGGTGCCCTCGTCAGTGTCCTCGGATTGACGTTCAAGGCCGGTACGGACGACCTTCGGGACTCACCAAGCCTGACGATGGTGCGCAGCCTGCTGGCCAGCGGTGCCACGGTGCGGGCCTTCGATCCCACCGTTGGAACGGTTGCCGCGGGGGCCAAGGGCGCAACCCTGGCCGGCATCGAGCTCGCCGGGAGTGCCCTCGAGGCAGCACGCGGTGCGCGCGTGCTCGTGATCGCCACCGAGTGGCCCGACTTCGCCAAGCTCGATCTCCACGAGGTCGCCGCCGCGATGGCGCCCGATGCGGTCGTTGTCGACACGCGGAATCTCCTCGATCCGGCGGCGGTGCGGTCGGCCGGGCTCGGCTACGACGGCGTCGGCCGGCGGTAGCTCCGCGCTGGCACCCGGCGCTTTACGCTGCCGCCATGTCGAGGATCGTCGTCACCGGAGGGGCGGGATTCCTCGGATCGCACTTGTGCCGGTCGTTGCTCGAACGCGGCGACGAGGTCGTCGCCGTCGACAACCTGATCACCGGAGCCGCCGAGAACGTCGAGGGCCTCTTTGGCCGGGCCGGATTCACGTTCCACCACCACGACGTGAGCACCTACATCTGGGTGCCCGGTCCGGTCGACGCGGTGATGCACCTCGCCAGCCCGGCCTCACCGGCCGACTTCGAGCGGATCCCGATCCAGATCCTCAAGGTCGGCGGCCTCGGCACGCACAACGGGCTCGGTCTGGCCCGCGCCAAGGGCGCCAAGTTCTTCCTCGCCTCGACGTCCGAGGTCTACGGCGACCCGCTGGTCAACCCGCAACCGGAGACCTATTGGGGCAACGTCAACCCGATCGGCCCCCGCGGGGTCTACGACGAGGCCAAGCGCTACGCCGAGGCGATGACGATGGCGTACCACCGCCATCACGGTCTCGATGTGCGGATCGTTCGCATCTTCAACACCTACGGCCCGTTGCAGCGGCCGGACGACGGCAGGGCGGTCTCCAACTTCATGGTCCAGGCTCTGCGCGGCGATCCGATCACG
This sequence comes from Ilumatobacteraceae bacterium, assembly GCA_963716665.1. Lineage (GTDB taxonomy): Bacteria > Actinomycetota > Acidimicrobiia > Acidimicrobiales > Ilumatobacteraceae > Desertimonas. Next base: position 53,530 of record CAVQTY010000014.1, read on the forward strand.
ATCTACGGCGACGGCAGCCAGACACGGTCGTTCACGTACGTCGACGACCAGATCAGCGGGTTCCTTGCCCTCCTCGACTCCGACGTCAACGTGCCGGTCAACATCGGTAACCCGGACGAGTACACGGTCAAGCAACTCGCCGAGATGACGCTCGACATCACGGCCTCAGCCTCGCCGCTCTCGTACTTGCCACTCCCCGTGGACGATCCGACTCAGCGTCGACCCGACATCACCCGGGCCAGGGAGTTGCTCGGATGGGAGCCGAAGGTCGGCCTGTCCGAGGGTCTGCAACGCACCGCAGAGTACTTCCGCTCGGTCGTGTGATGGTCGCCGGCACGAGCCCGGTGACGGGCACCGTCGTCGCCGTTGCCGTGGCGACGACGCCGAACGGCAGCGGTGTTCGACGAGCTCGTGGCCAGGGCATACGAGGTCGGCAAGGGAATCAGCGTCGCCTCCTACTTCGAGATCGACGACGTCATTGACCCGGCCGAAACCCGTCGCTACCTGACCCACTTGCTCGACGCCACCCCGCCCCCACCCCAGCGGACCGCCAAGAAGCGCCCCAACATCGACACCTGGTGAGCTGTGGCGAACTCTTTGGTCGCTGTGACGACGTTAGTGGCGCCGAATCGACCAAAAACACGGAGGGGTTCGAGCGTGGCCCGGTCGGGAGCTCAGCGGGCGAACATGGTCATCCATTGCTCCTTGGATGACGGCTTGAAGACGTAGTTCTGCTCGCGGATCGACGCCATCGTGGCGCTCGACGGCATCGAGTAGCGGTGGCCGGGGTAGACGACGGTGCCGTCGGGGAGGGCGGCGAGGCGTTGCAGGCTGTCGTACATCGCCTCTGGGTCGGCGCCCGGCAGATCGGTGCGTCCGCACCCGTCGAGGAACAGCGTGTCGCCGGAGATCAGCCGGCCGTCGACGAGCAGGCATTGGCTGCCCGGCGTGTGCCCCGGCGTGTGCACCAGCTCGACGTCAATCTCCCCGATGGCGACGACGTCGCCGGGCTGATGGGCCGACAGCTCGTCGGCCGGCACACCGATCGTGCGCGACACCCATGGCGCCTCGGCACCTTGCACGTGGACCGGCACATCGACGTGCTCGAGGAGCGCCGGCACACCTTCGATCGAATATCCCATCATCGACCCGCCGATGTGGTCGGGGTGATAGTGCGAGGCGATCACGCCGGTCACCCGCATGCCGTCGGCGGCTATGGCGCCGAGCAGTTCGGTGACGGCGTAGGCCGGGTCGACGAGAACGCATTCGCCGGTTGTGCGGTCGCCGACGGCGTACACGAAGTTGACCATCTGGGAGGCGAGAGGATCGTCGACGGCGAAGTCGCGCCCGCTCAGCAGCTGGCGGAAGTACAGCCGGTCGGTGCCGGCCGGCGAGGTGGTCGTCACGGCACCGCACCCTACGCTGGCGACGTGAGCAGTCCGCGGCCGCTGCAACGTCTCGAGCCCGGCCAGGTCATTGTCGTCGGCGGCGACCGGTTCGTGACGGTCAGCGAGGAGTTGGCGGCTGCGTTCGAACCGGGCGACCGCATCGTCGTCGTGGCCGACTCGGGCGACGTCTTGCACATCCCGTCAGCCGACCACGAGGTCGCCGCCACAGCTGTCGACGCGGCGGTCGCCTCCTTCGGCGCACTCGGGCGCGTGACCGACGATCAGATCTCGACGTTCTTTGCCTCCTTCGCCGAACGATTGAGCGACGAGCGATCCGTCGGGCCGATTCTCATGGCGAACGAGCGTGATGTTGCTGCCGCGACAGACGCGGGACGTTCAACGACGCGCCTGACGTTGTCGCCGGGAATGCTCGACGACATGATCGCCGGCCTGCGCGGCTGGGAACGATCGCCGGTGCGCCGCGACACCACCGTCGACAAGATCGCCCACGACGGGTGGAGTGTCGAAGCTCGCCGGGCACCGGTCGGCGTGGTCGCCTTCGTGTTCGAGGGCCGGCCCAACGTCTTCGCCGACGCCGCCGGCGTGGTGCGCAGCGGCAACAGCGTCGTGATGCGCATCGGCTCGGACGCGCTCGGCACGGCCCTCGCCATGGTCGAGCACGCCGTGGCGCCGGCGCTGGCGGCGAGTGGCCTCCCCGCAGGCACCCTCACGCTCGTCGGTTCTCGGTCGCGGGCCGCCGGCTGGGCCTTGTTCGCCGATCCCCGCATCAGCCTCGCCGTGGCCCGTGGCTCGGGCGCCGCGGTCGCCCAACTCGGCGCCGTAGCCCGCCAGGCGGGCACGCCGGTCAGCGCCCATGGCACCGGTGGCGCCTGGATCGTGGCCGGACTCGGCGCCGATGCCGACCGGTTCTCGTCGAGCGTGACGAACTCGCTCGACCGCAAGGTGTGCAACACGCTGAACGTCTGCTGCATCCCTTCCCAAAGGGCGGGCGAGCTGGTCCCGACGTTCCTCACTGCCGTCGACGCCGCAGCCGACCTCCTCGGCACGTCACCCCGATTCCACGTCGACCGCTCGGCCGAGGCCTATGTGCCCGCCGACCGGTTCACGACGAAGGTGACCGTGCGCCGAGCCGGCGGCGAACGTATCGAGCCGGCCGCCACGCTCGTCGGCCGTGACGAGCTGGGCACGGAGTGGGAGTGGGAAGGTTCGCCCGAAGTCTCGCTGGTCGTCACCGAGTCCGTTGACGAAGCAGTCGCGCTGCACAACGAGTTCAGCCCGCGCTTCGTCGCCTCGCTGGTCAGCGAGGACCCTGGGGAGCACGAGCGCTTCTTCGCCGCTGTCGACGCCCCGTTCGTCGGCGACGGGTTCACCCGCTGGGTCGACGGCCAGTACGCCCTCGACACGCCCGAACTCGGGCTGTCGAACTGGCAATTCGGCAGGCTGCTCGGGCGCGGCGGCGTGCTGTCCGGCGACTCGATCCACACGATCCGCCACCGCGCCACGATCGCCGACCCAACCCTCCGCCGCTAACGCGCCCAGGTGGACCCGGAGTGAAGGTCAACGCCCGGCGAGCGTTCCGACGACGCGCCCCCATGCCCGCCCCCGCATCCCGGCGAGCGGTCGCGTCGACGCCTCGGCGTGGTCCGCCCGGGCCGCCGCCGCGGCGACGAGGTTGACGCCCATCCAACGCAGCGGCTCTGGCTCCCATCGCCGCGAGCGATGGCCGACCCAAGGCAGCCGGGTCAACTCGGTGTCCCGGCCGACAATCAGATCGGCGAGCGTGCGACCGGCGAGATTCGCTGTGGCGACGCCATCGCCCACGTACCCACCCGCGCTGGCGACACCCGACCGTCGGTCGTAGGAAACGTGCGGGTGCCAGTCACGCGGCGCGGCCAGGGGCCCTCCCCAGTGGTGCGGGAAGTCGACGGCGCCGAGCACGGGAAACATCCCGGTCACCGTCTCACGCAGTGCCGAACGGACCCGGTCGTCGGTGTCGAAGTCGTCGGCCACACGCGACCCGAAGTGGTAGGGGGCGCCGCGCCCCCCGAAGGCGACCCGCCCGTCGGCCGTGCGCTGGCCGTAGACGATCACATGCGACGCCACCGTGAACGTCTGCCGGTCGGCGAGCCCGATGTCCCGCCACTCGACGTCACTGAGTGGCTCCGAGCCGATCATCATCGAGTAGATCGGCAGGACATCTCGATGTCGCCCGCGCACCTGGGTCGTGTACGCCTCGGTGGCGAGCACGATGACGTCGGCGCGAACCGTGCCGGCCGTCGTCGTCAGCCGCCGGGGCTCCACCTCGACGACGTCAGTCGTTTCGACGATGTGCGCCCCGGCGCGGGCGGCGGCGGCGGCGATGGCGTCGGCGAGCCGCAAGGGATGCACTGCCGCGCAGTGCGGCGTGAACATGGCTGCCCGGACATCAGTGGCGCTGATCTGCACGTCCGCCTCACCGCTATTGAGGAATCGGATGTCGTCCTCGCCGAACCCGAACCGGCGCGCCTCGGCGACGGCCGCCTCGAGCCGGTGGTACTGCGCCGGGTTGCGGGCCACGGTGACCGTACCGCCCTTCTGGAACTGGGTGTCGAGGCCCGCCGCAGCGCTGCGGGCGGCGAACTCGCCGACCCTGTCGACCGTGTCGAGCATGGCCCGTTGCCAGGCGATCGCCGCCGGCGACCCATGGCGCTTGGCGAGCTTCGCGAGGCTGACCGGCAGCAATGCCGAGCACCACCCCCCGTTGCGGCCGCTGGCGCCGAACCCGACCTGATGACGCTCGATGACGACGACGCGCAGGCGAGGGTCGGCATCGAGCAGGGACAGTGCTGTCCACAGACCGGTGTATCCGGCCCCGACGATGGCGACATCGACGGTCTGGTCACCGCCGAGTGGTCGTCCGAAGGATGGACGATCCGGGCAGGTCGTCGACCACAGGGTCGCGGTCCGCCCAGACATCTCCGCCTACGCTACGCCGATGATTACGCAGCCGGCGGGCACGTTCGGCCCGCCGCGTAGCGCCCCCGCAGGCTGGTACCCCGACCCATACGGGAGTATCTACGCCCGGTACTACGACGGCTACCGCTGGACCCCGTATATCGCGCCGCCTGGAGCGCTGCGGACGTCGGCGGCGCACGAGGAGGAACCCCACCCGGAACTGCCTCTGCCGATGGCCATCGGGGCCATCGCCATCCTCGCGGCGTCGCTGATCGCCAGCCGCGAGGTGCTCGATTCGATCATCGATCGTGACTGGAACATCGTCGTCTACATGCTCATCGCCGTCGTCGTCGGCTACGGCCCGTCAGTGGCGTGGATGTGGTACGCCAGCGCGCGCTGGGGTACCGGGCGGGTGTTCGCCGATCTTGGCGTGCGGTTTCGTTGGGTCGACCTCGGCTGGGGGCCGTTGATCTGGATCGGCACCGTCGCCGCGATGGGGGTCGCCGTCGGTCTGATGCGTGTCCTCGACGTGCCCTATCGGAGCAATCTCGACGTCGAGAACGGCAACCCGTTCGAGCGTGACAACACCGCGATCGCCGCCCTGTTCATCTCCGCCGTGATCTGTGCGCCGATCGTCGAGGAAGCGCTGTTCCGCGGCGTCGTGATGCGCGGCCTCCTGTCGAGGATGGCGGCGGTATGGGCGATCGGTCTCCAAGCCGTGCTGTTCGGGCTTGCTCATTTCGATCCCGACTTCGGGCGCGAGAGCATCGGCCTGATCATTGCCCTGACTGTCGCCGGGATCGGCCTCGGCCTCGGCTGCTACCTCCTGCGCCGGCTCGGCCCGGTGATCATCGCCCACGCGGTGATGAACGCCGTGGCCATCACCATTGTGTTGAACCGCTGAACATGCCAATCCGCCCCGACTTCAGCGACCTGGTACATCGTGGGCTGGAGCACGCCCGGCGGCTCGGGGCGATCGGTCCGCACACCCGCCGTGGTCGCCGCTTCGGGGCGTTCGGGGAGCGCAGCGTCATCTGTTTCCCTCCAGCGGCGATCCTCAACGAGCGCTACATCCACGTCGGCTCCTACACGATGATCGGGCCGCACGTGACGCTGTCGGCGGGGATGGTGCCGGGTCAGGCGTGCCTCACCGATCCGGTCGTGCGCATCGGCGATCGCTGTCTCCTCGGCCGGGGGAGCGGGATCGTCGGGCACTTGTCGATCGAGATCGAAGACGACGTCTGGACCGGTCACAACGTGTACATCACCGACCAGAACCATGGATACGCCGACCTCGCCGTGCCGATCTCCCGCCAGGCGATGCCTGAGCTTCCGGTGCGCATCGGCGCCGGGTCGTGGCTCGGCCACGGCACGGTGGTCCTGCCCGGAGCGACGATCGGACGTCACGTCGTGATCGGGGCGAACAGCGTCGTGCGCGGCGAGATCCCGGCGAACTGCGTCGCCGCCGGCAATCCCGCCAAGGTCGTGAAAGAGATCGCTACGCCTGGGCCACCCGTCCAAATCGCAAACTGGGCGGCCAAACGCCCCGACTACGGACCGTACGCCGCCCAGGTCACGCCATCACCTGCTTCCAGAGCCAACGCGCCCGCAGGCGCGCGTCCAGACCCACGGATCGGTGAGGGACCCACCTTCGGTCAGTCGTCAGTTCGCGAGATCGCGAGGTGGGGCGCAGCTCGGCATCTCGTTGTCCCCGGCGAACTGCTCCAGTTTCTCGCTGATCGGGATGCCGTCGACCGCGGCCTCCGTGAACGGCTCGTTCTCGCCGGAACGCAGTCGATCGGAGAAGTCCCTGCGATTGGCGAGATAGATGCGGTAGTCCGCCTCCCACTGCGGCACGATCGCCTGGCCCTTGTCGTCGGTCGGCGTGACGGCCACCACGTCGTCGAGCATCGCCTCCACGATGTCCGTCGCCTCGTCGACGATGTCGCCGCGTTCGGCGAGCATCGCCGGGTCGTCGGGATCGATGACCCGCTCGTCGACGAGCGTCGCCCGCTCGGCTTGGGCGGACTCGCAGATCGACTCGGCCCGGGCGGCCCACTCGCGGTCACCGATCTTGTTGATTGCCTCCTTGGAGGCGAAGAACAGCGCCCACACCCAGAACGCCGCCAACCCTGCGACGGCGACGATGATGACCGTTCGCCACGACCTCACGGGTTCGGCGGGGCGGTCGCCGGACGATAGGACAGCGCCAGTTGGACAGCACCTGACGCAATTCCGAGCAGCGCGGCGACCAGCGATCCGGACCAGCCGGACCATTCGATGTCGAAGGCGTGATCGAGGCTGAATCGGCCGGGCCCGATCGTCGCCACCGCCCACGCCACGACGGCGATGGCGGCGACGAACTCCCAGCCTCCCTTGATGATGAGGAACCCGTTGCCCCGGTGCACGGCCCAGAAGGCGACCGTCATCAGGCCGATCATCCCCGCTGCGGCCAGCGGGGTGAACAGCCCGGCGGCGAACAACAGCCCGGCGGTGATCTCCGTCCCCGCTGCCAGCCGCGCCTGCACCGGAGGCCATCTCATCCCGATCGAGCCGAACCAACCAGCCGTTCCCGCCAGCCCGCCGCCTCCGAAGACCTTGTTGTAGCCGTGGACGGCGAGCCCGACGCCGAAGGCGACGCGCAGAACGAGAAGAGCGAGGTCGAGCTGATCCGTCATTGCGTTCCCCGGCCACGCAGGCCGTCAATCCGTTCCCCGGCCACGGAGGCCGCAGTCAGCTGCTCCCTCGCTGGCACTCGGTCGCTCGCATCGTCACCGTTGGCGCCTCGTCGCTCGCATCTGTCCAGGTTGGCTCCATCTTCCACGTCTCGGGACGGTAGCGCCCCGGTAGACAGGGACAAATGGAATCGCCGCCGGATCACCCGACCGACGGGCGCTTCCGCAAGGCCGTGCGGATGATCCTGGCGATGGTCAGCCTCCACCCCCGGCCGTTCATCGTCGCCGTCTGCGGTGCTGCCGTGTTCGCCATCTGCACCGTGCTGTCGAGCGTCGCCGTGCGGTGGGTCACCGACAACGTCATCGTGCCCCGCTTCGACGAAGGAGAGGTGGCCACGTCGACGCTGGTCGCCGGAGTCGTGTTCCTCGGCGCCGTCGGCATGGTCCGCGCCGCCGGCGTCGTCGTGCGCCGCGTGTTCGCCGGCATCACCCAGTTCCGTGTCGGCGCGACCTTGTCGAGCGACGTCATCGGCCGGCTGATCCGGCAACCGATCTCCTGGCATCAGCGCCGTCCCGACGGCGACCTCGTCGGACGGGCCGGAGTCGACACGGACACGGCGATCGCCGTGCTCGCCCCGATTCCGTACTCGACCGGCACCGTGCTGATGATCGTGCTCTCGACGGTGTGGCTGCTCGCCACCGATCTCGTTCTCGGGGCGGTGGCGATCGCCGTGTTTCCCATCCTCCTCGTCACGAACATCGTCTATCAGCGTCGTGTCGACCTGCACTTCGACGCCGCCCAATCCGAGCTCGGCCGCCTCTCGGCCAGTGTCCACGAGAGCTTCGAGGGCGTGCAGCTCGTCAAGGCCTACGGTGCCGAGCAACGCGAGACCGAACGGTTGTCGGAGATCGCCGGGCGTGTGCGTGACTCGCGGATTCGTGCGGTTCAGCTGCGCGCCACCTTCGAGGCGACCCTCGACGCGCTGCCGTCGCTGGCCAACGTGGTGATCGTCGTGATCGGCGCCAACCGCGTGCAGAGTGGCGACCTCACCGTTGGCGAGCTGACGAGCTTCATCTACCTGTTCACGCTGCTCGTGTTCCCCCTCCGCCTGATCGGCTACGTGTTGTCGGAGATGCCGTTCTCGTTGTCGGGATGGACGCGGGTTCGCGAAGTCCTGGACGAGCCGATCGAACCGGACCCGCTGGGCAACGTGACCACCGCTCCTGCAGGGATTGGGTTGCGCCTCGACGATGTCTCGTTCACGTTCTCTGGGGAGACCGATCCGGCGGTCGACGACGTTTCGCTGACTGTCCCCAATGGGCGCGTCGTTGCCGTCGTCGGGCCGACCGGGGCCGGCAAGAGCACCCTTGTCGAGCTGTCCGGGGGACTCATCACGCCGGAAAGTGGGCAAGTCGCCACCAGCCAGGGGGCGCGATCACTGGTGTTCCAGGAGGCGTTCCTGTTCGCCGGCACGATCCGCGACAACGTCGCGATGGACGGCACGTTCAGCGACGAGCAGACCTGGGAGGCCCTGCGCATGGCCCGCGCCGACGACTTCGTGGTCGACCTTCCGAACCGGCTCGACACGATGGTCGGTGAGCGCGGCGTGAGCCTCAGCGGTGGGCAGCGCCAGCGCCTCGCCCTCGCCCGGGCGCTGATCCGCGAGCCGTCGTTGCTCCTCCTCGACGACACCACGTCGGCGCTCGATCCGGCTACCGAGCGGGCGGTGCTGGCGAACCTGCGTGGCGCTCTGGCCGGCACGACGGTGTTGATGGTGGCGTCGCGACCATCGACGATCGCCCTCGCCGACGACGTCATCTACGTCGAGCGCGGCACGGTCGTCGACCACGGCACGCACCCCGAGCTGATGGGCCGCAGCGTCGCCTATCGGGAGCTGGTCGAAGCGTTCGAAGCCGATCGCGTCGGCGTCGGGGAACGGCCCGGCGTGGGGGTTGCCGGTGACTGAGGCGCTCATCGAGCCGGGTGGCCGCTTCTCACCGCCACCGGCGAGCTTCTCGGCCGTGCGGACGATTGGTCGCGGGCTGGAGGAGGCCCCGATCCTCCGTCAGGGTCTCGGCATCACGTGGCTGCTCGCCGTCGTCGGCGCGGTCGGCCGCGTTGTCGTCCCGATCCTGCTTCAGCAGGCGATCGACCGCGGCATCGTCCGCGAAGAGGGCGTCCGCGTCAGTTTCGTCGGGAAGTTGGCGGTGGTCGCTGCCGTCGCCCTGATCGTCTCGGCGATCGCCCAACGGCAAGCGGTACTCCGCCTCGGCACGCGCAGCGAAGAAGCGCTGTTCCACCTGCGCGGCCGGCTGATCGGCCACATCCACCGGCTGAGCCTTGCCGACCACAACGAGGAGCGCCGTGGCGCCCTCGTCGCCCGGGTGACGAGCGACATCGAGACACTCGCCCAGTTCTTCCAATGGGGCGGCATGACCTGGCTGCTCAATGGTCCGTTGATGCTCCTCGTCGGTGCCGTGATGCTGGCCTACGACTGGGTGCTCGCCCTCGTCGCCTTCGCCCTCGCCGCCCCCTTGGCCTTGGTGTTGCGGGTCGTGCAACGTCACTTGGTCGCGGCGTACGAGGCTGCCCGCGAGCGCAACGGCGAGATGATGGGATCGATCAGCGAGGTCGTCGGCGGTGCCGAGACGATTCGCGCCTACGACGCCGGCGAGGCGTTCGGCGCCCAAGCCGTCGCTTCCGTGGATCGGCGCAAGTCGGCGCAGATCCGCGCCGGGGTGATCGGCTCGCTCCTGTTTCCATCGGGCGAGCTGTTCTCCGTGCTGACGGTGTGCGGGGTGATCACGGTCGGGGTCCTGCGCGGCCCGTCGAGCGGCCTCACCGCCGGGGCGATGATCGGCTTCGTGTTCCTCACCTATCGCTTCCTCGAGCCGATCGCCGAGTTCACCGAGGTGCTCGACCAGACCCAGACGGCTGTCGCCGGACTGCGCCGCGTCCTCGGGATCCTCGACATGGCGACGGGCCCACCGCCGACCGATCAACCGGTGCCGCTCCCCGCCGGCGAGCTCGACATCGCCGTGCGCAACGTGACGTTCGCCTACCCGACGCGCGGCATCACCACGTCGCTCGACGAGGCCGTCTTGCGTGACGTCGACGTCACGATTCCGGCCGGGCAGCAAGTCGCTCTGGTCGGCGCCACCGGCTCAGGAAAGACGACGCTCGGCCGTCTGATCGCGAGGTTCGCCGACCCCACCGTCGGCGAGCTGTACCTCGGGGGCGTGCCGCTGCAGTGCGTGGCCAACGAGGAACTGCGCCGCCGGCTCGTGGTCGTGTCCCAGGAGCCGTTTCTGTTCGACGACACGATCGCCGCCAACGTGGGGTTCGCCAACCCGGGCACGTCGATCCCGGACGTCGAGGCAATGGTCCGCCGGCTCGAGCTCGACGACTGGGTGGACACCTTGTCGGAGGAGCTGATGACGAGGGTCGGCGAACGTGGCGACAACCTGTCGGCAGGGGAGCGCCAACTTGTCGCCCTCCTTCGCGCCGGCATTGCCGATCCCGACGTGCTCGTCCTCGACGAGGCGACCTCCTCGGTCGACGCTCTCACCGAAGTGCGCATCTCTCGTGCGCTGAGCCGCCTCGCCGAGGGGCGCACGACGATCGCCATCGCCCACCGGCTGTCGACGGCGGCCCGTGCCGACCGCGTCCTCGTCCTCGACGAGGGCGAACTCGTCGAGGATGGCACCCATGAGGAGCTCGTCGCCGCCGGTGGTGTGTACAGCCGCCTGTACGACGCCTGGATGTCGGCCACCACCGTCCACGACGGTGCGCGTTAGTCAGAGGTCGACGCCGAAGGGGAGCGGGCCGGTGATCTCGACGACGTCGCACGATGCATCTGATGCCTCGTCGTCGATGTCGATGGTGGTGGTGGTGCGGAAGGGGGCAGGGGTGCCGGGCTCGACGTCGTCGACTTCGATCACGATCTCCTCCCGCGACGGCAATTTGCCGATGGCGACGACGATGCGGTAGTCGCTCGATCGGTCGCCGAGATTCTCGATCGACCCTTCGACGGTCGCCACGCGGTCGTTTACCGCACAGCGGTCGATCTGGACCGCGGCCGGCGGCTCGTCGATGAAGTCGTTGACGACGCTCGTGACGACCCGCGTCGTCACGAGGCCGAGGACGACGAGCACGAGACCGGCTACGCCCGTCAACACCCCGGCGAGGGCGAAGCTGCGCGGTTCACCCCGTTGGCGCAGCACGATCGAACCGAAGATGATCCCGAGCACGGAACACACCGCCCCGGCCACGAACACGAACGGCATCCACCCGGTCGTGACACCGGCGATCCCCAGCACCATCGCCGCCGTCGCCCGCCCATCCCTCCGCTTGCCTGGCGTCCCGAGCGAGTCGACGAACCGCCGCCCGCCGGCGCTGACGTCAGCGGTCCACGATTGGCCGTTGAAGTAGCGGAACTCGAATCGGGTGGTCGGGTCGGGGTACCAACCGGTCGACGACGGCGGTGACGGCAGGCCCACGGCCGCCGAGGCTACGGGTGCGCGTTTCGAAAGTCTTTGGTCGCTGTGACGACGTTAGTGGCGCCTAATCAACCAACGACATGGTTGGTTCCAACTGCTGGTGGACCCGTCGGTTGACGATCCCCACCTCGCCCAGGGCGACACAGTCGGCGATCGTGGCCGTCAGCAGCTCGAGCAGGACGTCGTCACGGTCGGGCCCGCACCCTTCGGCGATCCCGCCGACCGCCAGCAGGACGATGCTCGGGGCGCTGCGCCGATGGAATCGCGCCGTCGGCACGGTGCGGTCCCCGCAGTACTGCCGCGCCCATCGCTCGGCGGACGGGACGGCCGCCAATGTCTCGTCGGCGACGGCCGACTGCGAGGTCAAGGGTCGTCCGTCCAGCTCGGCGAGAACCCGCTCGCACGTCAGCAACCCGACGGCCAGGGCGCGCTGGTGCTCGTAGCTGACCCGCGGCAGGGCCGTCACGGCCGCCCGCCTGGCGATCACTGCGTTCCACCGGGGATCGGCGCTCGTCAGCCCGATCACGGAGGGGATCAGCCCGGTCAGTCGCTGCCGGGCCGGATCCGACGTGTTGTCGTTGACCAGCCTGGCCACGGCGGCGAGCAGCGGGTGAGTGCAGCGGGGGTGGTCGCTCCAGCGCTCACCGGCGAGATACGACGCGAACTCCATGAAGCACGCCCCTCTGCGTGGCGAGCGGTGCTTTCCCCGGGTCAGCATCGGGACGAGAGTCGGAGTTGCTGTGCTCATGGCACCCCCCAAGGTGGAGTTCTCGTCCTCAATTCTGCCCCATGAGTGCCCTTCTTGTCACAGCCGTAATCTGGGCGGCGTGAGACTGACGCCGTCGCAGTTCCGGGCCGTCACTCTCGCCGCGTTGTTCGCCATCTGCGCGATCATCGTCACGGGCGCCGCTGTGCGCCTGACCGGTTCCGGGCTGGGCTGCGCCGACTGGCCCGCGTGCAGCAGCACAAAGTTCATCGACGTTTCGTCACGCCACGCCGCCATCGAGCAGGTCAACCGCCTGTTCACGGGCTTCGTGAGCATCGCTGTGATCGCCGCCGTGCTCGGCTCACTCGTCCGCGTCCCCCGCCGCAAGGATCTCACGCTGTTGTCGTTCGGGCTCGTCGCCGGCGTCCTCGCCCAGATCGTGCTCGGCGGCATCACCGTCCTCGTCGACCTCCACCCAATGGCGGTGCAAGGACACATGCTGCTGTCCCTGCTCCTCGTCGCCAACGCTGTTGTCCTCGTCCAGCGCGCATCCCAACCCGACGATGGGCTGGCCGTGCGCCCGGTGTCCCCGGAGATCAGCCGGCACACCGTCGCCGTCGCCGTCCTGACGGGAATCGCCCTCGTCACCGGCACCGTGGTCACCGGCGCCGGACCGCATGCCGGCGACGAGGAGGCCCGACGCTTCGGCATCGAGATCGCCGATGCCGCGCGCGTCCACGGTTTCTCTGTCGTCGTGGTCGTGGTGACAATGCTGGTGCTCGCTTGGCGGCTCCGCTCTCGCCCGGCGGAACGGGCCGAGCTCGCCGAGTGGATCTCGGCGTGGATCCTGGTTGCCCTGCTCCAGGGGGCAATCGGCTACATCCAGTACTTCAACGACGTGCCCGCCCTGCTCGTCGGGATCCACGTGTTCGGGGCCACGATGCTGTGGGTTGTCACCGTCGCCCTCGTGCTGCGCACCCTGCCCGCCCGGCGGGTCGCCAACGAGGGTGAGGCGCTTGAATTCGGTATGACACGGCGCGTTAAGGTGTCCGCACCCACGATGACCGGGTAATCCGGCCCGTCATGAACTGGGGGGAGTTACAACCGATGCAACGATCACGATCACGCCGCGGCGTAGCGGCGATGGTCCTGGGGGCGGCGCTCGTCGCGATTGCCCAGGGAACCACTTCTGCCACGACAGTCCCTGGCACAGAACCACCTGGCACGGAGCCGGCGCCACCGAACCGGCGGGCACGGAGCCGGCGGGCACCGCTGCGGCCGGCGGTGAAGTCGTCCAGTGCGGCTTCGCACCGAGCGACACCACCGACGGCGACCTCTCCGGGTTCGCCGGGACCACGCCGTACAGCGAGCTCACGTCCGACTTCTTGGAGCGCGTCTGCGGTGTCGACCCGGCGCTCCAGGACTTCAACTACGCCGCCGAGGCGTACGACGTCGTGAACGTCATCGCCTTGGCGATGGAGATCGCCCAGACCGACGGCATCGAGCACGCCAGCGAGATCATCGGCGTCACCCGCGATGGGACCAAGTGCACATCGTTTGTCGAGTGCAAGGAGCTCATCGACGCCGGCGAGGACATCGACTACGACGGCAGCTCGGGGCCACTGGAGTTCGACGGGAACGGCGAGCCGACGATCGCCAGCTACGGGCTGTTGAGGATCGGCGACAACAACCGCATCGACCCGACGCTCACCGAGTTCATCGTCGTCGAGGGCGAGGGAGCGTTCCCCGAGCCGGTGCCCGTCGGAGGGCACCCGCGAGGGTGACGGCGTCATGACGATCGGCCAGCTGCTACCGCAGACCGGCATCCTGGCGTTCCTCGGACCACCCGAGATCGCCGGCGTCGATCTGGCCGTGCGACGAGATCAACGAGGCCGGTGGCGTGCTCGGCCAGCCCATCGTCAACATTCCGGGCGACTCCGGACACACCGACACCAACCAGGCCGACCAGACCACCGACCGTCACCTCTCGGAGAACGTCGACGCCATCATCGGCGCCGCATCGTCGGGCGTGTCGCTCACCGTGATCGACAAGATCACGGCTGCCGGCGTGACCATGTTCTCGCCGGCCGCCACGTCGCCGGAACTGTCGACGTACGACGACAACGGCCTGTTCTTCCGGACCTCGCCGCCCGACATCTACCAGGGCGACGTGCTCGGACAGTTCGTGGTCGGTGACGGCAATCAGACCGTGGCGATCATGAACCTCAACGACGCCTACGGCAACGGCCTGGCCGACGAGGCCACGGCGACGATCGAGGAGTCCGGCGGCGAGGTCGTCGAGCGCATCGTCTACGACCCGCAAGCGCAGTCGTTCGACAGCGAAGTCGGCCAGCTCGCCGCAGCCGACCCCGACGCGATCATCCTCATCGGCTTCAACGAGTCGTCGAGGATCCTGCGGGCGATGGTCGAGCAGGGCATCGGCCCGCGTGACCTTCCTGTCTACGGCTCCGACGGCAACATCGGCAACGCCCTCGGCGTCGACTTCGACGCAGGCAACTGACATCCACTCACCAGATGCGAACGAAGCCCGGGCCTCTGGCCCGGGCTTCTTCGCGTCGAGCTTCTTGGAGAAACGGTGCTACACGCGGGCCAGGGTGCCCAGGTACAGCTCGATGACCCGCGGGTCGCCGAGGAGTTCGCGGCCGGTCCCGGTGTAGGCGTTGCGGCCCTGATCGAGCACATAGCCGCGGTGGCAGACCTGCAGGCAGCGGCGAGCGTTCTGCTCGACCATCAGAATCGCGACGCCCGTGTCGTTGATCATCTTGCAGCGCAGGAACACCTCGTCCTGGAGCATCGGCGACAGTCCGGCGGATGGTTCGTCGAGCAGGAGCAGCGTCGGGTCGAGCATCAGCGCCCGGCCCATCGCCACCATCTGCCGCTCGCCACCGGACAATGATCCGGCGCGCTGGTCGGCCCGCTCGGCGAGTCGAGGAAAGAGCCCGGTGACGACCTCGTAGCGCTCCTTGAATCGCTTCGGCGTGAGAAAGCAACCCATCTCGAGGTTCTCGCGAACCGTCAACGCCTGGAACACGTTCTTCGTTTGTGGGACGAAGCCGACGCCACGCTGGACGAGCTTGTGCGCTGGCTGGCCCGTGATGTCGTCGCCGTGCAGGCGCACGACACCAGACCGCACCGCTACGAGGCCGAGCACCGCCTTGAGGAACGTCGACTTGCCAGCTCCATTAGGGCCGATGATGCCGACGAATTCTCCCGGCGCCACGGTGAGGTTGCAGCCGTTGAGGATGTTCACCTCAGGCACGTAACCGGCGACGAGGTCGGTTGCATCGATGACGCTTGATGTGGCCGGCATGGCAGTTGCGACGCTCATCCGGCTGGCTCCTCGGTGGGTTCGACGCCCCAGTCGGTCTCCTGGTGCTCTTCGGCGATCTGCTGGATCGTGTCGACACCGAGCGCCTCGGCGTCGAGCCCGAGCTGTTCGATCGCCTCGGCCTCGTCCATCGTCCCGATGTCGACATCATGGTGCGCCCCGAGGTAGGCATCGATCACCGCCTGGTTGCCGGAGATCTGGGTTGCCGTCCCCTCGGCGATCAGCATGCCTTCCGCCATCACCAGCACCCAGTCGCTGATCTCGTGGACCATGTCCATGTCGTGCTCGACGAACAGCACCGTCCGACCCTCGTCCTTGAGGTGCTTGATGTGGTTGAGCAAGCTCTGCTTGAGCGCCGGGTTGACGCCGGCCATCGGCTCGTCGAGCATGATCAGCTTCGGATCGGTCATCAGGGCTCTGGCCATCTCCAGCAGCTTGCGCTGCCCGCCCGAGAGGTTGCCGGCGAACTCGTCGCGCATGTGGTCGAGACGGAAGCGCTGGAGCAGCTCGTCGGCTCGCTCGGTGATCGCCCGCTCTTGAGCCCCCCAGACGAACTGCCACGGCGCCGCCCACCAGCGCTCGCCACGCTGGTCGGATGCGCCGAGTCGCATGTTCTGGATGACGGACAGGCGGGCAAGGCTCTTCGTCAACTGGAACGTGCGGACCATGCCGAGTCGAGCGAGACGGTGCGGCTTCGTGTGAGCCACCGGCTCGCCGTCGAACGTCCATTGTCCAGTGTTGGGATCGTCGAACCCGGTGAGCAGGTTGAAGAACGTCGTCTTGCCGGCGCCGTTTGGCCCGATCAGGGCGGTGATCTCGTTTCGTTGGACCTCGACGTGGTCGACATCGACGGCGACGAGCCCGCCAAAGGCGCGGCGGACTGCGTCGACGACGAGGATCGGGTCCGACTTGGCGACTCCGGGTGTGCCGTCGGGAGTGCGTTCCGCCTCGGCGGGGACGAGGTCAGCGGACATCGAAGACCTGCTCGCGGCGGTCGCCGAAAATGCCCTGGGGCCGGAACACGACGAGGGCGGCGAGCGCCAGGCCGGCGACGATGAACTTGACCTGGCTGAAGTTGTCGGTCGCCACCAACCAGTCGGGAATCTTGTCATTCCGCGTCGCCTGGCTCAGCAACGTGTCGACGAACCCGTACACGAAGAAGAAGATCATCGTGCCGATAATTGGCCCCTTGGCACGTCCCAGGCCGCCGATGATGATCACGGTAAAGCAGATGAACGTGAGGTTCGGGGCGAACTGGTTCGGCGTCGCCGCCTGGGTTTGGGCGGCGAGCATCAGTCCGCCGAGCGACCCGATCAGCCCGCCAAGGATGAGGCTCTGCATCTTGAACGCAACCACGTTCTTGCCGAGTGCACGGGCGGCATCCTCGTCTTCGCGAATGCTCTTGAGGACGCGACCCCACGGGCTACGCATCAGCGCCCAGACGAACACAGAAACGATGGCGACCATCGCCCAACAGAACACCATCATCCAAAGCCGGTACCCATCGAAGGTCTGCGCACCGATCCAGAATCGGTCGTCGTCGATCCACGGATTCAAATCCGAGAAGAACTCGGTCCAACCCTGGCGCCCGTCGGTCCCGCCGGTGAGCCACGTGAATCGCGTCGAGCTGACGAAGTAGCGGATGATCTCGGCGGCGGCAATGGTGACGATCGCAAGATAGTCCGCTCGGAGTCGCAGCGTCGGGAGGCCGAGCACGAGGGAGAGGGCGATCGAACAGACGACCACGAGGCCCAATGCCGCATACCACGGCCAGTCGTACTCAATGATCGGAATGGCAAAGGCGTAGGCGCCGACGGCGGCGAACCCTGCTTGCCCGAAGTTGAGCAAACCGGTGTAGCCGACATGGACGTTGAGCCCGACGGCGATGAGGCACGTCGCAGCCGCGAAGGCGTTGATCGACGAGTACAGGGCGTTCGAGAAGATGAGATCCCAGTTCACGAGCGCACCGCCCGGCTTCGGGGATGTCGGCTCGTCGTCCATCGGGTGCGCCCGTGAACTGCTTCGGCGCAAAGCGCCGAAGCAACGTGAATCTGGAGCTCGCTGCGCTCGCTCATCCGATCCGCTCCTTGCTGCCGAGAATCCCTTGTGGACGGATGAGCAGAATGAGGATCAGGGCGACGAGCGCCCCGACGTTCTTCATGTCATTGGCGTTGGGTACGACGAACGTCCACATCTCGACGAAGATCCCGATTACGAGGGAGCCGATGAGCGCGCCGAATGGATTGCCGAGCCCGCCGAGGGTGATCGCGGCGAACATCAACAGGAGCAGCGTGAACCCCATGTCCCAGCGGATGCCGTACTCGAGTCCATACATCACACCGCCGAGGCCGGCCAGCGCTCCACCGAGGATCCAGACGAGCAGGATCACACGATCCGAGTCGATCCCACTCGACGATGCCAACTCGGGATTGTCGGAGACGGCGCGAATCGCCTTGCCGAAGCGGGCTTTGAGCAGGAACAGAGCGAGCCCGACGATGACCGCGCCGGAGATGCCGATGATCCACAGCGATCTTGGTGGGTACTCGATCGGGCCCAGGTCGATGGGGTCCGGCTGGAGGGTGTACTGCGCGTACTGCTCCAGTGCGCCGCCGGCAAGGAACAGGTAGAAGTGCCGGGCCGCCAAGGCGATACCGATGGACACAATCATCATCGAGGTCAGACTTGTGCCGCGGCGGCGTAATGGGCGCCACACGCCGAGTTCGAACAGCCCGCCAGCGATCGCCGTGACGACGATCGCCATGAGTGCAGCCGCGAGCAGTGACCAAGACGCCCAGCTGCGGTTGAAGCCCCAGGCGACCAATGCCCCGAGGGTCACCATCTCCCCATGGGCGAAGTTCGACAGGCCCGTCGTGCCGAAGATCAGCGACAGCCCAACGGACGTGATGGCGATGATCATCGCCAGCTTGAAGCCGTTGGCGAGTGTCGGCAGGAACTGGCTCCACTTGCTCTGCGCCTGACGCAAGTCCTCGCCGAGGAAGAACACACGCGTCGTGTTGCTGTTCGCTCGGACGTCGACCGCCTCGAAGACCTCGGTCTCGTCTTCGGGGATCGTCAAACCCTCCGGCAGGGACTCGGTGTCGAGCCTCACGTTGTACGTACCTGCCTCGGGGACCGGGATCGAGTACTGCCCGCCTTCATCGGTCACGCCTTCAGCGATCAACTCGCCGTCAGCAGTTTCGACGACGATGCGGACGTCGGGGACGCCTTCGCGGACCTCCTCGCCGTCCTCCACGAATTCGTTCTGGACCCGCCCGCCAAGCGTCTGGTTCGTGTCCTCTTCCTGGGCGGTTGCGGAATTGAACCCGCCGAGCAGAACGGCAAACGGGACGGCAAGCAGGGCGATCAGGCCGCCGCGCCGGACTGCGCCCCCACACCAACCCCCCGGACTCATGTTGGTGGCAGGGTACGACCTCGGGCGCGCTGCGTCCAACAAATCCCGCCTGGGCCAGACTCGGGGGTCGTGGTCTCGCTTGCGGACGCCCGCCAGCTTCTGGGGCTGGCCGATGACGCCGACGCCGAGGACGTCCATGCCGCGCGCCGGCGGCTGGCCAAGCGCAGTCATCCGGACGTCGACGGCGGCGACGCCGATGCGATGCGCCGGCTCAACGAAGCCGCCGAGGTGGTCCTTCAGGAACTCGGAACAGCAACTGGTTCAGCCGTCACGGTAGAGACACCGCGGGCGGCAACCGGATTGCGCGTCGACTCCGATGTTGCAAGCTTCGTCGTCGAGGCGCTTCCGGCGGTGGCATTCGAGGCCTTGCTCGTCGTGACGTCATGGCTCGGCGAGGTCGTTGTCGACGAGCCCCCCTACCAGCTCGACGTGCTCCTGCTCGACCCGCTGCGTTGCTGGTGCCGGCTCGACATCGTGCCCGACGCCGGGTCGAGCACGGTGAGCCTGACGATCGCTGCCCTCGCCGACGAGTCGCTTCCGGACATCGACGATGTTCGCGACGTCTGGGTCGATTCGCTCAACCGCCTCGGCCATTGATCCATCGGAGTG
This sequence comes from Ilumatobacteraceae bacterium, assembly GCA_963716665.1. Taxonomy (GTDB): domain Bacteria; phylum Actinomycetota; class Acidimicrobiia; order Acidimicrobiales; family Ilumatobacteraceae; genus Desertimonas. The sequence goes on from CAVQTY010000014.1 coordinate 73,124, forward strand.
TTTCGTGCCGACGGAGTGTTTCGTGCTGGGAAACCGGACAGGTGACACTCCGATAGCAGCAAACACTCCGATGGGTTAGCGGTGGGCAGCGGCCTTCTGCAACCTGTCGCGGATGGCGTGGCCGAGGCCGATCGGTGGGGGGAGCACGGCGATGATGTCGGTACAGCCATCGGCGTCGGCGTCGCGTAGCTCGGCGTACAGGGTGCGGGCGTAACGCACGAGGTCACCGGTGCCGTCGATGACGCGAACGTCTATTCCACCCGAGCCCAACCGCTCGGCGGCGGTCTTGGCATCGCCCGGCTGGTCGACGAGGTGAATCCGGGCGCTCGGGGCGTAGTGCGACGCCACCATTCCGGCAGCCCGCGAGGGTCCGCTGGCGGGTGCGAGCGGGGCGCCGATCAGCTCGGCGATCGTCTCCGACGGGATGCCGCCGGGGCGCAGGATCTGCGGAGGCTCGACGCTGCAGTCGACGATCGTGCTCTCCACGCCGACCGGACTCGGACCACCATCGAGGATCACGTCGGTCTCCGGGTCGAGGTGGTCGCCGAGCTCGTCGAGCACGTGGCGAGCAGTCGTCGGGCTCACTGCGCCGTAGCGATTCGCCGACGGCGCAGCCAGTCCCCCGCCGGTTCGCGCCAGCACGTCGAGCGTCGCGGGATGGGCCGGAACGCGGATGCCCACGGTGTCGCGGCCGCCGGTGACGACGTCGGCAACTCTCGGCGACCGCGGCAGGAGCAGCGTGAGCGGCCCCGGCCAGCACGTCTCGGCGAGCACGTGGGCAGACGGCGGGATGGTTGCAACCCACGGATCGAGCAGCTCGATCGCCCCGATGTGGACGATCAGGGGGTGTGTGGGCGGTCGCCCCTTGACGTCGAACAGGCGACCGACGGCGGCCGGCTGCTCGGCGTCGGCAGCGAGCCCGTACACCGTCTCCGTCGGCACGACCGCCAACCCGCCGGCCTTGATGCACGCAACGACGCGCTCGACATCCTTCGTGACCATCGACTCGTCGCCCACCAGCGAAGCGTACGACCGCACCACGCCCCAGAACGCGAGCGGGCGTAGCCTGGATCGGCCATGCGCATGATCCATCCCGACCCCGGCTACGACCTCACGTACGACGACGTGTTCATGGTGCCGAGCCTGTCCGGAGTCGGGTCTCGTCTCGACGTCGACCTCACGACGATCGACGGGATCGGCACGACGCTCCCCGTTGTCGTCGCCAACATGACGGCGGTGGCCGGCCGGCGGATGGCTGAAACGGTGGCCCGTCGGGGCGGCCTCACCGTCTTGCCGCAGGACATCCCCCTCGACGTCGTCAGCGCCGTCGTCGACTACGTCAAGAGCCGGCATCCGGTCTATGAGACCCCGATCACGTTGTCGCCGCACCACACGATCGGGGACGCGCTCGCCCTCATCAACAAGCGCGCCCACGGCGCAGTTGTCGTCGTCGACGAAGGCGGCGCTCCGCTCGGCGTGTTCAGCGAGCGCGACGCCGCCGGCTACGACCGATTCACGCAACTTCATGCGGCGATCAGCGGCGAGGTCGTGACGGTCGCCGACGGGATCGACGCCGTCACCGCCTTCCGGACACTCACCGCCCAGCGCCGATCGCTCGCCCCGGTGGTCGACGACGAGGGTCGGTTGATCGGTGTGGTGACCCGCAACGGAGCCCTGCGCTCGACGATCTACCGGCCCGCCGTCGATGCCGATGGCCGGCTGATGATCGCCGTCGCCGTTGGGATCAACGGAACGGCAACGGATGCCGGCCCCGACGTCAAGGCCAAAGCGCTCCGCGACATGGGCGTCGACGTTCTCGTCATCGACACTGCCCACGGCCACCAGGAGCGCACGCTGCGCACGGTCGAGGCGGTGCGCGGCGTCGCGCCCGACACGCCGATCGTGGCCGGCAACGTCGTGACCGCCCGTGGCACGCGCCAGCTCGTCGACGCCGGGGCCGGCATCGTCAAGGTGGGCGTCGGTCCCGGAGCGATGTGCACGACCAGGGTGATGACGGGAGTGGGGCGCCCGCAGTTCTCCGCTGTCGTCGAGTGCGCCGACGAGGCCCGCGCCCTCGGCGCCCATGTCTGGGCCGACGGTGGCATCCGCTATCCCCGCGACATCGCCCTGGCGCTCGCCGGCGGGGCGGCCAACGTGATGTTCGGCTCGTGGCTCGCCGGAACCTACGAATCGGCGGCTGACATCCAGCGTGATGCCGACGGACGGTTGTACAAGGAGAGCTTCGGGATGGCGTCGCACCGCGCCGTGAAGAACCGCAATCGCGCCGATGACCCGCTCGAGCTCGCCCGCAAGGAGCTCTTCGAGGAGGGCATCAGCACGGCTCGGATGTACGTCGATCCTGAGCGTCCGGGCGTCGAGGACATCCTCGACCAGATCGTCGCCGGCGTTCGCTCGGCGTGCACCTACGCCGGCGCGGCGTCACTGACCGAGTTCTTGGAGCGAGCCGTCGTCGGCGTGCAGAGCCTCGCCGGCTACCGCGAGGGCCTGCCCCATGGTGCGCTGGGGGACCGGTGAGTGGTGAAGAGGTTCTGATAGCGATCGACGGTCCGGCTGGCGCCGGCAAGAGCACGGTCGGTCGAGCGCTCGCCGCCCGTCTCGGGCTGGAATACCTCGACACCGGAGCGATGTACCGTGCAGTGGCGTGCGCGGCGTTGCGCCGAGGGGTCCCTGTCAACGACGAGGACGCGGTGGCCCAGCTCGCCCGCACGATGTCGCTGAGCGTCTCCGACGACGGTGTGTTCGTCGACGGCGACGACGTCACCACAGAGATTCGCGGCCGCGAGGTGACCGCCGTCGTCAGCGCCGTTGCGGCCAACGGCAGTGTCCGCGCCGAGCTGCGTGCCCGCCAACGGGCTTGGGCACACGACCACGGCGGCGGGGTCATCGAGGGCCGCGACATCGGCACGGTCGTGTTCCCGGACGCCACCCTCAAGCTCTTCGTGACGGCCTCGCCGCACGAGCGGGCAGCACGTCGCGTTCGCGAGATCGGCGGTGACGTCGATGATGTCGCCGCTTCGATCGCTGAGCGGGACCGCCGCGACATGACCCGTCTCGACGGGCCGCTGCGGGCCGATGGCGGCGCCGTCGTCGTCGACACCACCGGGCTGGCCATCGACGACGTGGTCGACACGATCGTCGGGATGCTCGAACCGTGAGCGATGTCAAGTCGTTCCTCGCCGGCGACGGGCCATTCAGCCGGGCGTTCTACGCCGTCATGCGCGCCCTAGTCGCGGCGTTCACGCGGGCGCTCACACGTCTCACGATCGAGGGTACGGAGCATCTGCCACGGGAGGGTGCGTTCGTGCTCGCGCCGGTCCATCGCTCGTACATCGACACGCCGATCTCATCGTGTCTGACCCGTCGTCGCCTTCGCTTCATGGGCAAGGACACGCTGTGGAAGAACCACCTGTTCGGATGGCTGTTGTCGTCGCTGGGCGGGTTTCCTGTCACTCGCGGGACAGCCGACCGGGAAGCCCTCCGTCGCTGCGTCGCCGTGCTCGAAGCCGGCGAGCCACTCGTGCTGTTCCCTGAGGGCGAGCGAAAGTCCGGGCCGGCGGTGCAACCGGTGTTCGACGGCGCCGTCTACGTCGCCCTGCGGGCCGGGGTGCCGATCGTGCCCGTCGGGATCGGCGGTTCCGAGCGGGTGATGCCGAAAGGCGCGAGGTTCCTCCACCCGCACAAGGTCCACGTCATCGTCGGTGCCCCGATCGAGTCACCACCCGCCACCGGGTCAGGTCGCGTCCCGCGGTCGTCGATCCGAAGCCACAGCGACGAGCTCCACGCCACCCTGCAGGACCTCTTCGACGCAGCTCAGCAGCGAGTTGGACTGCTCGAAGCGCCGGCGAATCGCGGTCAGCTCAGATAGCTGGTGAGAGCGGCGAGCAGATGGGCAGGATCCTCGGCCCCGCACAGCTCGCGGGCTGAGTGCATCGACAACTGGGGTACGCCGACGTCGACCGTGGCAATCCCCAGCCGAGTCGCTGTGAGCGGTCCGATCGTCGTGCCACACGGGAGATCGTTGCGTGACACGAACGTCTGCACCGGCACACCGGCCTTTTCGCAGCACGCTCGGAACAGCGCTGCCGTCGCCGCATCGGTGGCGTAGCGCTGGTTGACGTTGAGCTTGATCGCTGGTCCGCCGTTGACGAGCGGGGCATGGCCGGCGTCGTGGCGTTCGGGATAGTTGGGATGGACGGCGTGAGCGTTGTCCGCCGACACACAGCTCGACGAGGCGATGACTCGACGAACGTCGTCGACCGAGTCGATGCCCGACCCGGCGAGGACGCGCTCGATGGTGTCGGCGAGCAGCGGACCTGCCGCCCCGCTGGCCGATTCGGAGCCGACCTCCTCGTGGTCGAACAGGGCGACGACGGCGATGCATGGACCGGGCTCGGTTGCCGTCAAGGCGGAAACGGCGGCCCAGCACGACACCTGGTTGTCGATCCGCCCGCTGGCGATCAACGACCGGTCGGCGCCGAGCACGGCGGCCGGCTGGAGGTCGTAGAGGCACAGCTCCCAGAAGGCCGCTGTCACGCCGGCGCGTTCGGCGAGCCAGCCGGCGAAGCCCTCACCGTCCGGCGACGATCCTGTCGACCACACCGGTCGCAGCTGGATGTGGCGATCGAGAACGAGACCGCGCTCGTTGACCTCGCGGTCGAGGTGGATCGCCAGCTGGGGTACCCGGGCAATCGGTTCGGCGATGTCGACGAGCGTGGACGTCCCGTCGGCGGCGACGACTCGGCCGGCGATGCCGAGGTCGCGGTCGAGCCAGCTGTTCAGGAGGACTCCGCCGTAGATCTCCACGCCGAGCAGTTGCCAGTTGGCGACCGCCTGATCCGCATGAGGGTGAACGCGCAGGCACGGCGAGTCGGTATGGGCCCCGACGATCCGCAGCCCTGCGGGGCTGCCATCGGCCAGGCGCCAGGCGACGAGTGCACCGCCTCGGCGGGTGAACCCGGCGGGCGGAAGCGGCTCCCACGATTGCGCCTCGGCGAGCTCGACGAAACCCGCCGCGCCGAGCAGGCGGGCCGCCGAAGCGGCGGCGTGCCACGGTGACGGCGAGCGGTCGAGATAGTCGAGCAACTCCTGCACGCGACCATTCAATCGACTAGAGATTCACTCGTGCGCCAGTGCAGGGACCGCCGTTGACGAGGCGGACGAAGATCGTGGCCACCGTCGGCCCGGCATCGGCGGACCCGGTCGCCCTCGAGAAGCTGCTCAGGGCCGGCGTCGACGTCTGCCGGCTCAATCTCAGTCACGGGCCGTTGGCGGAGCACCTCGGTCGTTTGGCCACGGTGCGCGACCTCAGCGTCAAGCTCGGCCGGCACGTCGCCGTGATGGCTGACCTGCCCGGTCCGAAGATCCGCGCCGGCTCGTTCCCGGAGGGCGGCGTGGACCTGCCCGCGGCGGGCACCGTGCGCATCGTCGGCGGTGCGGGGGCGAGCACGGCGGAGCAGATCACCGTGGACTACCCCGACCTCGTCCCCACGTCGACGTCGGCGAGCGGGTCGTGCTCGGCGACGGCGAGATCTCGTTGCGAGTCGTCGACAAGGCCGGCGATGCATTGCTCGCCGAGGTCGAATCCGGAGGGCGCACTCAGGGGAGACCCGGCGTCCACCTGGCGTGTGAGCGGCTGGCGCTCCACGCGCCGACGGACGAAGACCTCACGTTCGCCGAGGCGATGGCCGGTGCCGGTGCCGACTACATCGCCCTGTCGTTCGTTCGTCGAGCGAGCGACATCGAGAAGCTGCGCGCGATTGTCGGCGATCGTTCGCGGATCGTCGCCAAGATCGAGACGGCCGCCGCCCTCGACAATCTCGCCGGCATCTCGGCGGCGGCCGACGCGGTGATGGTGGCGCGCGGCGACCTCGGCATCGATTGCCCGCTCGAGGACGTACCGCACCTGCAGAAGCGGATCATCCGCCACTGTGTCGCCGAAGGCACGCCCGTCGTGACGGCGACGCAAATGCTCGAGTCGATGATCGACGCTCCCGCACCGACTCGGGCCGAGGTCAGTGACGTCGCCAATGCCGTGTTCGATGGCACCGACGCCGTGATGTTGTCGGCGGAGACGGCGATCGGCCACGATCCGGCGCTCGTCGTGGCGACGATGTCACGGATTGCCGCCCGCGCCGAGAGCGAGGCCAGCTACCGCCAGTGGGCCAATCGCCTCGGTCGAACCCAGCAGCGCCAGCCCGGCGACGTCCACGAGCGGATCACCCAGTCGATCACCCACGCGGCGTGGCAGGCCGCCGACGACGTGGGCGCGGCGGCGATCCTGTGCTGCACACGGTCCGGCCGCACGGCTCGATCGATGGCCCGGTTCCGGCCTCCGTCACGCCTGCTCGGGCTATCGCCGGACCGGCGCACGCTCGATGCCCTGGCGCTGTCGTGGGGCGTCGAGCCGGTGGAGATGGAGGAGTCGACGTCGACCGACGAGATGGTCTGGTTCGCCGTCGAACACGCCGTCCGCGGTGGCTTCATCGCGGTCGGCGACACGGTTGTCGTCATCGCCGGTGCTCCGGACCGACTGAGCGGGGCAGCCGCCGACGTGATGCGCATCGTTCGCGTCTCGTGAAGATGAGCATCTGGTCGCACGAGATGGGTCCGTCCGACGCGCCCGTAGTCGCCCTCGTGCACGGGGCCATGGACCGGTCGGCCGCGATGGTGCTGCTCTCTCGGCGACTCGACAATGACCACCGCGTCCTGCGTTACGACCGTCGCGGGTACGCCCGGTCGCGATCCGCCTGGGGACCGTTCACGATCGATGCGCACGTCGCTGATCTCGCCAACCTGCTCGACGGCCGGACGGCCCTGATCTTCGGCCACAGCTACGGCGGCAACGTGGCACTGGCGTTGGCCGAGCGTCATCCCCAGTTGGTGCGGGCGGTGGCTGTGTACGAGGTTCCGCTCTCGTGGTTGGCGTGGTGGCCGGGCTCGACCGGCCGCCGCGGTGCGGCTGTGCGGGGGACTCCGGAGGATGCCGCGGAGCAGTTCATGCGCCGGATGATCGGCGACGAGCAGTGGGATGCCCTGTCGGAGTCGACCAGGGCGGCGCGGCGTTCCGAGGGCGTTGCGTTCGTCGAGGAGATCACCGATCTCGGTGCGTCGCCGCCATGGCACGCCGAGCGGATCGACGTGCCGGTTGTCGCGATGTACGGATCGCTGACCCGCGAGCACCACCGCGACGGCTGCCACTATCTCGCCGAGCTGTTGTCCGACCGCGATGCGATCGCCATCGAGGGCGCCCGTCACAACGGTCCGTACACGCATCCCGACGCCGTCGCCGCCGTCATCCGCGACCTGGAGTCGCGTTCCTGAGTCAGGAGATCGGGACCGTTGTCGTCGTTGTCTGGTCGGGACCGAGCAACGTGGCGCGACCGGGCACGGTGACCTCTTGGCCGAAGAACGTGCACGACGTGTCCGGTATGGCGAGGGCGTCGACCGTGTCACGGACCTCGTCGGCGCATGCTGTCAGCTCCGCCCGCTGCGACCACGCCAGTCCGGCGATGGCCAGGAGGATCACCACGGTCAGGACCTTCTTGACGACCTCCTTGACCACCCAGACGGTGACGAGGGCGAGCAGCACCGCCACAGCGACTGTCCACAAGCTGGCATTCTTGGCAGTCTCGAAGTCGAACCCGAGGACGGTGTCCACGCCGATCACGTTATGTGCGGTGGGTACCCTGAATCGTGTATGGCTGAGGAGCGCTCGATCACGATGTCGCCGGGCGGGCTGCCGTCGACGGTGCTGCCCCCCGCAGATCCCGTTGCCGAGGCAACCCTCACCGAAGCGGTGCGCAGCGACCCGGCCGTGAGGCGCGATGCCGTGGCCCGCGTCGTCGCCGATCATCCCCGCTTCATCGACGCCTGGGCCGCGCTCGGAGATGCAGCCACCGATCCGGTCGAGCGGTACGCGGCGTATCGGGTTGGCTACCACCGTGGCCTCGACGCCTTGCGGGCGAACGGCTGGCGTGGCTCCGGCTACGTGCGCTGGGCCGAGCCGACGAACGCCGGCTTCCTGCGCTGCCTGCGCGGCTTGCAGACGATGGCCGCCGCAATCGGCGAGACCGACGAGGCCGAGCGCTGCGCCCAGTTCCTGCAGCAGCTCGATCCGGCCGGCCCGACGGTGTGAGGGTACGGGCCGTCGGCGGTGCCGTGCTGTGTGGCGGCCGGAGTCGCCGTTTCGGTACCGACAAGGCACTCGTCGAGGTGGACGGACGACCGATGGCCGAGCGGGTCGGAGCGGTGCTCGAGTCCGCCGGCTGCGCGCCGGTCGTCTTCGTCGGCGGCGACGGCGATCGGCTGATGGCGATCACCGGGCGGGAGGTCGTCGCCGACACCTGGCCAGGGGAGGGCCCCCTCGGGGCGGTCGTCGATGCCCTGCACTGGTTCGACCGTCTCGACGCCGCCGGGGTTGTCGTCGCTGCGTGCGACCTGCCGGGTCTGACCGTGGAAGCCGTGCAAGCCGTGGCCGGTGGGGGCGAGGTGGCCGCGGTAGCCGTCGCCGAGCGTATGCACCCATCGTTGGCGTACTGGCCGACGTCGACGGCAGACGAGGTCGAGGCGCTGTTCCGGTCCGGGATGCGGGCCCTGCGCGAGGCGCTCGGTGCGCTCGGCGCCACGCGGGTCGCGATCGCACCGGCGGCCCTGCGCAACGTCAATCGCCCGAGCGATCTCGGCGATTAGCCTGTGGTCCGTGCCGATCTCCGAGATTGAAGTCGCCGCGCTCGCCGAGCGAGTCGCCGAGGGCGCCCTCGTGATCGATGTGCGCGAGCCCGACGAGTACCGCGCCGGCCACGTCCCGGGAGCTCAGCTGATCCCCCTCGCCACCGTTCCCGACGAGCTCACGCGCTTCAATTCCGACGGCCCGACTTACGTCATCTGCAGGTCGGGCGGGCGCAGCATGCGGGCCTGTGAGTTCGCCGCCGACGAGGGCTACGACGTTGTCAACGTCACCGGTGGGACGGGTGCCTGGATCGACTCCGGCAGGGACGTTGCGATCGGAGATCTGCCCTCGTGACTTTCCGTTGGGTCGACGACGAAGTCGACCTTCTCGAACTCATCGACCAGCTCATCCTCGAGCCGAGATACGCGCTCGACACCGAGTTCCATCGAGAGCGCACCTACTTCCCACGGCTGGCGCTGGTCCAGGTTGCCTGGCCTGGAGGGATTGCGCTCGTCGACCCGCTGGCTGTCAGTCCCGAGTTGTTCGCCAAGTTGTTCGAGTCCGATGCGGTGGCGGTTCTCCACGCTGCCCAGCAGGACCTCGACGTCCTCACCCACGCAGTCGGCAGCGTGCCCAGGGTCATCTACGACACTCAGCTGGCGGCCGGCTTCATCGGCTATGCGACGCCGTCGTTGGTCGAGCTCGTGCGTGGTGAGCTCGGGCAAAGCCCGGCCAAGGGTGACCGGCTGACGGATTGGCTGCACCGGCCGTTGACCTCCGATCAGAAGGAGTACGCCGCCGCCGACGTGCGCCATCTCCTCGACCTCCAGGACCACATCGACGCCAAGCTGATCGAGCGCGGGCGTCTGGCCTGGGCCGTCGAGGCGTTCGACGAGCTGCGTTCCCGGCCAACCGGCCGGGCTGCTCCGGAGGACGCCTGGGCTCGACTCAAGGACGCTCGCACCCTGCGGCCGCGGGCGCGGGCGGTCGCCCAGGCTGTGGCGGCGTGGCGGGAGCGTGAGGCCCAGGCCGTGGACATTCCGGTGCGCCAGGTGGTCCCCGACCTGGCCGTGCTCGGCATCGCTCAGCGCCAGCCGGCGAACCTCACCGAGCTCGCCCAGTGTCGCGGCGTCGACGACCGGCACCGTCGCGGACGCGTCGCCAACGAGTTGCTGGCAGTCGTCGAGGCGGCCAAGCACGCGCCTCCCCCGCAGGTTGGCAACGGGGGCGACGATCTCGACCGTGCGTTACGGCCGGCCCTGACCTTGATCTCGGCGTGGGTCAGCCACGTCGCCCGCAGTGAGCGGATCGACACGGCGCTGCTGGCAACACGTAGCGATCTCGTCGCCCTGCTGGCGGGCGAGCCCGACGCCAGGCTGCACTCGGGCTGGCGGGCCGAGTTGGTCGGGGACGGAATCGAACGTCTGTTGGCCGGCTCGGTGGGACTGACGTTCGATGGACGTCGCGGCCTGCGCCTCATCGAGGTCGCCGGCCAACCGGCGCAATGACGCTGGCGCCAGCGAGCACCCGGTAGAATGCCATCAATGTCAATTTCCTAGTTCGTTGGGAGCCCTGCGTGAAGAAGGGTCGTCATCGCCGCTTCGAAGAAGCGCGAAAGCTGAAGCAGTCAGGACCTGGGGCGTTCGACCTCGGATTCGGCGATCGTGACCGCAGCGCCACGACAACGACGAATGACGAGGTATCCGAAGAGGACGAGTACGCGGCGATCGCCGAGCGTTACGGCGTCGAGTTCGAAGAGGACGCCGACGACGAGGAGTGACGGCGCCGGCGTAGCGCCACCGGAGTCGGTAGCGCTGGGGGACGATTGCGGTCGAGGGCGGTGACGAGTAGGTCGTAGATCGGCTCGCCGACCATTTCCACGATCTCGTCGCGCGACGACACGTACACCGGTTCGCTGCCGGTGAACGCGTCCGGGGCCTCGGTGCACCACCAGTGGAACTGGGCGCCACCTTCACCCCAGTCGCGTCGCTTCCAGTCGCGCAGGCGGGACGTGACGTGGCCGTTCTCATCGGTGGAGTGCTCGAGGCGCAGCGGTAGCTGCCAGCAGACGTTCGGTTTCCAGTCCAGGGGACGTTCCCCGGCCTCGAGGGCGGCCACATGCAGAGCGCAACCGGCACCCTGAGCGGAGCCGGGCCGATTGAGAAAGATGCAGGCGTCGTCGACGAGACGGGTCACCGTTACCGGCTCGGCTTCCTCGTTCGGATCGCCGGGGGCGAGGAAGCCGGCGGCGACGGCTTCGGCGTGGAACTGCATGTGCCGCGGCTCGACGCGAACGAAGTGCTTGACGACGTTGGCGACATCGTCCTCGTCGACGAAGTGGGCGCCGTAACTACAGCAGCCCTGCTCCATCTCCGTGGCGTCGGCGTCGAGGACGCCCTGGCAGCCGGCCCCGTAGATGCAGTGGTAGCTGGAGCGCAGGAATGTCGCATCGAAGACCCACGTGCGCTGCTCCTCGGGGTCCTCGAACGACACCCACTCCCGCACCTCCACCCCGTCCACACCCCGATCGTACGACCGATGGGTGTTCAGGGGACGGAACGGTCCCCTGAACACCCATCGGTTGGTGCAGACGGGCGACTGCGACACCGCAATGTCACGATCACGGTGAGACCGGCATCTCAGGGAGGCAACACCATGAGATACACAGAGATTGACCGGCGCATCGACGGGCTCGCGGCGAAGCAGTTCGGGGTGTTCAGCCGGCAACAAGCCTTCGATCTGGGGGCCAGTGAACGGTTCGTGAAGCGGCGGCTGCAGGAGAAGTATTGGCTTCGGCCGGTGCCTGCGGTGTACATGCTGGCCCGCACTCCCGGCACATGGAAGCGCCAGTGCAAGATTGGCGAGCTGTCGATCGATGGTGCGGCCATTGCCGGCTTTTCCGCCGCGGCGCTCCATGAACTGCCCGGATTCCGGCCTGGGACCATCGAGCTGCTGGCACCGGTCAACTCGTACTGCACCCACCCGTTCGCAACCCTGCACCGCTACGCGGGCGCGGCGCTGACGACGGTCGACGGGATCCGGGTCACAACGATCCCGCAGTCGCTGTTTGACGTCGCTAAGCGGGTCAGTCCGTGGCGACTGGAACGGGCCATGGACGACGCCCTGCTCGGTAAACGGATCACGGCCGCCGACCTCGTCGAACGGCTGCAGTTCTACGCCGGCAGCCGACGGCCTGGTCTGCCGCGCATCCGCCCGCTCGTTGTCGAACGACTCGATGACGGCTGGACACCGCCCGAGAGCGAGCTCGAAGCGTTGCTCGCCGCCGTTCTCGGGCGCATTCCGGGCGCACCGCGGATTGTTCGACAGGCGACGTTCCCCTGGCGGGCGGCGAAGGACGCCCGGGTCGACTTCTTTCTGCCGGACCTCCAACTGATCATCGAAGCCGACGGTCGCCGGTGGCACGCCCGGTACGCCGACTTCGATCGCGACCGTTGGCGTGACAATGAAGCGGTCGCCCACGGCTATCGCGTCCTGCGGTTCACGTGGGTCCATCTCCACGACCTCGTCGACGACGTTCTCGACGTCACGCTGCGAACGATTCGCACGAGTTGTGCCGCCGTCTCGTGAACCGATGGGTGCCTAGGGGACCGTTCCGTCCCCAGAACACCCATCGGTCGTCGGGGGTGGGGGTCCGTACACTGGGGCGGGATGGTCAGCTATCCGCGCAACGCCGACGACGTTCGTCAGTCGTTCATCGACTTCTTCGTCGCGCGCGACCACACCGTGGTGCCGTCGGCGAGCCTCGTGCCGCAGGATCCGACGCTGCTGTTCAACGTCGCCGGGATGGTGCCCTTCAAGCCCTACTTCCTCGGCGACGAGCGGCCGCCGTACAAGCGCGCCGTCAGCTCGCAGAAGTGCGTGCGTGCCGGCGGCAAGCACAACGACCTCGACGACGTCGGGCGCACCAAGCGTCACCTCGTCTTCTTCGAGATGCTCGGCAACTTCAGCTTCGGTGACTACTTCAAGGAGTTCATCATCCCGGCGAGCTGGGAGCTGGTCACCGAGACGTGGGGAATGGACGGCGACCGAATGTGGATCACCGTCCACGAGTCCGACGATGTCGCCGAGCAGATCTGGCACGACGTCGTCGGCGTCCCGCTCGAGCGGATCCAGCGGATGGGCGACAAGGACAACTTCTGGCAGGCGGGTGAGACCGGGCCCTGCGGCCCGTGCAGTGAGATCCACCTCGACCGCGGCCAGGCGTTCGGACCCGACGGCGGCCCGGCCGTCGACGAGCACGGCGACCGGTTCCTCGAGTTCTGGAACCTCGTGTTCATGCAGTACGACCGCGACGAGGTCGGCACGTTGACCCCGCTGCCGAACCCCTCGATCGACACAGGGGCCGGGCTCGAACGCGTGCTCACCGTGCTGCAGGGCGTCGACTCGCTCTGGGAGACCGACCTGATGCGGCCGCTGATCGACAAGGCGAGCGAGCTCACCGGCAGGCAGTACCGGCCCGGCGACTACGACGACCGCGACAGCTTCGCCATCCGCGTCCTCGCCGAGCATGCCCGTTCGACGGCGATGCTGGTCGGCGACGGTGTGTTCCCGTCCAACGAGGCGCGTGGCTACGTCCTGCGGCGAATCATCCGCCGCGCCGTCCGCTACGCCTACCTACTCGGCACGGACAAGATCGTCCTGCCCGAGCTCGCCGAAATCGCTGTAAACGTGATGGGCAACGCCTATCCCGATGTCGCCCGCCAACGTGACTTCATCGTCGGCGTGCTGGGCAAGGAGGAGGAGAACTTTCGGCACACCCTCCGCAACGGCCTGTCGATCCTCGAACGCGAGCTGGGTGGCGACACGTCGGACGGCGCTGTGCTGTCGGGAACGACGGCGTTCGCCCTCCACGACACCTACGGGTTCCCGCTCGAGCTGACCCAGGAGATCGCCTCCGAACGCGGCGTCGTCGTCGACCTCGCCGGGTTCGAGGAGCAGATGGCCGACCAACGCCAGCGGGCCAAGGCGGCGCGCGGCGTCCACCGTGAACATGCCAACGTCGAGGCGTATCGACGCATCGTCGAGGAGTACGGCGTCACGACGTTCGTCGGCTACGTGGCCGACAACGCCGTCGCCAGGGTCCTCGACGTGCTCGCCGTGCCCGGCAGCGACGACGGCGAGCTCGTCGAGATTTTCCTCGATGAGTCCCCGTTCTACGCCGAGAGTGGCGGCCAGGTGGGCGACACCGGTTCGATCTCGACGGAGACCGGCACCGCCGAGGTCGTCGACACGACGTTCGCCCTGCCCAACCTTCGGCGCCACACCGCTCGCATCGTCGCCGGGACGATCACGCCAGGCCAAGCCGTCGCCGCGGCTATCGACGTCGACCGACGCAACTCGATCCGCCGCAACCACACGGCGACGCACCTCGTCCACCATGCCCTCCGCCAGGTGCTCGGCGAGCACGTCAAGCAGGCCGGCTCGCTCGTCGCGCCCGATCGCCTGCGTTTCGACTTCTCGCACTACGCGCCGCTCACCGCCGAGGAGATCACGCAGATCGAGAACCTGGCCAACGGCGAGACGCTGGCGAACACGCCGGTGCGGGCGTTCGAGACCTCCAAGGCGGAGGCCGAGGGTCTCGGTGCGATCGCCTTCTTCGGCGAGAAGTACGGCGACGTCGTCCGCGTGCTCGAGGCGGGAAGCTCGATCGAACTCTGCGGCGGCACCCACGTCAGCGCCACCGGCGACATCGGCACGATCAAGATCGTCAGCGAGGGCTCGATCGGCTCCAACCTGCGGCGCATCGAGGCCGTCACCGGCACTGGAGCGGTGGCGCTCTTGCAGCGCGACGAGCGCGACCTCGGTGAGATCGCCAACCTCGTCGGGGCCCCGGGCGACGCGGCCGGGGGAGTACGCCGCAAGCTCGACGAGTTGCGCGCTCTCGGCGACGAGAACAAGCAGCTGCGCGCCAAGCTGGCTCGCACCCAGGCCGGCGAGCTGGCCGCGGGCGCGGTCGACGGCGTCGTCATCCGTCGAGTTGACGGCGTATCGCCGAACGAGCTCCGCGAACTTGCGATCGCCGTCCGCAACGCGCCTGACGTCGATGTCGTCGTCTTCGCCGGCGAGACGCCGACAGGAGGCGTGGCACTCGCCGCGGCGGTGACCCCGGGGTCGCCGTTCGACGCCGCCGGCCTCATTCGCGACGCCGCCAAAGCGGTCGGCGGCGGTGGTGGCGGCAAGGGCGACGTCGCTACGGCCGGCGGCAAGGACCCGGCCGGGATCGAAGAGGCGCTGGAACTGGCGCGCGAAGCGGTACTCCTCGCCCGTGCAGACGGCGCGCCGGGCGACACCGACCACTAGTGGTTCTCCACCGCGACGGGGCGATCGTTGCGCCGGGCTGTCGCCTGGATATCCGTCGCGAACTCTTTGGTTCCTGTGACGCCGCTAGCGACGCCAAATCGACCAAGAAGACGGAACGATTGTGCGGGCTTGAACTCTTTGGTCGCGTTGGCGACGTTGGTGGCGCCAACCATGCCAAAGACACGACCGCCGCCGCCTGCACGGCAGATTTGTCGTCTGCAGCGCCGCAGGATCGCGGCAGCGTCAACGCCGCGCGTGAACCCACGGATACGTGAGAAGAGCCCCACTCGTGCGCGTTCTCGCTCTTGATCTCGGCAGCAAACGGATCGGCATCGCCGTGAGCGACCTCACCGGCACGGTGGCATCACCGCTCGCTGTGCTGGAGAGGTCGAAGTCGAGGCGCCACGATCACGAGCAGATCGCCGCCTACGTGCGCGATGAAGAGGCCGAGCTCGTCGTCGTCGGCCTGCCGATCAGTCTCTCGGGCAGCGAGGGCCCAGCGGCGAAGGCTGCCCGGACGGAGGCGAAAGCCCTCGCTACGCTGGTCGACGTGCCCATCGAGACGTTCGATGAGCGACTCACCACGGTCACCGCCGAACGGGCGCTCGCCGAGGCCGGCGTGCGCGGCCCCGCCCGCCGCCGTGTGATCGACAAGGTCGCCGCAGCAGTCATCTTGCAGGCGTTCCTCGACCGCCGCACAGGGAGCATGGCGTGACTACGCGGTCCGGCGGCCGGCCCGACATCGACGACATCGACGACATCGACGTGCTCGAGACGTACGACTGGAACGACGATCCCTGGGATGCATCGCTCGGTGTCAGCGAAGTTGAACCGTTGCGCGGCCAGACCCGCACCGCGAAGTGGGTCGGCTACGGGGCCCTCGCCCTCGTCAACCTGCTGATCATCGCCGGCGGGATCTATGGCTGGTGGTACATCCGCCAGGCCAACGCCCCGGGCGACGTCGAAGGTCCGATCGAGTTCATCATCGCCGAAGGTGAGGACCTCGATGCCCTGAGTGCCCGCCTCGAGGATCAGGGGATCGTCGGGAACGCGTCGTTCTTCGAACGCTACGTCGCCGATCACGGTGGCCTCACCGTCACCCCTGGCTACTACCGGCTGCCGACCGGAGACTCCGTCGGCAATGTCCTCGCCCGCCTGCGCACGCCGCCCGAGGAGACGTTCCTCGAGATCACCTTTCCCGAGGGGTTCACGGCTCGACAGATCGGGGCACGACTCGCCGCCGAGCTTCCCCAGTTCTCCGTCGACGAGTTCGTCGCCGCCGCCGCCGACCCGGCGATCCCCGCCGCGTTCCGCCCGGGGGGCACGAACAGCCTTGAAGGTCTGTTGTTCCCGGCGACGTACCGCGTGTCGAACGCCGACAGTGAGAGCCAGGTGGTCACGCGGATGGCCGAGCAGATGGAACGGGTCGGCGCCCAGGAGGACATCGCCGCTGGCCCGGTCGGCGTCAGCGCCGACTACAACCCGTACCAGATCCTGACGATCGCCTCGATGATCGAGCGGGAGGCGAAGACCGACGAGGACCGACCGATGATCGCCCGCGTCATCTACAACCGGCTGGGCATCAACATGCCATTGCAGATCGACGCCACCCACATCTACAACGTGCCGCCCGAGGAACTCGAGCAGGAAGGGGCGATCACCCGGCTTCGTGAGGTCGACACGCCGTGGAACACGTTCACGAACATCGGGCTGCCGGCGACGCCGATCGCCAATCCGGGCCGGGCGTCGATCGAGGCGGCACTGCACCCTGCGCCGAACCCGAGCCCGGGCAGCGCCGAGTGCTCCGGCGTGCCCGCTCAGCAGTGCATGTGGCTGTACTACGTGCTCGCCGACGAGCAGGGCAACCACGCATTCTCCGTCACGATCGACCAGTTCAACGCCGACCGCCAAGCTGCCGCAGACGCCGGCCTGCTCTAGCCGTGAACATCGAGCCCGGGCGCGTCGTCCGGTGCGAGCGAGCGAGCGCCAGCGAGCGAGCGGTCAGCAACGGCCTGCGTGGCCGGGGAACGCAATGAACGTCGCCGCGCTGATCGGGTCGCCGGTCGGGCACTCACTGTCGCCGGTCATCCACCAAGCGGCGTTCGACGCGGCGGGCGTCGACTGGCGCTACGTCGCCTTCGACGTTCCCGCCGGGGGCGCCGTCGGGGCACTGGCGGCAATGCGCGCCCTCGGAATCGCCGGCCTGTCGGTCACGACCCCCCACAAGGAGCAGGTTGCCGACAGTGTCGATGGACTGGCGCCGGCGGCGGCCGCGTTGCGGTCGGTCAACACCGTCGTCGCCGAACCGGACGGCCGGCTGGTCGGCCACAGCACGGACGGGCAGGGATTTCTCGCCGCCCTCCACGCCGACGGCGTCGACGTGTGTGGGATGCACGTCGCTGTGATCGGTGCCGGGGCGGCAGCGCGCAGCGTCGTCGCCGCCCTCGACCACGCCGGTGCCGCGGCGGTCGTCGTCGTCAATCGAACCGTTGGCAAGGTCGGTACGGTCGTCGCCCTGGCGCCGTTGACAGCGCGGCCCGCCGGGGACGACGTCGCCGCCGAGCTGAAGGCCGCGGAGTTGATCGTCAACGCCACGTCGGTCGGGTTCGACTCCGCCGAGCTGGCGATCGACCCAGCCGTGCTGCACCCCGAGCATCTCGTGGCCGACCTCGTCTACCACCCACTCGACACGGCCCTGCTCCGGGCCGCACGCGACGCCGGGGCGCGCACGTTCGACGGGCTCGGGATGCTCGTCCACCAAGCCGCTCTGCAGCAGCAGCTGTGGCTCGGCCACCTCCCCGACGCCACCGTGATGCGCGCCGCCGCCGAGACGGAACTGGCTCGCCGCGCTGCGTGACCCGGGCGTTAGCGTTCCGCCGGTGCTGAGGTTCCTGACTGCGGGAGAGTCCCACGGCCAGGGACTCGTCGTGATCCTCGAAGGATTGCCGGCTGGGCTGGTCGTCACCGCCGAGGACATCCAAGGTGAGTTGGCCCGCCGCCGCCTCGGCTATGGCCGCGGGCCACGTCAACGCTTCGAGGTCGACGAGCTGACGCTGATCGGCGGAATCCGCCACGGACGCACGCTCGGCGCACCCGTCGCCATCGAGATCGCCAACACGGAGTGGACGCGCAGCGACAAGTGGCACGCCGAGATGTCACCGGCCCCCGGGGCCACGGCGGTGCAACTGACGCAGGTGCGTCCGGGGCATGCGGATCTCGCCGGCATGCAGAAGTACGGCTTCGATGACGCCCGCGACGTGCTCGAGCGGGCGAGCGCGCGAGAGACCGCTGCACGGGTCGCCGCCGGGGCAGTCGTCAAGTTGCTGCTGCGCACGCTCGGCATCTCTGTCATCTCGCACGTCGTGCAGTTGGGCGAAGCGCGCAGCGACGGCGCTCCCCGACCGGCACCTGACGACCTCGACTCCGTCGACGAGTCACCAGTGCGCTGCTTCGACCCCACCGCCGCCGAGGCGATGATCGCCGAGGTAAAGGCGGCGGCCAAGGACGGCGACTCTCTCGGTGGCGTCGTCGAGGTGCTCGCCTACGGTGTGCCGGTCGGGCTCGGCAGCCACGTCCACTGGGACCGCAAGCTCGACGGCTTGATCGCCCAGGCGGTGATGAGCATCCAAGCGGTCAAGGGTGTGGAGCTCGGCGACGGGTTCGATGTCGCCAGCCGGCGCGGCAGTGTCGCCCACGACGCCATCCGCTGGGACGCCGTGGCGAACGCCTATCGCCGCGACACCACCCTCGCCGGCGGTGTCGAGGGCGGGATGTCGACCGGCGAGCTGCTCGTCGTGCGAGCCGCGATGAAGCCACTCGCCACGCTGAACGTCCCGGTTCTCGAGACGGTCGACACGGCGACGAAGGAGGCAACCCTCTCGTTCAAGGAGCGCACCGACGTCACCGCCGTCCCGGCGATGGGCGTCGTCGCCGAAACGATGGTTGCCCTCGTCCTCGCCGCCGAGGCGCTGCGCAAGTTCGGTGGCGACTCCGTCGCCGAGTTCGTCCGCAACGCCGACGCCTTCCGCGCCACCTTGCCGTGAAGCTGCACACGGTCGAGGTCGCGCTGGGCGAGCGGAGTTACGACGTGTACGTCGGTTCCGGAGCGGTGGCTCGGCTGCCTGATCTCCTCCCGGCTCGGGCCGCTCGTGTAGCCGTCGTGACGCAGGCGCGGATCCCGTTCGCCGGTGCCGTGAGCGCGTTGCTCGCTGACCGCCAGGTCGTGCGCATCGACATCGGTGACGGCGAGGCGAACAAGTCGTTGACGACCGTCGAGCACGTCACCAGGGCGTTCGCCACGGCCGGACTGACCCGTGATGACGTGGTCATCGGTGTCGGCGGAGGCATGGTCACCGACGTCGCCGGGTTCGCCGCCGCCGTCTGGCACCGCGGGATCGCCGTCGTCCAGGTGGCGACGACGCTTCTCGCCATGGTCGACGCCGCCGTCGGCGGCAAGACCGGCGTCAACCTCCCCGAGGGGAAGAACCTCGTCGGGGCGTTCTGGCAACCGCACGGAGTGCTCTGCGATCTCGACGCCCTCGACACGTTGCCACCGCGGGAACGGCGCAGCGGCGACGGCGAGATGGCCAAGTACCACTTCCTTGCCGGTGACGATCTCGACGCCATGGAGCTCGACGAGCGCGTCGCCCGTTGCGTCGAGATCAAGGCGGCGTTCGTTGCGGTCGACGAACGCGAGGGGAGCGACCGCGCCCTACTCAACTACGGACACACGCTCGCCCACGCCCTGGAGATCGCCAGCAGCCATGATCTGAGCCACGGCGAGGCGGTCGGCATCGGGTTGGTCTACGCCGCCGAGCTTGCTGCCCACCTCGGGCGCATCGACCGCAACCGGGTCGAGGAGCACCGAGCTGTGGTCGGCGGGCTGTACGGCCTGCCGACGACGATTCCCGTCGGCGTTGACGACGATCGACTGGTCGATCTGATCGGTCGCGACAAGAAGGCGCGCGACGGGTTGACCTTCGTACTGGACGGGCCGCGGGGGATCGAGGTCGTCCCCGACATCGCCCCGTCCGTCGTCCGCGACGCTCTAGCAACAGTCCGTTGAGCCGACTCGGTACGGTGGACACGTGATCGGGGAACTTCCTGCATCCGACTTCGCCGGACGTGTGGCGGCGGTGCGCGCCGCCATCGACGGGCGCACGATGGTGTTGTCGCACGCCACGAACATCCGCTGGCTGACCGGGTTCGGCGGCTCGCTCGCCTGGGTCGTCATCGATGGCGAGCGACTGGTCCTCGTCACCGATGGCCGCTACGCGGATCGGGCTGCCGCCGACCTCGCCGCCAACGGGCTGGCCAACGGAGGAATCGGCATCGAGTTGGAAGTGCGCACGAAGCGGCCGGAGCTCGCCGACGCTGTGGTTGCGGCGGCGCGCGTGGCCAACGCCTCCGTGCTTGCCGAAGCCGAGCACCTCAGCCACGCGGCGTGGTCGGCGCTCGACGACCGTGTCCCGCTCGAACCGGCCGGTGGGGTGATCGAACAGCTGCGCCGCCGCAAGGACGCCGGCGAGCTTGCCCGTATGACGAGCGCCGCCGAGATCGCCGATGCGACGCTCGACGCCCTCGTGCCGATGCTCGCCGACCGGCCCACCGAGGCGGATGTCCGCGACGAGCTCGAGTACCGCATGCGCAAGGAGGGGGCGGACGGCCCGAGCTACGACACGATCGTCGCCAGCGGGCCCGAGTTGGCGGCCCGGCCCCATCACCAGACGTCGCGGCGGACCATCGTCGAAGGCGACACCGTCATCATCGACGTCGGTGCGCTCGTCGACGGCTACCACTCGGACATGACGAGGACCTACGTGGTCGGGGAGGTCGACCGCCGGCAACAGGAGGTGTACGACCTCGTCCTCGAGGCCCAGCTCGCCGGTCTCGCCGCGGTTCGTCCGGATGTCGCTGCCGCCGACGTCGACGAAGCGTGCCGGGCCGTGTTTCGCGCCGCCGGCTACGAGGACTGGTTCATCCACGGCACCGGTCACGGCGTCGGCCTCGACATCCACGAGGAGCCGTTCGCCGCCGTGACCTCGAAGGCGACGCTTGGCGAAGGGGACGTGGTGACCGTCGAGCCGGGCCTCTATCGTGACGGCTTCGGCGGTGTCCGCATCGAGGACCTCGTCGCCGTCACAGCGACCGGCTGTGCAACGCTGACCACACTTCCGAAGGACTCGCCGTGCCCGCGATCACTACCAATGACCTGAAGAACGGCATCACGCTGAACCTCGACAATGTCCTGTTCCAGGTCGTCGAGTTCCAGCACGTCAAGCCCGGCAAGGGCGGTGCCTTCGTGCGCACGAAGTTGCGCAACGTGCGTACCGGTGCGGTACTCGAGCGCACGTTCAACGCCGGAATCCGCGTCGAGCAGGCCATCGTCGACAGGCAGGACATGCAGTTCCTCTACCGCGACGGCGACGACTACGTGTTCATGAACACGAACACCTACGACCAACTCCACGTCCGTCCTACGCAGCTCGGCGATGCCGCCGACTACTTGGTGGAAGGCGCCGTCGCCCAGATCGCCCAGCACCAGGGCGACATCATCGGCGTCGAGATCCCCGCTTCGGTGGAGCTGTCGGTCGCCGTCACCGAGCCCGGAGTGCAGGGCGACCGGGTGTCCGGGGCACGCAAGTCGGCCGAGCTGGAGACCGGCAAGACGGTGCAGGTTCCGCTGTTCGTCAACGTCGGCGACAAGGTACGCGTCGACACGAGGTCCGGCGAGTACATGACCCGGGTGTGATGAGCGCACGCGCCGACCGTCGCTCCGATGCGCGCGAGCGCGCCCTGTATGCCCTCTATGAAGCGTCGGTCAAGGGGATCGAGCCCGGCGAGGTGCTGTCTGCTCAGGTGGTCACACCCGACGAGCTGACCACGCTGCTCGTCACCGGCGTCGCCGAGCACCGCCAACGCCTCGATGCGGCGATCGATTCCAAAGCCGAAGGCTGGTCGTTGGAGCGGATGCCGGTGCTCGACCTCAACGTCCTGCGTCTCGCCGCCTTCGAGCTCGCCGAGCGACCCGACGTGCCGGTCGCCGTCGTCATCGACGAGGCGGTCGACTTGGCGAAACGCTTCTCCACCGACAACAGCGGCCGGTTCGTCAACGGCGTGCTGGCCGCGCTGGCGCCGGAGCTCCGCCAGGGGTGACCTCGCGCTTGCGTCAGGCGGATGACCCGCAACCGCCCGTCGGGCTGACGCAAACGGTGGCGGCCAGGGCAAACGCCTTCGGCCGCCGGCTCATCACTCTCGGTCGCCGGGCGACCGGGATCGTGCGTGCTCACGGCGGGGCCATCTGCCTCGGGATGGTGATCGCCGGGATAGCCATCTGGGCGGCCATCTTCGTCACTCTCGGCGTTCGCAACCATCGCAACTTCGGCACCTGGGCGTTCGACATGGCGATCTACGACCAGGCGTTCTGGCTCGTGTCCCGCGGCGGGAGCACGTTCATGACGGTGCGCGGACTCGACGTGTGGGGCCATCACGTCACCCTCCTTGCCTACGCGTTCGCCCCGTTCTACCGGCTCGGGGCGGGGCCGGAGTTCCTGTACGTCGTGCAGAACGTCTCGATCGCACTCGGTGCGCTGCCCGTGTACCTGATCGCCAAGAACCGGCTCGGGACGCCGTGGATCGGTCTGCTGTTCGCCGCCGCCTACCTGCTCTACGCACCGACGCAGTGGATCTCGTGGATCAACTTCCACCCCGAGGCGCTGGTGATCACGCCGTTCCTGTTCGCGTGGTACTTCTTCCTCCGCCGGTGGCGCGGCTGGTACTTCGTCGCTGTCGCCGTGGTGCTGATCATGCGTGAAGACGCCGCCCTCGCCGTGGCGATGATGGGCATCGTCATCCTCATCGCCACCCGGCACAGTGACACCCAGCGAGCGGACGTGCGGATGGCCGTCACGACGACACTGCTCGGCGTGTTCTGGTACCTCGTCAGCACGAAGGTCGTCATCCCGCACTTCAACCAGGGGCAACCACCGTTCTTCTTGAGCTGGTTCTTCGCCCACTACGGCGGAAGCTTCGGCGGCATCGTCGAGACGATCGCCCGCCATCCCGACCGGCTCGTCAGCGACGCCATCCAGCCCGACCGGGTCCGCTTCTACCGCGACCTCGGCCTTCCGCTGGCCGGGCTGGCGATCTTGTCGCCGCTGCACCTGCTGATGGCCGCGCCGACGATGCTCGCCAGCATCATCACGTCGTCGCCGTTCGCCCGGCAGATCCAGTACCAGTACACGTCCGTGATGATCGCCCCGATCATCATCGCCTCGATCGAGGGCGCCAGGCGGCTGTGGCGGTTCACGCGGTTTCGCGCCGTCATTGTGATCGCTTTGCTGGCCTGCGCCTACGTGTCGAACGTGGCGTGGTCGCCGTCACCGATCGGCAACGCCTACGGCGTGTGGCGACGCGACGACACCCATGCCGAAGCGCTGCGTGCCGCCGTCGACGTCGTGCCGGACGACGCAGTCGTGACGTCGTCGTTCAACATCGGGCCACACCTCGCTCGGCGGCGCGAGTCGTATGACTGGCCGAACCCCTTTTGGCCGGCGTATTGGGGCAATGGCGGCACGGATTGCGCGCAGTTCCCGAGCGCCTCGGAGATCGAGTACCTCGCCCTCGACATGACGTACTTCCGCGGGGAAGGGGCGCTGTACGGGAACGAAGCCGCCTTCATCGACTCGTTGATCGCCCCCGATGGCGAGTTCGACGTGATCTTCGAGCAGGACGACGTCATCGTCGCCCGTCGGGTGAAGCCCGGCCCGGACGGTGAACCGCTGCCGCCGAACTGTCCGGGTGTCAATCCGCTCGCACCGCCTGCGTGAGCAACGTCGATCAATCGGGCGGCTTGGGTTCGTCGGCGGGCGGTTCGATGCGCCGCGCCACGAAGATGCCGTTGTCGTCGGAGATGACTTCGAACTCTCCGCTGTCGACGAGGCTGTCGAGCAGTTGTTCCTCGCGGCCCTCGGGGACATGCGTCGTGCGATCGACAACGATCCAGTCGACCTCTGCAGGAACATGATCGTGGTCCGGATCGTGGGGGGCGACGCCGGCGACACCCCAGTTGAGGGGGAACCACGGGTTGGGGAACGTGTAGATCTGGTCGCGGTGGCTGAGGTGCGGGACGATGTTGTACGTCGCCGCTACGGCGGCGTCACCGGGGACGGAATCGACGGCGGCGTCGAGTGTGGCTTCGCGGGGGTTCTCCGTCAGCGGCCAGTAGCCGTTGCGGTACTGCGTGCTGATCGGGGACATTCCCCAGGCGACCGACGTGGCCAAGGCGGCAGCGGCGACGGCGCCGACGCCGAAGCGCCGGAGCGAGTCGCCCTTGAGGCGAGCGACACCGTCGACGCTGGCGAGCGCCACGAACGCGACGATGATCGCCGCGTAGTGGAATTGGATGCTCCAGAAGAAGTTGAGGTTGGTGAGGATGTTGGCGAAGAACTGCGGGACTGCCGGAACGAGGAGCAGCGGGGCGAGCAGCGACGTGAAGGCGAACGGGGCGAGCAGGTCGCGGGCGTAGCCGAGGGCGTCGTTGTTGTCGAGCCGGTCGACCACGAGGCCGGGATCGGTGAACGTCGTCTTGATCAGGTCGGCGGGTGAGTCGCCGAGCTCGCCGTAGAAGATCCCGGCATGGTTCGTCCCACCGTTGAACGCCGGCATGACGATGCCGTAGGCGACGATGAACCAGATCGCCCCGACGGCGATCGTGAGCAGGCCGAGTCGGCGTTGTCGGCGGACGATCAGCACGATGCCCACCCCGATCACGGCGAGGGCGATGTCCTCCTTCCACGTCAGGGCGGCGACGAGGAACACCCAGTACCAACCGTGACGGCGCCGTGACGCCATCAGCCACGTCATCAACAGGAACGGGATGGCCATCGTCTCGGGGTGCCAGGCCTCCCACACCAGCCATTGCACGGTGGGGTTGAGCAGCCAGGCCACACCGAACGTGAGGGCGAGCCAGTCGTTGGACAGGCGGTCGCGGGCGTACAGGAAGAGCGGGACCGCCGAGAGTGCGAGGGCCGCCGTCTGCAGCAGGTCGATGAGCTGCGGTCCGCCGCCCAGCCAGTACAGCGGGCCGACGGCGAAGTAGGCCAAGGTGAGGTGATGGCCGAGCACCGGCATGCCGCTGACGGTGATGAAACCCTTGCCGTGAGCGAGCAACCAGATCGCCTGGTCGTGATGGCCGAGATCGAAGTCGAACGTGGCATAGCGGGCGTGCCGGAGCCAGATCAACCGCCCGAACACCACGAACCAGACGAGCACGGCACCGGCGAGCGCGACGACGGCTGGCTCGGCGCGAGCGCGGTCGACAAGGGCGCGAACGCGCGCCGATGCACCGCCCGGCCCGGTGCCCGGGCCGGGCGGTCACGTCGGGGTACTCCTGCTGGATCGCTTCGGCGCTGTCGTGCTCGTCCGGCGCGACGGTGTCGACTGCTGCGGCGTCCGATCGGGCTGCGGTCTCCGCCATGCCCAGCCGACTGTACCGGGCTAGAGTTGCGCCGAACCGACGACCGTCAAGCGGGTCCCGTGAGGCCTGTACGGAAGGATTGATGAACGACACCGTGCCCGCGGGTAAGCAGGTGCTCGGCGCCGACGACGTGCGCCGGGCGATCACCCGCATCGCCCACGAGATCGCCGAGCGCAACCATGGGCTCGATGGTGTCGTGCTCGTCGGCCTGCAGCGTGGGGGCACGTGGGTTGCCGACGCTCTCGCCGCCGAGATCGAACGGTTCGAACACGCCGTGCCGGTCGGGGAGATCGACGTGACGTTCTACCGCGACGACATCGGCATGCGACCGGTCACCCCGGCACGCCGCAACCAGTTGCCCGTCGGCATCGATGGAGCCACCGTCGTGCTCGTCGACGACGTGTTGTTCACCGGACGGACGGTGCGCGCCGCCCTCGACGCCCTCGCCGACTACGGGCGGCCGCGCGCCGTGCAACTCGCCGTGCTCGTCGACCGCGGCCACCGCGAACTCCCGATTCGCCCCGACTTCGTCGGCAAGAACCTGCCGACGAGCCTCGATGAGACGGTGAACGTCACGCCAGACGGCGTTGTCCTGAGTGAACCCGATCGATGATGCAAGCGACGAGGCGCGCATTTTGCGGGTGCGAGCGACCGAGCGCCAGCGAGGGAGCGGTCAACCACGGCCTGCGTGGCCGGGGAACGCATTCACGGCCCGCGTGGCCGGGGAACGCAATAGATGGGGTGGTCTTGGCGTGAAACATCTCCGGTCGATCTCGGAGATCGGTGTCCACGCCGTCCATCGCCTTCTCGACCTCACCGAGCACATGGTCGAAGTCAACACGCGGCCCAACCCGAAGGTCCCGGCGTTGCGCGGGCGCACGGTGTGCAACATGTTCTTCGAGGACTCGACGCGCACTCGTCTGTCGTTCGAGACGGCGGCCAAACGGCTCTCCGCCGACGTGATGACGTTCACCGTCGGATCGTCCAGCGTCAACAAGGGCGAGAGCCTGCGCGATACGATCGAGACGGTTGCGGCGATGGGTGTCGATGGCTTCGTCATCCGCCACAAGTCGAGCGGCGTGCCGTGGCAGATCGAGCGGTGGACGACCGCCAGCATCGTCAACGGCGGCGACGGCTGGCACGCCCACCCGACCCAGGCCTTGCTCGACGCCTACACGGTGCGCACGGCGCTGGCCAGAACTGGCGGGCTCGACGGCCTGCGCGTAGCAATCGTCGGCGACATCCGCCACTCGAGAGTCGCCCGCAGCAACATCGAGATCTTCTCGATGCTTGGAGCCGAAGTCACCCTCGTTGCTCCGGCCACGCTTCTCCCGCCGACGCCGCTCGCGGCGGCCGTCGACGACCTCGACGCCGTGATCGCCGACGTCGACGTGCTCTACCTGCTGCGCATGCAACGCGAGCGCATCGCCGACGCCGTCGTGCCGAGCGTCCGCGAGTACAGCGCCCGCTTCGGGCTCACCGGCGAGCGTGCGGCCCGGCTGCCGAAGGGCGCCCTCGTGATGCACCCCGGGCCGATGAACCGCGGCGTCGAGATCCTCGTCGACCCCGCCGAGTTGCCAGGGGCGGTGATCACCCGGCAAGTCAGCAACGGCGTCGCCGTGCGGATGGCCGTGCTCTTTGATCTATTAGGTGTCGAATGATCCTGATCAGCGGCGGCATCGTGGTCGACCAGCATGGTGAACGTCGCGCCGACGTGCTGATCGACGACGAGCTGGTCGCCGCGATGGACAGTGACGTCGCCGTTCCCGCTGGCGCGGTGACGCTTGACGCAACCGGGTGCATCGTCGCCCCCGGTTTCGTCGACCTCCACGCCCACCTCCGCGAGCCTGGCGGTGAGGAAGCCGAGACGATCGAGACCGGCAGCCGCGCCGCCGCCCTCGGCGGATACACCGCCGTCGTGGCGATGCCCAACACCGATCCGGCTGCGGACGCGCGCAGCGTCATCGAGTTGGTCCGCGATCTCGCAAATCGCGCCGGCCTCTGCGACGTGTACCCGGCCGGGTGCATCACGGCCGGCCGTCGCGGCGAGCAGTTGGCGCCCCTCGGCGAGCTCGCCGAGGCCGGCGTCCGGCTGTTCACCGACGATGGAAACGGGGTGCAGAACCCGCTCCTGATGCGCCGGGCGATGGAGTACGCACGTGGACTCGACGTCGTCCTCGCCCAGCACTGCGAGGTCAGCGCCCTGACCACCGGGGCGGTCATGCACGAGGGGCACTGCTGCAGCGAGCTCGGCGTACCCGGATGGCCGGCCCTGGCCGAGGAGCTGATGGTGCACCGCGACATCGAGCTGTCGCGCCTCACCGGTGCGCCAATCCACCTCCTGCATCTGTCGACGGCAGTCAGTGTCGATCTGGTCCGCCGAGCCAAGGCCGGCGGTGTGTCGGTGACCGCAGAGGTTGCCCCGCACCACCTGTGTCTCACCGACGAGCGGCTGCGCGGATTCGACCCGTTGTTCAAGGTCAGCCCGCCGCTGCGCACCAAGTCCGACATCGAGGCGCTCATCGAGGGCGTCGTCGACGGGACGATCGACGCCATCGCCACCGATCATGCTCCACACACCGCCGATGCCAAGGAGCGGCCGCTCGATGAGGCCCCGCCCGGGATGCTCGGGCTGGAGACAGCGATCGGCGTGTGCCTGCCGCTCCTTCGCGCCGCGGGGATGAGCATCGCTGAGGTGATCGCCGCCTTCACCTGGAAACCTGCGGCGATCGCCCGCGTCGACGATCGCCACGGCGGGCCGATCGAGACGGGTAGGCCGGCGAACCTCGTCGTGTTCGACCCCGACGAGTCCTGGGAGGTCGTCCCCGCCAAGCTGGCGAGCCGCAGCCGCAACACGCCGTACGCCGGCATCGAGCTCCGGGGACGGGTGCGCCACACCGTCCGCGGTGGCGTCCCGACGGTGATCGACGGGGTGGCGCGGCGTTGAATGTTTATACACTCGATCGCATGAACATGCGGCCCGGTGTACTCGTCCTGGCCGACGGTTCGGTCTTCGAAGGCGAGCTGTTCGGCGCCGAGCTGCCGGCGGCCGCAGGAGAAGTCGTGTTCAACACGGCGCTGAGCGGCTACCAGGAGATACTCAGCGACCCGAGCTACGCCGGGCAGGTCGTCACGTTCACGAACCCGCACATCGGCAACTACGGGGTCAATGCCGCCGACTTCGAGTCGCGCGGGTTGTTTTGCCGTGGCGTCGTCGTCCGCGAGCTGGCTCGTCGTCACTCCAACCGCCGCGCCACCGACGACCTCGACACGATGCTGCGGACGCACGGCGTCGCCGGAATCGCCGGGATCGACACGCGGCGACTCACGCGCCTGATCCGCGAGACTGGGGCGATCCCCGGAGCGTTCGGGCCCGCCGAAAGCTTCGACACGCTTCGCCGCGCCGCCGCCGACGAGCCGGGGACCGACCGTATCGACCTCGTCGCCACGGTCACCACCACCGAGCCGTACACCGTCGCTGCCACCAACGGCTCACCGCAGCGCATCGTCGCCTACGACTACGGCATCAAGCGAACGATCCTGCGCCACCTCAGCCGCCTCGGAACCGTCGACGTGGTGCCGGCGACCACGCCGGCTGCCGACGTCCTCGCCCGCCAGCCCGACGGCATCTTCCTCTCCAACGGCCCCGGGGATCCGGCCTGTGTCGCTGATGCAGGGGCGATCATCGGCGATCTGCTCGGATCATCGGTCCCGGTGTTCGGGATCTGCCTCGGCCATCAGTTGCTCGGCATGGCGCTTGGCGCGGCGACGGTCAAGCTGCCGTTCGGCCACCACGGCGCCAACCACCCGGTGCAGGACCTGTCGACGGGAACGATCGAGATCACCAGCCAGAACCACAACTTCGCCGTCGCCGCCGACGGTCTCTCCGGGGTCGCCACGATGACGCATGTCAACCTCAACGACGGCGTCTGCGAGGGGCTGGCGGCGACCGACGCCAACGCCTTCTCGGTGCAGCATCATCCGGAAGCGGGACCGGGCCCGCACGACAGCGCCTACCTGTTCGACCGTTTTGCCGAGCGGCTGACCGGGAGCTACCGCTGATGCCTCGTCGTGACGACCTCACGTCAGTCCTCGTGATCGGCTCCGGTCCGATCGTCATCGGTCAGGCGTGCGAGTTCGACTACTCCGGGACGCAGGCCTGCCGGGTGCTGCGCGAGGAGGGTTACCGGGTCATCCTCGCCAATTCGAACCCGGCGACGATCATGACCGATCCGGACTTCGCCGATCGCACGTACGTCGAGCCGCTGACACCGCCGGTCATCGCCGCGATCATCGAGCGCGAGCGGCCCGACGCCGTGCTGCCCACGCTCGGCGGCCAGACCGCGCTCAACGTCGCCATGGACCTGCATCGCCTCGGCCTCATCGGTGTCCCGGGAACCCCGGAGATGCTCGGCGCCGACGCCGCGGCGATCGCCACCGCCGAGGACCGCGCCGAGTTCAAACAAGCGATGGTCGGCATCGGCCTCGATGTGCCGGCGTCGGGGATCGCCCACTCACTCGAGGAGGCGCTCGACGTGGCGGCGACGGTCGGCCTGCCTGCGATCGTCCGCCCGGCGTACATCCTCGGTGGGCGCGGCACCGGCATCGCCACGACGGACGAGGAGCTGCACCGGCTCGCCGCGGCCGGGCTGGCGGCGAGCCCGATCAGCGAGATCCTCATCGAGGAGTCGATCGCCGGGTGGAAGGAGTTCGAGCTCGAGGTGATGCGCGACCGCGCCGACAACTGCGTGATCATCTGCTCGATCGAGAACGTCGATCCGATGGGCGTGCACACCGGCGACTCGATCACCGTCGCCCCGGCGCAGACGCTCAGCGACGTCGAGTACCAGGAGATGCGTAACGCCGCTTTCGCCTGCATCCGCCGCGTCGGAGTCGAGACCGGCGGGTCGAACGTGCAGTTCGCCCTCGATCCCGCCACCGGACGCCAGGTGATCATCGAGATGAACCCGCGGGTGTCGCGGTCGTCCGCCCTGGCGTCGAAGGCGACCGGGTTCCCGATCGCCAAGATCGCCACCAAACTCGCCGTCGGGTACACCCTCGACGAGATCCCCAACGACATCACGCGGCAGACGCCTGCTTGCTTCGAACCCTCGATCGACTACGTGGTCACGAAGGTGCCGCGCTGGGCGTTCGAGAAACTGCCTGGGACGAGCGGCGTGCTGGGCCCGCAGATGCAGTCCGTCGGCGAGGTGATGGCGATCGGGCGGACGTTCCCGGAGAGTCTGCAGAAGGCCCTGCGCTCACTCGAGCAGGGTCGCCTCGGCCTCAACGCCGATCCTGCCGAGGGCCAGCTCGCCGGTCGACCCACCGCCGGGCTGCTGGTTGACATCGGCACGCCGACGCCGGAGCGCATCTTCCAGATCGGCGAGCTGCTCCGGCGCGGCGTCACCATCGATCAGATCCATGTCGCCTGCCGCATCGACCTTTGGTTCCTCGACCAGATGGCGGCAATCGTCGAGGAACGCTCCGTCCTCGAAGGGGCCGGCGGAGTCGACGCGATGGACTCCCGATCGTGGCGGCGGGCCAAGCGACTCGGGTACAGCGATGCCCAGCTCGCCCACCTCTGGCGGACGAGCACCGACGCCGTGCGGTCGGCCCGCGAAGCCGCCGGGGTGCTGCCGACCTACAAGACGGTCGACACCTGCGCCGCCGAGTTCGCCGCCGTGACGCCGTACCACTACTCCACGTGGGAGGACGAGGACGAGATTCGCCCGTCGGACCGCCCACGGGTCGTGATCCTCGGCTCCGGGCCGAACCGAATCGGCCAGGGCATCGAGTTCGACTACTGCTGCGTCCACGCCAGCTTCGCCCTGTCCGAGGCCGGGTTCGAGACCGTGATGATCAACTGCAACCCGGAAACGGTGTCGACCGACTACGACACGTCCGACCGCCTCTACTTCGAGCCGCTCACCGCCGAGGACGTCCACAACGTCATCGCCGCCGAGACGGCCGCGGCGGGCGGGGTCCCACCCAAGGTGATCGTCGCCCTCGGCGGGCAGACCCCGCTCAAGCTCGCCGCCGAGATCCCGGCGCAGCTCCTCGCCGGCACGAATGCCGAGTCGATCGACGCCGCCGAGGACCGCGAGAAGTGGAGCCGGCTGTGCCACGACCTCGGCATCCCCCAGCCGCCCGGCGGCACAGCCGTCGACCTCGACCAGGCGCTCGCGGTCGCCGGCGAGATCGGCTACCCGGTGCTCGTCCGCCCGAGCTACGTCCTCGGGGGTCGGGCGATGCGCATCGTGCACGACGAGGGCCAGCTGCGCGAGGCGATGGACGAACTGGCCGGACACGGCAGCCTCGGCCGGGAGGGTGGGCTGTCCGCCGATCGTCCGGTGCTCATCGACCGCTTCCTCGACGATGCCGTCGAGGTCGACGTCGACGCCGTCCGCGATCACACCGGAGAGGTGCTGATCGGCGGTGTGATGGAGCACGTCGAGGAAGCCGGCGTGCACTCGGGTGACTCGGCCTGCGCGATCCCCCCACCGTCGCTGCTGCCCTGGGTGATCGAGGTGATCAAGGCCTACACAGCGGCGATCGCCGCCCGCCTCGACGTCCGCGGTTTGCTCAACGTGCAGTACGCCGTGCGCGGCACGACGGTGTTCGTCATCGAAGCCAACCCGCGGGCGAGCCGCACGGTCCCGTTCGTCGCCAAGGCCACTGGCGTGCCGCTGGCCAAGGTGGCGACGCGGGTGATGGTCGGCGCCACCCTTGCCGAGTTGCGTGCCGAAGGATTGTTGCGCCCCTCGATCCTCGACGGTGACGGACCGACCACCACCGTGGCCGTCAAGGAGGCGGTGCTGCCGTTCTCACGCTTCCCCGACGTCGACCCGGCGCTCGGTCCGGAGATGCGCTCGACCGGTGAGGTGATGGGTATCGACACGACGTTCGGGCGGGCGTTCCACAAGGCCGAGCTGGCCGCCGGCACGGTGCTCGAGCCCGGCGGGACGGTGTTCCTGTCCCTCGCTGATCGTGACAAGCCGGCTGGACTTGTCGTCGCCAAGCGCCTCCGTCAGCTCGGCATGGGAATCGTCGCCACGAAGGGCACGGCCGACTTCCTGGCGGGCTTCGGCGAGCCCGTCGATGCCGTCGTCGCCAAGGTCTCCGAGGTCAGCGCCGGTGGAGAGGAGAAGACTGCGGTCGACCTGCTCGGCTCCGGCGCGGTCACCCTCGTGGTCAACACGCCGCAGGGGAGCGGTGGCCGCAGCGACGGCGAGGAGATCCGCAAGGCTGCCGTGCTGCACAACGTGGCGTGCCTGACGACGATCAGCGCCGCCCTCGCCGCTGCCCAGGGCCTGCTCGAGCAGCGCGGCCGGCCGCTGACCGTGCGATCGCTGCAAGAACTGCATGCGCGATGAGCGCTGAATCACCTCGTGAGATGCGAGCGACGAGGCGCCAGCCGAGGAGCGGCCAGCAGCGGCCTGCGTGGCCGGGGAACGCAGAGATGGCCCGTCATCGCTCATCGCCCGTACGGATCGGGTCAGTGGCGCTGAAGAACCCGGTGATGACGGCGTCGGGAACCGCCGGTTACGGCACCGAACTGGCGGCGTCGTTCGATCTCGCCGAGCTCGGGGCGGTGGTCGTCAAGTCGCTCGCCGCCTTCGAGTGGCCTGGCAACCCGGCGCCGCGCCTGCACCCGACCGCGGCGGGAATGCTCAACTCCGTGGGCCTGCAAGGCCCGGGTCTGCCGCACTGGCTGGCCGCTGTGCTCCCCGGACTCCTCGCGACGGGCGCGACGGTCGTCGCCAGTATCTGGGGGCGCACCGTCGAGGAGTTCCGGACCGCTGCGGAGTTGCTCGCCGCCGCTCCCGACGGAGTCGTCGCGGTGGAGATCAACCTGTCGTGTCCGAACGTCAACCCCGGGCACCGCCCGGACCCGCGGCACGGTGCGGGGATCTTCGCCCACGACCCGGCGATTTCCGCCGAAGTGATCAGCACCGTCGCCGCTGCCGCCGGCCGGCCGGTCTGGGCCAAGTTGAGCCCGAACACGGATCGTGTCGTCGAGGTCGCGACCGCAGCCAAGGATGCCGGTGCCGAGGCAGTGACGTGCGTCAACACGCTGCTCGGTCTGGCGTACGACGCGGAGACAGGAGAAGCGGCCCTAGGAGGCGGGACCGGTGGGCTGTCCGGTCCCGCCATCCATCCCGTCGCCGTGCGCATCGTCCACGACGTCGCGGTGTCGCTGCCCGGCTTTCCGGTCATCGGGGTCGGTGGCATCGCCACGGTGTGGGATGCCACGGAGTTCCTGGTCGCCGGAGCCGTCGCCGTGCAAGTGGGCACGGCTACGTTCCATGATCCGCGGGCGCCGATGCAGATCCTGCACGGCTTGCGCGGTTGAGCGCCGGCCGGACGCCGGTGAACACACGTTCGTGGTCGGACCGGCATATCCCCAGTTCACGACGTCAGCGGCGCTAGCGTTCCCCGACATGGCAACACCTCCGACACTGACGCCTGAACAGCGAGCGGCCGCTCTGGAGAAGGCGAAGGAAGCCCGCGCGGCTCGCGCCGACATCAAGGCGAGATTGAAGATGGGTTCGCTGTCGTTGAAGGCAGCGCTCGAGTCCGACGACAACAACGTCGGCAAGCTCAAGGTGCAGTCGATGCTCGAGTCGCTGCCCGGCGTCGGCAAGGTCAAGGCCCGCAAGGTGATGGACGAGATCGGCATCGCCGACAACCGTCGCATCCAGGGCCTCGGCTCGCAGCAGCGCCAGGCACTGCTCCAAGCCCTCGGGTGAGCCCGGGCGCGTCAGCGCGTACGCCGCTCACCATCATCATTTCCGGCCCGGGAGGCGTCGGCAAGAGCACGATCGCCGCCCGCCTCGTCGCCCGTGACCCGCG
The DNA here is from genome assembly GCA_963716665.1 of Ilumatobacteraceae bacterium. Lineage (GTDB taxonomy): Bacteria > Actinomycetota > Acidimicrobiia > Acidimicrobiales > Ilumatobacteraceae > Desertimonas. Next base: position 107,467 of record CAVQTY010000014.1, read on the forward strand.
ACTCTGGCTCTCGCGTTCGTGGACGACTCGCCAACGCCGGAACGGCGAGTCCGAGGATGCCTACCGATTTGTCACGCCAGACGAGTTCCGCCGGCACATCGCCGCCGGCGGTTTTCTCGAATGGACCGAGTTCCTCGGCTCCCTGTACGGCACACCGCTCCCCGAGCCAACGGCGGGGAGCGACGTCGTCCTGGAGATCGAGGTCGACGGTGCTCAGCAGGTCAAGGCCCAGCGGCCGGAAGCCGTGTTGATCTTCATCCTCCCGCCGACTCGGTCGGAGCAGGAGCGGCGCCTCCGGCAGCGTGGTGATCGCGAGGACAAGGTCGCCGACCGCCTGCGCAAAGCCGAGTCGGAGGAGCCAGTCGGGCTCGAGCTGGCCGACCACGTCCTCGTCAACGACAACCTCGACGACACGATCGACGAGCTGCTGCGCATCGTAAATGGGGCCCGGCAGCCCGCCCGGTAGACTTTCCCGACCGCCGTTCGCCCCGAAACCCCAGGATTGGACCGACGTAGCCCGATGGAACGCTCCCACGACACGATGATGACCCCGCCGATCGAGGGCCTCCTCGATCGGGTCGACAGCAAGTTCGGGCTGGTGACGCTCGCGGCCCGCCGGGCCCGAAACATCAACGCCTACTTCAACCAACTTGGCGAAGGCCTCGGCCAGATGGTCCCACCGCAGGTTTCATCTGTCTCTCGCAAGCCGCTGAGCATCGGTTTCGAGGAGATCGCCGCCGACAAGATCGTCTGGGCCGAGCCCAAGCCGCCGGCCGAGGACGACGAGGTTCCGACGGACGACGAGTCTGTCGACGACGATCCGGCCTGAGGCTCACCACCGACCGAACCGCACGACAAGGAAGCATTGATGTCTCGTTGGACCTTCACCTCGGAGAGCGTGACCGAGGGTCATCCGGACAAGATGGCCGACCAGATCAGCGACACCGTCCTCGACGCCATCCTCGCCGTGGACCCTGACGGTCGGGTGGCCTGCGAGACGCTGCTGACCACCGGGCTGTGCGTGGTTGCCGGCGAGATCACGACATCGGCGTACGTCGACATCCCCAAGCTCGCCCGGGAGACGATCAAGGGCATCGGCTACGACGACGCTCTGTACGGGTTCGACGGCGGCACCTGCGGTGTCATCGTGTCGATCGACGAACAGTCGCCGGACATCGGCCAGGGCGTCGACAAGTCCGAGGAGTTGCGCGCCGGCGAGGCGGGCGAGGATCCGCTCGACGCCCAGGGGGCCGGCGACCAGGGAATGATGTTCGGGTTCGCCTGCGACGAGACCCCCGATCTGATGCCGCTGCCGATCTGGACGGCGCATCGGCTCGCCGAGCGCCTCGCCGAGGTGCGCAAGTCCGGGCAGGTGCCGTATCTGCGTCCCGACGGCAAGACTCAGGTGACGTTCGAGTACGAGGACGGTGCTCCCGTCGCCCTCAAGGCGGTGCTGATCTCGACGCAGCACCAGGACGGCGTCGATCGTGACACGGTGATCCGCCCCGACCTCATCGAACAGGTCATCCAGCCGACAGTTCCCGAGCAGTTCGCCGACGACGCCTACGAGGTGTTCGTGAACCCGACGGGAACGTTCGTGCTCGGCGGACCTCACGCCGACTGCGGGCTCACCGGGCGCAAGATCATCGTCGACACCTACGGCGGCATGGGTCGTCACGGTGGCGGTGCGTTCAGCGGCAAGGACCCCAGCAAGGTCGACCGGTCGGCCGCCTATGCCGCGCGGTGGGTCGCCAAGCACGTCGTCGCCTCGGGCGCTGCGTCGCGGTGCGAGGTCCAGGTCGCCTACGCCATCGGCGTGGCCCACCCGGTGAGCGTGCTCGTCGAGACGTTCGGCACGAGCACCGTCGACCCCGAGCTGATCTCGAAGAGCGTGCCGGCGGTGTTCGACCTCCGTCCCGGCGCGATCATCCGCGACCTCGAGCTGAAGCGGCCGATCTACCGTGACACCGCCGCCTATGGCCACTTCGGTCGCAGCCTCCCGCAGTTCACCTGGGAGCACGCCAGCCGACTCGCCGACTTCAAGGCCGCTGTCGGGCTCTAGGCGACGCCCATCCGAGTGTTTCGGGCCGTCCGAGTGTTTCGTGACGGACGGGTCGCCACCAGGCACTCGGATGCCACCAGACACTCGGATGGGGAATGGTCGGACCGTTCGCGTGCTGCCGGACGTGACCGGGCTGGACAAGCAGTTCGACTACACGCTTCCTGAGCACCTCGCGTCGTGCGGTAGCGGTCGGCTCGATCGTTCGAGTGCCGCTGCACGGTCGGCGAGTGCGTGGCTGGGTGACGGCACTCGATCCTGCTTTCGAAGTCGATCCGTCGCGTCTGCAGCCCGTTCTCGCGCGTCTCGTCGATCGGTCCGGACCCGGCGCTGATCGACCTCGGCGGACTGGGCATCGACGCGCTGGGCGGCCGGCCGGCTGCGCCCGTTTCTCGTCGCGGCAAGTCCGCCGACCAACGTGACTGCGCTCCCGCCGTCGGTGCACGGGCAGATCGACTGGCCGAAGAGTTCGATCGGTCGGCTGGCCACGGAGCTGATCGCCGGCGGCGGGGGACTGATGGTGCTCCCGCCAGCCAGCTCGCCAATCGATGCGATCGTCTCAGCTACACACGTCGGACGCGCACTTGTCGTGATGCCCACCGTTGCCCGGGCCGAGGCGATGGCCGCAGCACTCGTCCGACGCGGACTGGGGGTTGCCGTCATGCCGAGGCACTGGGCGCGCGCCGCCGCAGGTGTCGACGTCGTGATCGGCGCGCGCGGCGCGGCGTGGGCACCGTGCCCCGACCTCAGCGTCGCCGTGGTCATCGACGAGCACGACGAGACCCTGCAGGAGGAACGCAACCCGACATGGCATGCACGCGATGTCGTGATCGAGCGCGCCAGGCGTGCCGGCGTCCAGGTGCTGCTGACATCACCGTGCCCCACGGTCTCCGGTGTCGATGCTGTCGGCGGCCGTTTGGCCCCGCTGCCGGTCGATGAGGCGCGGGCGGGCTGGCCGATCGTCGAGCTCGTCGACCGCAGCGATGAGGAGCCGTGGCGCACCTCGCTGCTGTCCTCGGCGTTGATCAGACGGCTACGAGGTGACCAACGCGTGATCTGCGTGCACAACACCACGGGCCGGGCGCGGATACTCGCCTGCAGAACGTGCCGGGCTCTGGTGCGTTGCACCCGATGCGACGCCGCGGTCGGACTCAGCGATGGGCGCCGGCTGATCTGCCCACGGTGTGGAACCGAACGCCCTGCGGTGTGCCAGGTGTGCGGTGGATCCGGATTCGCCAACCTGCGACCCGGCGTTACCCGCCTCCGCGAGGAACTGGAGGCTGCCGCTGGCCGCCCCGTCATGGCGGTCACTGGATCTGACAGCTCATCACCCGAGCCGGCGGAGATCTACGTCGGCACGGAGGCGGTGCTCCATCGCGTGGATCAAGCAGACGTCGTCGCCTTCCTCGACTTCGATCGAGAGCTGCTGGCACCTCGCTACCGCGCCGGTGAGCAGGCGATGGCCCTGCTCACGAAGGCGGCGCGTCTCCTCGGGCGGCGACAACGTGGCGGACGGCTGATGGTCCAGACCTTCATGCCCCACCACGAGGTGATCCAGGCGGCACTGCTCGCCGATCCCGCGCGGCTCATCGACGCCGAACGTCGGCGCCGTGAGCTGCTCGGTCTTCCTCCGTCGAGGGCGCTGGCCCGCGTGAGCGGGCCCGGCAGCGACGAGGTCGCCGAGCAGTTGCGTCGTAGCGGCGGAGTCTCCGTCGGTGGCGGACCCAACGACTATCTCGTCACCGCTCCGACGTGGCACGAGCTTGGGATGGCGTTGATCACCGCCGAACGACCGAAGGGCGCGCGTGTCAGGGTCGCCGTAGATCCACCGCGGGCCTGACGTCGATCAGCCGGTATCCCCTCGAGGAGGCCAGCCGCCGGCTCTCCCAGCCTTCTTCGACGAGCCAGCGCTGCAGCGAGTCGGCACCGAGGTGCCGCTGCACGACGAGGACGGCGGCGCCGGTCGTCGCCAGCCGGCCGAGCCACGTCTGCAGCAGATCGTGCAGCTGCGCCTTGCCGACGCGGATCGGCGGGTTGGACCAGATCAGGTCGAAGCGCTGCGCCGTACCGACGTCGTCGGGGGCGACGACGTCGACATTGTCGAGCTTGTTGCGGGCCGCGTTGGCGGCGCACAACAGGCGGGCGCGCTCGTTGACATCCACGGCGATGATCCGGGCGGCCGGTGCTAGCCGGGCCAGCGTGAGGGCGATCGGACCGGCGCCGCACCCGAGGTCGAGGAACACGCCCGTAGCAGGAGGCCGCGGCGCTCGCCGCAGCAACAATGCAGTGCCTGCGTCGAGCCGGCCGTGGCTGAACACGCCGCGGTCCGTGTGCAGAACGATCGGCGGATTGACGGTGTCGACGACAATCTCGCGTTCATCCGAAAGCGCTCGCGGCTGCTCCGAGAAGTAGTGCGACACGGTAGGTAGCCTGACATCCATGAGCGCCCCGATTCGCGTGTTCGGTGACCCCGTGCTCAAGACGAAGGCTTCTCCTGTCGACGACATCGACGGCAAGGCGGTCCGGCTCGTCGACGACATGTTCGATTCGCTGTACGACTGCGGCAACGGGTTGGCCCTGGCAGCACCGCAGATCGGCGTGCAGAAGCAGGTCGTCGTGTGGGACCTCGGTGACGATCCGCAGGTGATCTTCAACCCGGAAATCGTCGACTCCGACGGTGAGTGGGTCTACGAGGAGGGCTGCCTGTCGATCCCCGGCCTGTACGTCGAGCTGGCCCGTCCCAAGACGGTGCTCGTACGGGGCGTCGATCTCGACGGCAACCCGCTCGAGCGTGAGGCCGACGAGCTCGAGGCACGCATGTTCCAGCACGAGCTCGATCACCTCAACGGCGTGCTGATGTTCGACCGGATGACGCCCGATCAGCGGCGCGACGCGATGGCCGAGTACCGCCGCATCGCCGAACAGAGTGCCCAGCCGTCGGCCAACGGCGAGCGCCGCCGCCTCCGGTTGCGCTGACGCCCGACCGTGACCGCCGGGCACCGCCCCAGGCGGCTCGTATTCCTCGGCACCCCGGACATCGCCGTCTCGCCGCTTCGTGCGCTGCACGAAGCCGGCCACGACATCGCCCTCGTCGTCAGCCGTGCGGATCGCCGGCGCGGCCGCGGTGGATCGGTGTCACCGAGTCCCGTGAAAGAGGCGGCGCTGGAGCTCGGTTTGCCGGTGACCGGGCGTGTCGATGACGTCATCGACGCCGGAGCCGAGCTCGGGGTCGTCGTCGCCTATGGACGGCTGATCCGCCCGCACGTCCTCAACGCCGTCCCCATGGTCAACATGCACTTCAGCCTGTTGCCGCGGTGGCGCGGCGCCGCCCCGGTCGAGCGGGCGATCGTCGCCGGTGACGCCATGACTGGCGTGTGCATCATGGATGTCGCCGACGAGTTGGACGCCGGTGACATCTACGCCGTGGAACAGGTTCCGATCGGTGACACGACTACGGCCGATCAACTGCGCGAACGGCTCGTCGACGTCGGCACCCGACTGCTTCTCGACGTGATCGTGGGGGACCTTCCCGAGCCGACGCCGCAGTCTGGTGAGGTGACCTATGCCGAGAAACTGAGCGCCGAGGACTGGCGCCTCGACTGGTCGCTACCTGCCGTGAGCCTCCACCGCTGGGTGCGCGCCGGAAGCGCCTGGACGACGTTCCGCGGCAACCGCCTGCGTGTCCTCACAGCGCATTTGCGTCAGCTCGATGACTCACAATCGGCCGGTCCGCTGACCCAAACCGCCGGGGCGCTCGTCGACGGCGGCGGCGGGCTCGTCAACAGCGGCGCCGGAGGGCTCGAGCTCGTCGAGGTCCAACCCGAGGGCAGGGGTGCGATGACGTGGCGCGACTTCGCCAACGGCGCACATCCTGCGGCCGGCGAGCGACTCGAATGACATCGCTGGACGCCGGCGGTGCGGGTTGGCGGATCAACAAGGAGACGTTGTTGCCGGAGATCACCGACCTCGATGAGTTCCGAGCCGGTGTTTCCGACGATCCCTGCCAGAACGTGCTCGTAGAACTGTGGAACGGCAGGCCCAGCGAGGCACTGCGACGCGTCACCGCGATGCTCGCCGATGACCCAGAACAGCCTCGGCTGTTGGCGTTGCGTGCCGACTGCCTGCGCGATCTCGGCGACGTTGATGCGGCGCGCCAACAGTACGAGCGCCTTGTCGCGCGGTTCGCGGGGAGTGATCGGGAGGCGGTGCTCGTCCAACATCTCGGCAAGACGTTTTTCGTGGCCGGCAGGTACACCGAGGCAGCCGATTGCTTCGGCCGCGCCCTCGTCCTGCGAAGGTCGTCGGGTGCCGATGCCAGCCTGATCGCGTCATCGAAGTTGGCACTCGCTCGGGCACGTCAGCTCGCCGGACAGTAGCGTCGCCGTTCGTGCCCGAGTCCGGCCCCGCCCCGCTGCTCGCCAAGGTGCTCACCGTCAGTGATGGCGTCGTCGCGGGAACCCGCGAGGACACGAGCGGGCAGGCGCTCGTGGAACAGCTGACCGCCGCCGGCTTCGACGTCGTCGCCCATGAGGTAGCGGCGGACGGTGCCGACGAGGTCGCTGCCGCACTGACCGGCCTCGCCGACGGATTCGCCGGCCTGATCGTCACAACCGGCGGAACCGGGTTCGCGCCTCGCGATCAAACGCCCGAAGGTACCTTGGCGGTCGTCGATCGCGATGCACCGGGATTGGCCGAAGCGATGCGGCTCGTCAGCCCACACGGCCGGCTGTCGCGCGGCATCGCAGGGGTCCGCGGCCTGACGATCATCTGCAACACACCCGGATCGCCCAGGGGTTGCGTCGAGCAACTCGCGGCGATCCTCGACGTCCTGCCACACGCACTTCGGCTCCTCCTCGACCAACCGACGCACCACTGACGGCGGGCTTGCAATCTGGGCGGCCAAACGCCCGCCGGATTCCGGACCGGGGGCCGCCCAGATCGCCGGATGGACCGGAGGCCGCCCAGAACGTGAACCGGGGCGGTCGGATCGGCGGCCCCGCGTTAGCGTCACGCAGCGATGTTGCGGATCGTCTTGCCGAAGGGCTCGCTGGAGCGGGCGACGATGGAGCTGTTCGAGGCTGCCGATCTGGGCGTCACGCGCTCGTCCGACGTCGCCTACCGCGCCTCCATCGACGACCCGCGCATCGACGACGTGCGCATCCTCCGTCCCCAGGAGATCCCTGTGTATGTCGCCGAAGGGCTCTTCGACATCGGGATCACCGGTCGCGATTGGGTCGCCGAGACCGGCAGCGACGTCGTCACGCTTGGACAGTTGCGCTACTCGAAGGCGACGTCCGAGCCGATCAAGCTCGTCCTCGCCGTCGCTGACGACTCCACGGTGAGGTCGGTCAAGGAGCTGCCGAACGGTGTGCGTGTTTCAACCGAATACCCGGAGTTGACCCGGCGCTATTTCGCCGACCAGGGCATCGACGCCGACGTCCGTCTCAGCTACGGAGCGAGCGAGGCGAAGGTGCCCGACATCGCCGACTGTGTGGTCGAGATCACCGAGACCGGCCGAGCCCTGCGTGCCGCCGGTCTGCGCATCGTCGACACGATCCTCGTCAGCCACACCGAGGTGATCGCCAATCCCCGATCGCACGCAGACCCGGACAAGCGCCACGCAATGGGTCAGCTGATGACGCTGCTCAACGGCGCTCTCGACGCCCGCGACAAGGTGCTGCTCAAGCTCAACGTCTCCGCCGATCGCTTCGACGCCGTGCTGGCAGTGCTCCCGTCGGCGAAGGCGCCGACGGTCTCCGAGCTTGCCGGCGGGGCCGGTCTGGCGGTCGAAAGCGTTGTCGACAAGCGCACGATCAACCTGCTCATCCCCGCCCTGCGCGACGCCGGGGCCACTGACTTGCTGGAGATCCCGATCTCCAAGATCGTGGGGTAGGGGAGTTGATGTCCGGGGTAGTCGCCGAGTTCGACAAGCGCGTCGGCCTCGGGCTGATCACGGATGATGCCGGCATCGAGTATCCGTTCCACTGCGCCGAGATTGCCGACGGAACGCGCACGATCGAGGTCGGCGCCGACGTCGAGTTCGACCCGTTGCCCAAGCTCGGCCGCGTCGAGGCCGGCCGGATCGGCCCGGTCGGAAGCCGGTGAGTTTGGCCGACGACATCACCGCCGTCATTGCCTCACTCGCTCCCGGCGAGGTCGTCAGCTACGGCGATGTCGCCCACGACGCCGGACGTCCGGGCGCGGCGCGGGCGGTGGGCGCCCTGCTCGCCAGCACTGACGGTCGAGTTGCCGTGGTGGCGCGTCGTGCGCGCCGACGGCCGCATCGTCACCAACAAGGCGGGGCGCCAGGCGGAGCTACTGCGGGCCGAGGGTGTCGTCGTCCGCGACGGGCGTGTCGTCGCTGCTCGGATCGGTCGTTTCGCCGGACGTTTCGATCGTCGCTGACTTCACCGCCACGAACGCCATGCGAATGTTGGCCAAGGCGTCACGCAACGTCGGAGAGTCCTCACCGAGCCGGTCGCCGAGACCTTCGACGAGGCTGCCGACGGCATCGATCGCCAGCGACGCTGCCGGGAGGTTCGGAGGGGAGGCCGACAAGTGAATCGCCGCCAGCTCGTAGAGGCCCATGACGTGGTTGGTGACGACGATCTCGGCCGGCGCTTCGGAGAGCCTCCGGCGAGCCTCGTCGATGGCCTGCCCGGCGTCGCCGAGCGCCGTGTCGGCGGCTTCGGTCTCACCGGGCGTGGATTCCTCCGACACCTGAGCTACCCTAGTGTGGCCATATCGAAGCGAAGTGGGGGCGACCCCCACCCGGCCACCACCAGCGTGCGTGCGTCCGGGTCCTACGGCTCGGCTGGGCGGTGTGCTCAGATCAGCTCCGCGGGCTTCGCGTCGAGCTGACACGAAGATCAATCACACCAACCGACCACAAGGAGCGATCAGCCATTGCACAGGGGTGAACAGCCATAGCCGCGCCACAACGCGCAGAGCACCGGATCAACGACCGCATCCGTGCCCGTGAGGTCCGCCTCATCGGTCCGGATGGCGACCAGCTCGGGATCAAAGCCGTTCCCGACGCGTTGCGCATGGCCAAAGAACTCGATCTCGACCTTGTCGAGGTCGCGCCGATGGCCAATCCTCCGGTGTGCCGGATCATGGACTACGGGAAGTTCCGCTACGAGGAAGCCCAGAAGGCCAAGGAATCTCGCAGGAAGTCGGCGAACGTCTCCATCAAGGAGGTCAAGTTCAAGCCGAAGATCGGGCGTGGCGACTTCGACACGAAGGTGCGCAAGATCGACCAGTTCCTCAACGAAGGCCACAAAGTCAAGGTGACGATGCAGTTCCGGGGACGCGAGATGGCCCACCCGGAGCTCGGCTCGAGAATCCTCGACGACGTGTTGACCGTCGTCGGTGATCACGTGAAGGTCGAAACGCAGGCCCGGCTCGAGGGCCGGAACATGTCGATGGTGCTCGCTCCCGACCGCAAGCCTCTGCCCAAGGGCCTGAACGACGAGCCGGCAGGCGCCCCCGGGTCCGACGGCGACCAGCCCGCGGCGATCGTCGCCGACGAACAGGTCTCCCAACCGGCAACCACGCAACCCGCCTGATCGACATCCACGAACACAACCCCCCGGAGTTCACGACATGCCGAAGATGAAGACCTCGAAAACCGCCGCCAAGCGGTTCAAGACCACGGGCAGTGGCCGGCTGCGCCGGGCCCAGCAGATGAACCAGCACAAGTTCTACGAGAAGTCATCGCCGCGGAAGCGGCGCGTGAAGTCCGACGCCGATGTCCATTCGGCCGACCTGCCCAAGATCAAGCGTCTCCTCGGCGAACGCTGACCCGACCCACCCCACGCAGCAAGGAGAAGAGCTGACATGGCACGCGTGAAGCGCGGCGTCACCGCCAGGAACCGGCACAAGAAGGTTCTCGAACAGGCCAAGGGCTACTACGGCAACAAGAGTCGCTCGTTCCGGGCCGCCAACGAACAGGTCATGCGCAGCGGCCAGTACGCGTTCCGCGACCGGCGGGCGCGCAAGGGCGAGTTCCGCCGGCTGTGGATCCAGCGGATCAACGCCGGATGCCGCGAGCACGACCTCTCCTACAGCCGGTTCATCGCCGGGCTGACGTCGGCGGGTGTCGCTGTCGACCGACGCATCCTGGCCGACCTGGCCGTCTCCGACCCGGTGGCGTTCGGCCGCCTCGTCGAGACCGCCAAGGCGGCACTCTGACCCACCAGCCCGAACTGGGCTTCACCAATCCCAAGGTTCAACGACTACGGCGCCTGATCGGGCGCCGTAGTTCGCGTCTGGAGGAGGGCGCGTTCGTCGTCGAAGGCGCCAGGCTGGCCGCCGAAGCGGTGCGTGCCGGCTGGCGGCTCGAGGCCCAGTTCGTCGCTCCCGACGAACAACCGATCGACACGCCCAGTGAGCTGCACGCGCTGGCCCCTGGCGTGGCCGAGCGTGTGTCCGATCTGGAGACGCCGCCCGGTCTGTTCGCCGTGGTGACCCGGCCGCTGCCGGACTCGGGCGTACTCGCCACGGCTGAGCTCGTGGTCGTTGCCGACCGTGTGGGAGAGCCGGGGAACCTGGGCACGATCGTGCGATCGGCGGAAGCCGCTGGTGCGGATGCCGTCGTCGTGACGCCGGGAACCGTCGACGAGACCAACCCGAAAGTCGTGCGAGCGTCCGCCGGCGCTCTCTTCCACGTGCCAGTTGTGGCGGCGACGCTCAGCGAGGTCGCCTCGGCGGGACTACGCCTGATCGGCTCCTCGTCCCACCGTGGCTCGTCACACAGCGCGACCGACTGGGGCGGGCGGATCGCCATCGTCGCCGGCAACGAATCGGCCGGCCTCGACGCCGACCCGGCAATCGATCAGTGGGTGCGCATCGAGCACCGCGGACGGGCGGAGAGCCTCAATGTGGCGATGGCGACGACCGTCCTGTGCTTCGAGGCGCTGCGCCAGCGTGCCGGCGAGCCACCGACGCCGTAGTGAACGAGCCGGGCCGAGACCGCATCCTCCGATTGGAGTGGCTCAGCCTGGCCGCAGCGCTCACGCCGGTCGTCGTCGCCGTCGGGCGGGCGATCGTCAAGGACTGGATGCCGGTCGGTGACGCGACGTACTTCACCGTTCGCTCGGCAGACGTCCTGACGGAGCACCACCCGCTGGTCGGGGCCTGGTCATCGGGTTCGTCGGTCGTCGGCGTTCCGGTGAACAACCTCGGACCCCTGCAACTCGACGTCCTCGCCCCGTTCACCAAGCTGACGCCGTACGTCGGTACGGCGATCGGTTCGGCGTTGATCAGCGCGGCAAGCATCGTGATCGTGTGGACCGTTGCCCGACGGATGTTCCGGCCCGCGGTCGTCGTCGGCGTGATGATTGGCACGACGCTGTTCGTCGCCTCGCTCGGACTGTCGTGGCTCATCGACGCGCGGCAGCAGCAGGCGATGGTGCTGCCGCTGTATGCCCTGCTGTGGTTGAGCGCAGCGATGTGGCTCGGCGTGCGCCTCGCCGTTCCGATCGCCGTGGTCGTCGCCAGCCTCGTCGTGCAGACGCACTTCACCTACGGCTACCCGGCAACGCTCGTGTTCATCGCCGGTCTGGCTGGTTTCATCGCGGCGACCTGGCGCACCCGCGACGGATGGCCGTCGGTGGCGATCTGGTCGCTCGCCCTCGGTGCCCTGTGCTGGCTGCAGCCGCTCGTCGACCAATTCGCCGGAACGGGCAACCTCGGCACCGTGCTCGGCCCCGCCCGCGACCGTCCGGGTGCCGGACTCGAAGTCGGAGTGCAGGTCCTGGCCGGTGCCGCGTTGGTCCCACCATTCTGGTCGCCCGCCTCGATGCGCACGTTCCTGCTTCCCGACGACGGGATCAACCTGCCTGGCGCCGTGGCGGCCGTCCTGGCCTGGCTGCTCGTCGCCGCGGTCGTGATCGTGCTCGGGATCCGGGCCCGAGCACCGATGGCCTGGGCGATGGGCATCACCAGTGCCATCGCCATCGTCGCCGGACTGATCGCTGCGGCGCGGATCCCCGTGTCGTCCTTCGGCCTCGTGCCGCAGAACTACTACTGGGCGTGGCCGCTCGCCGCCTTCGTCACGGTCGCCCTCGGTGCCGGCGTGTGCTCGCTGCCCGCCGTCGCCGCGGCGTTGCGTCGCGGATCCTCGTCCCGGCGACGGGCCGCGCTCGGCGTTGTCATGCTCGTCGCCGCCGGTATTGCCGTGTGGCCGCGATATCCGGTGGCATCGGTAGCGATCGACGAGGTCGAGGCTCGACGCGTCGGCGAACCACTGCGAGCACAGCTCGCCGCCGCCATCGCCTCCGGCGCAGTCGACGATCACGTCGAGGTCGACCTCTCCCGGGCGTTCTTCGCCAACGACTACCCGTACGTGATGCTCGCCGAGCTGCAGCGGGCGGGGATCGAGTTCCACTTCGTTCCGGAGAGCCGCAACCTGAATCGCTTCGGCGAGTCCCGTTGTGCCGAGGCCGGACGATACCAACGTGTGCTTCTCATCTCCGGCCCGCGGCCTCAGCTCGTGTCCGGTTCGACGGTCGTCGCCGAGGTCGTCGGGATGAGTGGCGCCGATCTGGCCGAGTACGCCGAACTGCAAGAGCAGTTCGGCGACCTCCTGCGCGATGGTGCCATCGACGTCGACGGTGCCGCTCTCGACGCGCTGGACGAGGCGTCGGTGGAGGAGTTACGCACGGTCCTGGCCACGCCGAATCTGTCGGCGGCGGGGCTTGCTCGCCACCTCGACGGCTGGCGGAGGTCGGGGTACGTGACCATTCCGAGTGATGAACGGGATGCCTTCGATCGCTGGTTCGAGCTCGAACAACGCTCGTCGGCGGACTACCAGACGATCGTCATCGAACAACCGAGTGCTGCCGACGAGCGACGGTGCTGATATCGTCGGCGTTCGTATGTGGCACGCCAGTCGGCGATTTCCCCACCCCGGGTGACCCCGGGACGGTGATCACGCACCCACGCGCGCCGCTCTGCGAGCTCATCCGGGGACCCCGTTTCTGACGACCGCCCCACCCCGAAAGAGAGACTCGTGACCGACGACATCCGCGCCGCCCGGGAAGCGGCGCTCGAGAAGATTGCTGCTGCCGCTGCCCTCGACGACGTGATCCGCCTCGACCAGGACCTGCTCGGAAAGCGCGGTGCGCTGGCGACGCTGAAGGCCTCGCTCGGTGCCATGCCCGACGCCGACGAACGCAAGGCCGCCGGACGGACCCTGAACGAGACGACCGAGGCGGTGACGGCGGCGCTCGCGGCGCGTCGCCAGACGCTCGAGGCGGAGGCGCTCGACGCTCGCATCGCTACCGAGCGACTCGACCTCACCGAGTCCCTGACCTCACCCCGCCGCGGCCACAAGCACCCGGTGACGCAGGCGGGGGAGCGTCTCGAGGACGTCTTCATCGGGCTCGGCTTCACCGTCGCCGAAGGCCCCGAGGTGGAGACCGACTGGTTCAACTTCGAGGCGTTGAACATGCCGGCGAGTCATCCGGCGCGCACCGAGTTCGACACGATGTTCGTCGATCATGCTGGTTCGCCTCGTGGCACCACCGTGCTGCGTACGCACACGTCGCCCGTGCAGATCCGGACGATGCTCGCCAGTCCGCCGCCTCTGTATGTCATTGCTCCAGGGCGTGTGTTTCGTCGTGACACTCCGGACGCGACGCACATGCCCGTGTTCCACCAGATCGAAGGCCTCGTCGTCGATCGTGACATCAACCTTGGCCACCTCGCTGGAACGATCGAGGCGTTCACCAAGGCGTATTTCGGGGAGGGGTTCACGAGCCGACTGCGACCGAGTTACTTCCAGTTCACGGAGCCGTCGGGGGAGTTCGACATCCGCATGCCGGATGGTCGTTGGCTGGAGCTCGGAGGCTGCGGCATGGTCCACCCCAACGTGCTGCGCGCTGGCGGTATCGATCCCGAGGAGTGGAGCGGCTTCGCCTTCGGATTCGGCATCGACCGGATGGCCAAGGAGCGCCACGCCGTGGAGGATCTGCGCGAGATGTACACCGGCGACATTCGCTTCGCGGAGCAGTTCTGATGGACGCTCATTGCGTTCCCCGGCCACGCAGGCCGTTGCTGGCCGCTCATTCGCTGGCGCTCATTCGATCGCATCGGTGGAGATCGCTTTCATGAATCTGTCACGCAACTGGCTGGGCGACTATGCGCCGATTCCCGACGACGTGGAGGTCTTGGTCGCCACGCTCAACGGGCTGGGCATCGAGGTCGCCGAAACGCGCCATGTCGGCGGCATACCAGGCGTCTTCACCGCCCGAGTGGTCCGCATGGATCGGCACCCCGATGCCGCCAAAGTGATCCGTGTCTGGGTCGATCAAGGTGACGGTGTCGAGCACCACGTGTGGTGCGGCGCGTCGAACTTCGCGCCAGGGGATGTCGTGCCGCTGGCGACGGTGGGCACGACGATGCCCGACGGTCGCACGATCGGCTCCCGGGGAATCCTCGGTATCCCGTCCGATGGAATGCTCTGCTCGGCCCACGAGCTCGGCCTCGGCAGCGACCACAGCGGCATCCTCGTCCTCGGCTCGGACGTGCCACTGGGCGTGCCCTACGGAGACGTCACCGGGCTGGTCGACGACCTCGTGATCGACGTCGACGTCACCCGCAACCGTCCAGATGCGTTCGGCCATGTCGGCGTCGCCCGTGACGTCGCCGCCAAGCTTGGCCTGCCGTTCACGCCACCGCGTCCGACCACCCCCGCCACCGGCGATGCGGCGACGGCGTCGGTCGAGATCGTCGCCGGAGACCGCTGCGGGCGGTTCACCCTGACGATCCTGTCGGGAGTTGAAGTCGCTCCCAGCGCGCAATGGATGGCGGCCCGGCTGCTCGCAGTCGGACAGCGCCCGATCAACAACGTCGTCGACGTGTCCAACTACGTGATGCTGGAATTGAGCCAGCCGAACCACGCCTACGACCTGGCCACCCTCGGCGGTGGCGGGATTCGGGTACGGCTTGCCTCCGACGACGAGCAGCTCACGACCCTCGACGGGATGACGCGCACGCTCACGGCGAAGGAGTTGCTGATCTGCGACGCCCACGACGCACCGATCGGGTTGGCCGGGATCATGGGCGGCGAGAACACAGAGATCGGCGACACGACCACCACGGTTGCGCTCGAGTTCGCGTGGTTCGAGCCGATTGGCATCGCCGCCAGCGTCACCAGGACCGGCCTGCGCAGCGACGCCTCGACACGGTGGGAGCGCGGTGTGGACGCCTACGGCATCGACACGGCGATCGCGCGGTTCGTCGAGCTGCTCGGCGAGACGTGTCCCGATCTCGTCGTGCACGCCGGCGCAATCGATGCCCGGGCCGAATCACTGCCTCCCGAATCGCGAAGCACCTCGCTACGAGTCAGCCAGGCCAACCGGATCATCGGCGTCGAGTTGACGCGCAACGACGTCGCCGGGCTGCTCGATCCGATCGGGTTCACCGTCTCCGGGGACGACCCCGATGCGCTGACCGTCGAATTGCCGAGCTGGCGTTCGGATGCGACCGCCGAGATCGACGTGATCGAGGAGATCGCCCGTCACTACGGCTACGAGAACGTTCCCAAGCGAGTGCCGCTCTCCCCGCTACACGGACATCTCACCCCGGCGCAGGGGCGTCGCCGCCTCGTTCGGGAGGTGCTCCTCGGGCTCGGCATCTCCGAGGTGATGCCGTCACCGTTCCTCTCCGACGACGACCTCCACCGCACCGGCCTCGACGGCGAGGTCCTGCGCATCACCAACCCGCTCGTCGCCGACGAGGACATTCTGCGTCCTTCACTCCGTCCGGGGTTGCTGGGTGCCGTCGCCTTCAACGAGTCCCATCGCCGCCCGGACGTGGCGCTGTTCGAAATCGGCCATGTGTACCCGCCGGGTCCTGGGGAGCTGCCCGACGAGCGCGAGATGCTCGGCGTCGTCCTCGCCGGCTCGGAAGCGCCGGCCGCACTCACCGTCTGGCGGGAGCTCGCCGCGGCGCTCGGGACGGGGGCGCGGATCGACCAGCAGCGCGTTCCAGCCGGGCTCCACCCGACGCGTTCGGCCGCACTGATCGCCGGCCGTGAAACGATCGGAAGTGTCGGTGAGGTCGCCCCCGCGGTCGTCGACGCCTACGGGATCGGCGGTCGTGTCGCGATCCTCGAGGTCGATCTGTCGGTCGTCCTCGCCGTCGACCCGAAGCCTGCGCGGTGGAAGGCGACGAGCCGGCACCCGTCGAGCGACCTGGACATGGCGTTCCTGCTCGACGAAGCGATTCCCGCCGAGAAGTTGGAGAAGGCGATCCGCCAAGGGGCCGGCAACCTGCTCGTCGGCCTCGAACTGTTCGACGCCTACCGCGGCCCAGGGGTCACCGAAGGGTCGAGAAGCCTCGCCTATCGCCTACGCCTCCAAGCCGCCGACCGCACGCTGACCGACGCCGATACCGCCGCCGTCGTCGCCCAGGTCCGCGCCGCCGCCGACAAGCTCGGCGCCACCCTCCGCGCCTAGCCCGCCCTCCTCATCGGAGTGTTTGCTGTTGTTGGCACGATCGGCGCCACCAACGTCGTCACAGCGACCAAAGAGTCTGCGGCGGGCTAGTTCCAGGCGAGGTCGTCGGGGGCTTCGGCGAGCCATCCGAGGCGGCCGGGTTGGCGGCGCAACACGCGGCGCCACAACTCCTCGGGATCGTGGGTGAAGACGTCGGCGGACTCGGAGTCGACGACGATCCACGACCCGGACTCGATCTCCGCCTCGAGCTGGCCAGGCTCCCAGCCGGCATAGCCGCGGAAGACCCGCAGGGCGTTGATCCGACCGATCACCAGCGCCGGGTCGGCGGCGAGGTCGGCCGAGGCGATGTCACCGGTGAGCGGAGCGAGGTAGTTGGCGTCGTCGTCATCGGCCGGTCCGGCGGTGACCCGGTGTTCGAGGCGGGCGAGGGCGATCAGCGCGTCCGGCTCGACCGGCCCGCCGGAGAACACCCGCGACGGTGCTGACTGCGCCGACACCCAACCCTCCAAGGGATCGACGAGCTCCTCACCACTGGGACGATTGAGCACGAGCCCGAGGGCGCCCTCGTCATGGTGTTCGACCATGTAGACGACCGAGCGATCGAAGTTCGGGTCATCGAGCAGCGGCGTGGCGACGAGCAATCGTCCCCGCGTCGGAGCCGGTCCCGGAAGCACTCGGCCAAGTGTAGGTGGGCGGCACGACCGGCTCGCCGCGGGTCGGACGATCAGGTTTGGATGAACATGCATTAGCTTGTATGATCATGCGTCATGGCTCGGGTCGGTGTCATCGGTGCATCTGGGTACACCGGCGTCGAGCTGCTCAGGCTGATCGCCTCCCATCCCGACTTGGAGTTGGCGATCGCCACCGCCGACTCGAACGTCGGCGTGCTGGCGCCGCAACTCGCTCCGTCGCTCGCCGTGGCCTTTCCGCACCTCGAGTTCGGCTCCTTCGACCTCGACGAGATCCGCGCCGCAGGGCTCGACGCCGTGTTCCTCGGACTTCCCCACGAAGCCGCCCTCGGCGTCGTGCCGCAGCTGGCCGGGCACGTCGGCTGCGTCGTCGACCTCTCGGCGGCGTTTCGGCTGCGTGATTCCGCCCAATACCCGCGCTGGTACGGGTTCGAGCACGATCAGCCAGAGCTCCTGCGTCAAGCGGTCTACGGGCTGCCGGAGCGCACGCGGGCGGTGCTCCCCGGCGCCCGGCTCGTGGCCACGCCGGGGTGCTACGTCACGGCGGCGACGCTGGCGCTCGCCCCGCTCCTCGACGCCGACCTGGTGGACCGTCGCGGGATCATCGTCGACGCGGCCAGCGGCGTGTCGGGTGCCGGCCGCACCCTCTCGCCCGGAACGGCGTTCTGCACGGTCGACGAGAACTTCACCGCCTACGGGCTGCTCGACCATCGGCACACGCCGGAGATCGAGCAGAACCTCGACGCCGAGGTCCTTTTCACGCCCCACCTCGCCCCGATGAACCGGGGCATCCTGGCGACCTGCTACGCCCGCCCGGCGGCAGGCACGGCGACAAGCACGGATGGGTTGCTCGACGAGCTGACCAAGGCCTACCGCGACGAACCGTTCGTCGTCGTCACCGCAGACGCCCCGTCGACCAAGGCGGCGCAGGGCTCCAACGTGGCGTTCGTGACTGCCCGGTACGACGAGCGCACAGGCTACGTCGTTGTTCTGTGCGCCCTCGACAACCTCACCAAAGGCGCCTCTGGCGGCGCCGTCCAGGCGGCCAACGTCGCCCTCGGACTCGACGAAACGGCCGGCCTACCGCGTGTCGGTCTGCTGCCATGAATCGCGCTGACGCGCTGGAACGCGCCGACGTACTCGTCGAGGCGCTGCCGTACATCCGCCGCTTTGCTGGCAAGACCGTGGTCGTCAAGTACGGCGGCAACGCCATCGCGGGGACGTCGCAGCACGACGCCCTCGAGGTGTTCGCCCAGGACATTGTGCTGATGCGTCTCGTCGGGATGCGCCCTGTGGTCGTCCACGGCGGCGGACCGCAGATCTCTGCGCTGATGGGCCGCCTCGGCAAGACAGCGGAGTTCCGCGACGGCTTGCGCGTCACCGATGCCGAGACGGTGGACATCGCCAGGATGGTTCTCGTCGGCCAGGTGAATCCCCAGCTCGTCGCCGCGATCAACGCCCATGGTAACTACGCCGTCGGTGTCAGCGGTGGGGACGCCGGCCTCTTGCGGGCGAGCCCGCACGATGGCGATCTCGGCTTCGTCGGCAACGTCGACGCCGTCGACCCACGCATCCTCGACGGTCTCCTCGCCGATGAGTTCATCCCCGTCGTGGCGACGATCGGCACTGACGAGAGTGGCCAGGCCTACAACATCAACGCCGATGCCGTCGCCGCCGCCATCGCCGAGGCGTTGGGCGCCGAGAAGCTGGTCTATCTCACCGATGTGGAAGGGCTGCGCGGCGATGCCGACAACGCTTCCAGCCTGATCCATCAGACGACTGCCGACGAGCTCGAGCGGCTGATCGAGAGCAGGGCGATCACCGGCGGCATGATCCCCAAGGTGACGAGTTGCATTCACGCCGTGCGCCACGGAGTGCACCGTGCCCACATCCTCGACGGAAGGGTGCCTCACGTGCTGTTGCTGGAGATCTTCACCGACGAGGGCATCGGCACGGTCATCGACGCGACCGATGCCCACGGGCAGGAGCGAGCGAGCGCCAGCGAGCGAGCGGCCACTAACGGCCTGCGTGGCCGGGGAACGCCATGAACGACGTCTACGGATCGGTCGGCCTCGCTGAGTCGCCGTTCATGCCGGTGTTTGCACCGCCGCAGCGGATGTTCGTCCGCGGTCGCGGCACCGAGCTGTTCGACATCGACGGGTCCCGCTATCTCGACTTCCTGTCCGGGATCGCCGTCACCTCACTCGGCCACGCCAACCCCGCCGTCACGGAGGCGATCTCGGCACAGGCGGCCGAGTTGCTCCATGTCAGCAACTTCTTCGCCAATCCGCAGGCGGTCGCTGCGGCCGTCGCCGTCGACGAGTTGCTGCTCGAATCCACCGGACATCGTGGCCGCGTGTTCTTCGCCAACAGCGGCGCCGAGTCGATCGAGTGCGCGATCAAGCTGGCCCGCAAGCACGGCGGGCGAGGACGGCACACGGTGGTGAGCGCATTCGGGAGCTTCCACGGCCGCACCCTCGCCGCTCTGGCCGCGACCGGGCAGCCGAGCAAGCACGAACCGTTCGAACCGATGCCGGAGGGCTTCCGTCACGTCGCCTGGGGAGACGTCGACGCAGTCGCTGCGGCAGTCGACGGCACCGTCGCCGCTGTCCTCATCGAGCCCATTCTCGGCGAAGGCGGAGTGCAGCCGGCCCCGCCCGGCTACCTGGGGGCCATCCGGCGCGTGTGCGACGATGCGGGCGCGCTGATGATCGTCGACGAGATCCAGACAGGGATGGCACGGACAGGGCGCTGGTTCGGCTTCCAGCACGACGGCGTGGTCCCCGATGTGGTCACGCTGGCGAAAGCCCTTGGTAACGGCATGCCCGTCGGCGCCTGCTGGGCGCGTGACGAAGTCGCCGCCGTCTTCGAGCCGGGCGACCACGGCAGCACCTACAGCGCGACGGCGATCGCCACTGCGGCGGTCAACGCCGTCATCGCCGAGATGCGACGTATCGACGCGCCCGTGGTGGCAGCGAAGCAGGGCGAGCGGCTGGCGGCGGGGCTTGCCGCCGTAGCGGGTGTAGCCGCAGTTCGCGGCCGCGGTCTGCTCGTCGCCGCCGAGCTCGACGGCCGCGATTCGAAGGAGGTAGCGGGCGCCCTGCTCGACCAGGGCCTGGTGACGAACGCCGTCACGCCAACGGCGCTGCGCCTGGCACCGCCGATCACCGTCACCGATGCCGAGATCGACGAGGCGCTGAGCATCCTTCGGGGCGTGCTTCGGTGACTCGCCATCTACTTGATATCACCGATCTCGATGCCGCCGAGGTCGCCGGCGTCCTCGCCCTCGCCCACCGCGAGCCCCGGGAGCTGGGCCGCCCGTTGGACGGCCGCGGTGTCGCGTTGATCTTCGAGAAGCCATCGACGCGGACGCGTCACTCCACCGAGATCGCCGTCGTCCAGCTCGGCGGCCATCCCGTGTACACGCGCGGCGAAGAGATCGGGATCGACACTCGTGAGCCCGCCGAGGACATCGTGCGGATTCTCCAGGGCTACCACGCCGTGATTGCGGCACGGGTGTTCGATCACGGGGTGCTGCAGCGCATGGGCGCCGTCGCCGAGGTGCCGATCATCAACCTTCTCTCCGACCGTTCACACCCGTTGCAGGCGATCGCCGACGCGTTGACGATGGAAGAGGAGCTCGGTCCGCTGAAGGGTCGGCGGGTTGCCTGGGTCGGTGACTACAACAACGTTGCCCGCTCGCTCGCCGAGATTTCCACGATGCTCGGCGCCGACGTGTCGTTCGCCTGCCCGCCCGGGTTCGCTCCCGACGAGGCCGAGCTGGAACGTCTCGCCCTTGTCGGCACCGGCGAGTTGTCGCTCCACCAGCGCCCGGTCGATGCCGTCGCCGGCGCCGATGTCGTGCACGCCGACACCTGGGTGTCGATGGGCCAGGATGACGAGAAGGCGAAGCGGATGCAGGCCTTCGAGGGGTTCACCGTCGACGACGTGTTGATGGGCTCCGCAGCGTCCGAGGCGGTGTTCATGCATTGCCTCCCGGCCTACCGCGGGCTCGAAGTCGCCTCCAGCGTGATCGACGGTCCGCGCAGCCGGGTGTTCCGCCAGGGCCACAACCGTCTCCACGCGGCGCGTGCCGCGTTGGCGTTCCTCGTCGGAGGTGAACCGTGAGCGAGCGAGTCTTCGAGCGAGCGAATCAGCGTTACGGCGCCTTTAGCTCAGTGGTGCACCGCCCGTCGCCCCGGACGATCGACCACGTGGCCATGGTGCACCAATGAGCGTGAAACAGGGGCGCCAGCAGGCGATCGTTCGCCTGATCGGGCAGCAGCCGGTGAGCAACCAGCCGCGGCTGCTCGAACTGCTCGCCCATGAGGGTGTGCGCACGACCCAGGCGACGGTGTCGCGCGACCTCGACGAGCTCGGCGTGATCAAGGTCCGTGCCGCCGGGGGGCAGACCGTGTACGCCCTGCCCGCGATCGAGACGGATCGAATTGCCCCGTCGGAGCAACTCCGCCGGGTGCTCGGCGAATGGGTTGCCGATGTCGCCGTGTCCGGCAACATCGTCATCGTGCGTACGCCTCCCGGGTGCGCGCATGTCGTCGCCTCTGCCCTCGACCGCAGCGCCATCCAAGGCCTACTCGGAACCGTCGCCGGCGATGACACGCTGATGTGTGTTGCGGCCGCCGGCGTCAACGGAGAGCGCCTTGCCGGCGACCTGCGCGAGCTCGCCGGCTTCGACCGCCGAGGAACGCGATGAAGCCCTCCACCCTCTGGCACGGCCGCTTCGGTCGCGGCCCTGCGGACGCACTGATGGCGTTCACCGCGAGCTTGCCGTTCGACCGGCGCCTGTGGCGCGACGACATCGCCGGCTCGCGAGCGCACGTACGTGGCCTTGCCATCGTCGGATTGCTCGATGCGCCGGAGCGCGATGCGATTCTCGCTGCCCTCGACACCGTCGAACAGGAGCTCGCAACGGCAACTTTTTCCTTCGTCGAGTCCGACGAGGATCTTCACACAGCGGTCGAGCGACGGGTCACCGAGCTCGCCGGTGCGGCCGGAGCGAAACTGCATACGGCGCGCAGCCGCAACGACCAGGTGGCCACCGATCTGCGCCTGTACTGCAAGCGAGAGCTCGTTGCCCTCGCCGGTCAGACACTGGCGCTGCAGGAGGTGCTGCGGGCCCGCGCCGAGGCCGATCGGGAGAGCTATCTCCCGGGATACACGCACCTGCAGCGGGCCCAACCGGTGCTCCTCGCTCACCATCTGCTCGCCCACGGATGGGCGCTGGCCCGCGATGTCGATCGTCTGCTGGCCACCGTCGCCAGGCTCGACGTCTCGCCGCTCGGTGCCGGCGCCCTGGCCGGAACATCGCTCCCCATCGATCCCGCAGCCGTGGCCGCGGAGCTCGGGTTTGCCAGGCCCTTCGACAACTCCCTCGACGCCGTCAGCGATCGTGATTTCGTCGCCGAGGCGCTGTTCGACCTCGCTCTCCTCGGCGTCCACTTGTCGAGGATCGGCGAGGAGTTCGTGTTGTGGACCAGCGAGGAGTTCGGTTTCGCCCGATTGGACGATGCCTACGCCACCGGCTCGTCGATGCTCCCGCAGAAGCACAACCCGGACATCGCCGAGCTCGCCCGCGGCAAGGCCGGCCGGCTGATCGGCAACCTCACGGGATTGCTGGCGACGCTCAAGGGTCTGCCGTTGGCGTACAACCGCGACTTGCAAGAGGACAAGGAGCCGCTGTTCGACTCGATCGACCAGATCGGCCTCGGTCTCGCCGCGATCGCCGGGATGATCGAATCGGCGACGTTCGACACACGCCGGATGGCCGCAGCAGCAGACGTCGAGACCACCGCCGCCACCGATCTCGCCGAGTGGCTCGTCCGTCGCGGCACACCGTTTCGCGATGCCCACGCCATCGTCGGCGAGCTCGTGCGCCGTCATGTCGAGACTGCGGCACCACTGCGCACACTGGTCGCTGCCGATCCCCACCTCGGCCCGGAGGCGGCCGGCCTTGTCGCGCCCGGCGTCGCAGTATCGCGACGAACGTCTCCTGGCGGCGCCGGTCCGGACGCCCTGGACCGCCAACTCGCCGCATTCCGGGAGGTCCTCGCCAACGAGACTCTGGCGATCGAGCCGCTGTGACGTTCCGACACACGCTGCGCATCCGCTATGCCGAATGCGACATGCAGGGCATCGTGTTCAACGCCCACTACCTCGCCTATTGCGACGACGCGTTCGGTGCCTGGGTGGAGACTTCGATGCCGATGGCGATGGACTTCGTCGGCAACGACGGCTCGTTCGACGTGATGGTGAAGAAGGCGGTGCTCACGTGGCACGGTGCGGTGCGCTTCGGGGAAACGCTCGATCTCGACTGCTCGGTGTCGAGATGGGGGAGGACCAGCTTCGACGTGCGCTTCGCCGGCTCGGTGGCCGGTGCCGAGCGCTTCGACGTGGTCGTCACCTACGTCAACGTCAAGCCCGGTTCCCATTCACCGGCACAGATCACCGACGACGTCAAGATGGCACTCGGCTCCTGAGTGCTCAGCGCCAGTGCAGCCAGCGGCCGTGGGGATGAGCATCGGCGACATGCCGGGCGTCGCGGCGGCCGCCCCGCCAGCGCACGCGACCGACGGCGGTGGGCTGTTTCGGGCCTTGTCGAGCCGGCGGGATCCCGGGCAGGTCCGGGCACAACGCTGGGCTCTCGGCGAACAACCAGGTGAGGTCGTCGTGCACGGCCGCAGCGTCGAGGGCGGCGACGAACTGGCGGCGAGCATCGGCTGGGAGGTAGTTCAACACCCAGCTCGTCGTCACGACTGGATGACCGCGAGCCGCCGACTCGGCCACCAACGCGGCGACTGACTCGGCGGCGTCACCCTGACGAACGTCGACACCGACGCGATTGGCGATCGCGATGGCGGCGCCGAGGCGCTCGAAGCGCTCGACCTGGTCGGGCCACACGCACGCCTCCAACCAGCGCGCCTGCAGCGGGTCACTGACGTCGATCGGGTCGGTGTCGACACCGATCGCCGCGACGATCGGCGGGTGCGCCGTGGGCACGGGAACGGCACCGCGGGTCGAGCAGGTGATCGTCACGGTCGAGCCGGTGGCGATCGTCCCGCCCGGCTCGTACACGAAGTCGAAGTGGGGGATCAGCAGGTTGAGCCCGGCGCTGGCGCCGACGTCGACGTGGGCGAGCCGTCCGCACTCGGCGGCGAGCATCTCCATCGACGGCACGAACAGGGCACTGCGCCCGATCTCGTTGGTCTGCGTGCGCCGCGTCGCCAGCAACTCGGCAACGTCGGTCGATCGCTCGAGGCAGAACTCGCGGAAGGCGTCGATCGCACTGAGCTTGCCCCCCGACTCATCAGGCGGGACCGGAAGGTTGGGGTAGTACCGGGCGAGCGGCGCCGTCGGCTCGGCGAGGAGCAGCCAGTGCACCGACGCGAACAGCAACACCGGGAGGCGTTGGTGCGGTGGCGCGGCGAGAAGCAGCCCGGCCAGCTCGGGATCCTCGGCGATCCCGGCCGCAAGGTCGGCGTAGAGCGGTGCATCACAGGTCTGGGCAAAGTCGGCGAACTGTTGCTGGCAGGCGCTTACGGCGTGGCGGTCGCCGAGTGACACCGCGGCAACGTAGTGGATGAGCGGGCACCAAGCAGCGGTACGGTTCCGCCCACATGGACCTGATCGCCGATCTCCAAGCCCGTGGTCTGATCCACGACAGCACCGATCTCTCGGCGCTCGCCGCCCGCCTGCAGTCCGGACCGATCGGCGTGTACGTCGGCTTCGACCCGACCGCCGACTCGTTGCACGTCGGGCATCTGATGGGTCAACTCGGTCTGCGACGGTTCCAACTCGCCGGGC
>CAVQTY010000015.1:0-327201 GCA_963716665.1 Ilumatobacteraceae bacterium
GCGCGGCGACTCCCGCTCGGTTCAGCGGCCACCGACGCTCACCTCCTCCTCGTGTGGCTTGCACGCCGGGCGCCACGCCTGTCCGCTGACGACCGCCTCCGATCGATTCGCTGATCCCGACCATCACCGCCGACCTGCCAGCCGATCGAGCGGCGACTGGTGGGTCGCGGTCGGTCTCCCACCCCGTAGCCCCGTCGTCGCCGCCATCGCGGACTCGACGGCGGGGAAGGACCGCCTCAACCGAATGCCCGACGTCAGAGCGTTCGCCGACGCGATCGCCTCACGAACGCTGGCGCCGCCGCTCTCTATTGGCGTCTTCGGCGACTGGGGCGCAGGCAAGACCTTCTTCATGCGAAAGCTCCACGACGAGATTGACCGGATCAATGCTCGTGTCAAGGAGATGCCGCGTGAAGAGCGCATTGGCTACTGCGAGCGCATCGCGGAGGTCGAATTCAATGCATGGCACTACGCCGAGACCGAGCTCTGGCCGAGCCTTGTCCATCACCTGCTCGGGCACTTGGCGGTTGGTACCGTGGACGAGGGCGAAGCTTCGATCCAAACTGCTCGACGAGCTGCTCATGGCGGACGTCGACGTCGCCGCGAAGGAAACTGCACTCGAGGTCGCACGCTCGGTGGTGGATCATGCTGAGAGCAACGTCCGGGTGGCGCGGGAATCACTGATTGCCGCCGAGCGGCAGGTCATCGAGGTGAGCGATCGGGACGCATGGGACTCAGTGATCGAGATTGCTGGCGTGCGTGGCCTGGTCGACCGGCTTCGTGAACGGTTCGGCGAGTCGCCAGCAGGACAGGGCGCTGCCGAGCTGTTCGACGCTGTCAACGAGACGATCCGCGGTTGTTCAGTCAGGTCGGAATGCGTTCCGCCTCGATACCGCGGATTCCGGGGTGAAGGGGGTTCGGCCGGCGAGCGTCGCGGTTGTCGGCGTGGTCGCTCTGGGCGTGCTGCTTGTCGCATGGGGTCTCGAATCGCTGGCGAACGCTCCGATGCTCGGCGGGTTGGTGGCCGTCGGCGGCGTCGTGGGCGCAGCGCTGAAGGCCGTCAGCAACTGGCTGACAGCTGTGAACGCACGTGCTGACGAGATGGTCAAGCGGTTGTCCGAGGCCCGAGATCAGTTCGCGTGCCCGCCACGACTCCGAAGTGGCGTCCCTACGCCAGACTGAGGCCGAGGCGAAGTCCGATGTCGTGGAGAAGCGGCGGGAACAGTCGATCGTGGAGGCAAACCTCGCAGCCGCGAAGCAGCGCCGAGACGACGCACAGGAGGCGCTGGACGTGTCCAAGCCCGATCGCCGGCTCGCGGACTTCGTCCAATCACGGATCGATTCCTACCGGGGCCACCTCGGACTCGTCGCTGCGGTTCGACAAGACTTCGAGCACCTCCGTGTCTCATCGCCGAGGTTCGCCGAGACGCCGACTACGTCCGCCACGTCGTCCCGCTGCCGGATGGGGTGAGCATGCCGACCTCGCCGATCGACGACGGGCACAACCGTCTTTCGGTCGACCGGATCGTGGTGTACATCGATGATCTTGACCGATGCCGCCCCGCGATCGTTGTGAAGGTGCTGGAGGCGGTCCATCTCTTGCTCGCCTTCGATTTCGTCGTCGTCGTGGTCGGGGTAGATGCACGGTGGGTCGGCCGCTCGTTGCTCGATGTCTACCCAAACATGTTCGGTGGAGGCCGGAACATCCAGGATTCCGACCAACCAGACGGCCGGGACATCCGACACCGACGAGGGCTCGAGGACGCCCGCAGCGGGCTCGTCGGGTCCACCTTCGTCGAACAGCATCGCGCCTGAGGTGTCGCCGCGAGCGGCATCCGAACACGACTACATCGAGAAAATCTTCCAGGTTCCGTACTGGCTGGAGCCGCTCCGGCGCCGACGCCGTCGGAGATCTGGTGGAGGACCTGGTGGGGCCGGTGACGGTCCTTTCCTCCGACGGCGCCGAACCAATCGTGATTCTTTATGTCAATCGCTGTCCTTGCCGCCGACCGCCAACACCTGAGTCTTCGAGGTATCCGACGACGGCAAGGCAGCGATCGAACGCCTCAGCGAGCGGCTGGCCGAGGCAACCGGCTTCAACCCGAACCCGGCAGGCCTGCAGCTCACCGATCGGGAGTTCGACTTCATGGACGTGGTCTACCCGCTTCTAGTCGGTCGCCCCGCTCGGCGAAGCGCTTCGTCAACGTGTACCGAATCATCAGGGCCGGGCTAACCCAGGACGAGCTCGAGACGTGGGTGTCGGCGACCAACGAGCCGCAGCCGTGTTCTACGCGGTCATCTTGATGCTTGCGATTGTGTGCGGCGCACCACAGTCGTCGACCGGCGTCCTTCGACGCCTCGCCGACCTCGATGAGAACGCTGGCTGGGAGGAGGTCGCGGCTGCAATCACGGAGCAGATGAACGATCGACCCGACGAACAGCGCCGGTGGTGCGAGACGGCGCCGGTCTGACGAGGGCGGCACCTCGTGGCTCCCTCAACACACGTCGCGGCACCTGTCGGCCGCTGACGTCACGCCGTGGGTGGGCCGGGTCGCACGCTGCACTCGTTCCGGTCGGGGCACTCCACCGTACTCAGCGCGGACATCTCGGGCGTGGCCGGGAGAGCGTGACGCTTGGAGACGCCATGAGGAGCCGCAGCCATGTCAAACCGCATCTCAAGGCACTCACTGCCATCTCAAGGCACTCACTGCCCTGGTGATCGGACACGACCGGGCAGAAGGCCGGCTGCCCTACTTGTCGACCGACAACCCGACGCGCGCGCCGAACAAGATGAGTTCGGCCTTCGCCGCGTCGGGTCGACAAAGGTCGTGCTCGGACTCGTCGACGGATGACCTGCAAGTAGGCCCGGCGCTGGTAGCGTGTAGACCGAGGAGAGTCAAGATCGTGCGTCGGCCAGCGTGCCGAGGGCGCAAGAACAGGGAGGCAGGTGTGTGTGTGTGTGTGTGTGTGTGTGGGGCAACGTTGGGAATGGCGTGGCCGACCAGTTCACACGACGCGACTGAGGACGTCGAGGATGCTGGCGATGATCGCTGCGGCCTACCTGGCGCCGTGCATCGGAGAGTGGTAGAGCTGCGCGATCGACTGATCGCGCAGGCGTTCCGCCAGCAGCCGTGACTCGGCGACGCCCCGTTCGGTTACGCCGCTGTCGTCGAGATCGCCGCTCGCCTGACCGTGGCGAGCGAGCAACAGCGTGCGGATCGCCACGTCCGTGAACGTACCGCGCTGCGTAACCTGTCATATCGTGAGTTGCCAGCGCGGCAAGGAGCTCCACCACGGATCTCCGGCGAACAGCAGCCGGTCGGTACTCCTCACACCGTCACGTCGACAAATGCGGCCCGTGATGGCGATCGGCCGCGAATCGCTCAAGATCGCGAGCAGCGAACGGATACAGGATGGCCGGGCGTGAAGTTCGGCGTGCAGGTCCACGAGGAGTGGGCGCGAGTCCAACCCCGTGTACACGCGGATGGGACGGCCGTGTGCGTCGGCGACTTACGGGCCCGTGTCGAGGATGTTCGGGCACGATGTCGCGTCTCGGCAGCGCGGTTGACCTGTAACAGGGCGTGAAGCGATCAATCATTCGCCGCTCGGCGTCCCAGTTGGGCGGCATTGAGCCAGTTCTCCGCCGCGGAACGCCCAGAGGCGGCCGCCGGACGATGACCGTCGACGAGACTGCGCAAGCGCTCGGAATCTCGCCTTCGACCGTCTACGAGTGCGTCCGGAACGGAAGCCTGCCGGCGTTGCGATTCCGCCGTCGCATCGTCATCTCCACCGTTGTCATCGACCAGCTGCTCGGGACTTCGGATGTCACGCCGAGACGGTTCAGGACGTGAACCCAAGGCGGGCTGATAGGCCTACGAGAAGATCGTCGCGGCGACGACGTTGGCGGCGTCGCGGGCGATCGCCGGTGTGACGTGAGAGTACAGGTCGAGGGTGATGCCGACGGTGGCGTGGCCGAGCCGCTCGCTGACGACCTTCGGATGAACGCCGGCCTTCAACGCCAGCGTGGCGTACGTGTGGCGGAGGTCGTGCAGTCGGATCGCGGACGAGGCCGGAGATGCGTGACGAGCCGCCCGAACTCGCGGGTGAACCAGTCGGGATGCAGCAGCCCGCCGACCTCGTCGCGAAACACGAGGTCGGTCGAGCTGTCCCAGACCGGGCCGGCGACGAGCCGTTCCTCGCGCTGACGCCGGCGGTGCTCCCTGCAGCACGTCGACCGTCTGCGGGTCGAGATACACCGTGCGCCGGCTCCGCGACGTCTTCGTCGGGCCGATCACCGCCTCGCCGTTCACCGCGGTCAGGGTTTGCACGACGCTGAGCTGCGCGGCGTCGAGATCGAGATCGCGCCAGCGCAGCCCGAGCACCTCTCCCCGACGCATGCCGGTCGTCGCGACGACGACGAGCGCGGGTAGATCCGCTCATCGCGGATGGCGGTGAAGAACTCACGTAGGTCCTCCGACGACCACGTCGCGAACTCGCGCCTCGACGAGCTCGGCGGTCGGGCCGCGGCGGCAGCGTTGCGCTGCGACGAGGCCGAGCCGCTCGGCGTCCGCCAGCGCCTTGCGCAGGACGACATGGCTGTTGCGAACGGTCTTGGCCGACAACGGCTGACCAGCGTGGCCGCCCTCGCGCAACAGGTCGGCGTAGAAGCGCTCGATCTGCAGCGGGGTCAGCGACTGCACCGGCACCTTGCCGAGCCACGTGTTGATGCGGGCGATGGCCAGCTTGTAGCTGTGCACGGTCGTCGGCCGTAGACGGTGGTGCTGGCTGACGAGCCAGTCGTCGAGATACTCGACCAGTCGTAGTCGTCGATCTGCTGACGACGGATCCCGCGGCGACGGCACCGAGCACGTCGCCAGCGCCGCCTCGGCCGCCTTGCGCGTCCGGAAGCCTTGTTTGGCGAGCTGGCGTCGCCTTCCCGTGGATGGGTCGGGGCCGAGGTCGACTCGGTACGACCACGCCCCGTCCTTGCGGCGCACCGACCCCCGAGCCATCCGCCGACCGTATCAATTCCTGTGCACGATCTGTGCACGGATCGCTTCGACGAAGCCGTCACGACTCGTCATGCAGCACCACAAAAGACCAGCTAGATCGTGTGCCCGGGGCGGGGATCGAACCCGCATGAGGTTGCCCTCAGGGGGGTTTAAGCCCCCCGCGTCTGCCAGTTTCGCCACCCGGGCGGGCGGGTCTGGGCGGTGCCCAGGAGTTGCGGCACCACGCTAAGTCAATCCCCGTCGATCGCTGCGAGCAGGGTGTAGTCGACGAGGTCGGCGTATTCGGTATGGCGCTCGATGTACGCCCGCACGAACGGGCACAGCGGCACGACGGGGCGCTCGGCGGCCCGCTCGCGGTCGAGGGCGGCGGAGACGAGCGCTGAGCCGACACCCTCGCCCTCGTGACCGCCGTCGACCTCGGTGTGGACGAAGATCGTCCGGCCGCCCCGGCGGACGTAGCGGGCGACGCCGATGACCTCGCCACCGGCGGTTGCCTCGTAGCGATCTTCTGCTTCGTTGTCCTCGACGGTCATCCCGCTGGTGGTGTCGGCCATGCCGGGCACCCTAATGAACCGCCGCCACCTTCCTCCCGATAGCGTCGAACGACCGTGAACGCCAACGCTGTCGCCGTCGCACCGTCGAACGACGTGCTCATCGAGGCGGCACGCCGGCGCACGTTTGCGATCATCAGCCACCCCGACGCCGGTAAGACGACGTTGACGGAGAAGTTCCTCCTCTATGCCGGTGCCGTGCAACGCGCCGGCGCCGTCAAGGCGCGAGAAGGACGGCGGGCGGCGACCTCGGACTGGATGGAGCTGGAACGCCAGCGCGGCATCTCGATCAGCTCGACGGTGCTGCAGTTCCCCTACCGCGACCACGTCGTCAACCTCCTCGACACGCCCGGCCACAAGGACTTCTCCGAGGACACGTACCGCGTCCTCGCCGGCGTCGACGCCGTCGTGATGGTCCTCGACAGCGCCAAGGGCATCGAGGCGCAGACGCTCAAGCTGTTCGAGGTCTGCCGCACGAGACGGTTGCCGGTGCTGACGTTCCTCAACAAGTACGACCGACCCGGCCGTGAGCCGCTGCAACTACTCGACGAGATCGAGGCGCAGATCGGATTGCGGCCGACGCCGGCAACGTGGCCGGTCGGCCCAGCGGGCGAGCTGCGCGGCGTCATCGACCGGCGCTCGGCGACGTACATCCGCTACACACGAACGGAGCGTGGTGCTTCGCTTGCCCCCGAGGAGGTTGTCGACCTCGCCGACGCCGCTGCCACCGACGGCCCCGACTGGCAGGCTGCGGTGGACGAGCTCGCCCTACTCGACGCCGTCGGCGCCGATGTCGACGTCCCATCGTTCCTCGCCGGCGACTCGACGCCGGTCTTCGTCGGGTCGGCGTTGACCAACTTCGGCGTGCGCATGATCCTCGACGCTGTCGTCGACCTGGCGCCCGCTCCCGGGCCGCGCCTCGCCGCCGACGGAACCGCCAGGCGACTCGACGACGGCTTCTCGGCGTTCGTGTTCAAGGTCCAGGCGAATATGGATCCGGCTCACCGCGACCGGTTGGCGTTCGCCCGGATCTGCTCGGGCCGCTTCGACCGCGGCATGACAGTCACCTGCGCACGGACCGGCCGCGAGCTGACGACGAAATACGCGATGACCGCCTTCGGCGCCGAACGGGAGACCGTCGAGGTCGGCTTCCCGGGCGACGTCGTCGGCCTCGTCAACGCCACCGGCCTGCAGCTCGGGGACACCGTTCACGCGGCCGCCGCACCCGTCGACTTCCCGCCGATCCCCCGCTTCTCGCCCGAGGTCTTCGCCACCGCCCGCCCGCTCGACACAGGCCGGGCCAAGCAGTTCCGCAAGGGGATCGAGCAGCTCGACGAGGAGGGCGTGGTGCAGGTCCTGCGCGACCTCGACCACGCCGAGACGGCACCGATCCTCGCCGCCGTCGGAGTGCTCCAGTTCGACGTGTTCAGCCATCGCCTGGCCGGCGAGTTCGGCGCCCCGGCGGAGATCCTGTCGGCGGGCTACCAAGCGATCCGGCGGACGGATACGGAGTCGCTCCCTCGTCTCCGCGACATCGGCGGCATTCGCGTGATGCGCCGATCGGACGGTGAGATCGTCGCCCTGTTCGAGAACCGCTACCGGTTGGCGAGGCTCGAGCAGGACGAGCCGGAGTTGACACTCGAGCCGCTCGTCGCCGGCGCCGTCCCCGCTCCCTGACCCGCCCGGAAAGCGGCAACCTCGCCTCTACCCTGAGTCGATGCTGCGCACGCTGGTCGTCGGTGGAATCTGCCTCGCTGGCGCCACCACCCCGTTCGCCGCGGGGTCGGAAGCGGCTGGTCAGCCGGACGCCACGCCGCCCGCTGCGCTGGGGTGGGGACCGTGCGAGGAGGGCACGGCCGAGGTGTTCGAGTGTGCCACGCTCGCCGTTCCACTCGACTACGCCAACCCGGGCGGCCCGACGATCGACATCGCCGTGATTCGCTTGCCGGCGCGGCCAGATGTCCGAGAGGGGGCGATACTGCTCAATCCCGGCGGTCCGGGGGCATCCGGGTTCGACTTCGCAGCGGGAGTTGCGGAAGCGATCGACTTCCAAATGGGTCTCGATGGCCGCTTCGACATCGTCGGCTTCGACCCACGGGGCGTCGATCGCTCGGGCGGCATCGACTGCCTTGACGATGCGACCCTCGACTCGCTGCTGTACGCCGACGACACCCCCGATGATGCAGGCGAAGCGGCAGCCACGATCGCCCAGCAGGTGATGGTCGGTGCGAAGTGCCGGGAGGTGTACGGCGACACGCTGCGTCATTACTCGACCGAGAACACCGCACGCGACATGGACATGATCCGTGCTGCCCTCGGTGACGAGCAGCTTTCTTACATCGGCATCTCCTATGGCACCTATCTCGGCGGGGTCTACGCCACGTTGTTCCCCGAACGCGTTCGGGCGATGGTCCTCGACTCCGCCTACGAGCCGACCGGCGACAGCGAGTACGACCAATGGGTCACCCAACCCGTCGGCTTCGACCAGGCGTTCGCCAACTGGGCGGCCTGGTGCGAGGAGGGCACCGAGTGCGCCTATACCGACGTCGACGTCGCCGCCCGCTGGGACACCCTTCTCTCGTCCCTCGAGGCGAACCCCGTGAAATCCGACAGCGGGCGGCCGGTCAACCACGTCGTGATGGACACAGCGACGAAGTCGGCGATGTACAGCGAGCTCGCCTGGCCATCGCTCGGCGCCGCCCTCGCCGATGCCGAGGATGGCGATGGCACGGCGTTGCTGGCGATGGCCGACGACTACAACGGGCGGTCGAACGACGGAACGTACGACAGCATCTTCCAGGCCAACCCGGTGATCCGTTGCGCCAGCGGCATCGACCAGGTCACGCCCGCTGACCCAGCCGCCTTGCTCGCCGAGCTGCAACGCGCCGCGCCACGGTTCTCCCGCAGTTACGACCCGACCGACTTCCGAGACACATGCCGCGACGCGATCGCCGAGGACGTCGCGGCGATCGTCTCGTCGTACCCGGGGCCGGCGCCAATCGTCGTCGTCGGCGGGCTCAACGATCCGGCGACGCCATTCCGTTGGGCCGAGGAGCTCGCCGCCCAGATGGGTCCCAACGTCGCCCTCGTGCGCTACACAGGAGAGGGGCACGGCCAGATCCTGTCGTCGTCGTGCGTGACCGACGCCGAGGCACTCGTCATTCGCGACCTGCAGCTGCCCGCTCCCGACACGACCTGCGACCCCGATCCGCCCGTCGCCCGCCCGTCATTCTGGGACGACATCCCCGTGCCGCCGGGCGTCGGTCCGCTCGTCGACGACCCTGCCGTCGATCTTGCCCTCGGGCTCCCGCCCTCTCAGGTGTACGCAGACGTCTGGCACCTCAGCGGGGACGCCGACACCGTTGCCGAGGACTACGAGGCCGGCTTCACCGAGCTCGGCTTCGAGGTCATCGAAGCCCCCGACCTGCTCCCGGGGGCGATCGCCCTGGCGGCGTTCGCGCCAGATGGAACCCAGGTCGTGATTCTCGTGATCCCACCGGAGGCCTTGACGTCCAATCCGGATTTCGAAGCGTGCAGCGGAGCTCGCCAATCCCGGCCAGGGCTTCGTCGTCGTCGCCGCCCTCGACGACCTCTAGGTGTCACGCCACTCGCCGGGCCGGCGCTTGAACGGTCGTTCGCGGGATGGTCGACGGTGGGCGCGCCGGCTCGGTCGTACTGTGCGCGGCAACTGCGTCCCACAGGTCGGCGCGGGCCCGGTTCGCCCTCCGGGCGTCGAGCCGATTGACGGCAACGACGCCGTCGACCATGTCGGCGAGGACGGCGACCCACGGCCGACCGCGCAGGCGAACGGACACGACCGCGCCCTGGCGGTGGCGGCGCACCGTTCGATCGAGACCGAGGAGCCGCGGCGGCGTGCGGAAGGTGGGGGCAGCCAGCCCGAACCGGCGCGCCGCCGCGGCGAGTGCCCGTGCCGCCGTAGCGAAGTGAACCGTGGAGGCGGCAGGCGGCGCCACCACTTCTCGTTGCTGCGGTTGCTCTGGCATACCGACATCATGACGAAGCGGTGTAACAGTGGCGGGACGTCGGCGCTCAGTCGGCTTCGCGTTCGGCGGCCAACCACGCGCGTCCGGCCTCGCACGAGTTGCGGCACGGGCACCACCGACACGCCGCACTGGGTGTCCGCGTCGGCGTCCGGCTCTCGTAGCGCACCTCGGTCATCCGCTCAACGCCATCGAGGGTCCGCCGCATCGTCGAGCGCAGCAGGTCGATGCTGACGCTCTCGGTCTCCGCCGCCGCCGAGTCGAGCGAATAGGAAGCGAGCAGCCGCGGCGGGACGTCGCGGACGAGCGTCTCGATGAGGGCGTAGAAGCGGAGATCCTCACGGTGGCGATGGAGCAGCCGTCCCGTCTTCAGATCGACGATCACCTTGCGGCTCTCCCCGCCGCGGGGGACCCCGAGCGTGAGGTCGATCCGGGCACGCATCACGATCGGGCCGCTGATCGGATACTGGGCAGTGGACTCGGTGACCGGACGCCACCGCGGGTCGAGCGGAGGAAAGCACTCGAGGAACTTGGTGACGTGCTCGACGGCCCGACCGCGCAGGTCGGCGGCGTCTCCCGGCGACAACGCCGCCAGCCACTGTCCGAGGCCACGATCGTCGTCGGCCAGGCGTTCGATCGCGTCGTCGACGACAGTGATCGGCACGATCTCGCCTCGCCAGTTGATCAACAGTTGAATCGCCTTGTGGGCGACCTGGCCCCGAGCCTTCGCCGCCGACCACGTGAAATCGTCAGGCGTCGCCCACTTGGTCTCGCAGGTGAACACCTCGCCGAGATCGTGCTTGGTGACGACGACGAGTGGCGCACCATCGCCTGGTGGGTCGGGGAGGCGGCCGGCGAGGTCGGTGAGCCCGTCACGGAAGTCGGCGCGCAGCTCGGCGACGACTGCGGGGTCGAAGACGACCGGTTCGCCGGTGCGCCCGAGTAGGTCGAGCGTGCGCTGCTGCACGGGCGTGAGGGCGGATGACACTGACGTCGATCGTACGGATCGGCTGTCAGTGTGAAGGCGATTCCAAGCAGACGTGCCCGGCAAGAAACGTCAGGGCGTCGGCGAACTCGTCGACGCGCTTCGACACCGGCTTGCCGACACCGTGACCGGCGCGACCCTCCTGGGAGAGCAGGATCGGCCGCTCGGCCCGGCACGACGACGCAGCCTGCAGCAGCGCCACCATCTTGCGGGCGTGCAGCGGGTCGACCCGAGAATCGCCCTCCGCCGTCTGCACGAGCGTCGCCGGATAGCACGTCCCGTCGACGACGTGGTGGTAGGGGGAGTAGGCATGCAGCCAGGCGAACTCCTCGGCGATCTCGGGATCGCCGTACTCCGACGTCCACAGCTTGGCGACGAGGAACTGCGGGAAGCGGACCATGTCGAGCAACGGCACCCCGCACACGACCGCCCGGCACAGGTCCGGTCGCTGGGTGAGCGCCACGCCGACGAGCAGCCCACCGTTCGACCTGCCGGAGATCGCCAGCCGCCGGCGGCTGGTGAGGCCGGAGTCGACGAGGTGATCGGCGGCGGCGTGAAAGTCGTCGAAGACGTTCTGCTTGTTGCCTCGCGAGCCGGCAACGTGCCACTCCTCGCCGTGCTCGTGACCACCACGCAGTCCCGCCACGGCATACAGACCGCCGGCAGCGCACCATGCGACGATCGCCGGCTGCCAGGCCGGGCTCAGCGTGATCGAGAACCCGCCGTAGCCGTTGAGGATCGTCGGCGTCTCGGCGCCCGGCGTGACGTCGTCGCGGTGGATGAGGAACAACTCGATCTCGGTGCCGTCCGAAGATGGATAGCTGGCTCGTTCCACGGTGAGCCCGCCGATCTGTAGCTCTGCGGAAGATCGCGTCGACACCGGCGTCGCCGGCTCGTCCGCCGGCAGCTTCCACAACGACGTCGGCGCGACATAGGAGTCGACGACGACGAAGGCGTCGTCGAGCTCGGCGTCGGTGACGAGCCCGTCGTCGGCGATCGAGATCGCCCGGTCGAGTCCGTCGACGGCCGCTAGTGGTCGGCCGTCCACGTCGAGGCGATGGACGGTGTCGACCGCACCGGCGCTCGTGACGATGCGCAGTCCCGATCGGGAGATCGCGAGCTGCGCCAGGACGTGCTCACGTTCGGCGACAATCGTCTCCCAACCTTCAGTCCCGCGGCTCAGCTCGTCGGCATCGAGGGCGACGCGCACGACTCGGCCTCGTGGTGCGGCGAGGTTGGTGATCCCGACGAGCGAGCGGCCATCGGCCGCAACCACGAACGAAGTGGTGGCCTCGACGCCTGTTATCAGTGTGGTCCAGCGGTCGGTCTGCCGGTCGAGGAGGTGCACGTCGGTTCGCCGGTAGCCGACCTCGACGTGCACGACGAGCCAGCGCCCGTCCGGGGTGAGCACCACGTGCGGCCACGCCTGCGGATCCGGCCGGTCGTCCCACACCACCGGGTCGTCGCGCCAATCGGCACCGAGACGGTGGTGATGGACCGTCCGGTTGTACTCATCGCCTTCCGGATAGCGGGTGTAGAAGAACCCCGATCCATCCGCTTCCCAGGCCACCGAGCACGCCCGCGTGTCCGGAATGCGATCACCCTCGACGCCCGCCCGCGACCCGTCGATGCCGGAGATGAGGTGCAGCACGGACTGTTCGGTCCCGCCCTCGCTGATACCGACGGCGACGAGCGATCCGTCCTTCGACGGGTAGTACCAGTCGATGGCCGTCGCCGCGTCCTCACTGCCCGTGGCCGGATCGACCAGCACGATGGGAGTCGATGCGGGATCGCCGGCGGCACGGCGGACGAGCACGAACTGCTCAGCGCGAGCGGGACGCTCGTAGCAGAACAGGGTGTCGCCGCGGAGTGCGGCGTGCTGCAGGACCGGCATCTCCATCAACGCCACGAGGCGCTGATGCCACTCGGCACGAACGGGCACGTCGAGCGCCGATCGGGTCAGATCGTTCTGGGAGGCGACCCAGGCGGCAACCTCGGGGTTGTCACCCTCCTCGAGCCAGCGGTACGGGTCGGCGACAGAGATTCCGTGATAGGTGTCGACGACGTCATCCCGGCGGGTCGGCGGGACGGACATCGACACGGTCACGGGGCAGACCGATTCAGCGGCGGAAGTCAGCCGCGGCCCATGTTGGGGCGCTTGCCGTGGTTCGCCTTGGAACGCCGCATGCGCGCCTTCTTCTTCTTCGTCTTCTTCGACATAGCGGACCAGCGTAACGGGGTAATCAGGCTTTCTGACGGTGGCCTGGCGGTGAGCGGTGAAGCCGTATAGCCGACCATGCGTTGCGACAGTCGAAAGGTACCGGATGAGTGGCGTCCGGTAGCCGTCACGGATCGCGCGAGGCTGAAATGCACCCGATAAGGAGGACGCGATGTCCACTCCGACCGTCCCTGAAAGCCCGCCACCCTCAGCCGTCAGCACCACGCCCGCGGATGCTGCCGACCGCAGCACTCAGAGCATCCGGGTGCTCTCGATCCTGGTGATCGTCGCCGGTGCGATCTTCATCGTCGCCGGCGTCATCACTTGGGTCGTCGTAGGCGACCAGCTCGCCGACGAGCAGATCGTCGTCTCCGACGACGCCGAGCGCTTCGGGGGGTGGGAGGTCGACGGGCCCTTCACGGCCTATGCAGAAGCTGACGCAATCGAAGGGCACGCGCTCGAGGCGAGTGGCGGCTTGACGTACGCAGAGCTCGATCGCGAGGACCCGGCGCGCGACACCGTCATGACGGCCTCGTTCCTTCGGTCCTCGCTATTCACCTCCGTTGTTGCCTTCGGCGTTGCCTTCATGGCGGCCGGCCTCGGCGTCGTGCTCATCGGAATCGGCGCGGCCCTGCTCCTCGCTGCCCGCCGCCTCAGCACTGCGCTAGCCGTTGGCGCTCCGATGTCCGTCGCTACCAGCACTTAGCACCGTCGCGGAATGGAGCACCACCAACCAGCGACCAGCTACGACGACGTAGGGTGTTGTGCTGCTCGAGTGAATGCGAGAGGGGGTGGCCAAGCGCATCACCAGGATCACGCGGGTGGAGATGGGGGTACGGGACCGATCAACGATCGCCCACTCGAGCGCCGTCGCTCGGATCGTTGAGTCCCGCCCTTCACAACACATCGATCGGTTGCAGGAAAGGAAGTACCGATGAGCAAGAAGGCAGATCAGACCCTCGCCGTGTTCCTGCTCGATAGTGGGGACGCGGCTCGACGACTGCTGAAATCGGTCGAAAAGATCGACAAGAGCGACAAGAACGTCAAGATCGTCGACGCCGCGATCGCCGATCACCACAAGCGGGGACGGGTGACGGTCAAGCAGACCCACGACGTCAGCGGACGCAAGGGCGGCGTCCGCGGCGGATCGATCGGAGTGATTGCTGGCGCGGTGATGCTCGGGCCGCCTGGAGCCGCCGTCGGCGGTGCCGTGGGAGCGACCCTGTCGGGCCTGTACGGGCGGTTCCGCGACATCGGTATCGATGACAAGTTCATGCGCAAGGTCGCCAAAGACATCGATCGAGGCAAGAGCGCCGCCTTCGTCCAGTACGAAGGCGACTGGGGTGCATCGATCGGAGCAGTCAGCGATGTCCTCCGAGCCGAGCACGGCGAGTTGATCCACAGCACGCTCCCAGCCGACAAGGCGGCGGCACTGCAAGCCATCGTGGCACCCGCCGTCGACGAGCTCGGGGGCGAGGACACCGTGGCGGACTACGAGGTCGACATCGCGTCCGAGGCCGAGGCGACACCAGCTGAACCGGCGTCGGCACCGGCACCGGCGGCGGACAAGGCCGACGATCTCACCCAGCTCGCCGGTATCGGCCCGAAGTCGGTCCAGGCGCTCAACGCGGCCGGGATCACCACCTATGCGGCGCTGGCCGAGGCGAACGAGCCTTCGATCCGCGAGGCGCTCCAGGCGTCGGACGTCGTCGCCCGTTCGAACGTGTCGACGTGGCCAATGCAGGCGAGCTACGCCGCCAAGGGAGACTGGCGGGGCCTGGCGAAGTACAACCAGCGCCGGTCCCGACAGGGCTCGACACCCGCGAAGTCGAAGGGCGCACCGGATGCAAGCAAGTCGGACGACCTGACCCAGATCAGCGGGATCGGGCCACGGATGGAGATGTTGCTCAACGGCGAGGACGTGACGACGTACACGGCACTCCGCCAGTCCTCGGTCGAGGATCTGCGCATGATCGTGGCCCGGGGCGGCGCACTGCCGCCTTCAAGCCTCCCGACATGGCCGGCCCAGGCGGCGTTTGCGATGAAGGGCGACTGGAACGGGCTCGCGGCATACAACAAGAGCCACTAGCCGGCGGGCCATCGAGCAGTCCACAAGGAGAAGCGGCCGGGTCGCCGCTTGTTCGCTGGACGGTCAGCTCAGTTCGGCCTCGATGGCGGCGACGAGGGCAGGGTCCTGGGGCTCGACAAGCGGCGGGAAGCGGGTGACCGCGCCGTGCTTGCCGACGAGGAACTTCTCGAAGTTCCAGCGGATGTCGCCGGTATGCCCCTCGGCATCGGCGACTTCGGTGAGCTCGGTATAGATCGGATGCCGGCCGGGGCCGTTGACGTCGATCTTCTCCATCATCGGGAAGGTCACGCCGTATGTCGTCGAGCAGAACGTCTGGATCTCGTCGGCGGTCCCGGGCTCCTGCTCACCGAACTGGTTGCACGGGAAGCCGACAACATTGAAGCCCCGGTCGCCGTAGCGCTCCTGCAGCGCTTCCAGGCCGGTGTACTGCGGGGTCAGGCCGCAACGCGACGCCACGTTGACGATCAACGTCGGCGACCCCTCGAAGCGGGCGAGGCTCGACGGATCACCGCTGAGCGTGTTGATGGGATGCTCGAAGATCGACATGAACACACAGGGTACGGTCGGGCGATGGACATCAACGGCTCCTTCGACGACCGGTTTGTCGCGGTGCGTGATGCCTTCGCCGGCAACTTCGACGCCGCCACAGCCACCGAGGTCGGCGCCGCGGTCGCTGTCACGCTCGAGGGCGAGCTCGTCGTGGACGTGTGGGGCGGCACGGTGACCGGTGACGACGGAGTCGAGCGGCCGTGGCAGCAGGACACGATCGTCAACGTCTGGTCGACGACGAAGACAGTTTCGGCGTTGGCGTGCCTGATCCTGGCCGACCAGGGGGAACTCGACCTGTACGCCCCGGTCTTCAGGTTCTGGCCGGAGTTCCGGGCCAACAACAAGGCGAGTGTGGAAGTGCGTCACGTGATGAGCCACACCGCCGGGCTGCCGAGTTGGAGCGAGCCCGTGACGGTCGAGACGCTCTACGACTGGGCCCAGGCGACGTCCCTGCTGGCGGCCCAGGAGCCATGGTGGGAGCCGGGCACCGCGTCGGGCTACCACGCGATCACCCAGGGCTTTCTCGAAGGAGAGCTCGTGCGACGCGTCACCGGTCAGACGATCGGCCAGTTCGTCGCCGCCGAGATCGCCGCACCGCTGAACGCCGATTTCCACATTGGCACGAGCGCCCAGCACGACAATCGTGTCGCCCACGTCATCCCACCCAGCCACCCCTTCACCGTGGACGGCATGGAAGCCGGCTCGGTCGCGGCGCGAGTGGTCCAGTCGCTGCCCCTCGACGCCGCGGCGGCAAACACCATCCCGTGGCGGCGGGCCGAGCTCCCCGCCTCCGGCGGGTTCGGCAACGCCCGCTCCGTCGCCCTGATCCATGCCCCGATGGCGTGCGGCGGGGAGGCCAACGGAGTGCGTCTGCTCTCGCCCTCGGGCGCCGACCCGGTGTTCGACGAGCAGACGTACGCTCAAGATCTCGTCCTGCCGTTGAAGTTGCGCCACGGCATCGGCTTCGGACTACCCAGCCCTGACGTGCCGATCAGCCCCAATCCACGGGCGTGCTACTGGGGAGGATGGGGTGGGTCGCTCGCCGTCATCGACCTCGACGCCCGGATGACGTTCGCCTACGTGATGAACCAGATGGGCGACGGGACAACCGGCGATCTACGTGCCGCCACGATCCTCGCCGCCCTCTACGCGTCGCTCGCCTGACGCCTTCTCACCCGAAGGAAGGTCAGGTGTGGGTTTCGGTCCAGGCGACGAGCTCGTCGGCGCCGCGGGTATTGATGATCCGTTCGATCGGGACGTCGCACTTGGCAGCCCGGTCACAGCCGTGCGGCTGCCATTCGAGTTGACCCGTGGCGTGGGCGTCGCTGTCGATGGAGAACCAACAGCCGGCGGCGATCGCCCGCTCGATCAACTCGAACGGCGGGTCGAGGCGTTCCGGTCGCGAGTTGATCTCCACCGCCGTACCCGACTCGACGCACGCCGCGAACACGGCATCGGCGTCGAACTCCGACGGCGGCCGCCTGCCGATCATCCGACCGGTGCAGTGACCGAGGATGTCGACGTGCGGAGATTGAACGGCGGCGATCATCCGCGGGGTCATCTCCTTGCGGTCCATGCGCAGCTTGGAGTGCACGCTGGCGACAACCACATCGAGGTGGGCGAGAAGGTCGTCGTCGAGGTCGAGCGAGCCGTCGAGGTTGATGTCGACCTCCATCCCGTGGAGGATGCGAAACGGGGCGAACTCCTCGTTGAGCACGGCGACGACGCCGATCTGCTGGATCAACCGCTCGCGGTCGAGACCGTGGGCGACGGTCAAGCGGGCGGAGTGATCGGTCAGCACCATGTACTCGTGGCCGATGGCGGTCGCCGTCGCCGCCATCGCCTCGATCGTCGCTCCCCCGTCGCTCCATGTGGAGTGGGTGTGGCAGTCGCCGCGCAAGGCGTCGCGGTAGCGCTGGCCCTCCGGCGTGATCGGCACCACCGTCTCGGCGGCGAGCTTGACGAGGTAGGCCGGCTCGCCTTCTTCGGCGTTCCGCGCCTCGGTGATCAGCCTCGCCGTCGCCGGACCGATGCCGGACAGGTCGGTGAGCGTTCCCGCCGCGGCCCGCTCCTCGACCTCGCCGGGCGGCAGCTCGCGGATGACCTCGCGGGCGCGCAC
Organism: Ilumatobacteraceae bacterium; assembly: GCA_963716665.1. GTDB lineage: Bacteria > Actinomycetota > Acidimicrobiia > Acidimicrobiales > Ilumatobacteraceae > Desertimonas. The sequence continues at coordinate 17,522 of CAVQTY010000015.1, forward strand.
GAACGCCTTCGCCTTGAAGCCCGTCTCGTGGGCCCGGTCGAGATAGTGGATGGCTCGGTCGAGTGCTTCCAACGGGCTCATCGGAGTCACGGTACCGAGCCCGGTTAACCTCGACCGCCTCATGGAACGGTTCGGACTCGTCGGCTTGCCCAACGCCGGCAAGAGCTCCCTCTACAACGCCCTCACCGGCGGCGGCGCGCTCGCCGCTCCCTACCCCTTCGCCACCAAAGATCCCAACATCGGCGTCGCCAAGGTCCCCGACGACCGTCTCGACCGCCTCGCCGAGATGTCGAAGAGCCGCAACGTCGTCCACGCCGCCGTGCAGGTCGTCGACATCGGCGGGCTCGTCGAGGGGGCGAGCAAGGGTGAGGGCCTGGGCAACCGCTTCCTCGCCAACATCCGCGAGGTCGACGCTGTCGTGTTCGTGCTGCGGGCGTTCGCCGACGACGACGTCCCCGGCTCGCCCGACCCGCTTGAACACCTCCGTGTCGTCGAGTTGGAGCTCGCCCTGGCCGACCTGGAGACGGTCGAGAAGCGCCTCACTCAGGTCGAGCGGCAGTCGAAGCTCGACCGCTCGCTCGGCGACGAGCTCGACGCCCTGCGCATCGCCAACGCCGCCCTCGGCGACGGGCGGCCCTTGTATCGGGCGGGCCTCAGCGCCGAGCAGCGCGGACTGCTGGCACCGCACTTCCTGCTCACGGCCAGACGTGTGCTGGCCATTGTCAACGTCGGCGAGGACGAGCTCGATTCCATCCCCGACGTCGAGCGCACGGTTGCTGCGGAGTTCAACGACGCCGGCGACAACGTCGAAGTCATCGGCATGTGCGTCCAGCTCGAGGCTGAGGCGGCGACGATCGTCGACCCGGACGAGCGGGCCGAGATGCTCGAGGGCTTCGGCCTCGGCGAGGGCGCCCTGTTCCGCACGGTACGCAGCGCCTACCACCTGCTCGACCTGCGGACGTTCCTCACCACCGGCGACAAGGAGTCGCGGGCGTGGACGTTCTACGAGGGGTCGACGGCGCCGCAGTGCGCCGGCCGGATCCACACCGACTTCCAACGTGGGTTCATCCGCGCCGAGGTGATCCGCTGGGACGAGCTGCTCGGCATCGGCAGCTGGACGAAGGCCAAGGACCTCGGCAAGATCCGCCTCGAGGGCAAGGACTACGTCGTCGACGACGGCGACGTCATCGAGTTCCGCTTCAACGTCTGACCCTCCGCCGACCGATGGGTGTGTAGGGGACGGAACGGTCCCCAGAACACCCATCGGTCGGTGCGCCGACGGTGAACGCGGTGGAGACGTCGGCGCTCGCGACAACGCCGTCGTCGGCTTCGAGCCGTGGTACGAGTTCCCGTTCAGCGAGGGCAAGTTGTGACCGAAGGGCGACAAGCTGGTATTGGCGATCGCCTTGCTGACGTGGTCCGTAGCGATGTTCGGGCTCGCCAACGAAGGCGTCATGGCGGTGCGCCGCCGCTCCTCGCCCAGTTGAAGCCAGGGTCGTGACATGACCAATGCGGTGGACTCAAGAGCGCGCGCCAATAGGCCGCCTTCGTGTCCAGGACGTGCGACCGCGGGTCGGAAGGCTCCTGAAGATGAGGTGCGCGACGAGCTTCGCGTTGGTCTGCCAAGGAAGGTGACTCGAAACCGCGTCAACATGAAGATTCGGTCGTCTACCTGCGTCTATGTCGAACCACAGGACCAACCTTGGTCTTCTCAGTCGACACGAACGAGTCACGGGCGTTCGCCCCGGCGCCACCGGCCGCACGCCCACTTCGGAGCGACGACGGGCTTGATGGCGCAACCACCGAACCCGTCGGTCCCTATGGGCTCGCGTACTTACGGGCCGGTCAGCTCGGCGAGCGGCACGTCGGGGTCGGCGAGGCGACTCGCATCGATCGTCGCACCGGATGTGATGATCGCCTTGAGGTCGTCCACGACGTCCCACACGTTGACGTTCATCGCCGCCGTGACCGCGCCGTCGTGTTGCCAGAAGGCGATGAACTCACGATCGACCGCGCTGCCCCGGATCGTGACCGCATCGTCAGGTTCGGCAAAGCCGACGTACTCCATGCCGAGGTCGTACTGATCGGAGAAGAAGTACGGCAACCGGTCGTAGACCTCGCCGCCGCCTGCCGCGTTGGCGCCTGCGGTGGCACCCTGGTTGAGGGCGTTGGCCCAGTGCTCGACACGCAGGTGACGCTGGAAGTGGGGATGCCATGCCGAGGCGATGTCCCCGGCAGCAAACACGTTGGGGGCGCTGGACCGCAGCTGTTCGTCGACGACCACCCCGTTGTCGACATCGAGGCCGGCACCGGCAGCGAGCTCCACGCGGGGCGTCACACCGATGCCGACGACAACGAGATCGGCGTCCTCGACATCCCCGTTGTCCAACACGACCTGTTCCACCGTCGCGCCACCACGCAGCTCGGTGACACCGGTGCCCATCCGCAGGTGAGCGCCGTGGTCGCCGTGCAACTGGGCGAACACGGCGCCGATCTCGTCGCCGAGCACACGCTGCAACGGCACCGCCAACGGGTCGATGATGACGACATCGGCGCCCATCTGCCGCGCCGAGGCGGCGACCTCCGAGCCGATCCAGCCGGCACCGATCACGGCGACCCGACGAGCGGCCCGGATCGCATCGGCCAGCCGCAGCGAGTCGTCGAGCGTACGGAGGTAGCGCACGCCGGCGAACTCGGCTCCGGGGATGTTGAGCCGCCGGGGCGCCGCCCCCGTCGCCAGCACAACGCTCGTGAAGCGCACGGTCTCGCCACCGTCGAGGCGAACCTCGTTCCCGTCGAGATCGAGTGCCTCCACGGTGCGGCCGTCGAGCAACTCGATCGCCGTGCGACTCGTAGAAGTCGGCGTCGTGCACCCGCGCCGACTCCGGGGCGGCCTCCCCACGCAGCACGGCCTTGGACAGCGGCGGTCGCTCGTAGGGCGGCGCGGACTCGTCGCCAACGAGCACGAGGCGACCGTCGAAGCCGTTGGCGCGGGCGCTCTCCGCCGCCTTGGCACCGGCGAGGCTGGCTCCGACGACAACGAGGGTGCGATCGGTGGGCATCGCCGAAGATTAGGCGGCGGCCAAATCGACCAAACACACTGTGGGTCATGGAATTCAAGCTTGAGTTGGTGTTCGTTCCCGTGTCGGACGTGGATCGGGCCAAGGCCTTCTATGTCGACCAGGTCGGCTTCGTCCTCGACCACGATCACACGGTGAGTGACGAGCTGCGCTTCGTTCAGCTCACCCCGCCCGGGTCAGCGTGCTCGATCTCGATCGGCAAGGGGCTGATCGACGCCGAGCCGGGATCGGTCAAGGGCCTCCAGGTTGTCGTCGACGACGCTGACGCCGCTCGGGCGTTCCTCGTCGAGCGCGGGGTCGATGCCGGTGAGGTGCAGGACTTCCCGTGGGGTCGCTTCACGGGATTCCGCGACCCCGATGGCAACGAGTGGGCGGTGCAGCAGATTCCCGCCCGCTGAACCACGTCTGCTACTCCTTGCGCTCGCGGCCGGACAGCAGCAGGAGATCCTCGTGGAGCTCGAACCACACCGTGTGGTAGCTGTCCTTGACCGGCGCGGCGACCATCGTGTGGTCCCCGGCGCTGATCTCGGCGAGGGCCCTGCGCAGGCGGCGGACATACACGTCGAAGCGCGGCAGTTCGACTGCGAGTGACTCCAGCGCCGGCGCCGCGTTGGCGTCGATGTCGTGCAGCCGGGCGATGACGCCGTCGTCGTGGCTGCGGTCGCTGTGGTCGTTGAGCACGATCTGGCCGTCGACGAGGCGCATCTGCCAGTCGGTGACGATCTGTTTGACCTCGTCGTTGATCGGCAGGAACGTCTCGTAGACGTCGATGACGAGCGCCTCCGCCCGCTCCCGTTCGGCGGAGTAGCTCTGCTCAACGCGCTCGCGCCCGGTGTCGGTGACGCGGTAGCCGACGCGGGTGCTCTCGACGAGGCCCTCCTTCTCGCACTGCTCGACCACGTCGCCGATGTCGGCCTCCAACGCGGTCGCCACCGTGTCAGCCGTCGCCCGTCCCTTGATGCGCAACACCCGCAGCACGTCGAGCATCTGGTCCACCGAATCCGCTCCCATCATCCAGCCTCGAGGCCACCGTGCAGCGCCCGTACGCCGGCGAGGAGGCCGCGGCGCAGCGCCGCTTCGTCCCGCGCCGTCAGGTCACGCATCATCCGTGCCTCCACCGTGCGCACCTCGGCGTCGCACGCCGAGAGCAGGCGGCGCCCCTTGGCCGTCAGTCTGGCCTGGAGGATCCGGCCGTGGTCGGGATGAGCGCGGCGCCGGACCAGACCACGTCGTTCGAGCGTCAGCAACACCTCGTTCATCGACTGCGGGGAGACCAGGGCGCGACGAGCCAGTTGCGCATTCGACAACCCGCTGCGGTGCTCGAGCACGCTGAGCGTCGTGTACTGGTTGACGGACAACCCATGCGATCCGACCACCTCGTCGATGTGCCGCCGAACCACCCGGTCGATGCGCCCGATGAGGTACAGCAACGTCGGCGCACCATCGTCGAGGTTGGTGTGCACTAGCGCAGGCGATCGAGGACGATGTCGAACGAGGTCGCGAGCTCACCGTTGGCATCAGGCGCGAACGCCCGCACGAGGCTCGGACGCACCCCGAACACGGCGTCCTCGTGGAGATAGTCGGTGTCAGCGTCGAACACGTGGGTGATCAGGTCCTTGCACCCCTCGGCCTTCACCCACATGTGGGTGTGCCCCGGTCGCATCCAGCCCCGACCGTTGGCCCGTAGCACGTCGCCGACCGGCCCGTCGAAGGGGATCGGGTAGGGCACCGGACGGACCGTGCGGATCTCGTAGCTGCCGTCAGCGTCGGCGGTGTAGATGCCGCGCAGGTTCTCGGCCGATTGGATACCCGGCTGCTGCACGGCGTAGAAGCCGGCGGTGGCGTTCTGCCAGCAGTCGAGCGTGGCCCCGGCGAGTGGTGTCCCGGCATCGTCAGTGACCGTGCCGCGGATCACCACCCGGTCACCGTCGTCGGGATCGACGAGCATCGTCTCGCCACCAGCCCGCGCCGGCGAGCCCGGCACGTAGAACGGACCGAGCACGGTGTTCTCCGTGGTGCCCTCGGTGCCGCCGTGGGTGACGAACTCGACGAGTGTCGACACGCCGAGGGTGTCGGACAGGAGGATGAACTCCTGGCGAGTCTCGTCGCACTTCTGACCGGTGGCGGTGAGGAACTGGATGCCGGCGAACCACTCGTCTCGCTGCAACCCGACCTCCTCGACGAAGGCGTGGAGGTGCCGCACCGCGGCCTCGCTGATCTCGCGCAGTCTCGGGTTCGGTGACTGCTCGAACCGCGACAGCACGTCGGCGAGCAGCTCCTTATGTGCCTGTTCAGTCATCTCTAAATCCTCTCAGTGCGTTGCCCGAATGCGTGTGCATCACACGCGCAGGAGGTAGGCGGAGTGGAGCAGCTCGGGGTCGTCCTGCAGCTCCCGGGCGGTTCCGGCGTAGCGAATCCGCCCGCCCTGGAGGATGAAGGCCCGGTTGGCGAGCCCGAGGGCGACATGGGCGAACTGCTCGATGAGCAGGACGCTGACCCCGGCGGCGGCGATCGACCCGAGGATCGGCACGAGACGCTTGACAACGAGCGGAGCGAGTCCGAGCGACAACTCGTCGACGAGGACCACCGACGGGCGGGAGACGAGGGCCTGGGCGAGCACGACCATCTGCTGCTCCCCACCCGACAGCGAACGCGCCGTCGCGTCCCACCGTTGCTTCAGCTCGGGGAACAGCTCGAGCGCGTACTGGGTACCTTGCTCGGCCGCGTCGCGGTCCAGCATGTACGTCGCCACCCGAAGGTTGTCGGCAACGGAGAGCTCGGGCAGCAGGCGGCGTCCTTCGGGAACGACGGCGAGGCCGGCCTGGCGAACCTGCTCGGGACGACGACCGGTGAGGTCTCGGTCGCCCAGCGTCACGGTGCCCGCGGTCGGGCGAATCGCGCCGGCGACGGCGAGCACCAACGTCGACTTGCCAGCGCCGTTCGGTCCGAGCAAGGCGGTGACCTCCCCCGGTGTCACGTCGATCGACACGTCGCGGAGCACCGGCCGACCACCACGCGGGACGCACAGCCCGTCGATGCGGAGTGCCGTGCTCACGCGACGTCCTCGGTCCCGAGGTAGGCGCGTATGACGTTGTCATCACGAAGAACCTCGGCAGTCTCGCCGGACGCGATCAGCCGGCCGAAGTCGAGCACCGCAGTCGTGGCACAGCAGGCCGAGACAAGGCTCATGTCGTGGTCGACGAGGATGACGAGGGCGCCGGTCTCCGCGGGGATGCGGCGGATCAGCGAGGCGAGGTGGTTCGTCTCTTCCTCGGGCAGCCCCGCCGCCGGTTCGTCGAGCAGGACGAGCCGTGGCGTGCCGACGATGGCGCGGGCGAGTTCGACCAAACGACGCTGCGCCGCCCCGAGCGACCCCACGAGCCGGTGGGCGTGATCGTCGAGGCCGACGAAGGCGATCGCCTTGTCGATGTCCTCCCGACGGGACCGGCGATCGCCGCCGCTGTGCTCGTGGACGAGCAGCACATTGTCGTCGACAGACAGGTTGGCGATGGCCTGCTCGGTCTGGAACGTCCGCCGTAGGCCCCAGCGCGCCCGCTTGAAGTCGGGCATCGCCAAGAGATTGTCGCCGAACGCGCTGACGGTGCCGGAAGCGGGTCGAACGAACCCGCTGAGCACGTTGAAGAACGTCGTCTTGCCGGCACCGTTGGGGCCGATCAACCCGCACGTGCCGGCCGCGAAGGTGACAGTCATGCGGTCGATCGGAACGACCCCGCCGAAGCGCACGTACATCTCCTGGACCTCGATCACGTCGCCCTGCTCCTCGGCCGGAACAGGCCACCGATGCGACGTCCGAGTTTGGCGAGGTCCTTGGGTAGCTGGTCGACGACACCGCCGGGCGCCGTCGTCAACACGTGCAGCACCCCGACGCCGAAGAGAATCGTCAACAGCTCGGTGGACACGCCCCAATCGTCCAACAGGGCGGGTAGGAGGCGCAGGAACAGGGCGGCGACGACCGCGCCCCAGATGCTGTAGACGCCGCCCATCAACACGACGGCGAGCAGCAGCACCGAGTTCTGCACGGGGAACTGCTGGACGCTCACGCCACCGGCGGCGGCGGCCAGTAGGGCGCCGGCCACACCGGCGAGGAACGACGCCAGGGCGAAGGCCCACAACTTGTAGAGCACGGTGTTGACCCCGGCAGCGACGGCGGTGGCCTGGCTCTGGCGGATCGCCGCCCATGCCCGCCCCGGCTTGCGCCGCACGTGCCACACGGCAACAAGGAACATCAGCGCGGCGATGAGGGCGCAGAAGCGGTAGTAGGCGGTGTCACTCTGGGCGATCGACGGGCGCGGCATCCGCGACGATGCCCCGCCGGCCGCTGAGTTGCCGAACAAGCCGTCGCCGCCGTTGGGGAACAGCGTCGTGCGCAGGACGATCGTGATCGCGCCGGCAGCCATCAACGTGATCAGGGCGAGATGGAGACCAGACAGGCGCAGCGCCGGCAAGCCGATGAACACGCCAAGCAGACCGGTGACCGTCCCGGCGGCGAGGAGGAGCAGTGGGAACGGCATCGACGTGCCATAGCTGAGGCGCAGGGCGACCCATGCCCCGACTGCGGCGAGGACGAACTGGCACAACGACACCATCCCCACACGGCCGATGAGCACGTTGAGACCGAGAGTGATGATGCTGTAGATCACCGCCCCGGTCATCACCAGCATCCAGTAGCTGTCGAGCATGAGTGGCACGACGATCACGACCACCGCCACGAGCCCGGCGATGACTGCGACCCGCTTTGGGCTCCATGCCGCGACCTTGGGCCGGGCGACCGGAAGTGCCGCGGCGGAAGGTTCCTCAGTCGTCAGGGTTCCAACGTCTGTGGTCATGGCGCTTCGCTCATCACACGCGGACGAGTGGCCGCTTGCGGGCGAACCACAACAGGGCGATGATGGCCAGGACGAATGGGGTGATCGTGCGGAACTCGGCGAGTGCCCGGCCACCGATGCGGACGTCGTAGAACGCGCTGAGGCACGACTGCACGACGCCGATCACGAATCCGGCCGCCAAAGTGATCCACAACGATCGCAGCTGTCCGATCAGCGCTGCCGCCAAGGCGGGGATGACGAGGAACGTCACCCCGACCGGGTCGAGGCCGACGAGATCGCCGAGGAGCACGCCAGAGATCCCGCACACCACACCCGAACCGAGCCATGCCGCCGCCTCGACGCGGCGCACCGGGACGCCAAGCATCGCCGTCGCCTCACGGTCGTTGGCCAGCGCCCGCATCGCCGTCCCGACCTTGGTGACGCGAAGGTAGATCGCCGTCCCGGCGGTGACGACGATCGGGAAGATGACGCCGAGGATCTGCGTCCAGTTCACCCGCACGTCGGCCACGTCGTAGTCCCACAGCCTCGTCGGCAGGATGTACGTGCGGGTCGTCGAGGGCGGCCACACCCACTGCATCACCCCGAGCAGGATGAGCATCAGGCCGATCGTCGCAGTCGCCTTGACCAGCGGGTCTCGCCCGGCGAACGGCGGTCCGAAGATGACGCCATAGAGCAGCGTCACCAGTCCCCCGAACGCGACGCACGCCGAGTAGGCGATCCACCGGTTGACACCGCCGAGCAGCGACCACGAGATCAGCGCGCCGGTGGCCCCGATCGCGCCGTAGGCGAGGTTGAGCACCCCCGTCGCCCTGAACAGGACGACGAGGCCGACACCCGACATCGCGTACACGCCGCCACTCGCCAAGCCGAGCACGAAGAATGGCTTGAGGTCATCGAGACTCGGCATGGGGGAAGTGTTAGCCCACGTTGAGGCCGAGCTCCTCCTCGGCGGCGCGAATCTCCGCCAGCGGGTTGTTCGGCAGCTCGGCGATCTCGAAGCAATCCTCGACCTGGACCATCACACCGTCCCGCGGGGCCACCGTGATGTCGACGTTGTTGGAAACGTTCGAACCCGTGCCGCTATCGAAGTACCACGGCTTGCAGAAGATGTCGCTGGTGAAGTTGGTGACGCTGCGGAACGCCTCGTTCACGCTTTCCTTGGTGATCTCCCCCTCGATGCCCAACAGGGCGTCAGTGGCGATGCGCCCGGCGAGATACCCCATCTGGGCAAAGCTCGAGCTGTTGACATCCGGGGCGTACTGCTCGCGGACCTCGTTCATGTGGTTCTGGTCCGGCATCCCCGAGTCGAGCACGTTGAACTCGGCGTTGATCAGGAACTTGTCGTTCCACGCCGGGCCGACGGACTCGGCGGTCGACGGATCGTTGGGCGGCGTCGAGCTGGCCCAGATCACGGAGTCGATGAGCCCCTGCTGCTCGATCGCCTGGAGCAGCGGAATCGCGTTGGGGCCGGTGTAGTCGAGCACGACGGCACCACCTTCACCAGCCTCCTGGACGAGGCGCTGGGCGAAGCCGGCGGGATCGGCGAACGGCGGATCCTCGAGGATGCTCACGCCTTCCATCCCGTTCTCCGCGGCGAACTCGACGACGCCGCTGTTGATCAGGTCGAAGCCCGGCTGGTTGGGTGAGGCGACGACGATCGTGCCCTCGGCACCGGCACGCACGGCCGCCTGGGCGCCACCGAGACTCGAGTAATAGGGGCCCATGTTGACGGCCGAGAAGTTGGGTCTCGTGAAGCAGTCCTGCGACACGCCGGCGATGATCAGGTAGTAGCCCTGATCGGCGTAGTAGTCGCCGTTGACACTGCACTCGATCAGGCTCGTGCTGCCGACGATGCCGAGCACCTGGTCCTGCTCGATCAACTTCACGGCCAGCGAGGCGATCTGCTGCGGGTCGACCTGCTCCTCCTCGGCGATGTACTCGATCGGTCGCCCGTGGATGCCGCCGTTGTCGTTGACGCACTCGAAGTAGGCGCCGGTCAACGAGGTGATCCACGTGAAGTCGGCGACCGGCGAGTTGGTCGCCATCGCGCCGATCTTGATCGGCTCTCCCGTCGCCGGCTCGCCCGTCCCGAGGCCGCACTCACCAGGAGCCTGGATGTTGCCGCCGCCGCCCGGCACCGAACCACCTGGCGGCTCCGTCGTGCCACCGGATGCGGTGACCCCGGCGCCGCTCCCAAGAGCGGCGAGCACGAGTGTGCCGGCCCCGGCGAGTCCCAGCAGTGAACGCTTCATTGTGCCCTCCCCATTCGGCATCCAAAGCCGGTTGTTGCGTCGGACGGACTCGCTGCGGCCCGCCCGTCCCTCGCCTCCCCCAGGCGACGTGATTTCGGCACGGTACACCGGCGCCGTCGCGTCCGGCAAGCGGTGTCAGCCTCCCTGAGATGAGAACGACTTGCGAATTGACCCCGGGCGCGCCACCGAACGAGGCACGAAGCCGTTCGGTGGGTCCGCATCACGGAAAGCACCGACGTCGGACGTTCACTCGCCCAAGACGTCAAGACCAAGGCCAAGCCAGTCGTCAAGAAGGGCGTAGGCGACAAGGGCGACTGCAAACGGACGTCACGCGGCATCCGCGCTCTGCTCGTAAACATGGCTGTCGCTCGCCCTCCTGGCGTCAGCCCGCCCGAATGGGAGCGGCGCTGGGGGCGATGACCGAGATGCGTTCGTTTACCGTCGCCGCCGGCCGGGTATCCGAGCGTAGGCGACACCGGCGGAAAGGCGGATCACATGTTGATGAATGTCATCTCGATTCGGCGACTCATCCTCGCCGTCGCGGTCGGGATCGGGGCGCTCTTGTTCGGGGCCTCGACGGCGTCGGCGCACACCAACAACTCGGCGGCCTCATGTGGTGGTGTCAACGCCAACGCATCCGGCTACGAGCTTGTCGACACGAACACGCTTACCGTGTTGATCGACGGGGTGGAAGTGTTCACCGTCGCCGACTTCGGCACCAGCTTCAACCAGACGTTCCCGGTCCCCCAGGACGGTGCCGTCCACTCGTGGGCGGTCGTCATCGACTCGTCCGATAACCAGTGGGACGACACCAACTCGGGTCAGGTCGGCCCCTGCGAGGCGACCACCACGACGGCTTTGTCGACCACAACCTCGACGTCGACCACAACGTCGACGTCGACCACGACTACGTCGACGACGACGGTCGGCACCAACCCGAACACCGCGCCCACGACAGAGAGCAGCACAACGACTCAACCCGAGGGAACGACATCGACGACCACGACGCTCCCAGACACGACGGGCGGTGGCGGCGACGGCGGCCCACGCGGGTCGTCACGTTGAGCTTCTGGAGGAGTGGGTGACGTGCACGCTGGCCGTCTTGGCGCGAGACGACCCTGCCCACGACGCTGGAGATCGGTAGTGCCAGCAGTGTGTGCACCAACGACGTTCCCTTCGTCACGGTCACCTTCGGCAACCAACCCGCGTTCAACGGGCACGTCGGCACGATCACCTTCGTCGACATCGACGGCAACGTCATCGAGACGCACGAGGTCGTGTACCAAGCGGGCGAGACGATCCGCCTCGTCTACCCCGGCGCCTCGTTCGACCCGGTGACCGGCGAGGCCACCGATTGGCCTGGCTGGATGCTCAACGAGGACGGCTTCTGGGTCCTCGACCCCAGCGACGCGATCTACCGCGAAGGGATCACGATCATCGCCGAGATCAACCCCACCGCAACGACGACGATCACCTACCCGCCCGAGACGTCCGCGTGCAACTCGCCAGAAGGCCCGTTCCCGCCACCAGGGACACCGACGCGGGTCACCGCCAGCGGGTCAACTGCCAACGACCCTCTGACCGATAGGTGTGTCGGTTGGCCGCGGCGGGACGCCTACGCCCGGGCGACGAGCTCCTGCAGAGTTCCCCGAAGCCGGCCCAGGAAGGCACCGCCTCGGGGAACTTCGGCCGCGGGCCTCGTCGCCAGCCGATCTTCTCGACCACGTCTGCCAACGGCGCCAGGTTCGTCACCGGCGGCTCGCGGCCGACCTTGACGTACGGGTCAATCGAATCGCTATCGAGCGCACGAGCTGCGTCAGGTCGGAAAATCTTCCGCAACTGTGTGTTTGGGCAGGGCTGCGACCTCGACGACGCTCGAACCGCGGCTAAGTCGTTGGTAAGGAATGCGACCATGGCCCGGACGACTTCGGCCTCGGCCCACCGCCCGAGGGCGACCAGAGCGAGCACGAGCTGACCCGTGGTCAGGGCGGCGTAGGTGCGATGCAGCCCCCGGCGTTCGAGGTCGGCGAGGCCACGCTCGGCGAGATCGACCGCCTCGGCAGCGCGCCCGGCGAACACGTGGGCCTCGACGAGGTTGTGCCACGTCGATCCGATTCGCTCGGCGTCGTCGCCCTGCAGTGCGAGCTCGAGCGATTCGTGCAGTCGCTCGATGCCGTCGTCGTACCGGCCGAGATGCCCCTCCAGGGAGCCGAGGACGTGGAGGGCGTAGCTCACCTCGGCGCGACCGTGTGTCTGGTGGGCAGCGGCGAGCGCGTCACGGGCGAGGGCGAGGGCGTCGAGATAGCGAAGCTCGAGGGCTGCTTGGTAGGCGACGCCGCACAACCGCGTCACGACCGCCAGCGTCACCCCGGACTCGACCCCTTCGCGCAACGCCTCGGTCGCTTGCTTCGAGGTCGTCAGGTCGCCGGCATGCCAGGAGTACAGGGCTCGGCGGTCGAGGATCCGGGCGTGACGCTCCGGCTCGCGAGAGGGATCGAGCTCGGCGACGAGCTGATCGGCGAGTTGGAGGGCACCGTGGTGGCTGCCCGCCAAGGAGGCGACCTCGGCGGCGTGCTCGAGCAGCCAGAGGCGATCGGTCCCGGCCACTGCCTCGGCGTCGTCGATCCGCGGCCACAGCTCGAGGGCGCGGCTGTAGTGGGCCTGGGCCTCGATCGGGGCGTGAGCCAGCTCTGCCGCCCGCCCGGCTTGAACCGACGCGGCCAACGACTCGGTGATCCGGCCGGCCGCATGCCAGTGGTGGGCCAGCTCGGCGGCGGTCAGCGCAGCGTCCTCGCCGACAGCGAGCTCCGGGTGGCCAGTGAGCGCCACGGCGACGCGTTCGTGCAGGGTTGCTCGTTCGCCCGGCAGGAGATCGCTGTACACGGCCTCGCGGCCGAGGGCGTGGCGGAACGAGTAGAGCTCGCCGACCCTGACCATCAGTTGGCGACCGACCGCGTCGCGGAGCGCCGCGTCGAGGGCCACCGAACCGAGGTCGGTGACGTCTCGTAACAGCGGATAACCGACACGGCGTCCGACCACCGCAGCGACGTGCAGGAGCCGCTGGGTCGACACGTCGATCCCGGCGACACGCTGGAGGATGAGATCACCGATGGTGGTCGGGAGGTCGGGCCCACCTCCTGCGGCAACGAGCTCCTCGACGAAGAATGGATTGCCGTCGGCGCGATCGGTGACGGCGTCGAGGAGCCCCGGCGATGGTGCGGACCCGGTGAGTTGACCGATCAACTCTCCGACCTCGAGCGGCCCCAGCGGGCCGAGCGTCACCTGCCGCGCCCGTCCGGAGCGGACGAGCTCACCGAGGGCGACCGACAGACCGTTGGCACGGTCGCGATCGGGTGGCCGCCGCGATGCGGCGACCACCACGGGCGCCGACCGAACCGCGTTGGCGACGAACAGCAGCAGGTCACCGGTGGATTCGTCGGCCCACTGGAGATCCTCGACGACGACCACCAGCGGCGGCTGCGTCGTGGATGCGACAACAAGCTGGTCGGCGACCCAGGCAAAGAACCGGAAGCGGTCGGTCGGGTCGCCAGGCAAGGGAACGCCGCCGGCCCCGCTCTCGCCGGCCGATAGATGACCGAGAATCTGGGCGAACGGCGCGTACGGAACGGCGTCGGCGAAGGGCAGGCAGGATCCGGCGAGGACGTCGGCCCCTCGGTCACGCGCGCGGGCCGCGAACTCGTCGATCAGCCGTGACTTGCCGATGCCGGCTTCGCCGTCGACGAGCACGAGCCCGCCGGCGCCGGCGGCCGCCTGGTCCAACGCCGACAACAGCTCCCCGAGCTCGATTTCGCGTCCGACTTGGACGGGTGACGCCGCCCTGCGGACCATCGGGCAAGTATGACGGCTGGCGTGACTGCTGGCCGGGAAGTCGAGAGTCCCGTAGGTTCACGGAACGTGATCATCGACTGCCACGGCCACTACACGACGGCCCCGGCGGCGCTCGGCGCCTACCGCGACCGTCAGCTCGCGGCACTGGCGACGGACCCGGAGGCTGTCGGCGCGAAGGACTCGCTCGACATCTCCGATGATGAGATCCGCGAAAGCCTCGAGGGCGCCCAGCTGAAGCTGCAGGGCGAACGCGGCACCGACCTCACCTTGTTCTCGCCGCGAGCCAGTTGGATGGGGCATCACGTCCCCAGCATCGGTGCCGCGGTGCACTGGAGCGAGCACTGCAACGAGCTGATCCACCAGGTCTGCGATCTCTATCCACGGAACTTCGCCCCGGTGTGCCAGCTCCCGCAGTCACCGGACGCACCGATCGAGCCGGCCGTGCGCGAGTTGCGGCGCTGCGTGGAGCAGCTCGGTTTCGTCGCCTGCAATCTCAATCCCGATCCGAGCGGTGGCTACTGGACCGGCCCCCCGCTGTTCGATCGGTACTGGTATCCGCTCTACGAGGCGGCCGTCGAGCTCGACGTCCCGCTGATGATCCACGTGAGCGCAGCATGCAACCCGCACCTCCACACCACGGCGTCGCACTATCTCGCCGCCGACACCACGGCATTCACCCAGTTGCTCACGTCCGAGCTGCTCACCGACCTCCCGGGGTTGCGGATCATCATCCCCCACGGCGGCGGGGCCGTCCCGTACCACTGGGGGCGCTACCGCGGTATCGCCCAGGACCTCGGCATACCCCCGCCGGAGGAGCGGATCGACGGCCACATCTACTTCGACACCTGCGTCTACCACCAGGCGGGCATCGACTGTCTCCTCGCCGTGATCCCGGCCGACAACGTGCTGTTCGCTTCGGAGATGCTCGGCGCAGTGCGCGGTGTCGACCCACGGACCGGCCACCACTACGACGACACCCGTCGCTACATCGACGCAACACCGCTGCCCGCCGCCGAGCGGGCCAAGATCTACGAGTCCAACGTCTTGCGGGTGTACCCGCGACTCGTTCAGCACCTGGGGGTCAGTCATGAGTGATCGCCACGTCGTCGTCCGCTCGATAGACCGAGCGGCGCAGGCGGACATCGAGGCGCTGGCCGCCTACGGAACGGCGACAGTCCACGAAGCGATCGGTCGCCGTGGATTCCTGGGGCCCGAGGTGCGACCGATCCAGGACGGCGTCTCGATCACCGGGTCGGCGGTCACCGTGTCCTGTCATGCGGGCGACAACCTGATGGTCCATGCCGCCGTTGAGGTATGCCAGTCCGGCGACATCCTCGTTGTGACGACGACCGCCAACTCGACGCACGGGATGGTCGGCGAGTTGCTCGCCACGTCGCTCGCCACTCGCGGCGTCCGCGGCCTGGTGATCGGCGCCGGCGTGCGCGACACGGCCGAGCTGCGGGCGATGCGATTTCCAGTCTGGACGCGCTGCGTGTCGTGCGAGGGCACCGTGAAGGCGTCGCCGGGATCCGTCAACGTCCCGGTCGTCCTCGGCGGGCAAGTGATCGAACCGGGCGACGTCGTCTGTGCTGACGACGATGGCGTCGTGATCGTGCCCCGCTCCGAGGTTGCCGGTGCCGTGGCGCTGGCCCGGGCGCGGACCGATCGGGAGACGGCGACCCGCCAGCGACTGGCCGCCGGCGAGCTTGGGGTCGACATCTACGGCCTGCGCGCCACCCTCGCCGCCCTCGGCGTCGAATCCGTCGATCAGGCCGAGCGTTGATTCGCGTCGCAGTGCTTGGTCTCGGTGAGGCCGGGTCGGCGCTCGCCGTCGACTTCGTCGCTGCGGGCGTCGACGTGCACGGGTTCGATCCGGGCGATGTCGCCACACCGCCGGGCGTCACCCGCCACGCCGATGCGGCAAGTGCCGTCGGGGACGCCGAGTTGGTCATCGCCGTGACCGCTGCCGCCAACGCCGAGGCGGCCCTCGTCCAGGCGCTCCCCGCGGTCGCCCCGGGCACCGTCTACGCCGACTTGTCGACGGGGTCACCGGGCTTGAAGCGGCGCCTCGACGAGGCGGCGACGGCGGCGGGCGTCGGGTTCGCCGACGTGGCGTTGATGGCGCCCGTGCCGGGACGAGGTTTGCAGACGCCGGCGGTGGCGTCGGGACGAGCGGCGGCACGCTTCGTCGAGATCGTCCGCCCGTTGGGCATGCCGGTGGAGCACGATGGCGACGTCGCCGGCCAAGCAGCGACCCGCAAGCTGTTGCGGAGCATCGTGATGAAGGGACTCGCCGGAGTGCTGCGCGAGTCGATGGAGGCGGCACGCCGGGCCGGGTTGGCCGACGAGACCTGGAGCAACGTCGTCGACCAGCTCTCCAACGCCGACGAGTCGTTGCTGCGTCGCTTGGCCGAAGGACCGGCGGCACACGCCGGCCGGCGTGTCGAGGAGATGGAAGCAGCCGAGCAGCTCCTCGTCGAGCTCGGCGTCGAGCCGACGATGACACGCGCCACCGTCGCCTCACTGCGCAGGCTCGCCGGGGGCAGTCTCGTGTCTTTGGCATCGTTGGCGCCACCAACGTCGCCAACCATGCCAAAGAGTTCAAGCCCGTCTTAAGGCTCGGGTCTGCTGAGCGGGTACAACCGCCGGGGATTGCTCACCAACAGCTGCCGACGCGACGCCTCGTCGGGGGCGAAGGCGGCGACGAGGTCGAGCAGATCGCCGTCGTCGGGCACGTGCGGGACGTTCGGGTGCGGCCAGTCGGTGCCCCAGAGCACGCGGTCGGGAGCGGCGTCGATGAGCGCCCTGGCGAACGGCACCACGTCGTCGTACGGCGGACCGCCGGCGCTGAGCCGCTCGGCGCCGGAGAGCTTGACCCAGCACCGGTCGTCGCTGAGCAACGCGAGAAGCGTGCGGAACGGTGCCTGGTCGAGGCCGCCGCCCACCGGGATGCGGCCCATGTGATCGAGGACATACGGCACGGGGAGGCGGGCGAGCATCTCGGCGTAATCGACGAGATCCGTGGCATCGACGTGCAATACGAGGTGCCAGCCGAGCCCGGCGACCCGCTCCACCACCGGCCAGAAACGCTCGGGCTTGGGCGCCCCGCCGAGATGCTTGACGAAGTTGAAGCGTGTGCCCCGGACGCCGGCGTCGTGGAGCTCGCCGAGCTGGTCGTCGCCGAACGACTCGTCGACCATCGCCACGCCGGCGTAGCGACCACGTCCGTTGCGGAGAGCGTCGAGCATCGCCGAGTTGTCGGTGCCGTGGCAGCTCGCCTGCACGAAAACGGCGTGCTGCAGGCCGAGGCGCTGCTGTAGCCGTTGGAAGTCGGCAATCCCGGAGTCCGGCGGGGTGTAGGTGCGGTCCGGTGCGAACGGGAAACGTGCTGCCGGTCCGAACACGTGGCAGTGGGCGTCAACTGCCCCGTCGGGCGGCGTGAACGCCCGCGGCGGATGTGGATCGGGGTGTGGGGGCGGGATCGTGCGCTCCATCACGGGGTCCCCGACGTCAATCCTCCACGTAGGCGACGAACTCACAGGACACGGCGCCCTGGTCAGCTGCCACCTGGGTGTGCCTGGCCGGTCGGGAGTCGGCGTCGGGGAAGTGCTCGAGCCACGGCCGGTTGATCAGCGGTCGCACGCCGATGTCGGGGACGAAGAAGTTCATCCTCACCACGTGACGCCAGTCGGCGCCTGCCTCGTGAAGGATGGCGTCGACGTGGCGGAACAGGTTGGCGATCTGCGCCTCGGCGTCGGCGGGGGTGGTGTCACCGCCGGGGTCCCTCGCCGCGATGACGCTCGAGACGAGCAGCGGGCCGACCCTGCTGGCGGCGGGGATCGGGTTGGCGTGGTGGAACCCTTCGATCTCGATCGAGCGCCGGCTCATCTCCCCCTCCTCGTTAGGTATCCGTCGAAGTCAACCACGCCACACAGCGGGCGACGTGATGACGTTCGCCCGTGACGAACGAAGCGCTTGTCCGCACCGCGGCTGGAACAGACACTGAAGAAGCACAGGATGCGAACGAGCGAGCGCCAGCGAGTGAGTGTCCAACAACGGCCTGCGTGGCCGGGGAACGCAATAAAGGGGTGTGGAATGTCTGATCACGCTGACGGAGTCGCGTCAGGGGGTGTGCTCCTCGTCGGCAGCGTGCCGCTGCGCAGCGCCGAGGAGGTGTTCCAGGTGATGGCGGCGCGGCTCGGCGACCGCCTGCACCAGATCCCGGACGGGGAGACCGGCCCACGATCGGACTGGATCGTCTGGCAGTACCCGGTGCTCAGCTCCCGGCCCGAGTTCGAGGTCTGTCCGCCCGGGCCGAACCCTCACCGCGCCCTGCCTCGGCTGAGGATCCGTGACGGCGAGTCGATCGACACGCTGCGCTTCGACGACCTCGGCTACGCCCAGGCCGCGTTGTCGTCGTTCGACGTCTTCGCCCGCCGCAAGCGCGATGGTCAGGTCGCGCCGCACTGCCGGTTCCAGATCTCACTGCCGACGCCACTCGCCCCGATCGCCGCCTTCGTCGCCGCCGAGGACCAGGCCCGCGTCGAGCCGCTGTACGAGGCACGCATCTTCAACGAGCTGGCGACGATCTTCGCCGCCCTCCCCCACGACCAGCTGGCCGTGCAATGGGACACCAACTTCGAGTTCGCCATGCTCGACGGCGTGATGCCGGCGTGGTTCGACGACCCGAAGTCGAGCATCGTCGAACGGCTCGTGCGACTCGGCCGCAGCATCCCCGCCGACGTCCAGCTCGGCTATCACTTCTGCCACGGGCACGAGCGGCACCACCGCGAGCGCCCCTACGACGCCCAAGCGCTCGTCGACATCGCCAACGCCCTGTCGCTCAGCCTCGGGCGGTCGCTCGACTGGGTCCATCTGCCCGTTCAGGGAGGACGTGTCGACGTCGGCTTCTTCGAGACACTGGCGCAGCTCGCCCTGCGCCCGGAGACAAACCTGTACCTCGGCCTCATCCACCCGTCCGACGGCTTGGCCGGTGCGACGGCCCGCGTCGTCGCCGCCCAACGCTTCGTCGACGAGTTCGGCGTGGCGACTGACTGCGGGTGGAGTCGCCACCGATCACAGGACGTCGAGCCGTTGATCGAGCTGCACCGTGAGGTCTCGACGGCGACCGAGTCGAGCAGGCGCATCTCGACCGCATTTGCCTGGCCGGCCGGCTGGGAGCGCATACCCGACGAGTCGTGGACGTCCGAGCATGTCGACGCCTTCGGCGCGTCGTACGACAACGTCGCCACACATAGCTGGTATCGCAACCTCGACCCGACGGTCGAGGAGCTCGCCCACCTCGTCGCCGACGGCGACATCGTCGTCGATTACTCGGGCGGCACCGGGATCTTCGTCGATCGACTCAAGCTGCGCCTGTTCGGCACCCAGGCGGGAGTCGTGATCGTCGACAGCTCGCCGAAGTTCTTGCGTGTCGCGATGGAGAAGTTCGGTGATGACAATCACGTCGGCTTGCGATTGCTCCACTACCTGGCCGACGAGAAGCGGCTGCAACGGCTCGACGAGGTGCTCGGCGACGAGCTCGTCGCCCGGGGCATCGACTTCATCACGTCGACCAACGCCATCCACCTCTACCCCGACCTGCCCGACACCGTGGCGTCGTGGGTGCGCACCCTGCGCCCGGGCGGACGGGTGCTCGTCAACTCCGGCAACGTCCGCAACCCGCGGGCCCGCAACAGCGAGTGGATCCTCGACGAGACGGTGTGGGTCGTCGGCGACCTCGCCGAGGGGCTCGTCCGCAACGATCCCGCCTACGCCTCCTACCGGCGTGATCTCGACGACGGCGAGCGGATGGCCGCCCACGCCGCCTTTCGCGACAAGGTGTTCCGCCACCCACGGCCGTTGGACGAGTATCTCGAGACGTTCGAGCTCGCCGGGCTCAAGGTCGAGTCGGTGCGCGAGGCGAGCATCGAGGCGCGAGTCGCCGAGTGGTACGAGCTGCTGGCGACGTACAACGATGCGGTGCTCGGCTGGGTCGGCGGCACCGAGAAGCTGGACGGGGCGCCGCCAAGCGAGCAGGCCGTCGCCGACCGGCTGCGCCTGATCCGCCACGCCATGGACGTGCTGTTCCACGGCCGCCCGACGTTCCAGGCCTGCTGGACCTACATCACCAGCGTCAACGGAGGCTAAGAACGCGGCATGAAGCGCAGCACGGATCGCATCCTCACCACCCACGTCGGCAGCCTGGCTCGTCCCCACGAGCTCCTCGACACGATGAAGGAGCGGGAGCACGGCCGGCCCTACGACGCCGAGTTGCTCGATCGCCAGATCACCGAGGCGGTCGCCGATCGTGTGCGCCGTCAGGTGGGGGCCGGCATCGACATCGTGACTGACGGGGAGATGAGCAAGGTCAGCTTCCTCGGCTACGTCAAGGACCGCCTCGGCGGGTTCGAGCCGGATCCCGACGAGACGCGCATGGCGCCGTCGTGGCAGAAGGAGGTCGACGACTTCCCCGACTACTACGCCGAGTACTTCAAGAAGTACTCGGCAACAATCACTCCGTTGAGGCGCCTCGTGTGCACGGGCCCGATCAGCTACATCGGTCACCAACTGGTGCAGACCGACATCGCCAACCTCAAGGCGGCGGTCGAGGGATACGAGGTCGCCGACGTGTTCATGCCCTCGACCGGCCCGAGTGGGTTCGGCCGCAACGAGTACTACGGCAGCCACGAGGACTACCTCGCCGCCGTCGCCGAGGCGATGCGCGAGGAGTACCTGGCGATCGTCGAGGCCGGGTTCGTGCTGCAGGTCGACGACCCGTTCCTCATCGACATGCTCAGCAACCCGTCGTTGGACGAGGGCGAGCGGGAGAAGGCGGCGTGGGTCCACGTCGAGGCGCTCAACCACGCCCTGCGCGGGATCCCCACCGAGCAGATCCGCCACCACACCTGCTACGGACTCAACCACGGGCCGCGGATGAACGACATCCCGCTGATCAAAGCCGTGCCATTCATGCTCGCCATCACCGCCGGGGCGCACAGCTTCGAGGTCGCCAACCCGCGCCACTACCACGAGTGGCGGATCTGGGAGGACATCGACCTGCCTGAGGGCCGGATCCTGATGCCCGGCCTGCTCGGCCACGCCACCAACTACGTCGAGCACCCCGAGTTGATCGCCGACTACATCGTCAAGTACGCCGGCCTCGTCGGCCGTGAGAACATCATCGCCGGCGCCGACTGCGGCTTCTCGTCACGGGCGAGCTACGCCCCTGAGGTCCACCCGACGGTGGTCTGGCCGAAGTTCCGCGCCCTCGCCGAGGGCGCCGCCCTCGCCAGCCAGCAACTCTGGCCGTAAACCCACGTTGCGTGTCAGGGGGTGCGGCCGTCGAGGTACACGACTCCCTTGTTGCCGTCGACGGTGATCGTCTGGCCGTCCTTGATCACCGTCGTGCCGATGTTCGTGCCGACGACGGCCGGCAGTCCGTACTCGCGGGCGACGATCGCGCTGTGCGACAGGATCCCGCCGACGTCGGCGACGACGGCGCCGGCGACGGAGAACGCCGGGACCCACGGCGGCAGGGTCATCTCGCACACCATCACCTCGCCCTCGTCGAGCTCGTCGATGGCCTGGGCGAGCGAGCGGCAGACGCGGGCCGGACCGGTGTACACGCCCGGTGAGCCGGCAACGGCCTTGAGCACGTTGGGGTCGGTGTTTTCCTCCGGCGGCACGATCCCGAGCAAGCGGTAGACGAGGGCGTCCATGAACGGGTCGGGCACCTCGGGGGGCGGGGGCATGGTGCCGAGCTCGGTCGGCGGACTCACCGCGCAGGCCCGGTCGAAGCTCGCCCGCCGCTCGCCGACGAGGTCGCGCCGATCGCCCCCGCTCGTCAGTGCGTCGACGACCTCGTCGCGATAGAGGAAGTGGACGTCCTCGGCGGCGTCGATCACCCCCTTGGTGACGAGCCGATCGCCGACTGCGAGGACGAAGCGGCGGAACACGCTGATGTACAGCTGGTCGATATAGAAAGCGTGGTCCTCGGTCAACGGAAAGCTGTACTGGGCGGCCTCGTAGAGCTCGTCGAACTTGGCCATCGTGTCGGGATCGTCGGCGAGCTTCTCGCGCAGGTTGGCGAGCAGCCGCTCGCGAGTGGCGACGTTGTGCTGGTACTGGACCTCCGGGTCGTCGCTCTCGCCGAGTTCCATCATCGCCTTGATGCTCGCCAAGGGGATCGCCGGATCCTCCCGCCACGGCACGTCGGCGAGGTCGTACACGGCGTCGCTGCGCCACCCGAACTCGAACAGGAACTCGTCGAGCCGGCGGCGGAAGTCGCGACCGTCCTCGCTCTCGTCGAGGGCGGCGAGCAGCGCCGTGTCGTCCTTCGTCTCGAAGGCCGCCTTCAAGGTCGGATTGGCGAGGGCCGCACGGCTGAGCGTCCACAATCCTCTCGCGGCGTCGACCGAGCGGGTGTGGAAGCCCTGCAGCATGCGGTACGACTCGGTCGGCTCGGCGGGCTGCATCACCTTGTCGTAGAGGTCGCAGAACGCGCTACTCGACAGCAGCACGAAGTTGATGTGCCCATGGATCCACCACTGGTCGCGCATCAGCTGGGTCAGCTCGTCGAGTTTGGCGACCAACTCGGCGTCGCTGAGCCCGGACCAGTCCGCCGTCTTCAGGGGGATGTTCTGGGCGATCACCGCCGGCTTCCACTCCTCCTCCCACGTCTTGCCGATCAAGGGCACTTTGCTGGCGAGCTTGTCGTGGTACTCGACCATCCGCCGCTGGATCTCTGCCTCGTCGGGAATCGGATGGAACGCGACGTAGAAGAAGTGGTTGATCTCCTGCGTGCTGACCATGATCGGGCAGTCGTACTCGGCTTGGGCCTTGGTGAACCCCTCAGCCAGCGTGCGTACGACGAGGTCGAACGACAGCGGCGTGATTGGGCGAGGCGCGTGCATCTTGTCGAGCGCCCAGTAGCCCTCGATCTCGTTCGGTGTCGGAAAAACGACAGCGTCCGTCGTCGTCACGTCGATGTCCCCCTGTGTTCCGCTCACCGGATTGGTGAGCTGTCGATGCAGATTACTGCTCGCTCCGCTCACCAATCCCGTCGTCGTGGGCGAGCAGGAAGTCGACGGCGCGGGCGAAGATCGCCTCGACGTGGGGTGATCCGTCGAAGAAGTGGTCGGCGCCGGGCACGATCTCCAACTCGACCGGAACGCCGGCGTGGCGGAGACGCTCGGCGAGCCGGACGCTCTGATCGCACGGCACCCACTTGTCGGCGTCGCCGTGCTGGAGGAGGAACGGCGGGCCGCCGGCGTGGACGTGCTGCACCGGGCTGGCGGCAGCCGCCAGCTCCCGGTTGGCGCCGATCGGCCCGCCGAGCAGCCCGGCCTCGAAGGAATCGGTGGCGTCCTGGTCGAGCGCCAACAGGTCGGTCACCGGATACCAGCAGACGATCCCGCGAACGGAGGGGATGTCGTCGCTGAGGGCGGCGAGGGCGGCGAGGTGACCGCCAGCTGAGGCACCCCAGAGGTAGATGCGGCCGGCGTCGACGGAGCATTCACCGGCATGCCGGTGGAGCCAGTTCAGTGCCACGACCACATCGTCGAGCTGGGCCGGGAACCGCGCTTCGCCGCTCAACCGGTAATCGGGGGCGGCGACGACGAAGCCGGCATCGGTCACCCGTTCGAAGAATCCACGATCCCAGCCACGGGTCTCCCGAGGTGCGCGGCTGCGGTGGCTCTGCCGCCACCCACCGCCATGCACGTAGACGAGTAGCGGACGTGCCCCAGTCGACCCGTCGACCGGTCGGTACAGGTCGAGCTCGAGGGCCCGGAAGCCTTCTCGTTCGGCGAACACGATGGCCCGGTCGATCTCCACAGGACAGTGTCTAGCCACCCGGCTACGTTGGCGTTCGTGTCTGCGACGCGCCCCGGACTCCCTGCCGCGTACGGCGTACCGGCGACCGACGAGGGGATGCTCCCCTGGGAGTTCGTCGAGGAACGCCTGACAGCAGCACCGAACTACTGGGTCGCCACCGTGTCACTGGGCGGCGCGCCACATGTCCGGCCTGTCGACGGGGTGTGGGTCGACGGGGCGTTGTGCTTCGGCGGGTCACCGGAGACCCGGTGGGTCCGCAACCTGCAGCACGACCCGAGGCTGTCGGTCCACCTCCCCCACGACGACGAGGTGATCATTCTCGAAGGCACGGCCACGCTGGTGACGGACAGCGCCGACCCACTGGCGACGCCGTCGATGCTCGCCACCCGGGCGAAGTACCCGCAGTACTACACCGACGAGAGTGAGCCGTCGTTCCGGCCGTTCTGGTCGTTGCGACCGGCGACGGTGTACGCCTGGTCGCTCAGTGGGTTCCCCGCCAACCTCACTCGTTGGCGTTTCGACTAACCGCCTCGCGCGACGCCGCGACGTCAGCGTGCAGGGCGGCGATCGCCGGCGTGGCGTCGAAGCCGACCGTGATCATCCGGAACCCGGCGGCGTGGCGCTTGGCGGCCAGCGCGGCGGTGGCGTGGATGCCCGGCACGACAAAGTGGCGGACGCACGACTCGACGACCCGAGCGAGCGCGCTGTTGAACGGATCGCCTTCGTGGTCGACCGACGGCGCCAAGCCATACGACAGGGACAGATCATTCGGGCCGACGTACACGGCGTCGATTCCAGGGACGGCAAGAATCTCATCGACGTTCTCAACGGCCTGGCGGGTCTCGATCATCGGGATGCAGGCGACGACGTTGTTCACCTCCGCCTGGTAGTCCTGGCCATGACGGACGCGCGTGGACGAGGGGACCCGAGCTGCGCGTCCCGTCCGGCGGGAAGCGGCAGGCCGCCACGGCGCGCCGGGCCTCGTCCGCCGAGTTGACGAGCGGGACGATCACGCCGAGGGCGCCGGCATCGAGCGCCCGTCCGATGATGCCGGGCTCATTCGATGGCACGCGCACGACAGGCACGGCCGGTGTTCGCGCGAGTGCGGTCACCATGGCGACGGCGTCGGCGTCGGCGGCGAGGCCATGCTGCATGTCGATGACGACGTAGTCGAACCCGGCGAGGCCGGCGGCCTCGGCGAGCAGCGGTTCTCGAAGCGCCATCCACGCGCCCAGTGTTGTCGTGCCATCACGCCAGCGTTGGCGCAATGAAGTCGGGAACATCAGTCGTCTCGCTCGCTCATGACCGCCGTAGTCAAGCATGGAACACTGGTCTCCGTGTCCGATCCATCCGGCGAGGAGTTGCGCGCCGTCGCGGCCGCGGCGGCGCGAGCGGCCGGCGTAGTCCTCGTCGAACAACTCGGTCGAGCGAGCGAGTTGGTCCACAAGAACGAGCGCACGTCGGTCGTCACGGCGGCAGATCTGGCCGCCCAGGCCGAGATCGAGCGGGTGATCACCGGACACTTCCCGAACCATCTGATCGTCGGCGAGGAAGGCCGCGGCGGCGCCGAGCACGGCGACCTGACGTGGCTCGTCGACCCACTCGACGGGACTTCCAACTTCGCCAACGGCATCCCCCTGGCGTGCACGTCGATCGCCGTCATCGATGCGGCTGGCGTCGTCGCCGGGGCGATCTTCGAGCCGTTTCGCGAAGAGTTGTTCACGGCGGTGCGGGGCGGCGGCGCCTGGCTCGATTCAACTCGGCTGAGCGTGTCGGATACGGCACAGCTTGGTGAGGCGATCGTAAGCACCGGCGTGCAGTCCGACGACGCGGCGGCGATCGCCGCGTTCGGACGGCGCATCGTCGAGCTGGCGAGCCGCTGCCGGGCCGTGCGCTGCCTCGGCTCGCCGGCCGTCTGCCTCGCCTACATCGCCGCCGGTCGCATCGACGCCTTCGTCGAAGCCGACTCGACCTATGCGTGGGACGTCGGCGCCGGCTCGCTGCTCATCACAGAGGCGGGTGGGCGTATCGAGGATCTCGACGGCGGGCCACTCAACCTCGGTCCCGGCCTCGCCAATGTCCTGGCCAGCAACGGCCGGATCCATGACGCCCTCGCCACGATCGTTCGCGGCGTCACGGAAGGCGCCGCCCAATGACGCTTGCCGGCAAGCGCATCGTCGTCACCGGCGGAGCCAGGGGTATCGGGGCAAGGCTCGCGGCCGAGCTGCGCTCCCGCGGTGCCGAGGTCATCACCGCCGACCGCCTGTCAGGCGCCGACCGCTCGTGCGACGTCAGCGACGCCGGCCAGGTCGCTGACCTCTTCGCCGAGGTCGGCGCTGTCGACGGACTCGTCAATTGCGCCGCCCTCCTCGTCGACCGCCAGTCGTACGACGAGATCCCACTCGACGAATGGGACCGCATGTTCGCCGTCAACGTGCGCGGCTCGTTCCTCTGCGCCCGGGCCGCGGCCGCGTCGATGGACGGCCGTGGCGGCAGCATCGTCAACGTCGCGTCGGAGACCGCCCTCACCGGCTCCCATGGCTTCGTCCACTACGTCGCCTCGAAGGGTGCGGTGTTGGCGATGACGCGCGCCCTTGCCAATGAGCTCGGTAGCCGGGGCATTCGTGTCAACTGCGTCGCCCCCGGCTTCACCCCCACACCCGGTTCCGAGGTGCTCGGCCCGTATGACCCGAGCCGCACCCCGCTGGGCAGGGTGATGCGCCCTGACGATCTCGTCGGCACGTTCTGCTACCTGCTCTCGGACGACTCAGCGTTCGTCTCCGGCCAGACGATCGTCGTCAACGGCGGCCGGGTACCGCATTGATGGGCGACGTACTCGGGGATCACGACGCCACCGGATTGGCTTCGCTCGTGCGATGTGGGGAGGTTCATCCGACGGAGCTGGTCGACGCCGCCATCGAGCGCATCGAGGCACGCGACCATGGCCTCAACAGTGTGGTCCATCGCCAGTTCGAGCGAGCCAGGCGTGACGCCGCCGGGCCACTCACCGGCGGTCCGTTCGGCGGCGTGCCGTTCCTGTTCAAGGACATCGGTTGCGAGGAGGCCGGCGAGCCCCACCACCAGGGGATGCGTGCACTTCGCGACGCGGACTGGCGGGCGGCGGCGGACAATGAGCTGGCGCTGGCGTTCCGCGCCGCCGGGCTGATCCCGCTCGGGCGCACCAACGTGCCCGAGCTGGCGCTGATGGGGACCACCGAACCGGACGCCTACGGGCCCACCCACAACCCATGGAACCTCGACCACTCGCCGGGCGGATCGTCCGGCGGTTCCGCAGCCGCCGTCGCCGCAGGGTTCGTCCCCGCCGCCCACGCCAACGACATCGCCGGCTCGATCCGCATCCCCGCGTCGCAGTGCGGACTCGTCGGGCTCAAACCCACACGCGGCCGTGTGTTGCCGGGGCAGCGAGTCGATCCGGCCGTCGGCATGAACACCGAAGGCGTCCTCACGCGCACGGTTCGCGACACCGCCGGCCTCCTCGACGCGATCATCGATCGGGGTCGACGGGGACAGTGGCCGGCACCCGATCTACCCGGCCCGCTGACCTCCGAGGTCGGTCGGGATCCCGGCCAACTGCGGGTTGGTGTCTGCGTGAAGGCGTTCACCGGAGCCGATGTCGAGGCAGAGTCGGCGCAGGCGGCACGAGCGGCGGCCGACCTGCTCGACGGAGTCGGCCACATCGTCGAGGAGGCTGCACCGACGGCGTTGTTCGAGCCCGACATGATCGCCGGATCGCGCACGTTGTTCAGTGCCAACGCCGCGGCGGCCGTCGCCGAGTGGTCCGCCCGGATCGGGCGCTCGCTCACCGAAGCGGACGTCGAGCCGCTCACCTGGGAGGTCGCCGAGGCCGGACGGTCGGTGTCCGGTGCCGAGGTCCTCGCCGTGCTCGACCGTCAGCACGAGCTCGCCCGGCAGGCATTGACGTGGTGGCGCGGTCCGGACCGCGAGGGCTTCGACATCCTGCTCACCCCGGCGACCGCCGAGCCCGGTCCCCCGCTCGGCGCCTACAAGCAGGGGTACTCACCCGGCCGAGCGGGGGCGTTCACCCGCGTGTTCAATGCCACCGGCCAGCCTGCCCTGTCGCTGCCCCTCGGCTGGCCGGACGACGGCCTGCCCCGGGGCGTGCAGTTCGTCGCCGCCTACGGACGAGAAGACGTGCTCATCCGTCTCGGCGCCCAACTCGAGCGAGCCGCTCCGTGGGCGCAGCGCCGTCCACCGGTCCGCTGATGGACAGCCGGAGCCCGTTGCAATCTGTGGGCATCGCCCTCGACATCGTCGACGCCCTCGCCGATTCGCCGGCGCTCGGCGTCAGCGAGCTCGCCCGCCGGCTCGGGATCGCCAAGAGCACGGCCCATCGAACCTGCGCCGTCCTCGCAAAACGCGGCCTCCTGGATCGCACTGCCGACGGCACGTACTGCCTCGGCCTGCGCTTCGTCGAGTACGGCAGCCTGGCGACCGCCCGTTCGGCAGTGGGCGAACTCGGCCTCCCGCTCCTCGTCGACCTACGCAACGAGCTCGAAGAGACCGTGCAGATCGGTGTCCCCGCCGGCGCCGATGTCGTCTACGTCGAGCGGGTCGAAGGCCGGCGGGCGCTGCGCTACTCCACCAACGCCCGCCGTTCGCCACTCCATCGCTCGAGCACCGGCAAGGTCCTCGCCGCCTTCAACCCGGCCCTGCTGGAGGCCCGCCTGCGTGCCGGCTTGCCACGGAGCACGGGCTACACGATCGTCGTCCCCGACGTCCTCGTCCGCGAGGTCGACCGAGTGCGTGAGCGTGGCTACGCCCGCAGCGTCGACGAGACCGAGGTCGGCCTGTCGTCGCTCGCCGTCCCGGTGCGAGTTGCGCAGGACGGTCCGGTCGTGGCGGCGATCTCGATGGTCGGCCCCACCGTGCGCGTCGTCGGCGACCACGAGACCCACCACGTCGCCGTCCTCCAAGCCGCCGCCCACAAGCTCAGTGCCTCGATCAGCGCCGGCGACTACTCACTGCGCCGCCGGTGACGTCCGCGACGCTGCGCTCCATGCCAGGCACGGCGTCGACCCAGTCCTCGTCATCGATCGGGGAACGTGCCCTCCGCCTCTGGAACCCTGCTGCTCGACTGCGGCGTCATCGCCGATCTGGACGGTGCCCGCACCGCCGCGAGAAATTGAATGTTTCGTCGACCATCGATGTCGAGAACCAGGTGGCGGCACCGTTCTTCTGACGAGAACACTTGTCGATGAAAGGATCACCGTCATGACCAACGAAGAGATTGCCGAGGTTCTGGCCAAGCCGTACGCGCAGCAGCTGCTCAACGGCCGCGAGCCGGCTCGGATGGCGTACGACGGCCTCGACGGCGCCCCCCGGGCCATTCCGATCGGCTTCTGGACCGAGGGCGCGCGGATCGTGATGGCCACCGTGCCAAAGTCGGCCAAGGTCGCCGCCCTTCAAACCAATCCGAAGGTTGCGCTCACCATCGACGAGGGCGCCTTCCCGCCGAAGGTACTGCTGATTCGCGGCACCGCCGAGGTCAAACTGGTCGAAGGGATCCCGGACGGCTACCTGACTGCCGGGCGGAAGGTCATGACCAATGACCAGTACCCGGAATGGGTGGCCGGCGTACAAGGCCTCTACGACGAGATGGTCGTCATCACGATCACCCCGACCTGGGCCAAGCTCCTCGACTTCGAAACCACCATCCCCAAGGCAGTCGAAGACCTCATCAAGGAGAAGGCGGCCCGCTGATGGCGTACTGGTCCGGCCACGCACCGGCGGGTCTGCGGCGCGCTGTGGGCATCCTGGCCACCAATCTGAGCAATAAATTTCCTGGCTGGAGGTTGTGACCGAAACAGGTGTTCGATAAGGTGGCGGCATGGTTGGGGGACTGTTGGCCACGCTGACGGCGGCGATCGACGAGCTCGCCGGCCTCGATCTCGACACCGTCGGCGACGCCGAGTTGCATGACGCCGTGGTCGGTCTCGGTGTGTTGTCGTCACGGTTGGAGGCGCAGTGGTGCCGGCTGATCGGACGCTGGGACAACCGCCAGATCTGGGCCGACAACGGCTCCAAAGCCGCCGCCGCCCGCCTCGCCCGAGAAACCCACCGACGTCGTGGCGAGGCCGACCGGTTGGTGAGCCGGGCCCGTGATTTGGTGAAGATGCCGGTCACCGAAGCCGCCTATCAGGCCGGGGAGATCTACGGGCCTCATGTTGATCTGGTCGCTTCGTGTGACCGGCAGTGGCGCAACGCCACCTTCACCGACGCCGAAGAGTTGCTCGTCAACTTGTGTCGCACCCCGTTCTTCGGCGTCGCCGCCCGTGGCATCGACTACTGGAAGCAGTGCGCCGACTTGGACGCCGCCGACCGCGACGCCGACACCGTGCGTGCCGGCCGTCATCTGTCAGCATCCGTCACGTTCAACGGCACCGTCGCCATCGACGGCGTCTTCGACCCGCTCGGTGGTGAGACGTTCAAGACCGAACTCGACCGGCTGTGCGACCAACTCCGCCTCGAGGACCTGCGCGACGGTGTCGAACGCACCGTCACCCAGCGTCGTGCCGACGCTCTGGTGGAGATGGCGATGCGCTCCGCCACCGCCCCCGCCGACGGGCTCCGTCCCCGACCACTACTCAGCGTGACGATCGGTATCGACCCGTTCAACCACCTCTGCCAAACCGCGGCGGGCACGGTCATCGCCCCCGGACTAGCTGATCCCCTACCTGTCCGACGCCGACATCGAACGGATCATCTACGACCCCCCGGCGCGCCGCTTCGAAGCCTCGACAAAGCGCAGCTTCACCGGGGCGATGCGCCGCATCATCGAGATCCGCGACGAACACTGCCAACACCCCTCCGGCTGTGACGAACCCGCCAGCAGGTGCGACGTCGACCACATCGTGCCGCACAGCCACGGCGGCATCACCTGCCTGTGCCAAGGCGAACTCGAATGCCTGTACCACAACCGCATCCACAAAGCCGCCGCCGACAAAGCCGCCCGCCGCCGGCGCAATCCCACCGAGGGGACCCACCCCTGCCCCTACCCCCACCACCACACCACCGACGACCTCCCCGCCACCGACACCGACAACCCCGGCGGCGGCACCGACCCCAGCCGAGCCCCACCCGAAGCCGGCTGACGCTCCGGATCAAGCGGCCGAGGCGGCAACCGTGCGGAGGCGGGTGACGACCACGGCTCCGGTGGGCACCTCGTCGTCGTCGATCGAGCAGAACTCTGGCGTCGGCCCGAGGACCATCTGACGCCGGCCATCCCCTCAGCCGTCATACCGGCGACGTTGTCATGGGGACGCCGGCGATGGCCGGCTACGGCAGCCTCGTTGAGTGCGCCGAGGGCGGTGAAGTCGTCGACGTGTCGGCCGAGCCGGGGCTGTGCCAGAACACGTAGGCGAGCACGTGCCAACTCTTCCAGGCAACTCGCCTCGCTACCAGGGATGGGCGGTGCCGTCGCGGCGCAGAAACGAACCGGACTGCTCCATGGTCAGGCCGTCGATCAGCATGACAAGCTCTGCCGCGCCGACGGCAGGGTCCTCCAGATCGCCGCGCGGCGTGGCCAGCGCGGTGCGCAACAGTCCGGGGTGCACGGCGACGGCGATGATGCGATCCTCCTCGAGGCGATTGGCCAGCTTGACGGTGATCATGTTCAGCGCCGCCTTCGACGTGACGTAGCCGACATCGCGTCCGACCCGCCGGGCCACCTCCATCGAGCCCACCGTCGAGGAGATGTTGACGATCCGCGGGTCAGCGGCTGCGCGCAGGGCGCCGACGAGGTGGCGGCTGAGCAGCATCGGCCCGATCGCGTTGATGCGGATCTCGTCGAGTACGAAGTCGGCGTCGAGCTGGAGGACATCGCGCTCGTCGTCGGGTACGCCGAGGGCGCGTCCGTCGACGCCGGCGTTGTTGATCAGCACGTCGAGTGGTGCGTCACCGACGGCGGTGGCGAACTGCTCGATCGACGCCTCCTCGCCCACATCGACGGCGCGGACGTGGGGAGTCAGCGACCTCAGTTCGGTCGCGTCGGCGGGCCGCCGGCAGCCGGCCCAGACCTCGTCGCCACGCGACGAGTAGGCACGGGCGAGCTCGAGCCCGAGGCCACGGTTGGCGCCGGTGACCACGACGCGCTGCGCGGTCACGCCAATCCAAGCAGCCGCCGCGCCTCGGCGAACGCAGGAACACGGTCCGTTGGGTCGACGCGAACGCCGAGCATCCCCACTCGGCGCGCTCCCTCGACGCAGTCCGGTGTGTCGTCGAGGAAGACGACCTCGCCGGGTGGCATGCCGAGCTCGTTGGCCGCCGTCAGGTAGGCCTGCGGGTCGGGCTTGGGACAGCCGATCTCGGCGGCGTCGATGAATGTGGCCAGCCCGGCGAACTCGGGCCGGGCGGCGAACCACTCCCGCCCGAGGATCATGTAGGCGTGATTGGTGAGAATGCCGACGGGCATCCCGGCGGCGCGGGTGTCGTCCATGAGTTCGACGGCATCGACGTCGAACATCGCCTCTGGCACCACCATCCCGAGGGCGCGGAACATCTCGACGAGGTCGCCGAGGCCGGCCAGCTTGGCCACCTCGTCCCAGTAGCGGTCGCCCACCGTGTCGACGTCGGCCGTCGTGTGCCACCCGTGGTCCTGTGCGCGGGCGACGTCGTCGGGTGTGGGCATCGGTGTACCCGTCGCCGCCTCGTAGGCGCGCACAGCGCGCCACGACGGTTCGAGGATGACGTGACCGACGTCGAGGAGCAGTGCGGACGCCACCCCGGATGTCAACTCGCCAGGAAGTCGGCGACGGCGGCGACAGCCTCTGGCGACTCGTCGAGAACGAGATGACCGGCGGCGGGGAACGTCGCCACGGAAGCGTTCGGCAACAGCGCTGCCCACGCCGGCGCCAGGGCGGCCGGCAGGAGGCGGTCCTCTTCGCCCCACACGACGAGGCTCGGGACGTCGACCCGGCCGAGCCAGCGCGGCACGACCCGATCGAAGGGATGATCCCAAAGCATCAGCGCGGTCGTGCGCATCTCCCGATAGCGGTCGACCGTGAAATCGACATCGTGCGGGTCGGTGGGCAGATGCGGTTGCAACGTCTCGAAGCGGTGGACGAGCCGCCCGACCAACTCGTCGGGCGGGATGCGGAACAGGTCGTCGACCTCCACTCCGGGCACACGCAGGCCGGTCGGGGCGATGAGCACGAGGCGGCGCAGGCGGTGCTTCTGTTCGATCGCAAACCGCGCCGCGATCAGACCGCCGAGCGAGAAGCCGACGAGGTTGACACCGTCCGTGAGCCCGAGTTGGTCGAACAGCTCGACGTAGTGGATTACGAGGTCGTGGACCTCACGGAGCTCGTCGAGGTCACCGGAATCGCCGAAGCCGGGGTGAAACGGCACGAGCACGCGGTGCTGCTCTGTCCACGGGGCGGCGAACTGCCAGCCGTGGAACGTGCCCGCACCGTGGAAGAACACGAGCGGCGCGGCGGCCGGGTCGCCGGCGCCGAGTACGACGGTCTTCGTGCCGTTGACGTCGAACGTCAGTGGTTCGAGCTCGAGCGTCATCACCCACCTCCCGCGACCGTCGTTGCGGGTCGGCGGGCGCGCAGCCGGGGGATTACCTCTTCGGCGAACAGCGTGGTGTTCTTGACGACCTTCCAGTTCGGCATGTCGCCGATCGTGAGGTTGAGGTTGACCCGGCTGCTGCCGGCCTCCTCCAGCCAGTTGCCGATGGCGTCGGCGACCTTCTCCGGTGTGCCGGCGACGATGCGATTGATCGTGACGAGGTCGTCCCAGTTCGACGTGCCATGCACGTCGGCAGCCTGGATCCGCTTACGGAACTCCGGCACCGTCACATATCCGGGCGGGTTGAGGTACCGCGGCGTCGTGCGCAAGGCGTTCTCGAAGAAGTACATGACGTGGGGCATGAACTCCTCCTCTGCCTTGGCATCGGTCTCGGCGACGTAGGCCATCACGCCGACGGTCACCTTGTCCGGCGTCGGCTCGTGACCGTGATGTGCGAGGCGCTCACGGAAGTGCTCGAACACCTTGAGCTGCGCCTTCGTCGGGATGAACACGACGGTGTATCCGAAGCCGAGCTCGGCGGCGAGCTCGATCGTCTCCGGCGAGCCGGTGCCGACGATGTAGCACTCCGGATGCGGCTTCTGGATCGGCTTCGGCCACGGGTTGAGGTAGCGATACGTGTAGAAGTCGCCTGCGTAGCTCTGCGGGCCGTCTTCGGTCCAGCAGCGCAGGATCACGTCGATCGACTCGCGGAAACGAGCGCGGGCCGTCGCCGGGTTGACCGAGTTGGCCCAGTACTCCATCCCGGTGCCGAGCGGAAAGGCGATGCGCAGCCGGCCACCCGACATCACGTCGAGCATCGCGTACTCCTCGGCGAGGCGGTTCGGGTAGCCGAGGTTCGGTGGCGTCCCGAACACGCTGATCGTCCCCTTCGTCTGCGGGATCAGCGCGGCCGCCGTGAGGTTCGGCGCCGGATTCATCGAGTACTGCGTGTTGTGGTGCTCGTTGAGCACGAGCCCGTCGAAGCCGAGCCGATCGGCGAGGACCATCTCCGACAGGTAGCGGGTGTAGAGGTCGTGGCCGGTGTGCGGGTCGTAATTGGAGTTGGGGAAGTCGACCCAAAGCGACTCGTACCTGGCGTGGTCGCTCGGCAGGTTGGTGTACGGGAAGAAGTGGAAGAAGTGGAACTCGGCTTCGTCGACGAGACTCATGAACCCCCCAAGAACGCGGCGAGACGGTTGCCGACCTCGCTTGGCGCGTCCCATTCGAGCAGATGCCCGGCGCCGGGAACGACCTCTACAGGAAAACCGCTTGCCATAGCCCAGCGGCGCGCTGCGGCCACCGGCAGCAGCTCGTCCTCGTCTCCCCACAGGATGAGTGTCGGACAGGTCATTCGGTGGATGCGTCCGGCCTGGCCGCGGTCGCCGAGCGGCCACAGCATGCTCGCCGCGGCGACGTCGCTGAGATAGCGGGCGACCGGGCCCTCGTCGGCGCCGAGATGGCCGAAGCGGTCGACGAATGGCTCCGGAACGCCCTTGGCAAACAGGTGCTCCATCCGCTCGCCGGTCGGCACCGAGTAGAGATCGAGCCCAGGGTTCGCGTCGTCGAAGATCCCGAACGGAGCGAGCAGGACGAGAGCGGTGACGGCTTCGGGGCGGAACACGGCGAGGTCGGCGGCGATCATCCCGCCGACGGAGGCACCGACCACCGGGCAGGGCAATGCGCCGGTCGCGTCGAGGGCGTCCCAGACGACCGTCAGCCAACCAAGGTGGTCGTCGGGCGGCTTGAACCCGGGGCGCCCATCGAACCCAGGAAGGTCCGGCACGACGATCTCCAAGCCGGCATCGGCGACGATGTCGAGGGCTGGCGAGTTCGCCGGGTGTCCGGCGATGCCAGGCAAGTAGACGACCTGATTCATCGCGCGCTCGCCGGCCACCAGCGGTCCTCGAACTCGCCGAACATCGGGCGCAGCGACGGGGCGACCTTGTCGGCGAACAGCTCGCTGTTGTGACGGGTCAGCTCGTCGCTCATGTTGCCGAACTGCAGCATCGTCAGCAGGTGGCCGCAGTTGAACGTGCGCGCCACCTCGGCGAGCGTCTCGCGCACCGTGTCGGGACTGCCGATCACGACATAGCCCTTCTCGACCATCTCGTCCCAGCTGAGGTCATGCTTCGACTGCTTGGCACGCACGACCGCACGCACTTGCGACTTGTAGCGGGCGCGTGCGGACGCCTCGGTGACGTAGCCGGGCGGGTCAGCGAAACCGGGGTAGACGTGTAACGAGCGGTTGAAGAAGTACTCGGCAGGCTCCTTGTACAGGCGGTACGCCTCTTGGTCGGTGTCGGCAACGCCGATGAACTGGAGGAAGGCCAGACGGTAGGGGTTGGGATCCTTGCCGTTGGCCTCGACCTGACGCCAGTACCCGCCGACCGTCTCCTTCGCCATCAGGTGCCCGTAGTACGACAGGGCGGCGTAGACGAAGTCGTTCTGGGCGCAAAAGTCCCAGGTCTCCACCGATCCCCCGCCGGGGATCCAGACCGGCGGATGGGGCTGCTGTAGCGGCCGGGGCAGGACGTTGACGTAGCGCATCTGCGTGAACCGCCCGTTGAAGGCGAACGGCTCCGTCGCCGCCCATGCCCTGAGGATGAGCTCGATGCCTTCGTGGTAGCGCTCGCGCAACGTGCCCGGGTTGACGCCGTAGGCGTAGGCGGTGTCCATCGACGTGCCGACCGGGAACCCGCTGATCAGCCGGCCGCGGGAGAGGAGGTCGACCATCGCCATCTCCTCGGCGACGCGCACCGGCGGGTTGTACAGGGCGACGGAGTTGCCGAGCACGGTGATCGCCGCCCGCGATGTGCGCGTGGCGAGGACCGAGGCGATCACATTCGGCGAGGGCACAAGGCCGTAGCCGTTGCTGTGGTGCTCGTTGACGCAGATCCCGTCGAACCCACACTCCTCGGCGTGGACGAGCTGGTCGATGTAGGTGGCGTAGCAGTCGGCGAGCACGTCGCGGTCGAACAGTCCAGGGTCGATGTCGACCCAGACGCTGCGGTGGGTGCGGTTGAAGTCCTCGGGCAGCTCCGGGTAGGGCATGAGGTGGAACCACAGCAACTTCACTGGTGCAACCGTCGTCCTCGCCGATGGCCAAGTCCACGACCGTCTGCGACATGGATCATGTCGTAACCGATAACGTTCGCGGGGTGCCTCCAGACCTACGGCGGTTGCGCTACTTCGTCGCTGTGGCCGAGGAACGCCACTTTGGTCGCGCCGCGGCGCGCCTGCACATCACGACGCCTCCGCTGTCGCAGCGGATCGCCGAGCTCGAAGAGTCGCTCGGCCTGCAGCTGTTCGCGCGCACGAGCCGGCGGGTGACGTTGACGCCGGCCGGCGAACGACTGCTCGACGAGGCGCGAGGGGTTCTGCGGGCGATGGACCGGTTCACCGCCACGGCCGGCGAGCTCGCCGCCGCGCCGGCGACGTGGACGCTCGGCTACTGCCACGGCAGCGAGCCGGCGGTGATGCAGGCGATCGCCGCCGTGCACGCCACCCGTCCCGACACTGTCGTGCGTGCCGACGGGCTGACGTCGCTGCGCATCCTCGATCGAGTGCGCACGGGAGCGATCTCCACCGGCATCGTCCGCGGACCGGTCGCGGAGTCGGACCACATCACCTCGACCCCGCTCGCCCGAGTCGCCGTCGACCACGTCGCCGTGCCGCCGGACCATCCGCTGGCCGGCGCCAAGAGGGTGCGCGCCGAAGACCTCGATGGCCAGCCGGTGCTCGTCGTCGACCGCGCCGAGGCTCCGACGGCTCACGACGAGATCACGGCCTACTGCGCAGCGGCGGGCGCACGGCCGCGCTGGATCACCCACGCAGCCGTGCAGGTCGAGCGGGTGCTCGATCAGGTCGCCCTCGGCACCGGCATCGGCTGGCTCAACGCCTGGCAGGCGGAGGCTGCTCGGCGGCGCACCGACATCGCCGTCAAGCCGTTGCGTCCGGTCGCCCTGTTCGACGACTTCTGCGTCGTGTGGCGCGCCGACGACGACGCGGCGACAATGCAACTCGTCGAGGCGTTGACCGCTTCAGTGCGCAAATTGGCTGCACATCGACCAATGCGCGCATGAAAGCGACAAGTCAGCCGGTCGTCGCCGGCGCCGGGGCTCCGCAGTCCTCGCAGGTGACGTCGGCGACGTCCTCGCCGGCGATCACGTCGGCCAGCCAGTCGGACAACGTCACTCCGCCGACCTCCATGCCGTAGAACTCGTCGGTGCGCACGAGTGTGTGATCCGTGCCGGGCGCCGTGAAGCTGTGCTGGACTACACCCGCCTCCTCGATCATCGCTTCATTGGCTGCGATCGACGCCGCCAGGTCGGACGTATCCGATCCGGTGACCTCCATGAACGCAGTCTGGACCTCGTCGTATGCGAAGTCGAACCGGGACATCACGATCTCGGGGTCATGCAGGCCGGCCTGCACCCAGTAGCGCGGGATTCCCCACTCCTCCGGGGTGACCCCCTCGTTCACCTCCCAGTCCGGCATGTTCTCGAAGGCGCCCCACAGCCCGCCGATCCCGGCGTTCTGGGCAGGATCGTCCGGGTAGGCGCCGGAGCCATCGGCGTACACGGTGATCTGCGCGCCGGGCAGGAGATCGGAGACGAGCCCGGCATAGACCGGCGAGGCGATCGAGCCGGCGCTCTCGCCGACGACGACGACCTGTTCGGCGTCGGCGAAGTTCTCGGCGAGGTAGGCCAGAGCGGCGTCGCCGTTGACCATCCCGACGTGCTCGACGGTCAGGTCCGGTGAGTACTCACGGGTGAGGTTGCCGAGGTGGACATCGCCCGTGCAGTACGGCACGTACACGAACGAGTAGTCGGCGAACGGGTTCTCCTCCCGGTCGAAGTTGAAGATCCCACCCATCAGCGACGGCTCGTCGTCCGGCGAGATGTTCCAGTCGTAGGTCGTCGTCTCTTCGTCGGTGAAGGCGCACGTCGTCGGGTCGAAGCAGGCCCCGCCCCCTTCGAGGAAGAGGACGACCTTGGCCGGATCGGCCTCGCGGACCCAGAAGTTGAACTCACTCCCGTCGGCGCACGCGCAGTCACCTCCGGGGACGACCTTCTCCCACGCCGAGTCGGTGGCCACCGTCTCGGTGGCGGGGAGCGTCGCCTCGACGGCCGTCTCGGTCGCAGGGAGCGTCGCCTCGGCCACCGTCTCGGTGGCGGGGAGCGTCGCCTCGGCGGCCGCCGGATCGCTCGTCGGCGGCGAGGTGGCGCTTCCCGAACCGGCGGTGAGCCCGATCACGACGCCGGCGACGATCACCAACGCGGTTGCTTTCCCTGAACGCATCGACGTCCCCCTTGCTCGGCAGCTGCTGCCGACGGTAGCTCAGCGGTCGGCGATCACGGGACGGCGGACGTCGTCGGCCCGGCGGCCGTCGTCGTCGCGGCGGTCGTCGCTAGTGCCGCTGCAGTTGTCGTCGTCGGCGCCGCGGCAGCTGTCGTCGTGTGCACCACCGTCGTCGCCGTCGTCGTCGTCGGCGCGGCGGCGTCACTGGTCGGCGGGGCCGCGACGGAGACGCGCAACGCCATGACGGCTTCGATCTGGGAGTACGGCCAGCCGTCAGGAAGATCGGTGGGCAGCGGGGGTAGTTCGAGCATCGTCTGGCGCTTGTCGCCGGACTGAATGTGACCAAGCTCCTCGCGTGCGGCCTCGCGAATGCCGTCATCGGTCTGCAGGCGATCGACTTCGCCCTCCAGATCATGATTGACCGCTTGCACCTCAGTGAGCTCGTGTTCCAGGGCCTGCAGCTCATTGTCCTGGTCGAACCACGTGCGCACCGGCAGGCCGAAGAGGGCGGCGGCGATCGCGCCGGCGACGACGAGGGCGGCGAGGCCGAACAGCCAGGTCGTGCTGACTCGTGGTAGCGGACGCCGCGCGGCGATCCGCCGGCGGCGGTTGTCGACAAGCCGCGAGCGACCTGCATCGGAGGCGCGACGGTTGGCGGGTCGCCGCACCGTGGTCGTGAGATGACCACCGCCGTCTTTCCGTGTCTCGTCCATGGGGACGATCAGTCTCGCAGTTTGCCGCCGGCAAACCGCGGCACCCGAGACCCGTCGGACGAGACCGATAGGTTGCCCACCGTGAGTGAGATCGTCGAAATCATCGGCCGCGAGATCCTCGATTCGCGGGGCAACCCCACCGTCGAGGTCGAGGTCTTTCTCGACACCGGCGCCACTGGGCGGGCCGCCGTTCCGAGCGGGGCCTCCACGGGTGAACACGAGGCAGTCGAGTTGCGCGACGGAGGCGAGCGCTACGGCGGCAAGGGCGTGCAGTCCGCCGTCGGGTTCGTCAACGGCGAGATCGCCGATGCCCTCGACGGCTTCGACGCGATGTCGCAGCGTGTCGTCGACACGTTGCTGTGCGAACTCGACGGCAGCGACAACAAGGCACGCTTCGGCGCCAACGCCATCCTCGGGGTCAGCCTGGCGGTGGCCAAGGCGGCGGCCGACGAGCTGGGGGTGCCGCTGTACCGCTACGTCGGCGGTGCCAATGCCCACGTTCTCCCCGTGCCGATGATGAACGTGATCAACGGTGGCGCCCATGCCGACAACTCGATCGACCTCCAGGAGTTCATGGTGATGCCCGTCGGTGCGCCGAGCTATGCCGAGGCGTTGCGTTGGGGGGTGCAGACGTACCACACGCTCAAGGGCCTGCTCCACGACCGCGGCCTGTCGACCGCCGTCGGCGACGAAGGTGGCTTCGCGCCCGACCTGGCGACGAACGAGGATGCCATCGCCATCCTCGTCGAGGCGATCACGAAGGCCGGGTTCACGCCCGGCGAGCAGATCGCCATTGCCCTCGACCCGGCGATGAGTGAGCTGTTCCGCGACGGCGCCTACCACCTCGAGGGCGAGGGCAAGGTGCTCACCGCCGACGAGCTCGTCGGGTACTGGCGACGCCTCGTCGACAACTACCCGATCGTGTCGATCGAGGACGGCATGGCCGAGGACGACTGGGACGGGTGGGCGCACCTCACCGGCACGATCGGACATCGCGTCCAGCTCGTCGGCGACGACCTCTTCGTGACCAACGTGCGCCGCCTGCGCCAGGGCATCGACCGCGGCGTGGCCAACTCCGTGCTCGTCAAGGTCAACCAGATCGGCACGCTGACCGAGACGCTGGAGACCGTCGAACTGGCGGCCCGCCACGGGTACACGGCGGTGATGAGTCACCGCAGCGGCGAGACCGAGGACGCCACGATCGCCGACCTCGCCGTGGCGACGAACTGCGGCCAGATCAAGACCGGGGCCCCGGCGCGCTCCGATCGCGTCGCCAAGTACAACCAACTCCTGCGCATCGAAGCCGACCTCGGCGAAGCCGCCGCCTACCGCGGCCGCACTGCGTTGGCCCGCTGAGTACGAGCCGGTGTCGACTGCGACGATGCTGCCGCGATCCTGTGGCACTGCAGACGACAAATCCAGGGTGCACGCGGCGGCCGTCGTGTCTTCGGCATGGTCGGCGCCACCAACGTCGCCAACGCGACCAAAGAGTTCGAGCCCGCGTCGTCGTCACTCGATCACTGGGAGTTCCATCGTCGAGTCGAGGCGGAGTTGCTCATCGGGGGCGCCGCTGAGGATGTCGGCGATGTAGGACTCGACGGCCTCCTCGAGCGGAACATCGCGATCCTCCCGCTCACTGGCGAACCAGCGGTGCTCGAGGATCTGGTGGTAGATCTCGGCGGCCTGCAGCTTGCCGATCAGCTCCGGCGGGATCGCCGCGATCGTCGGTTCGAAACGGCGGTCGAGCCAACGCACGGCGACGATGTTCTCCGGCAGCGTCTTGCCGTGACGCTCCGTGAGCTCGGTGCCGAAGGCACGAATGTCGTTGAGCAGGCGTCTGGCCTGGTTCTCCTCGGCAACGAGCCCGGTAAGCGTGGACAGGCGCTCCTCGTGGTAGCCGGACTCGACCACCCGTGGGGTCATCCGCAGCCGTTCGCCCTCCTCGTCGGCGACGACGTCCACCTCGGCGACGTCGAAGCCGAGCTCGTGCAGCCGCTCGACGCGTTTCTGCACCTTCCAGATCTCGTCGAGCTGGAACTCCTGGACCGCCGTCAACTCCTCCCACAGCGACGTGTAGCGATCCTCGATGTTCGTCGCCACGTCCCACGGGTTGACGTCGTCGACGAGACGTCCGCCGATCTGTAGGTCGAGCAACCCACCGGCGACGTTCTCGGTGGCGATGTCGAGGTCCATCTTGCGTTGCCCATCGGTGAGCGACGGGTAGCGCTCCGACGTCTCGACGTCGATGATGTACGCCGACAAGGCACCGGCGTCGCGGCGGAACAGGGTGTTCGACAGCGAGCAATCTCCCCAGAAGAACCCGCCCAGGTGGAGGCGGACGAGCAAGCCGACGAGGGCGTCGAGGAGTCGCTCGCCGAGGTAGGGAATGCGCAGCCCGCGGCCCGACAGCAACGACCGGTAGGGCAACGAGTAGTCGAGGTGGCGGGTGACAAGGAGGCCGTCGCGTTCTCCGGTCCGCTCGGTCACCGCGGCGACGACATCGACGGTGGGCAGTTCATCCTCGGCGAGGCCACGCAGCAGCCGGTACTCGCGCAGCACGAGATGGTCGGGCAGCTCCTTGACGACGTAGGACCGGCGGCGCTGCCCCTCACCGAGTTCGACGAGGCGAACGACGTGGCGGTGCAGGCCGGACACCTCGTGGATGCTCGCCAGCGACCACTCGGCGAGGTCGGTGGCGAACGGCAGCAGACCGAGATCGGGGTGCTCGGCGGGCGAGGCGAGCTGCAGGCGCACGAATGCGGTATACCAACACCGAATGCCTTCCGAAGACCACGACCTCATCGCCGCCATCGAGGCGGCGGTCGCGGCCGACGAGTCCAACGTAGTATTGCGCACGCACCTCGCCCGCCTGCTCGTCGATGCCGGCCGGCCGGCCGAGGCGCTCAACCACGCGTCGCGGGTGCTGATCGTCGCTCCGGATGACTCCGCGGCGCTGGCCGTGATGGCGGAGGCGACCGCCGCCCTGCGGTCCGGCGCCCCATCGCCGACCGCTTCGCCGGGCCCTACCGCGGTTCCGGCCGCGGATGTCGTGCCCGACACAGCCGACGAGCTGTTCGACCAGTGGGCCGGCAACGAACCACTCACCGAGGTCGGCGTCGACGGTCCGACCTCGCCCGGCGTACGACTCGCCGACATCGGCGGCATGGAGCAGGTCAAACAGCGCATTCACGCGTCGTTCCTCGATCCGCTGCGCAACCCGGAGATCGCCGCCCGCTTCGGCAAGACGATGCGCGGCGGCCTGCTGCTCTGGGGTCCGCCCGGGTGCGGCAAGACCTTCATCGCCCGAGCGCTGGCCGGTGAGCTGGGCGCAAGCTTCTACGTGGTCGGACTCAATGATGTCCTCGAGATGTGGATCGGCAGGAGCGAGCAGAACCTCCATGAGGTGTTCGAGCGGGCGCGCCGGAACAAGCCGTGTGTCTTGTTCTTCGACGAGCTCGATTCGATCGGGCAGCGCCGGGCGAACCTGCGTACCGCCGGGGCGACGTTTCGCAACGTGGTCAACTTGTTCCTTGCCGAGCTCGACGGCGCCGATGCCGACAACGACGGCGTCTTCGTCCTCGGCGCCACCAACCATCCGTGGGACGTCGACTCGGCGCTGATGCGCCCGGGTCGATTCGACAGAACGGTGCTCGTCCTGCCACCCGACGTCGAAGCTCGCGCGGCGATCCTTCGACTGCACCTGCGTGGCCGGCCGGTCGAGCCGTTCGATTTGCGCCGCATCGCCGACGCTACCGAAGGGTTCTCCGGTGCCGATATGTCCCTCGTGTGCGAGCAGGCGACCGAGCGGGCGATGTCCGACTCGATCCGCAGTGGATCGGTTCGGCCGATCTCGCAGGCGGACCTCGTCGATGCCGTCCGCACCGTGCAGCCCTCGATCGGGCCGTGGTTGGAAACGGCCCGAAACTTCGCGACGTACAGCAACGACAGCGGCATGTACGACGAGCTCGTCGACTACCTCAAACGCGGCTCGACGACCCGCTGGCGTCGCG
Organism: Ilumatobacteraceae bacterium; assembly: GCA_963716665.1. GTDB lineage: Bacteria > Actinomycetota > Acidimicrobiia > Acidimicrobiales > Ilumatobacteraceae > Desertimonas. Next base: position 60,963 of record CAVQTY010000015.1, read on the forward strand.
GCGGGCGCTGATGGAGGACCTGGCGACAATCCAACGCGTTCAAGCGCTGATCAAGCTGGGCCGGTTCCCGGAGGCGGCGACGATGGCGCGCCAGGGCCTGACGACCAACCCCGACAGCGCCAGCCTCAACCTGCTGTTGTCGATCGCCCTCTGCGAGACCGGCGAGTACGACGAAGCCGTTGCCGCGGCACGGCGGGCGGTGGTACTCAGGCCGGAGCATTACGCAGCGCACCGCACGCTCGGCTGGAGCACCTACAAGGCAGGTCGCAACGACGAGGCCAAGGCGATCCTCACCCACGCCCTCTCCCTCAATCCAGACGACGTCATGACTCACGTGATGCTCGCCGACGTCCTGCTGAAGACCATCCCCCGCCGTCTGCCACGGCGGGCGTTGCGGAAGTCGCACGTCGTGCAGGAGATCGATCGCCACGGCGCCGAAGCGATCCGTCTCGATCCCGATCGCGCCGACGGCTACGCGATTCGGGCCAAGGCCAGCGTCCTCGAAGAGGACGCCTTCCATGCGTCGGCCTGGGCCCACGAGGCGCTCAGGCGAGAGCCGGACAACCCGATCGGCCACCAGGTCCTCGGCATGTCAGCACAGCTGCTCGGCGACACCAAGGCAGCCGCCGATCACTACGTCACGGCCGGCAAGCTCAACCCGCGCAGCTCGGCTTCGACCACGTTGCTCAAGGGATTGCGCAAGAAGGGCTGGATAGGTGTCGTGCTGGCGTTGGTCCTGATCCGGGTGATCTCACGGCTGGTCAGCGACGGCGGAGGCGCCGCTCAGGCGATCGGGATCAGTGTCGTACTCGCGGTCCTCGGCTTCTTCTGGGTGGTCTGGCCCCGGTGGAGCGCTCGGCGGGCGATGTCTGCGGAGGCCCAGCAGGTGCTCGCTCGCGATCGGGAGCTGCGCCGCGGCTGATCAGCCTTGCTCGTCCCGTTTGACCTCGTCCCACAAGGCGTCGAGGACGGGCAACCCGGCGCTGCCGAGATCGATGCCGCTGGCGGCTGCTCGCGCTTCGACCGCGGCAAACCTCGTGCGGAACTTGGCGGAAGCCCGGCGCAGAGCCAGCTCAGCGTCGGCGCCGGCGTGGCGGGCCGCGTTGACGACGGCGAACAGGAGGTCACCGAGCTCCCCGGTGACGGCGTCGTCGTCACCGGTGGCGAGGGCGGCTCGCACCTCGTCGAGCTCCTCGCCGATCTTGTCCAACGGGCCACTGACGTCGTCCCAGTCGAAGCCGACCTTGGCCGCCTTGCGCTGGAGCTGCTGGGCGTAGGCGAGCGCCGGCTGCGACGTGGCGACACCGTCGAACAGCGACTGGCGTTGCTTCTCGTCGCGCTTGATGTCGTCCCAGTTGGCCTCCACCGTCTCGGCATCGTGCGCCTCGACGTCGCCGAACACGTGGGGATGGCGGCGGACGAGCTTGTCGTGGACGCCGTCGACGATGTCGACGATGGAGAAGCGGCCGTCCTGCTCGGCGATCGCGGCGTGGAACTCGATGTGGTAGAGGAGGTCGCCAAGCTCCTCGATGACGTGGGTGTCGGTCGTCGGGTCGGTCGGGTCGATGGCCTCGAGGGCGTCGACGAGCTCGAACGCTTCCTCGACGAGGTAGGGAGCCAGCGACTTGTGTGTCTGCTCGCGGTCCCACGGGCAGCGCTCGCGCAACGTACGCGCCAGCTCGTGGAATCGGACGTAGTGCTCGGCCACGGGTTGGCTGAGGCGGGGCACGTAGACACACGTGAGGTGGTCGGCCTCGACGGCACGGTCGAGCTCCGCCCAGGTGGTCGGGATGATCCGCTCGTCGGGGGTGCCGAGGCGCTGGAGGATGGTCACCGGCTCGGTCCCGTCGGCCTGCTCGACCGCCAGCTTGATGTCCGAGAGCACCCAATTGGCATGGGTGTGGGCGATGAGTAGCGGGCCGTGCTCGCCGCCGGCGGCGCGGGCGAACTCGTGTCCGTCGACGAGGCGCACACCGGCCTCGACGGGATCGATGCCGAGGCGGGCCCAGACGACGTCGAGGAACGAAATCGCCGGCAACACGACAGTGGCGACGCGGTCGTCAGCGCGAAGTAGCTCGACCGTCCGCTCGAGCACGAACGGCGAGCCGGGGACGGCATAGAGGATCTCACCGTGCTCGCTGGCGGCGGAGACGAGCCGTTCGACGATCTCGACATACACATCCTCGAACCGGTCGGCCTGGTCGTAGACGTCGTCGCAGCTGATCGCCGCGCCGACGACGTCGGCGCTCGGATGTCGACTGGTGCGCAGGAAGCGAGCTGAGATTCGTTCGATCGCCGCCAGCGTCTCGGCGGTGACCTGCCCATCGCCGCCCGGCCCGAGCCCGACAACCGTGACGGCGGGCTTTTTCATCGCGCGGGCTTGAACTCTTTGGTCGCGTTGGCGACGTTGGTGGCGCCAACCGTGCCAAAGACACGATGGCCGTCGCGTGCCGCGACGGATTGTCGCCCTTTTCATCTCACGTTCCGAGGATGACGACGGACCCGGTCAGCGGATCCCAGCGGCCGTAGCGCGGGTTGACCGTGATGTCGGAGGTTGCCAAGAAGCCCTGATAGAGGATGAAGCCGGCGGAGGTCTCGCCGCCGTCTTCGAGGCGGAGAAAGAAGCTCTCCAGCTTCGGGGCAGCGTCGTCGAACTCATCGATGACGAGCACGGCGTATCCGTCGCTGGTGCGCACGGGGCCAATGACGTCGCCCGGCGCGGCGGCGACGAGCTCGTCGAACAAGTTCGGATCGGCGACCGTGCTCAGCGGCGTGCACTCCCAGTCGGAGGGCGTCGCGCCGGCGACGGTGCTGACCGCGTCCCAGCTGGCGCCCTCGGCGCGGAGCGCCTCGGCGACGTCCTCGGCATCGTCGCGGTCGGCGACGACGGCGGCAGTCGCGCAGTACACGCCGAGGCTCGCGGGCGACGTCTCGTAGGACTCACGCAGTGTTTCGACGTCGGTTACCTCGACTGCGTCGATGCGCGTCGCGTACAGGCCGTCGCTGGCGACGGCGACGCGCGCATCGCCGGAAAGGGACTGCAGCGGGTGATCCTCTGCCAGGGTGGCGTAGAACTCGTCGATCTCCGAGTCGGTGGGAGCGTCCTCGCCCATCTCGGCCAGGAACTGAGCTCGCCCCTCGTTCATCATCAACACGGTGAGCAGCGTGCGCCCGGCCTCGGCGTCGAGCGTCCGCGACGCCGCGGTAGGGGCGAACTGGGTGAGGCCGGCGTCGGACAACGCGGTGGTGAAGTCGTCGAACTGATCGACCGTGATGCTCACGCCGTTGACCGTGGCAGCGTCGTCAGCAGCCCGAGCCGGGACGGCGTCGATCGGGCTGGAAACGACCGCGGCGACGGACACGGCAGATCAGCCAGGAACCTATCCGGCGCAGGATCAGCGGGTCAGGCCGCATCGCTCATCGTGGCCGGCGGGACGAGGTCACGGAGGAACGTGACGAGGAACTCGGCAGGTTCAGATTTGCGCGGGATCGGGACGACGAGCTGGCGCTGGTCCTCCTTGTACTTGGCGTCGCGGGCGAGGCGGCGAAGCCTCGTCGCCTCGCTGAGCTTGAGCTCGAGCGGGCCGAGGCGGGCTTCACCAGGACCGAACGAGCGGGTCGAGATGGTGACCTCGGTGAGGCCGAGCCGGTGGCACTCGGCGCGCAGGCGGGCAACCGTGAGCAACGCTTCTGCCGCCGGCGGGATCGGGCCGTAGCGATCGATCCACTCGGCGGCGATGTCGTCGACCGCGGCCGCCGTCGTCACGGCGGCGAGCCGCCGATAGGCCTCCAACCTGGCGGTCTCGTTGGTGACGTAGTCGGGAGGCAAGTTGGCGTCGGTCGGTACGTCGAGACGGATTTCCCCGACGACTGGCTGCGGCTCGCCCTTCATGTCCGCCACCGCCTCGTTGACCATCTGGCAGTAGAGGTCGTAGCCGACGGCGGCGATGTGCCCGGACTGGGCCTCGCCGAGCAGGTTGCCGGCGCCGCGGATCTCGAGGTCGCGCATCGCGATCTTGAACCCGCTGCCCAGCTCGGTGGCCTCGCCGATCGTCTTCAGCCGCTCGTACGCCTCCTCGCTGAGGGCCACTTCCGGCGGGTGGAAGAGGTAGGCGTACGCCCGCTGGCCGCTGCGCCCGACCCGGCCGCGCAGCTGGTGCAGCTGACCGAGCCCGAGGAGGTCGGAGCGCTCGACGACGAGCGTGTTGACCGTCGGCATGTCGATCCCCGACTCGATGATCGTCGTGCACACGAGCACGTCGAACTCGCCGTCCCAGAAGTCGACGACGACCTGCTCGAGCGCGCCTTCGTCCAGCTGTCCGTGGGCGACGGCGATGCGCGCCTCGGGCACCAGTTCGCGCATGCGGGCGGCAGCCTGTTCGATCGAGCTGATCCGGTTGTGGACCCAGAACACCTGACCCTCGCGTAACAGCTCGCGGCGGATCGCCTCGACGGCGACGCGCTCGTCGTAGCCGCCGACGTAGGTGAGGATCGGCAGGCGGTCGGCGGGCGGAGTGTTGAGCAACGAAAGGTCACGGATGCCGACGAGGCTCATCTCCAGGGTGCGCGGGATCGGCGTCGCCGTCAGCGTGAGCACATCGACATTCGTGCGCAGCTGCTTCATCGCTTCCTTGTGCTGCACGCCGAACCGCTGCTCCTCGTCGACGACGAGCAGACCGAGGTCCTTGAACTTCACGTCACCGGAGAGCAGCCGGTGGGTCCCGATCACGCAGTCGACCTCGCCGGATGCCAACCCGTCGACGACCTTGCGGGCCTGGCCCGGGGTGAGGAACCGGCTGAGCACCTCGACGCGCACGGGAAAGCCGGCGAAGCGATCGCCGAACGTCTGGCCGTGCTGCGTCGCCAGCAACGTCGTCGGCGCCAGCACAGCGGCCTGCTTTCCGTCCTGGATCGCCTTGAACGCCGCCCGGATCGCCACCTCCGTCTTGCCGAACCCGACGTCTCCGCACACCAGGCGGTCCATCGGATACGGCCGCTCCATATCGTCCTTGACGGCGATGATCGCCTCGCGCTGGTCGGGTGTCTCGACGTACGGGAAGGTGTCCTCCATCTCCGCCTGCCACGGGGTGTCGCTGCCGAAGGCGTATCCCGCCGTGGCGACCCGCTTCTGGTAGAGGACGACGAGCTCCTGGGCGATCTCGGTAACCGCCGAGCGGACCCGGTTCTTCGCCTTGGCGAAGTCGGAGCCGCCGAGGCGGTGCAACGTCGGCGCCTCACCACCGACGTACTGGCGGAGGGTGTCGATCTGGTCGGACGGCACGTAGAGCTTGTCGTTGCCCTTGTAGGCGAGCAGCAGGTAGTCCCGCTCGACACCGCCGATCGACCGCTTGACCATCCCCTCGTAACGGCCGACACCGTGGTGGAAGTGGACGACGTACATGCCCGGATGGAGGTCCTCGAAGACACCGACCCCGTCGCGGCGCCGCGGCCGTGGCCGCCGGTGGGCGCGGCGGCGACCGGTGAGATCGCTTTCGGCGACGATCGCCAGCCGCGCCGCGGGCAACGTGACGCCGTGATGCAGCGGGGCGACGGTGATCCGCCCACCCGGCCTCGCCAGGTCGACCGTGGAGCTGTCGACGACGGGCAAGTCGACGCCCTGATCGAGAAGTACCTCGCGCAGGCGGGTTGCCGAGCCGGCGCCGTCAGCGGCGACGACGACGCGGTATCCCTCGGAGATCAGCTGGGCCAGCCGGCGGGCCAGCCCGGCGCCGTCGCCGGCGACAGGTCCCCATCCGGACGACTCGACGATTGGCGTGTCGGGTGACTCGGGCGCCGAATCGATCGACCAGAACGCCCCCCGGCCCCCCGCCAGGAGACGGTCCGGCTCGGCGTGGAGTCGAGGGAACGTGAGGTCGCGCGCGCGTCCCCACGTCGACGCCAGGGCGGCGGCGAGATCGTCCTCCTCGGCGAGCAGGTCGACAGCCCGATCGCGACTTCGCCGCGGCTCGACGAGGACGACCTTGGCGGAGTCCGGCAGCACGTCGGTGAGCAGCGTCGGCTCGGCGTTGTCGTCGAGCCACGGCAACCAGCTCTCCATCCCCTCGAAGAACGCCCCCTCGGTGATGCGCTCCCACTGCTCGCGCCCCCACGGCTCGCGGGCGACGAGCCGGCTCGCCCGCTGTCGCAGCTCTTCGCTCGGCAACAGCTCGCGGGCGGGGAAGATCAACGCCTCGGGGACGTCAGCCACGGAGCGTTGGTCGTTGACACCGAACGTCGTCAACCGGTCGACCTCGTCGCCCCACAGGTCGATGCGCACGGGCGCGTCGCCAGTCGACGGGAACACGTCGATGATCGCCCCCCGGCGGGCGAACTCACCACGGTGTTCGACGAGCTCCTCGCGGCGATAGCCGAAGTCGACGAGCTGGCGGGCCAGCTCGTCGGGATCGACGATGGCGCCGTGGCGCACCTCGATCGGCTCGGTGGTGAGAGCACCGGGACCGAGGCGTTGCAGGAGGGCGCGCATGCTGGCGACGATCACTCGTGGAGTCCGCTCCGCCTCGCGAAGTCGCCACAGGACCTCGAGGCGGCGCCCCATCGTCTCGACCGACGGGCTGAGCCGTTCGAACGGCAACGTCTCCCAGGCGGGGAGCACGACCACGTCGTCGACATGCTCGACGAACTGGGCGAGGTCGTCGGCCAGTTGCCCGGCCATCGTCCCCGTCGGCGTGGCGACGAGCAGCGGGCGATGGTGGGACAGGCGGGCAAGGGCGGCGATGGCGACCGGGCGGGCGACCTCGCTGACCGCCAGCCGGGCGCCCGGATCGCCGAGGGCGCGCGTCAGCCCCGGCTCATCGCGCAGCAGCGGGGGGAGATCAGCTAATCGCACGGGGTCGTCCAGGGTATCGGGACGTCGACTTCCCGTTCTGAGGCCGCGTGTGAGACATAGTTGTCTCACAAGGCGCCGGAGAGTCAGCGCGGGTACATCGACTGGCGGCGGGCGGGGTGGAGGGCGAGGAGGCGGCGGGCACGATCGAGGTCGACGGCGCGGCGCGAGTCGACCGGCTGGCACCGCGGGCACCAAACGGTCACCCGCCCCCACGCGCTCTCCCGGTCGTCCCGCCCGTCGAGGGCGGTGCCGCACAGCGGGCAGGGACGGCCGCGCCGGCCGTAGATCCAGTGGTCGGCGGCGTGCAGCCGGCGTCCGGTGGTGTTCTGCGGGCCGCGCTCGGCATTGGTGCGGATCACCGCCGTACCGAGGGCGATCAGACCGGGCAGGCCGTCGATGCTCCCGATCGGCTGCTCCGGCGAGACCCCGACGACGAACGGCAGCTCGACGGCGTACACGTTGCCGAACCCGGCGACATTGCGCTGATCGAGTAGGGCCGCGGCGAGGAGTTGCTCCGGCTCCGTCGCCATGCGCGAGACGACCACGTCGAGGTCGGGAACCTCCGGCCCGCACAAGTCAGGGCCGAGGTGGCCGACGATGCTGCTCTCGTTGGCCGTGGCGACGACACCGAGGATCGGCACGTCGACGGCGGTCAGCCGGCCGTCCTCCATCCACAACTCGATGCGCCGTTTCCATGCCAGGGCGTCGGCCGCCGGTCCCACCACGAACGCGCCGTCGAGGCGCAAGTGGGCGAAGAGGGATCTCCCGTCGTCGAAGCGGACCAACAGGTGCTTGCCGTGGGCGTCGGCATCGACCAAGACCGCGCCGGTGAAGTCGACGCCGACGAGACGCGGGTCGCGGGTAACGGTGCGTGTGCACCGCTGTCCCGCGAAGCGCCGGTTGATCCGCTCGGCGAGCCGACGAATCGTGTCACCTTCAGGCATCAGCAGCGCGGACGTTGAAGCGCCGCATCGCCGCATCGGGCCCATCGGCGATCGTCAACTCGACGGCGTCGGCGGCCTCCTGCACGGCGACCCCGAACAACTCGCGCTGGCGGGCCGGCAGGCGGTCGAGGACGTGATCGGCACCACGCTCTTTGGACGGCGGCTTGCCCACCCCGATGCGCACGCGCACGAAGTCGGTCGTGCCGAGGTGCGACGCGACGCTGCGCAATCCGTTGTGCCCCGCCAGCCCGCCGCCGACCTTGACGCGCACGGTGGCCGGTTGAAGGTCGAGCTCATCGTGGACGACGATGACCTGGCTCGGCTCCTCGATCCGGTAACGGCGCACCAGCGAGCGGACTGCCAGCCCCGAATCGTTCATGTAGGTCAGCGGAAAGGCGAGCACGGCGCGCTCCTCGCCGATGCGCGACTCGGCGACGAGGGCGTTGTTGCGGCCCGACTTGAGCGTCGCGTCGTGACGACGGGCCAGTTCAGCGATCACCTGCTCGCCGACGTTGTGGCGTGTCCCGGCGTACTGCTTCCCCGGATTGCCGAGCCCGATGACGAGCCAGTCGAATGGCGTGGACCGCTTCACCGCGCTTCACCGCGCAATGCCGGAGCCGGCTACTCGGTGTCGGTGTCGGTGTCGGTTTCGCCCTCGGCAGCGGGCGCTTCGCCGGCTTCGGCCGTTTCGCCCTCGGCGGCTTCGTGAGCGGCTTCGGCGAGCTCGGCGTCGGCGGCTTCGATCTCGGCGACCTCGGCGCGCATCGTCAGCACCGTGACGATCGGCATGTCAGGATCGCCGGCGGCGGTGACGCCCTCGGGCATCGGCACGTCCTCGAGACGGATCACCGTGTCCATCGTCATCGCGCTGACGTCGATCACGAACTCGGCCGGGATGTTGCGCGGGGTCGTCACGACCTCGATCGAGTCAACCGCCGGGTCGACCAGGCCGTTGTTCTGGAGCACCTCGGTCGCCTCACCCTCGAGGCGCACCGGGACGGCCACGGTGATCTCCTCGTCGAGGTTGACCTGGAGGAAATCGATGTGAGCGATGTTGCGGCGCACGGGATGGCGCTGCAGGTCCTTGATGATCGCCGGATAGACCTTGCCGTCGACCGTGAGGTCGAGCACCGTGTTGAGACCGGCCGCCCCGGACACAGCCAGGCGCAGCTCACGGCGGTCGACGGTGACCGACAGCGGGTCCATCCCGTGTCCGTACACGACGCCGGGGATGTGGTCTTCGCGGCGAAGGCGACGCGACGCGGCGCTCCCCGTCGGGCGGCCAGTGTTGGCAATGAGCACGGTAGGCATGTGCGGGTCCTCGGAGAAGGGTGGATCGACGTGGTGGTTCGGAGTCCCGAAACCGGCGGATCAGCCTACCGGGACACCTGCGCCGACCGGACCGTCCGGCCGATGGGGTGAATCGCGGCGACAGCGGGAACGCTTTGAAGAGCATGAACCGTCGGATCCCCCCGCTACTCACCGCGACGGCGATGACCGGTGCCCTCGCCATCTCCGGCATCGGCGTCGTCACGGCCTCCTCCCCGCCGCCCCAGCCCCTCGGCGCCGTGTGCGGGACCGTTCCCGAGGGCCTCAACCTGATCATCCCCCACGAGGGCGGCGTGGCCGCGGTCCGTGCCGCCGGCTCCGAGTTGCTCGACGCGCCGATTGCCGCCGCACCCAACCTCGCCGTCCGTGGCCCGGACGGGACGGTGTGGGCCGAAGCGGCTCCCGACGGAAGGTTTGGGGTCTACCGCGTTCCCCCGGGCGGATCGGTGGCACCGGTCGCCGAAGGCGAGGTCGAGTTGACCGGTGTCGGCTGGCTCGGCGGCCGTTCCGCCGCGGCGGTGATCGAGGCCAATGGCGAGGTGCGCCCTGATGACCCGGAAGGCATCGGCGCCGTCTTCGCCGACTTCACCGACGGGTCGCGAGTTGAGTTCTCCGAGGCCGGCGGCTGGGAGTGGGGGGTGAGCACGGCCACAATCGGCGCCGACCGGGTCCTCGAACGAGGGACCTCGGAGGCATACGAGTGGCACTCCGCCTTCGGCCCGGGTGGCGAAGCACTGGAGGACTGGGCGCTGCCGGACGAGAACGAACCGGACGTGCCGCCCGACCGCTGGTGGCCCGTGGCAGCCGGTCCAGCCGACGGCGGCCAACCGACGCTGAGCTGGGTCGAGCCTGTTTCCCAGACGAACTGGAATGTGGTCGTGACGGATGCCGTGACCGGCCGCGAGCTTCGACGCACCGACCTCGGTGAGGTCGGCCGACTTCCGGTTCACGCCGACTTCGACGGCCGCTTCTGGCTGGGCACGTTCGCCGACACCGAAGATCCCGAGACCGGCGAATGGCAACCCGTCCGCATCGTCGCCGTCGACACGACTGCGGAGGCGCCCGCCGCTGTCGAGATCGCTTGCCCTGCGGGCACCGTCGCCACGATCGACCGACTCGGCGTACCTGCGCCGCCGGCTACTCCCACCACGACGACCACGACCGCGCCGCCGACTTCGACGGCAGCCGGCCAATGCGACGAGTACGTCGCCAGTGACCGCGCCTATCCGGTGCAGCGCTGTGAGCAGGGCATCGACGTGGTCATCACCCAGATGATGCTCAACTTTCACGGCGCCGGTCTTGACACCGACGGCTATTTCGGCCCGGCCACCGAGAAGGCGGTCCGGGCGTTCCAAGCGAACGCCGGGCTCGAAGTCGACGGGCTGGTCGGCCCGGACACGTTCGCGGCGCTGCTCACGAGCGCAGATCCTCCGGTTCCCGATGGTGACGGAAACGGAACCATCGACCCGTGGGAGATGGCCCTCGACTGTGTCCTCGACGTCTCGGTCCCCGAGTGGGCGTGTGCCAACGAGTCAGCCGACGGCTAGCCAATCTCAGGCGAGGTTTTCCCCGTGGAAGATCTCGCTGACGCTGGCGTCGTCGAACACAGCGCCGAGCGCCTCGGCGATCAGCGGGGCGATCGACAGCACCTCGATCTTCGGCAGCTGTTTCTCCGGCGGCAACGGCAGCGTGTTGGTCAGCACGATGCGCTCGATCGGCGAGTTCTTCAGGCGATCGATCGCCGGACCGGACAACACGCCGTGGGTCGCCATCGCCCACACCTCGGTCGCACCGCGTTCGAGGAGCAACTCGGAGGCGGAACAGACGGTGCTCGCGGTGTCGATCATGTCGTCGGTGAGCACGCAGAGGCGTCCATCGACGTCGCCGATCACCTCGATCGTCTCGGCGACGTTCGCCGTGCCCTTGGGCCGACGTTTGTAGCAGAACGCCAGGTCGGCGCCGCAGTCGCCGAGATGCTGGGCCATCCGCTCGGCGACCTTGATGCGTCCGGCGTCGGGCGACACGATCACCGGTGCCTCGGCGTTGGCTCGGACGTAGTCCTCGAGCACCGGCAACGCCGTGAGATGGTCGACCGGGCCGTCGAAGAAGCCCTGGATCTGCCCGGCGTGCAAGTCGATCGAGATCATCCGCTTGGCCCCGGCGGCCTTGAACATGTCGGCGATCAGCCGGGCCGTGATCGGTTCGCGACCCTCGGCCTTGCGATCCTGGCGGGCGTAGCCGTAGTACGGGCAGACGGCAGTGATCCGTTTCGCCGACGCCCGGTAGGCGGCGTCGATCATGATCAGCTGCTCCATGATCGAGTCGTTGACGGAACGGTCGTCGACGCCGTAGTGGCTCTGGAGGATGAACACGTCGTCGCCGCGCACGCTCTCGGCGAACCGTGGCTTGAGCTCGCCGTTGGCGAACTGGACGATGTTCGCCTGGCCGAGTTGGATTCCGAGATGATCGGCGACCTCGGTAGCGAGATCCGGGTGGGTGCGGCCGGTGTACAGCGCCAACCGCTTCGTGGTGACCTTCTCGATCTCCGTCACGTGAGAGCTGTCCCCGGCACTGTCACTGCTGTGCAGTGTAGAAGGGACCGGTGACCTCTTCGTTCGCGACGACCGTGCCGGGAGGGAGGGCGGCGAACGGCCCGACCCGGGCCCCAGCGCCAATCGTCGCCGACGTGCCCACGGAGTACTGAACCGTCGCCCGCTCCCCCACCTTGCAATCGATCAGCCTGGTGTTCGGGCCGATCTCGCCGCGGTTGCCGACGACCGTCGACCCGTGCAGCATCGTCCCTGGATACAACGTGACGTCACGCCCGAGATCGACGGTCACATCGACGAACGTCTGGCGCGGGTCGAGCATGGTCACGCCGTTGAGCAGCCACCGCCGATTGGTGCGGGCGCGCAGCTCGCGCTCGGCGAGGGCGAGCTGCCAGCGGTCGTTGACGCCCTGGGTCTCGTCGGCCGGGGCCATGACGCAGTCCACTCGGTGGCCCATCGCCGCCAGCGACCCGACGACATCGGTGAGGTAGTACTCACCTTGGGCGTTGTCCGGCGACAGGTGGCGTAGCGCCGGGCCGAGGAGATCGCGGCGGAAGGCGTAGATGCTCGTGCAGACCTCGCTGATCTCCCGCTCCGTGGCACTGGCGTCGCGCTGTTCGACGATGCGGAGAACCCGGTTGTCGGCGCCCCGGACGATGCGGCCGTAGCCAGCCGGGTCGTCGAGCTCAGACGTCAGCATCGTGACGGCATTGTCGTTGGCGACGTGGGCAGCGACGAGCTCGTCGAGCGTTTCGGGGCGCAGCAGCGGGGTGTCGCCGGGCAATACGACGACCGTGGATTCGTCGTCGAGGTCGTCGCCCGGGATGGCGGTCATCCCGCACGCCGCCGCGTCGCCGGTGCCGCGCTGTTCGAACTGCTCGGCGAACGTGATGTTCGCCCAGGGCGGGGCGAGCTTGGAGATCTTCGTCGTGACCTTCTCGGCATGGTGGCCGACGACGACCGCTGTCGTGGCCGGCCGCAGCCGCTGGAGGGCCTCGATGACGTGGAGAACCATCGCCCGGCCGCAGATCAGGTGCAACGGCTTGGGCCGGTCGGAGCGCATCCGCGTTCCCTCCCCGGCGGCGAGCACGATGGCAGACACGGTCACAACACAGGTCTACCGCGTCGCGACTGACTTATCGCGTCAATCGCGCCGTGCTCCGGGGAGAGGAATCGAACCCCTATTCTCGGGACCAAAACCCGCTGTCCTACCGATTGAACGACCCCGGACGGTTGACAGATCACGGTAGCGGCCGGACACGGCGGAACCCCCGGTAGCGTGGCGGACCCTATGGGTTCGTTGATCAAGAAGCGGCGCAAGCGGATGCGGAAGAAGAAGCACAAGAAGATGCTTCGCCGCACGCGCCACCAGCGCCGCAAGTAGCCGCCGGCCCTACGGGGCCGTCCGGCAGACCATCACCGTCGCGCCCTCGCCGCCCAGTGCGCCGAGGGCGTCGTCGCGTCTGCCTTCGACGAACCAGGTCGCTCCGCTCCCGGCCAACCTCGGGACCAGCCCGCACAACTCGTCGATGCGATCGCGCCACACCGCCAGCCGGGGTTCGACATGGATCGCTGCCGGCTCGAGATCGTTCGGCCCGGGTGCGGTCGTACCGCCCAGCTCGTCCCACGCCCGATAGACCGCCGGCGTGCTCACGTGCAGCGGGGGAACGACGAGGGTGACGATCCGCTCGACGGGAGGCAACGGTTGGACGATGTCACCGATGCCGGTGACCGTCGCCCGCCCGCCGACGAGGCAGAACGGGACATCGGCACCCAACGTCGCCGCCGTCGCAGGATCGTCCACACCCGCCCAGCGCAGGATCGCCGCGGCGTCGGCCGACCCGCCGCCGAGCCCGCCACCGTTGGGGATCTGCTTGTCGAGGTGCACCGCCGCGGTCCGCTCCAGCACGGCAAGGGCGCGCAGAACGAGGTTCGAGGCGTCCAGCGGCACACCGCCGGCGAACGGCCCGGACACCGTCAGCGTTGTCGCCGGCGACGGCGCCACGATCAACGCATCGGCGAGGTCGAGGGTCACCATCTCGGCGTCGATGAGGTGATAGCCGTCGTCGCGCACCCCGACGACACGCAGTGACCACGTCAACTTGGCCGGAGCCCTCACGCTCACGCGCCCACCGCCTCGACCAGCCTGCACCAAGCCGTCACGTCGAGCTCCTCGGGACGTGCCGTCGGCTCGATCCCGGCGGCGGCGAACTGCTCGGGGCTGACGACGCCGGCGAGCGAACGGCGGAGCATCTTGCGCCGCTGGTTGAACGCCGTGCGGACGAGCCCGAACAGCGCATCGGGATCGGTCGCCGGCGGCTGGCGGCGGACGATCTCGACGAGGGCGGACTCGACGTTGGGGCGGGGCACGAACACCGCCGCCGGAACGAGACCGACGATCCGCGCCGAGGCCCAGAAGGCGACCTTCACCGACACGGCCCCGTACGCCGGAGTGCGCGGCGCCGCGGTCAACCGCTCGCCGACCTCGCGCTGCACCATCACGAGCAACCGCTCGATCTGCGGGACGCCGTCGAGCACATCGGCGACGAGGGGCGTGGCGACGTTGTACGGGAGGTTGGCGACCAGCACGGCGCTGCGGCCGGCGCCGACGACGGCGTCCCAGTCCATCGTCATCGCGTCCGCCTCGACGACTCGTACGCCCGGAATCCCGGCGACGATGTCGCGCAGCGCGGCAGCGAGGCCAGTGTCGACCTCGACGGCGGTGACGTGGGCGCCGGTTTCGGCGAGCGCCAGCGTCAGCGACCCCAGGCCGGCGCCGATCTCGACGACCTCGTCGCCGCGACCGACGCCGGCGAGGTGGGCGATGCGCCGCACCGTGTTGGCGTCGGCCACGAAGTTCTGCCCGCGATCTCGCCGCGGTGCGAGTTGATGCTCGTCGAGCAACTCGCGGATCCGCTGCCGCGAATGCGTCATCGAGGGCGGGCTTACCGGCGGATCTCGACGTGGATCGGCGCGGCCGTGAGCTCGGCGATGCGCTGGAAGCGGCCCTGACTCATCAGCAGCTCCCCCTCCGCCAGGCCGTCTTCGCGGACGATCGTGCACGTCGTCGAGCGTCCGTTGGCGACGTTGATGATGGTGACCTCCCGGCCACTATCCGCGCCGTTGAACTCGCAGGTGTCGAACAGCACGGCGCTGCGCCGGAACGACGCCCGAGCCGTCGCGATCGGCTGGTCCGGGGCGGTGCCGACGTGGATCTCCGCCGAGGCGGGCGTCACCGCGCTCGACAACGGCTCGAGATAGGCGGCGCCGGAGGTCCCCATCGGGTCGATAGCTGCGGCAACTCCGTTGACGGCATCGGCTTGGCCCGGGTCGAGGCCGACGGCGGCGACGTTGGGACGCGACGAGGACGGCCCGTCGTCGCTGCGGTTCGCCAACCAGATCGTCGGCAGGGCAACGAGGGTGATCACGCTGGCCAGCACCAGGCGGCCACGGTCCAGATCGTCGAATCTCAGAGGTGCTCCGGTTCTTGTCCGTGCTCTTGTCGGTGCGCGGGTTCGCCGACCCGAGTGACCGGATCTTAGTCGTGGGGGCCGAATGCGAGGCGCGACGCTTGGCCGGTGATCGAACAGATGTCCCCCACGGACACGTGGCGGAGCTCGGCGAGACGCGTGCCGATGACGGGGAGCAAGGCGGGTCGGTTGGGCCGGCCACGATGCGGGACCGGCGCCAGGTAGGGGCTGTCGGTCTCGATCAGCAGCCGGTCGGCTGGGCACAGCCGGGCGGCGTCGCGCACGTCGTCGGCGCTCTTGAACGTGATGATGCCGGAGAAGCTGAGAAACGCACCGAGATCGAGTGCCCGCCGCGCTTCGTCGGCACCGCCCGTGAAGCAGTGGAACACGACACGCTTCGGGACGCCTTCGGTGGCGAGCACGTCGAACGTGTCGTCCCATGCCTCACGGGTGTGGATGACCAGGGGAAGGCGGTGCTCGTGGGCGAGAGCGACCTGGGCGGCGAACGCCTCACGCTGGTCGTCGCGTGGCGAGTGGTCGTAGTGATAGTCGAGCCCGCACTCCCCGATCGCCAGGGTCTCGCCGTCGATCAGGTCGACGATCGTGTCGACCCCGTGGCGAGCCTCGTGGGGATGCAGCCCGACCGTGGCGCTGATCTCATCGTGCGCGGCGGCGAGCTGCCTGGCGCCGATCGAGGACTCCCGGTCGCATCCGACGACGATCATCGTCGTCACCCCGGCGGCGCGCGCCTCGTCGATCGTCGGGCGGGCGTCGCGGGCATCGATGTGGCAGTGGCTGTCGACCCAGTCCATCACGCTCTGATGCGGGGGAACAGTGGCTCACCCTTGGTGACTGGTAGCCCGCCGGGGTAGCCGCCCCACAGCGTGTCGCCGGGGATTCGCTGGTCGGTGACGGCACCGGGTAGGCCGAGCCGATCCCAGATCCGTTGCGCCGTCGCCGGAATCGCCGGCGAGGCGAGGATCGTCACGATGCGCAGCGCCTCGATGGCGTCGCCGAGGACCGCATCGACGTCCGGGCCGGGCTCGGCCTTCCATGGCTCGTTCGCTTCGAGGTAGGCATTGGTCGCCCGGATCAGCGACCAGGTCGCCTCCAAGGCACGATGCGGAGCGACGTTGTCCCACGCGGTGATAGCGGCAGCCACGGCCGTCTCGGCCGCCTCGCCGAGGGATCCGCCGGCGACCGGAGCCGGTCCGATGCCGCCGCACTTGGAGCCCACGACGGTGGCGATCCGCGAGGTGAGATTGCCGAGGTTGTTGGCGAGGTCGGCGTTGTAGCGGCCGATCAGCCCGTCGCGGGTGAAATCGCCGTCGTTGCCGTACGGCGTGTCGGCGAGGACGTAGTAGCGCAAACCGTCGACGCCGACGGTGTCGACGAGATCGAGCGGCTTGACGACGTTGCCCGTCGTCTTCGAGATCTTCTCGTTGTCGACGAGCAGCCAGCCGCCGACGGCGAAGCGTCGCGGCGGCTCGATGCCTGCGGACAGCAGCATCGCCGGCCAGTACACGCAGTGGAAGCGGATGATGTCCTTGCCGATGAACTGGAGGTCGGCCGGCCACCACGTTGCGAACTCCTCGTCGTCACGACCGAAGCCGACGGCGCTGAGGTAATTGGTCAGGGCGTCGAACCAGACGTAGGCGACGTGTTTGGGGTCCCACGGGAGCCGGATCCCCCAGTCGAGGCTCGTCCTGCTGATCGAGAAGTCACGCAGCCCGGAGCGGATGAGGCCGATCGCCTCGTTGCCGCGGAACTCGGGAACGATCGAGCCGGGATGAGCGGCGTACCAGTCGAGCAGTCGATCGCCGTACCGCGACAGCCGGAAGAAGTAGTTCTCCTCCTCGAACTCGTCGACTGGGAGCTTGTGGATCGGGCAGAGGCCGCCGGGCAGCAGCTCGTCGTCGGTGTAGTAGGCCTCGCAGCGCACGCAGTACTTGCCGCGGTAGTGGTCGATCTCGATGTCGCCGGCGTCGTAGCAACGCTGCAGCAGCTCGAGGACGGCGGTGCGGTGGCGCGGCTCGGTGGTGCGGATGAAGTCGTCGTTGGCGATCTCCAACGACTCCCACGTCGCGGCGAAGCGGGGCGCGATGCCGTCGGCGAACGCCTGCGGCGCCAGCCCGGCGGCGTCGGCTGCCCGTTGAATCTTCAGGCCGTGCTCATCGGTGCCGGTGAGGAACTTGACCTGCTCGCCGCGGAGTCGATGCCAACGCGTCACGGCGTCGCCGACGATCGTCGTGTAGGCGTGCCCGATATGGGGCACGTCGTTGACGTAGTAGATCGGCGTCGTGGCGTAGAAGCGAGTCATGTCGCGTTGCACGCTACGGCCTCGCCCCCCGAACGACCTGGTTCAGCGGGAGGCGAAACGGGCGTAGCGGATGCCGCCGACGAAGCCGGCGGCGGTGAGCGCTGTCGCCGCCACGCCGGCGGCCGCCCGGCGGATCACTGCCCGTGTGCGCTGGCTGAAGTGGACGATCGGCCAGCCTCGTTGGCGGGCGTGACGCTCCAACGTCGAGTCGGGATTGACGGCGACGGGATGGCCCACCGCCTCGAGCATCGGCAGATCACTGGCCGAGTCGCTGTAGGCGTAACACTGGGCGAAGTCGAGCCCCTCCCAACGGGCGACCTCCTGCATCGCCTCGACCTTGCCGCGGCCGTAACAGAACGGTCCGGCGAGCTCGCCCGTGTACACACCGTCGGCGACCACGCTGCGCGTGCCGATGCCGGCCGTCATCCCGAGCGTCAGCGCCAGCGGTTCGACGATCTCGACGGGTGACGCCGACACGATGTACGTCGCCCGCCCGGCGTGGCGATGGAGGTCGAGGAGACGCCGCGCTTCGGGGCGGATCTTGTCGAGCAGTCGCGGAAGCACCTCTGCGTTGAGGGCGACGAGATCCTCCTGGCGCATCCCGGTGACCGCGCCGAGGATGCGATCGCGCACGGCAGCCGACTTGTCGTCGCTCGCCCCGCGCACCTTGAACAGCACCGCCGACACACCATCACGAGCGAGCTGGCGGGTCCCCATCAGGCCGGCGCGGCGCGCCGCGGCGGCGAAGACGAACGCCGACGAGCCGGAGATCAGCGTGCGATCGAGGTCGAAGAACGCCGCGCTCGGCCCACTCGACGCCATCGACACGTATTCGCTCACGTGATTGTTGTAGCCGAGGACTCCCCCAGATGCTCGGCAATCCGCATCCGGGACGATGGGTGGAAGCCGTGACCCGCCGTTGTCATCGAGCCGCAGCACGCCTGACCGCGATGTCGTAGGCGCGTCGCCGTGGCACGCCGAGTGTCGAGGCAGCTCGTGTCGCCGCGTCGCGGGTCGAGGCGCCGCCAGCCATTTCCGTGTCGATCGCTGCGGCGATCGCCTCGTCGTCGACTTCGACATCGACGGCAGGCGCTCCACCGAGCACGATGACGTACTCGCCGCGCGGTTCGCCGAGGTCGATTGTGCCGAGCGTGCCGCGCACGATCGTCTCGTACAGCTTGGTCAGCTCCCTGGCGACCGCCACCGGGCGATCCGGTCCACAGACCTCCGTGAGATCACGGATTGTGCGAACGACTCGGTGCGGGGCCTCGTAGAGCACGACCGTCCGAGTTTCGGCGGCGACCTCGGTGAGGCGATCGCGACGAGCTGCCCCGCTGCGCGGCAGGAACCCCTCGAACACGAACCGCGCCGTCGGCAGCCCGCTGCTGACGAGGGCGGCGACGAAGGCCGCCGGCCCCGGCACGGTGGACACCTCGTAGCCAGCGCCGAGTACGGCGGCCACGAGAACCTCGCCCGGATCGCTGATCCCCGGGGTGCCGGCGTCGGTCACGAGGGCGACGCTGCCGCCGTCGCCGAGCACGCCAAGGACCTCGTCGATGCAGCGTCGCTCCGTGTGCTCGTTGCAGACCGCCAGTCGCCGGCCAGCCACGCCGGCGGCCTGAAGCAGCCGCCCTGTGCGCCGGGTGTCCTCGCAGCAGATCAGCGCCACCCCGGCCAGCGCCTCGATCGCTCTCGGCGAAAGGTCACCGAGGTTCCCAATCGGCGTGGCCACGAGCACCAATTCAGTCGCCGTCGCGCACCTCGACGACGTCTCCGACCGAAAGGCCCCAACGTTCGAAGGCACCGGTTGTCGCTTCGATGACCCAGCTGGCCTCCTTGACGGGCGAACCCAGGCGCCGCGGGCGCATCCGCACGATCTTGACCACGACACCGTTGTCGTCCACGAACGCCACGTCGATGGCGAAGCGCATGCCGAACGTGTGCACCCAGCGACACGACGTGATCACCAGGGCACCGTCGATTTCGTCGCGCCCGCGCAGGCCGCGGCGGCGGTCGGACCGGCTGCCGGCGACGTCTGCCGCGGCGAGGACTCTGGCTTCGCTGACCAACCACGCCACACCCCCAGGATGGCATGCGCGGCAGAGGTCGAGCGGGCCTCGGATCGTGCCCTACAGTGCCGCCCGTCACGACAAGGAGACTCAAGTGGTCGGCAGCATCCTCGGTACGCGGGTCCTCCGGGTGGAGGACCCCAGGTTCATCACGACTGGCGGCCGTTACGTCGACGACCTGCGCATCGACGGCGAAGTGCCGTTCCGGGGTGCGGCGGTCGCCCACTACATCCGCTCTGCGGTCGCCCACGGCACGATCACGTCGATCGACACCACCGAGGCGAAGGCGATGCCCGACGTGATCGCCGTCTTCACCGCTGCCGATCTCGCCCTCGAGCCGCTGCCATCGCGCTTCAACCCGGCCGTCGCCCGCACGTTGCTCGCCGCCGATCGAGTGCGCTTCGTCGGCGAACCGGTCGCCGTCGTCGTCGCCGCCACTGCCGCGGCCGCCGCCGATGCCGCCGACAGCATCGTCGTCGACTACGACATCCGCCCCGCCTACATCGATCCACTGGCGGCGATCGACGGCGAGGCGCTGTTCGACGGCGCCGGCAGCAACGTCGTCGTCGACAGCACGGCGATGGGGATGCCCGGATTCACGGACGACGGATTCTTCGCCGACTGCGAGGTCGTCGTTTCTGGTCACTTCAAGAACCAGCGGATGGCACCGTGTCCGTTGGAACCGCGGGCCGCGGCCGCGGCATGGGTCGACGGGCGCCTCTACGAGTGGCTGTCGACGCAGCACGCCCAGGGCGCCCGCGATCTGATCGCCCAGGTCAACGGTCTCGATGCCGCCGAGACGCGCGTTGTTACGCCGGACGTCGGCGGCGGGTTCGGCGCCAAGATCACGCCGTATCCAGAGGAGTTGCTGCTCGGACGCCTGGCCAAGGAGCTCGGGCGGCCGGTGGCGTGGGTGGAAACCCGCAGCGAGTCGATGATGGTCCTCGGTCACGGCCGCGCCCAACTGCACGACGTCACGATCGGCGGAACCCGGGAGGGGCGGGTGACCCACTACCGACTCGACATCCTCCAGGACTCCGGCGCTTCGGCCGAGATCGGCGCCGTGCTCGGAACGTTCATGACCCGGCCGATGGCGTCCGGCGTGTACGACATCGCCAACATCGAGTGCCGGGCACGATCGGTCGTCACCAACACGCCGCCGATCGTCGCCTTTCGCGGTGCCGGCCGGCCGGAGGCGACGGCAGCGATCGAGCGGGCCATCGACCTGTTCGCTGCCGAGCTCGGACGCGACCCGGCGGAGATCCGCCGGCTCAACCTGATCGCCCCGTTCGGTGATCCGCACGAAACGGCCATCGGGCAGACCTACGACGTCGGCGACTACGTCGGGGCCCTCGACCGTGTTCTCGCCGCCGCCGGCTACGACGAACTGCGGGCGGATCAGCAGCGGCGGCGCGAGCTAGGCGACCGCACGCTGCTCGGCATCGGCGTGAGCACGTACGTCGAGATCACCAACAGCATTCCAGGCAGCGAGACGGCCACGATCGAAGTCGACGGAGACGGCGGCGCCGTTGTCTACACCGGTACCTCGCCACACGGCCAGGGCCACGAGACGGCATGGGCGATGATCGCCGCCGAGCACACCGGCCTGCCCGTCTCGGCGATCCGCGTCGTCTGGGGCGACACCGATCTCGTACCGACCGGTGGCGGCACGTTGGGCTCGCGCTCGCTGCAGATCGGCGGCGCCGCGGTCGACGCCGCGGCGTCCGAGCTCGTCGACATCGCTCGCGGCATCGCCGCCAGTCAGCTGGAAGCGGACGTCGCCGACGTCGTCCTCGACGCGTCGCTGGGGCACTTCCACGTAGCCGGCACACCGGCGGTGACGCTGACATGGGTGGATGTCGCCGCGGCGTCGCTCGAACAGGGCACCAAGCTCGCCGCAACGACGACGTGCGACTGGACGGTGCCGACGTTCCCGTTCGGAGCCCACGTCGCCGTCGTCGAGGTCGACTCCGAGACCGGCCAAGTGCGCCTCGTCCGCCATGTGGCGTGTGACGACGCCGGGCGCATCGTCAACCCGCTGCTCGTCGAGGGTCAGCTCCACGGCGGGATCGCCTCCGGGGTGGCGCAGGCGCTGATGGAGGAGGTGCGCTACGACGAGGACGGCAACCCGATCACCTCCAACCTCGCCGACTACGCGATGATCAGCGCCGCGGAGTTGCCGAGCTTCGAGCTGGTGCCGATGGAGACACCGACTCCCGTCAACCCGCTCGGCGCCAAGGGCGTCGGCGAGTCCGGCACCATCGGATCGACGCCAGCGGTTCAGTCGGCAGTCGTCGATGCCCTCGCCCACCTCGGCATCCGCCACGTCGACATGCCGGCGACGCCCGAACGAGTGTGGCGAGCGATCCGCGAGGCCACGCCGTCGTGAAGCTGGCCGGCATCGAGCTGCGCAGGGTGGCGATGCCACTGCGCACCCCCTTCCGCACGTCGTTCGGCACCGAGCACGACCGCGACGTGCTGCTCGTCCGGGTCGAGGGGACGGCCGATGGAGCGGCCGTCGCCGGCTGGGGTGAGTGCGTGGCGGGCGCCGAGCCGCGCTACTCAGCGGAGTACGTCGACGGAGCCGAGCACGTCATCGCCAACTTCTTCGCCCCAATGCTGTTCGACCGCGGCGAAGTCGGCGCCGTAGACGTCGAGCCCCTGCTCGCCGTGTTCGAGGGCCATCCGATGGCCAAAGCCGCTGTGGAGATGGCCATCCTCGACGCCGAGCTGCGCGCCGCGGGCGTGTCCTTCGGCGAACATCTCGGAGCGGTCAAGGACCGTGTGCCCGCAGGCGTCTCCGTCGGGATCACCGATCGTGTCCCCGAGCTGCTCGATCAGGTGGCCGGATATCTCGACGATGGTTACCGGCGGATCAAGCTGAAGATCGAACCAGGTCTGGACGTGGAACGCGTCGCCGCTGTCCGCGAGCGCTTCGGCGACGACTTGCTCCTCCAGGTCGACGCCAACGCGGCCTACACGCTCGACGACGCCGACCACCTCGCCCAGCTCGACGCGTTCGACTTGTTGCTGATCGAGCAACCGCTCGCCGCCGGCGACCTGCGCCACCACTCCCTCCTCGCCCAGCGGATGCGCACGCCGATCTGTCTCGACGAGTCGATCACGTCGGCGAAGACAGCGGCCGACGCCATCGCCCTCGGGGCCTGCTCGATCGTCAACATCAAAGCCGGCCGGGTGGGCGGCTACCTCGAGGCCAAGCGCGTTCACGACATGTGCCAGGTCCACGGCGTGCCGGTGTGGTGCGGCGGGATGCTCGAAACAGGCCTCGGGCGGGCGGCCAACCTCGCCCTCGCCGGGCTGCCCGGGTTCTCGCTGCCTGGCGACACGTCGGCGTCGGACCGCTACTGGGAGCGCGATCTGACGACGCCGTTCGTGCTCGACGCCGACGGCCACGTCGCCGTGCCGACGGGCCCCGGCCTCGGGGTCGAACCGCTCCCCGACGTTCTCGCTGCCGTCACCACGTCGGCCCGCTGGCTACGCCCCTGATTGGTGAGCCCACGCGTGCGAACCTGGCGCTTCTGACGTATCCGTGGATTCACCCCGCTCGCTTCGTCACGCTCGAATGCTCTGGAAGCAGTGTCACCCCGATCGGCGGTTCGGGTCTGCGTCGCGAACTTTTTGGTTCCGTTGGCGACGTTAGTGGCGCCAAATCGACCAAGAAGTCGGAACGACGGCCGCCTGCTTCCAGAGCCAACGCGCCCGGCCCGCGCTGGGCCAGATTCACGAAAGGGTGAGGAGAGCCAGAAACCTGCAGGCGTGGCTCACCAATCTGAACGGACCGCCGGAATCTGTGGATCGGCTGGCACAGTGGGGGCGTGATAGCTGACGCCGCTCCGCGCCGTGACGTCGTCTTGTTCGACCTCGACGGCACGCTGTCGCACTCGGAGCCGGGGATCTGCGGCACCCTCAAGCTGGCCCTCGCCGAGGTCGGCCTGCCGGTGCCAAGCGACGAGCTCCTGCGCACGGCGATCGGCCCACCGTTCACGATCGGATTGCCTGACATCGGCGTCCCGGCCGACCGCGTGGACGAGGTGACGGTCGCCTACCGCGCCATCTACGACGACACCGGGCTGTTCGAGACGAGCATGTACGACGGCGTCGGCGGCCTCCTCGAAGCCCTGGCGGACGCCGGCCACACGCTCTGTGTCGCCACGTCGAAGCCGGAGACCTCGGCGCGACGGGTGATCGAGCACTTCGATCTCACCGACCGATTCAAGGTCATCGGCGCGGCCAGCGACGACTACGTCCTCCACACCAAGGCCGACGTCATCGCCTCCGTGCTCGATCGTCTCGGTCTCGTCGGAGGCGACGGGACCGTCATGATCGGCGACCGTCGCTTCGACGTCGAGGGAGCAGCCGCCCACGGGATCGACACGATCGGCGTGACCTGGGGGTACGGCTCGCGCGAGGAGCTGCACGCGGCCGGCGCCTGGGCGATCGCCGATCATCCGAACGAGGTGATGCGCCTTGTCGGGTGCGACGCGTAGCGTGGAGACATCATGTCGTTGACCGCCGCACCCCCCGAACTCGCCGTCGCCGCTCCCCAGCGCTCACCGGGCGATCGGCTGATGCGGCGCCTGCTGCGCCTCCCCGTCGATGGCCCGGCGGGCACTGCCGAGGGGGCGCGCAAGGCGTTCCAGACGTCGATGCTCGTCGCCACGGTGCGCTGTCTGCTGATGTACGTCGTCTTCCCATTCGTGCTCCCGGCGCTCGGCATCGCCAAGGGCGTCGGACCGGCGGTCGGGCTCGCCGTCAACGCCGTTGCCATGGTGTGCATCGTGCTCAGCATGCGTCGTTTCTTCGCCGCCGACCATCCCAAGCGCTGGTGGTACGCGGCCCTCGGGAGCGCCGTGCTCGTCGCCCTCGCCGTACTCGCCGTCGTCGACATCGCCGATCTGCTCGGGTAATCCCAGAACCGCTGGCTCGTTGGACCGGCGAGGGGGCATCCTGGTCAGGTGACCTCATCGCCGGCCACCCCGTCGCGGCCGCTCGTCGTCGCCGCCAACCGTCTGCCGGTGATGCGCGCCG
Source organism: Ilumatobacteraceae bacterium (assembly GCA_963716665.1). Classification (GTDB taxonomy): domain Bacteria; phylum Actinomycetota; class Acidimicrobiia; order Acidimicrobiales; family Ilumatobacteraceae; genus Desertimonas. Next base: position 85,540 of record CAVQTY010000015.1, read on the forward strand.
CAGACGACTCCTGGACGCCGAGCCCTGGTGGACTCGTCCGCGCCCTGCTGCCGATGCTGAGGGACGCCGGTGGGGCATGGGTCGGGTGGACCGGCGTCGTCGACGACGACGCCGCGCCGTTCACCCTTGACGGTGTCGAACTGCACCCCGTGCAGCTCTCGCAGAGCGAGCATGACGACTACTACGAGGGATTTTCCAACGACTCGTTGTGGCCGCTCTATCACGACGCGGTGCGCGAATCGACGTTCAGGGCGCAGCAGTGGGACGCCTACGTCGCAGTCAACGAGCGGTTCGCCAAGCACCTCGCCGGAGTCGCCCCTCCAGGAGCCGTGATCTGGGTCCACGATTACCAGCTCCAACTCGTCCCGGCGATGGTCCGTGAGCTTCGCCCCGACGCCACGATCGGCTTCTTCCTCCACGTCCCGTTCCCGCCCTGGGAGCTGTTCGCACGCCTGCCCTGGCGCAACGAGATCATCGAAGGATTACTCGGCGCCGACCTCGTCGGCTTCCAGCGGTTGATGGGCGGCGAGAACTTCGCCGTCATCGCCCAACGCCTCGGATTGCTGGGCGAGCCGCCCGCCGGCGACCTCATCCTGCAGGAACCGAACCGACCCACCGAGTTGGTGACGACGACCGGCCGTCACGTCAAGGTCGGCGCCTTCCCGATCTCGATCGACGTCGCCGAGTTCAATGACGTCGCGGCCGAACGCAATGTGCGCCGGGCCTCGGCGACGGTGCGATCCCGGCTCGGCAACCCTGAGGTCGTCCTCCTCGGCGTCGACCGCCTCGACTACACCAAGGGCATCGGGGCGCGGATGCGGGCGTTCCGGTCGCTGCTCGACGACGGCACGCTCGACGCCGAGCGCTGCGTGATGATCCAGGTCGCCACGCCGACGCGGGAAGCGGTGGAGCACTACCAGGACGAGCGCCACGAGGTCGAGCGCCTCGTCGGCGAGATCAACGGGCTGCACGCCCGCATCGGCCAGCCAGTGCTGCATTACCTCTACCGCTCGCTGTCGCTCGAGGACCTCGTCGCCCTCTACCTCGCCGGCGACGTCATGCTCGTCACCCCGCTGCGCGACGGGATGAACCTCGTCGCCAAGGAGTACGTCGCCTCGCGGCGTGACGTCAACGGGGTGCTCGTCCTTTCGGAGTTCGCCGGTGCGGCCGACCAGCTCACCGACGCCGTGCTCGTCAACCCCCACGACGAGGACGCCATGCGTGCCGCGATCGTCAACGCCATCGAGATGAACCACACCGAGCGGACCCGACGGATGGCGGCGCTGCGCGACGCCGTCGCTCGCAGCGACGTGCGCAGCTGGGCCGAGCGCTTCCTCGAGGACCTCACCGGGTTGAGACGTCGACCGATGGAGGGAGGCGCCGCGTGAGCGCAGCGGAGCCGTCGTTCGACGACCCGACCGTCGTCGCCGGCGAGGTCGCGTCGTTGGGGCGGCCGCTGCTGGCCGCCTTCGACGTCGACGGCGTGCTCGCTCCGATCGTCGCCCACGCCGCCGACGCCGCGCTCCTCCCTGGCCTCCTCGATGCCGTCAGTGGGCTGGCGGCGCGCACTCCGGTGGGCATCGTGTCCGGGCGCAACGTCGAGAACCTCGCCCGTTTCGGGTTTCCAGAGGCCCTCCTCGTTGCCGGCAGCCACGGCGCCGAGCGGCGCGGTCGCCCGCTCGCTCCCCTCACCGACGCGGAGACCGAGCGACTCGCCCGCTTGCGTGTGCTCGCCGATCGGGGCGCCCGAGATGCCGGCGGCGGCGCCTGGGTCGAGAACAAGCCGACGGCCGTCGTGGTTCACGTGCGCGAGGCGGATCCGGCTACTGCCGAGCCGGCGTTGGGATCGCTCACGACGGCAGCCGCGGCGGTGCCAGGGGCCCACGTCAGGCGCGGCCATCGCATCGTCGAGTTGGCGGTTCGGGAGGCGAGCAAGGCGGCAGCGATCGCCGAAATGCGCAGCGAAGTCGGTGCGGCCGCCGTCTCGTTCGTCGGCGACGACATCACCGACGAGGACGTCTTCGCCGCACTCGGGCCCGGTGACCTCGGCGTCCGCGTCGGCGCCGGCCGGACTTCGGCACGTCGCCGCCTGCGCCACCCCGGTGACGTGCTCACCTTGGTCCGTCGGCTCACTTCCCAGCTCTGACCGCTCTCCCATCGGAGTGTTTGCTGCTGATCGAGTGTTTGCTGCTGATACGCCCCGCACGAAACACTCCGATGGCTACCGTCGGAGCATGACACAGGACGAGTTGGTGACTTACTGCCTCGCCAAGCCGGGGGCGTGGGAGGACGAACCCTGGGAAGGCGACACCGTGGCCAAGGTCGGTCCGTCCGGCAAGGGCAAGATCTTCGCCTTCATGGGCGCTGACGCCGTCGGAGTGAAGGCTGGCGCAAACCGTGACGAGGCGGATGAATGGCTCGCCCGCTATCCGGATGACGCCGCGGTGATGGCGTACATCGGCCGATCCGGATGGAACACGCTGCGGATCGGTCGCGCCATCCCGGACGACGAGATCGAGGAGGCCATCGATACCAGCTACGAATTGGTGGTCGCCAAACTCCCGAAGTCGCAGCGCCCGACCTCGCTGCAAACCGACCGTTGATTGTGCAGCCTTGTAATCGGAAGGGATTAGGGATACCTTACGGGGCTAGTGGCTCTCGTGTGTCTGTGTCATGGCGTCAACGAACGCCGCGTCCGCCGCGAGATCGACCACGGGGCAACGACGATCGCCGAGATCGCCGAACGGTGCCAGGCCGGCAGCTGCTGCATGAGCTGCCACCCGACCCTCGACGAGTTGCTCGCTGAACGCTGCCCGGCGGCGAATCCGGTCGCCGTCCGCGGCAAGCGTCTCGTCATCGCCTGATTGACGTAGTGTCGCCTTCATGCGAGGCGACGACGACATCCTCGAGCTGCTCAACGACGTGCTCACCGGAGAGTTGACGGCGATCAACCAGTACTTCGTCCACGCCAAGATGTGCGACAACTGGGGATACCGACGCCTCGGCGGGAAGGTCCGCGAAGAGTCGATCGAGGAGATGAAACACGCCGAGGAGCTCGTCGAGCGGATCCTCTACCTCGAAGGCGTTCCCAACCTGCAGCGCCTCGGCACACTGCGCGTCGGCGAGACCGTGCTCGAGCAGTTCCAATCCGACCTCGCCGTCGAGCAGGCCGCCCTCGAGCGCCTCGGCGACGGCATCGCCCTGTGCCTCGCCAAAGGCGATCACGGCAGCCGCGAGCTGCTCGAGTCGATCCTCACCGACGAGGAGGAGCACGTCGACTGGCTGGAGACGCAGTTGGAGACGATCAATCAGATCGGTATCGAGCACTACCTCGCCCAACAACTGCACTCGTAGCCAACTCCGCACGCTCGCTTGAGCGTTGGACGCAGCGGTCGTGACAAGATGAGCATCCACGCATTGTGCGAGCGACGAGGCGCCAGCCGAGGAGCGGCCAACAGCGGCCTGCGTGGCCGGGGAACGCAGATATAGGGGGTAATCGGGTGGAGATTTCACTCACGGTCAATGGTTCCGCACGCAGCGGCGAGGTCGAACCGCGCACCCTGCTCGTGCAGTTCCTGCGCGAGCAGCTCAAGCTGACGGGCACGAACATCGGCTGCGACACCTCGTCGTGCGGGGCGTGCACGGTCCACGTCGACGGGGAGTCGGTCAAGAGCTGCACGATGCTGGCAGTCCAGGCCGACGGCGCCGACATCGTCACCATCGAGGGCCTCGCCACGGACGGCGAGCTGCACCCGATGCAGCAGGCGTTCATGGAGAACCACGGCCTCCAGTGCGGCTACTGCACGCCGGGGATGATCATGGCGGCGACGAGCCTGCTCAACGAGCAGCCCCATCCCACCGAGGCCGACGTACGCATCGGCCTCGAGGGCAACCTGTGCCGCTGCACCGGCTACCACAACATCGTCAAGGCGGTACTCGCGGCCGCCGAGGCCGGGTGATCCACCGATGACGTTCATTGCGTTCCCCGGCCACGCAGGCCGCTGCTGGCCGCTCCCTCGCTGGCGCTCGGTCGCTCGCATCACAGAGAGGATCCTCCAATGACTGTCACCGAAGCTCGTGCCAACACGGTCATCGGCCAGCGCCGCCTCCGCCGCGAGGACCCCGCCCTGCTCACCGGCGAGGCCCGCTTCACCGCCGACCTCGACATCCCCGGTGCGTTGTTCCTCGCCGTCGTCCGCAGTCCCTACGCCCATGCCCGCGTCACCTCCGTCGACACCTCGGGGGCGGCCAGTGCCGACGGGGTCGTCGCCGTCTACACCGGTGCCGATCTCGCCGAGGCGTGGGCGGCGCCGATGCCGTGCGCCTGGCCGGTCACGGACGACATGAAGAACCCGCCGCACTACCCCCTCGCCAGGGACAAGGTGTGCTACGCCGGCGACGGCGTCGCCGCCGTCGTGGCGACGTCGGAGACGGCCGCACGAGATGCCGCCGAGCTCGTGGACGTCGAGTACGAACCGCTCGAAGCAGTCATCGATCTCGAGGATGCCCTGTCCGACCGCGTGGTGATCCACGACGATCTCGGGACCAACAAGAGCTACACCTGGGCGCTCAAGGTCGAGGGCTCCGAGGGTCAGGTCGACGCCGCCTTCACCGACGCCGCCCACGCCGTCCAGGAGCGCTACGTCCAGCAGCGGCTGATCCCGATGGCGATGGAGACACGGGCCGTCGCCGCCGTTCCGCAGCCGTTCGGCGGCGACATCACCTTGTACTCGACGACGCAGATCCCGCACATCCTCAAGATCATGTCGGCGATCACCCTCGGCCTCGCCGAACAACAGGTCCGCGTCGTCGCCCCGTCCGTGGGCGGTGGATTCGGCTCGAAGCTCAACGTCTACGCCGAGGAGCTGCTGTGCATGGCCCTTGCCAAGCGCCACGGCGTCCCCGTGCGCTGGAACGAGTCGCGCACCGAGAACGCCCTCGGGACGATCCACGGCCGCGGCCAGATCCAGAACATCGAGTTGGCCGCCGACGCCGACGGCAAGCTGACCGCCGTACGCGTCCGCCTCCTCGCCGACATGGGCGCCTACCTCCAGCTCGTCACGCCAGGTATCCCGCTGCTCGGGGCATTCCTGTACGCCGGCGTCTACGACCTGCCGGCGGCCTACGACTTCGAGTGCACGTCGGTGTTCACGACGATGACGCCTACCGACGCCTACCGCGGCGCGGGCCGCCCCGAGGCGACGTACGCCATCGAGCGGGCGATGGACTCCCTCGCCGCCAAGATTGGCATCGACCCACTCGAGCTGCGCCGGCGCAACTACATCCCGACGGCGTCGTACCCGTACACGGCGTGGAGCGGACTCGAATACGACTCCGGGGACCACCCGGCGGCGGCCGACAAGGCGGCGGCGCTGATCGGCTACGACGCCATCCGTCAGCGCCAGCAGACGCAGAACGTCGAGGGCGCCACGAAGCGCCTCGGCGTCGGCGTGTCGTCGTACTTCGAGATGTGCGGGCTCGCCCCGTCACGTGTGCTGGCGTCGCTCAACTACTCGGCCGGTGGCTGGGAGGCGGCGACTGTCCGGGTCCTGCCCACCGCCAAGGTGCAGGTCGTCACCGGCAGCTCACCGCACGGGCAGGGCCACGAGACGGCGTGGTCGATGATCGTCGCCGAGCAGCTCGGGATCAGCCCCGACGACGTCGACGTCCTGCACTCCGACACGGCGATCGCCCCGCTCGGTATGGACACCTACGGCTCCCGGTCGCTCGCCGTCGGCGGTGTCGCCATCGCCATGGCGTGCGACCGCGTCATCGACAAGGCCAAGCAGATTGCCGCCCACCAACTGGAGGCGAGCGCCGAAGACCTGACGTTCGAGGGCGGTGCGTTCACCGTCGCCGGCTCACCCGACAAGACGATGCCGCTCGCCGCCATCGCCTTCGAGGCGTTCACCGCCCACAACCTCCCCGATGGGATGGAACCGAACCTCGAGGCCCACGTCACGTACGACCCACCGAACTTCTCGTGGCCGTTCGGCACGCACATGTGCGCCGTCGAGGTCGACACGGAGACCGGCGCAGTCGACGTCCTCGACTACGTCGCCGTCGACGACTGCGGTGTGCAGGTCAACCCGTTGATCGTCGAGGGGCAGATCCACGGCGGGGTGATCCAGGGGCTCGCCCAGGCGTTGTTCGAGGAGGCCGTGTTCGATTCCGACGGCAACCTGCAGACCTCGACACTTGCCGAGTACCTGGTGCCGGCGGCGAGCGACGTGCCGTCGCTCAAGCTCGACCAGACGGTCACCCCGTCGCCGACGAACCCGCTCGGTGTCAAGGGCATCGGCGAGGCCGGGACGATCGGCGCCGCTCCGGCGGTGATCAACGCCATCGTCGACGCCCTCTCCGGCCTCGGCGTCACCGATGTGCCGATGCCGGCGAGCCCGTTCAACGTCTGGAAGGCGATCCACGGAACAACCGCATCGGACACCGACACGGCATCGACGGACCTCGGCGAACACCCGGGTGTCACCGCACGAACCACCACCGCACCACCCGAGGGAGGCGAGTCATGATCCCCGCCGCGTTCGACTATGTCCGGGCGTCGAGCGCCGAGGAGGCGGTCAGCCTCGCCGGCCAGCACGGCGAAGACGCCAAGTTTCTTGCCGGCGGGCACAGCCTGCTGCCGCTGATGAAGTTGCGCCTCGCTCAGCCGTCCGTGCTCATCGACATCGGCCGGATCACCGACCTGTCGTATATTCGCGACGCCGGCGACCACATCGCCATCGGGGCGCTCACGCGCCACCGCGACATCGAGACCTCGGCGCTGCTCGCCGAGCATGTCCCGCTGCTCGCCCACGCGGCGAGCCACGTCGGGGATCCCCCGGTCCGCCACCGTGGCACGATCGGCGGCTCGATCGCCCATGCCGACCCGGCCAGCGACCTGCCGGCGACCACGTTGGCACTCGGGGCGACGTACGTCGCCCACTGTCCCAACGGTCCTCGGGAGATCTCGGCCGCCGATTTCTACGAAGGCTTTCTGACGTGCAGTCTGGCCGCCGACGAGCTACTCACGGAGATCCGCGTGCCGAAAATGCAAGGCGCTGGCTGGGGTTTCCAGAAGTTCAACCGGCGGGCCCAGGACTGGGCGATCGTCGGCGTGGCGGCGTGGCGGCGCAACGGCGACTCGGGCGTGGCCCTCGTCAACATGGGCTCGACACCGGTGCTCGCCAGCAGCGTCAGCAGCGCCCTGGCCGGTGGGGCGTCCGTCGCCGACGCTGCCGAGCAGGCCGCCGCCGAGGCCGATCCGCAAGCCGACCTCAACGCCAGCGTGGAGTACCGCGTCCACCTCGCCAAGGTCCTCACCCGCAGAGCCCTCGAGGCCGCCTCGGCCTAATTTCGGTCGGAAGGCAAAGCCTTCCGACCGAGCTCATTGAGCCGGCCTTCGGCCGGCACCGAAGAGCTACTGCCGGTCGACCGGCAAAGCCGGATCGACCGGCGTCTGGGGGGCTCCGGCAGGAGCCTCTGCCCCCCAGACCCCCCGCCGGAGGAGGCGATTACGGACGACTGGTTGAACGCTCCTGGCTATTGGATCAGCCGGCTCGTGTTCTTGCGAGCGATGGGCGTCATCTACCTGATCGCCTTCCTCGTCGCCCTCAACCAGTTCCGAGCGCTGCTCGGTTCGCGGGGAATTCTCCCGATCCCGCACTTCGTGCGCGCCGTGCGGTTCCGCCAGGCACCGAGCCTGTTCCACGTCCACTACTCCGATCGCTTCTTCGCCGGCGTGGCGTGGACCGGTGTCGGCGTTTCCCTCGTGGCCCTCACCGGGATCGTCGACCGAGCGCCGACCATCGTGACGATGCTGGCCTGGACGATGCTCTGGGCGCTGTACCTGTCGATCGTCAATGTCGGCCAGACGTGGTACGCGTTCGGGTGGGAGACGTTGTTGCTCGAGGCCGGATTCCTGACGATCTTCCTCGGACCGAACGGCAGCGCGCCGCCCACTCTGATCCTGATCCTCCTGCGCTGGCTGGTGTTCCGGGTCGAGTTCGGCGCCGGGATGATCAAGATGCGCGGTGATCCGTGCTGGCGTGACCTGACTTGCCTCAAATACCACCACGAGACGCAGCCGATGCCGGGGCCGTTGAGCTGGTGGTTCCACCACCTTCCCGTGCCCCTCCACCGCGTCGAGGTCGCCGCCAACCACGTTGCCCAACTCGTCGTGCCGTTCCTGCTGTTCACGCCACAGCCGGTCGCCGGGATCGCCGCGGCGTCGATCATCGTCACCCAGTTGTGGCTGATGTTCAGCGGCAACTTCTCGTGGCTCAACGCCGTGACGATCACCCTCGCCCTTCCGGCTCTCGGGGACGGCCTGCTCGAGTGGCTGCTCCCTGTGTCGGCGCCGGCCACGTTGTCCGACGCCCCGGCGTGGCACGACACCCTCGTCGTCGCCGTGACCGTGCTCGTCGCCGTGCTCAGCTATCGGCCCGTGCGCAACCTGCTGTCGCCGCACCAGGTGATGAACACCGCCTTTGACCCGCTGCGCCTCGTCAACACGTACGGCGCGTTCGGGAGCATCACCAGGGTACGCCGGGAGATCATCGTCGAGGGCACCGCCGACCGCGCCGTGTCGCCGGCGACGGAGTGGCGGGAGTACGAGTTCAAGGGCAAACCGGGCGACCCGATGCGTCGTCCCCGCCAGTTCGCGCCCTACCACCTGCGCCTCGATTGGCTGATGTGGTTCATCCCCCTGTCGCCGCGCTACGGGCGGTCGTGGTTCCGGCCGTTCCTCGAACGACTCCTCGCCAACGATCGAGACACGGTGAAGCTGCTGCGTGTCAACCCGTTCCCCGACACCCCACCCGTCTACGTGCGGGCGCGGATCTTCGAGTACCGCTTCACGACCCGCGACGAGCGCCGGCGCACGAAGGCGTGGTGGGAGCGAGTCCCGATCGGCGAGTACGTCCCGCCATTACGCCGCCACGAGTGACGGAGTGGGTGTTTCGTGGTTGTCAGAGCAGCGCGGCGTAGGTGCCACCGTCGATATGGATCGCTGCGCCGGTGATGAACTTGGCCTGCTCGCTGCAGAGGAAGGCGACGACGACGCCGAAGTCGTCGGGCTCCCCGACCGGTCCTGGTGCCTCGGCGCCATACAGCTGGATGATCCGCGGCGTGCGATGTAACCCCGGCTGCACGGAGTTCACGGTCACACCGGTGGGGGCGAGCTCGCGCGCCATCGTCTTGAGAAACCCGGTGACGCCCGCCCGAGCAGTGTTGGACAGGATCAGGTTGGCGATCGGCTGGCGCACGGACAGCGATGTGATCGCCACGACGCGACCCCAGCCGCGCTCCTGCATCGCTGGCGCCGCCGCCTTGCACATCCCGACCACCGAAAGCAGGTTGAGCCCGAGGGCCTCGGGATAGGCGTCGACATCGGTGGCGGCGAAGTCCCCAGCCGGCGGTCCCCCCGCATTGGTGACGAGAATGTCGACTCCGCCAAGGGCTTCCGTTGCGGCAGCGACGAATGCCCCTCCCCCGTCGGCAGTACTGACGTCGGCGACGAGTGCCATGCAGTCGCCACCGACCTCGGCGGCGGCGGCATCGAGGCGGGCCTTGTCGCGCCCGCAGATGGCCACGCGCACACCTTCGGCGGCGAGCGCCTTGGCCGACGCCAGTCCGAGTCCCGATGACGCCGCAGCGACTGCCGCCCGTTTGCCAGCGATGCCCAAGTCCATCCTCATACCTCCCATTGCGTTCCCCGGCCACGCAGGCCGCTCATGGCCGCTCACTCGCTGGCGCTCACTCGCTCGCACCGGAGCTGCCTCATACACTGCCGTAAGGCGACAGGATCGACGAAGTCACGCTCATGAACCATCTCGACGCCATTGCCGACGCCGACCTGTTCCCGTACTGGTACGACGACGTCGACGAGCCGGACTCGAACCCGACGCTGGTGCGCACCGAGTCGTGCGACCTGTGCATTGTCGGCGGCGGCTACACGGGTCTGTGGACGGCGATCATCGCCAAGGAGCGAGACCCGACCCGTGACGTCGTGTTGATCGAAGCGGCCGAGGTCGGCTCGGCGGCGAGCGGCCGCAACGGCGGGTTCATGGAGTCAACGCTCACTCACGGCGTCGCCAACGGCAAGCAACGCTTCCCCGACGAGATCGAGGTTCTCGAGCAGCTCGGCCTCGACAACCTCGACGCCATCGAGGCGACGATCGACCGCTACGCCATCGACTGCGACTACGAGCGCACCGGCGTCATCGACGTCGCCACGACGGCGCATCCGCCTTCCTACTTCGGCGAGCTCACCGACGAGTACAAGTTGCTCACCGGCCTCGGCCAGAACGCCGAGTTGCTCGACGCCGAGGCGATGCGAGCCGAGGTCGACTCGCCCACCTACACCGGAGGACTGTGGCGCAAGGACCGCGCCGCGCTGGTCGACCCGGCGCGGCTGGCATGGGGTCTGAAGTCGGCGGCGGAGTCGCTCGGCGTGCGCATCTACGAGGACACCAAGGCGACCGACCTGACCCGCGACGGTGTCGGCATCCTTCTCACGACGCCACTCGGGCGGGTCCGGGCCGCCCGAGTCGCCCTCGGCACCAATGCCTTCCGGCCCTTACTGCGCCGGCTGAGCAGCTACATCGCCCCCGTCTACGACTACTGCATGGCGACCGAGCCGTTGACCGCCGGCCAGCTGGCGAGCATCGGCTGGTCCAAGAGGCAGGGCCTCAGCGACATCCCCAACCAATTCCACTACTACCGCTTGACCGAGGACAACCGCATCGTGTGGGGCGGCTTCGACGCCGTGTACTACTGGCGCGGCAAGGTGTCGACCGAGTTGGAGAGCCGGCCGGCGACGTGGGCGACGCTGAGCCGCCACTTCTTCGAGACCTTCCCGCAGCTCGAGGACGTCCGCTTCAGCCACATCTGGGGCGGCGTCATCGACACGTGCACGAGGTTCTGCGTGTTCTGGGGGACGGCGATGGGTGGCCGGGTGGCCTACGCCCTGGGCTACACAGGTCTCGGCGTGGCGTCGACGCGTTTCGGGGCCGACGTGATGCTCGACCTCCTCGATGGTCGCCGGTCCACTGCGACGGGCCTCGAGTTCGTCCGCAAGAAGCCGCTCCCGTTCCCGCCGGAGCCGTTTCGCTTCGCCGGCATCCAGGCGACCCGGTGGTCACTCGATCGTGAGGACCGCACCGGCAAGCGCAACCTCTGGCTACGCAGCCTCGACCGCCTCGGTCTCGGCTTCGACAGCTGAGCAGAGTGCTCTGTCAGGCAGGGTGGCCGGGCGAGAGGTCGTCGGCGTCGTGCAGAGTGACCGCGGCGGGTGACGTCGTCGCTGTCCCGCCGCGTACCGGTTCGAGGAGATGGCCAACGTGGTCGCCGAAGTCAAAGCGTTCGATGACTCGACCGACGAACCACGCCGCTGCTCCGTCGAGCACAGGGACTCCACCGTCGCCCTCGGTCCAATCGCACTGTTCGAACTTGTCGACCTCGTCACCGGTCTCGCCGCCGAACAGGTCGACGACATCAATCCGCTCGCGCCCGAAGAGATGCACCGCGACGTGGCTGGCGGCCGCGGCGACGCGCCACGTCCGGTTCGCTTTCGAGATCGCCACGAGAAAGCGCGGTGGGTCGATGCTCGCCTGAGTGGCGAAACCGACCACACATCCGGCCCGTTCACCGGCAGCCGCTGTCGTGACCACGTAGAGCGGAGGGTCAGCGCGGTCCACCAGCTCGCCGATCGCCTCGCTGATCACCCATCCTCCCGGCGTTCGAGGATCACCACGGAACGGGCGCCCGCGTCGTAGCTGCCCGACGCGCCGGGCGCCTCGGCCCGCTCGACGATGTCGCCCGGCGGTGCGAGTGACGTGTCGACGACACGTACCCACGGACCGGGTGCCTGGATCGTGAACGTCAGCGGCTCCCAGTAGGCGTTGGCCATGACGTAGAGGTTGCCGACGCACCACGCCAGCGACCGCGAGGAATCGCCGGTCTCGGCCGGACCCGCCGTCGCGAACCATTGCACGGCGTCACCCCACCAGGTCTGCTGAGCGAGCGGCGGGTGACGATCGCGCAACGCCAGCAGCCTGCCGACGAAACGCTCCAGGTCACCGAACTCGTCACGACGCGACCAATCGACCCACGACGTGGCGTTGTCCTGGTTGTAGGCGTTGTTGTTGCCGCCCTGGGTGCGCCCGAACTCGTCGCCCATCGCCACCATCGGCGCCCCGTGCGACATCGCCAGCAGGCACCAGGCATTGCGGAGCTGGCGCCGGCGCAACACGACCACCTCGGCCGGCACGCCGTCGTCGCCCTCGAAGCCGCAGTTCCACGATCGGTTGTCTCCCGCCCCATCGGTGTTGTTGTGACCGTTGGCCTCGTTGTGCTTGCGGTCGTAGGCGACGAGGTCGTGCAGCGTGAAGCCGTCGTGGCACGTGAGGAAGTTGACCGTCTGCGTCGGCGTATCGAAGATGTCCGGGCTGCCCTCGATGCGTTGCATCAAGGCGGCGACGAGACCGCCTTCGCCGCGGAGGAAGCCACGGACGTCGTCGCGGTAGCGATCGTTCCACTGCATCCATCCGCTGCCGGGCCATGACCGCCCCAGCTCGTATGTGCCGGCGGCGTCCCACGGCTCGGCGACCATCGTGACCCCGCGTCGCGCCGCCCACGCGTCGAGGCGGGCGATCAACGGTCGATGCCGGCTGAGCACCGCGGCGAGGTCGAAGCGGAACCCGTCGGCGCCGAGGTCGGCGTAACGGTCGAGCGACATCACGATGAGGTCCTGGGCGGCAGCCGACGCGGCGTCTATGTCGTTGCCGCATCCTGTCGTCTCGAGGTAGGAGCCATCCGGGCCGAGGCGGTAGTAGTCGGCGTCGGCAAGTCCGCGCAGGTTGTACGTCGGGCCGCCGGCGTGAATCTCCGTGGTGTGGTTGTAGACGACGTCGATCCACACCTCGAGGTCGCGGTCGTGGGCAGCGGCGATCAGCTCGGCCAGCTCGGCGGCGGCATCCTCGCCGGCTGCGTATTGGCGGTGCACGGCACCGAAGGCGAGCGGCATGTATCCCCAGTAGCTGCCCTCCTGGGGGTCGTTCTGATGCACCGGGAGCAGCTCGACGACGGTGAATCCGAGTTCGGCGATGCGGTCGAGCTCGCCGATCAGGGCCGAGTACGTGCCGGGCGACTCGATCCCGGGCTTGGCCGCCGTGATGCCGCGCACGTGGGCCTCGTAGATGATCGGGGCTCGGCCGGACCGGCGCGGTGTCCTGACCGGCGGCCACGGCGTCGCCCGGGCGACTGGTGCCCTGCCTGCGTTGACGACACCTGGCTTGCTGGCGGTACATCTGCTGTGCTCGGGAGGAAACACGACCTCGGTTGCCGACGCGTCGAGGAGCGTCTTGGAACGATCGAAGCGTCCGCCCTCTCCGTCGGCGACGATTCCGTATACCGCTCCCTCGGCAACCTCACCGACCCAATGGCTCCCCACTGGCGACAGCGGCCGGCGCGCCACTTCGGTGCTGCCGTCGTCATCGAAGCTGACAAATGTCACGGAGTGGGCGGCTGGCGCATAGATGCGAACCGGCTGGGTAGACACGGCGCGGCACGCTACCGGCGCGCCCGCCCTGGATAGCCTGCGGGCGTGAGCGTGGCCAGCGTCCAGCCGGAGTCGGTCGACGAGGTCACCGCCGCGCTCACCGCCAACGGCTACCTGCCCGACGAGGGCTTGGCGACGGCCGTCTTCTTGGCGATGACGCTGCAACGGCCACTGCTCCTCGAGGGCGAGGCGGGCGTCGGCAAGACCGAGGTGGCCAAGGTCCTGGCGGCGTGGACCGGTGGCGAGTTGATCCGCCTGCAGTGCTACGAGGGCATCGACGCCGCCCAGGCCGTCTACGACTGGGACTACGCCCGCCAACTCCTCCACCTCCGCGCCGCCGAGATCAGCGGCGAGGCGCATGGCCGGTCGAGCGACGACCTCGAGCAGGACCTCTACCAGCGCCGTTTTCTCATCCGCCGGGCCCTGCTGCGCTCGATCGAGCCGGGTTCGGCGGTGCCACCTGTGCTACTCATCGACGAAATCGACCGCGCCGACGACGAGTTCGAGGCGTACCTCCTCGAGGTCCTCTCCGACTGGCAGATCACCGTTCCCGAGATCGGCGTATTCCGCACCGACGCTCCCCCGCTCGTGGTGCTCACCAGCAACCGCACCCGCGACGTCCACGACGCCCTCAAGCGACGCTGCCTGTACCACTGGGTCGAACATCCGACGTTCGAGCGGGAGGTGGCGATCGTTCATCTCCGCCTGCCGGAGGTGTCGAGCGCCCTCGCCCGCCAGGTCGCCGCCGCCGTCGAGGGACTGCGCGCCCTCAACCTGTACAAGCCGCCGGGGGTCGCCGAGACGATCGACTGGGCCGCCGCCCTCGGCCGACTCGGCGTCAGCGAGCTCGACGAACAGTCCGTAGCGACGACCCTCGGCGCAGTGCTGAAGTACCGCGAGGATCACGAGCGCGTTGCCCAGCACGGCTTCGCCGACATCGTCAAACAGGCCGTCGGACGCCTGCCCGGGCGGCCGTGAGCACGCCGGCGACTCCTGGCGCGGCGGCACAACTGAGCGTTTGCTTCGCCAACGTGTTGCGCGGGCTCGACGTCGAGACGCCGGTGAGTGCCGTCGTCTCCTTCACCGAGGCGCTCGGCGCCGTCGGCATCGGCCGGCGCGACGACGTGTACTGGGCCGGGCGGGCGACACTAGTCCGCCGCCCCGAGGACATCGACGCCTACGACCGGGCGTTCGCCGCCTTCTTCGAGACATCGTTCCGGCCGCCCGACGCGGCCCCGCCGGCGCAGCCTTCGACCCTCGCTATCGACTCTGACGAGAACGAAGGACGGGCGGTCGGCGATCGGCCGCCTGATCGCGACACGATCGAGCTGCGCTACAGCATCGCCGAGGTGCTCCGCCATCGCGACTTCGCCGACTACTCCACCGACGAGCTCGCCGAAGCGAAGAAGTGGATGGCGACGTTGCGCGTCACCGGCTCGCCGCGACGTTCGATGCGCCTGACGCCGACGCGCGATCGAACGCGACGGCCTGACCTCCGTCGTACGGTGCGCGCCGCCGTCCGGACGCGGGGCGATCCCGTCGAACGCCACTTCCGCCGCCGGGCGACGAAGTACCGCCGCATCGTCGTACTCCTCGACATCTCCGGGTCGATGGAGCCCTACGCCAGGGCGCTGCTGCGCTTCGTCCAGGCGGCCGTCGCCGGCAGGCGGCGGATCGAGGCATTCACGCTCGGCACGAGGCTCACCCGGGTGACGCGGGAGCTGTCGAGCCACGACCCCGATCTCGCCTTGGCCCGGGCCACCGACGCCGTCGCCGACTGGTCCGGCGGCACCCGTCTCGGCGACGGGCTGGAGGCGTTCAACCGTCAGTGGGGAGTGCGTGGCCTCGCTCGCGGTGCCGACGTCGTCGTCCTTTCCGACGGCTGGGACCGCGGCGATCCGGATGAGCTCGCCGAGCAGATGCAGCGGCTCGCCCGTGTCGCCCACCGGCTGATCTGGGTCAACCCGCTGAAGGTGTCACCGGGCTACGCGCCGCTCGCTCGTGGGATGGCGGCCGCCTTGCCCTACGTTGACGAGTTCGTGGAGGGACACTCGTTGGACGCACTGGAGCGGCTCGTCAAGGTACTCAATAGCGAGGGGACACGACGTGCGTGACCTGCTCGACGACATCGACCGCTGGCGTGCCGCCGGTAAGCGAGTCGCTGTGGCCCGGGTCGTCGATGTCGAGGGCTCCGGGCCGCGTGGTCCCGGGGCGGCGATGGCCGTCAGCGAGGACGGCGAGGTCGCCGGCAGCGTCAGCGGCGGCTGCGTCGAGGGCGCGGTCGTCAGCGAGGCGCTGGCGATCCTCGGCGGTGAGTCCGAGCCGCGAGTCGTGACGTTCGGCTACTCCGACGACGAGGCGTTCAGCGTGGGGCTGACCTGCGGCGGCACGATCCATCTTTACCTCGAGGAGCTGGATTGGTAACCGGCTTGCTGTTCGAGGCGTTCGCGGTGCGGCTGCGGGCAGAGCAGCCAGTCGCCCTGCTGACCGTCGTCAGTGGCCCGCAGACGGGCGCCAAGCTGCTCGTCGCACCTGGCGAATCGGCGTTGGGAACGCTCGGCGACGGCGAGCTGGATCGGGTGGCGACGCGTGACGCCCTCGCCGAACTCGACGCCGCTCGATCGGGCGTGCGCCACTACGGTCCGCATGGCGAGACGACGCCGGAAGATCTCGCCGACTCGCCGATCGTCGAGGTGTTCGTGGACTGCCACGCGGCGCCGCCGCAGATGTGGATCTTCGGCGCCGTCGACTTCACGGCCGCCCTCGCCAAGGTCGCCAAGCTGCTCGGCTACCGCGTCACCGTTTGCGACGCCCGCGAGGTGTTCGCCACGCGCCGGCGCTTCCCGATGGCCGACGAGGTGCTCGTCTCCTGGCCGGCGCCACTGTTCGCCGAACGGGGCAGCTCGTTGGGCGGTCGCGACGCCGTGTGCATCCTCACTCACGACGCCAAGTTCGATGTGCCGGCCGTCGTCGGTGCGCTTGCCACGCGGGTCGGCTACATCGGAGTGATGGGCAGCCGCACGACGCACGCCAAGCGGCTCGTCCGCCTCGCCGAGGCGGGGGTCGGCGATCCGGCTCAGCTCGATCGGCTGATGTCGCCCGCCGGCCTCGACATCGGCGCCCGCACGCCCGAGGAGACAGCGATCAGTATCTGCGCGGAGATCATCGCCGCCCACACCGGCAAGTCGGCGCCGAGCCTCAAGGACACAGCCGGCCCAATCCACTGATCTGGGTCACTCTCGTGTCGGGACCTGACTCGAATCCTCCCCAGGTCGCTTATTGACCTACTTGGTCGGGTCGCCGTAGTTGAGGTTCTCGGCGCGGTCCTCCGAGGTCATCCACAGCTCGACGTCGCTCTCCGGGTTGGCGGAGTGGACGAACGCCTGCGGCACGCCGAGGTACATCATCACGTGCCCGGGGTACTGGGCGAGGTCGCCGGCCTTGGCCGTGGTCATGTCCCGGGCATCCGCCTCGGAGATCTGCGAGCCACTCTGGCGGCTCAGCGAGAACCCGGCCTCGCCCCAGGCGTAGAGCATCAGACCGCTGCAGTCGAACCCGACACCGGGCTCCGAGGTCGCGCTGCGGTACTCGACCCCGAGTTGGGTGAGCGCCGTGAGCAGAGCGGTCTGATGAGCGTCGTCGGTTGCCAGCCAGGCCGTGGCCATCTGTGTATGGCTGACCCCCATCTCGCCGGCGGTCGCCTCCGCCGTCATCTCCAGGGCCGTGAGGTAGGCAGACTTGTCGACTCGGGCCGCGGAGCGCTCGAACGCCGCTTTGGCGTCGAGGGCGGCGGTGGCCAAGCCGGCGACTCGGGGGGAGTGGGGATCGCCACCGATCCGGAAGGGTGCCTCGGCACCCGCAGGGCCACTTGTCAGGCTCGCACAGGCGAGGGCGGTGACGCCGATGCCGACAGCGAGTCGCCGCAGCGGGCGTCGGAAGCGCCCGGAGATGGGGCGCAGGCTCGTGTGATTCATCAATTCTTGTCTCTGGGTTTGTGGTCGCCGCCCCCGCCACTTTCACAGCGGGGAGCCACGAGCCAGGGCAACGAGGTCTCAAACCTAACGACATCGGACTGAAACAAACAACTCCTACCGACATCGTTCCGTAATCTTCCTGTTACCGCAGTGTCGGAATTGATGTGACGACGGTCTCGTTGCGCACTGCCGCGGCGAGACTTCACGTGATGTCCTCGCATGCTGTCGCCGTCGTCCTCGCCGCCGGAATGGGCAGTCGCTTCCACGGGCCAGTGCACAAACTCGACGCCGTGATCGAAGGGCGCAGTCTCCTGCGCCGGGCGCTCGACGCGGCCCTCGCCAGCGAGATCGGCTCGGTCGTTCTCGTCGTCGGCGACGAGTCCGACCACACCGCTCGCACGCCCGTCCCCGACGAGGTCGTGACCGTCGTCAACCCGAGGTGGCGAGCGGGGTCGGCGACCTCGTTACAGACTGGTCTCGCCAAGGCGGCCGAGCTCGGCGCCGACCGTGCCGTGATCGCCCTCGCCGATCAGCCGTTCATCACTCCCGATGCCTGGCGCGACGTCGCTGCCGCCGACGCCACCGTGGCGGTGGCGACCTACGACGGGGTGCGTGGCCACCCCGTCGCCCTGACGGCCGACGTCTGGCCACTGCTGCCTGCCAACGGAGACGAGGGAGCGCGGGCGCTGATGCGCCTTCAACCTGATCTCGTCCGTGAGATACCGTGCCGAGGGTCAGCCGCTGACATCGACACCCTGGAGGACCTGCGCAAATGGCAGAACAGCTCGTCAACGAGTTCACCGTGAATCGGCCGATCGAGGAGGCGTGGGCGGTGATCACCGATGTCGAGCGGATCGCCCCCTGCCTTCCGGGCGCTGAGCTGCAAGAGATCGAGGGGGACGTTTACCGCGGCGTCGTCAAGGTCAAACTCGGCTCGATCACCCCGCAGTTCAAGGGCCAGGCGACGTTCATCGATCGCGACGACCCCGGGCACCGTGCCGTGCTCAAGGCCGAGGGGCGGGACACCGGCGGGCGGGGGAACGCCGCCGCCGAGATCACCGCCGAGGCGGAGAGCCTTTCGCCGACGAGCACCAGGTGCGTCGTCACGACGGAGCTGCACATCACCGGCCGCGTCGCCCAGTTCGGGCGCGGCATCCTCGGCGACGTATCGAAGAAGCTGATGGCCCAGTTCGCCAGCAACCTCAACACGATGCTCGACGACCAGGGAGCATCGGTGTCGGGCAACGGCGACACGAGCGAGCCGGCCGCCACGGACGGGTCATCCGCCGCGTCGAGCGCCAATCCAGCCGTCCAGCCCGGGAGCGGCGATCTGCCTCCGGCAGGTGCCGAGCAGTCCGGACCGCAACCGCGGGTGCGCAAGATCGAGGGCCCCGCCACCGAGCCGGTCGACCTCGCAGGCGTCGCCGGGCCGGCGATCCTCAAGCGCCTCGCCCCACTGGTCATCGCCCTCGCCGTCGTCCTCGTCCTACTCCGGCGCCGCCGCTAGCTCCGGCGGCGCTCACCCGATGCCCGTCGACACGCACGTGGACGCCGATGAAGCCAGCGTCACCGAGCTGCTCGGCCGCCGGCCGGCCGGTCGCTACGAAGTCGTGGTGCGCGACGACACCGGTACTCCCGTGGTCATCCGCAACGCCCCGTTGCTCGACGACGGCACGCCGATGCCGACGCGTTACTGGCTCGTCGGACGCGCCGAAGTGGCGGCGGTCAGCCGGCTCGAGGCCGCCGGTGGCGTGCGCGCCGCAGAAGCGGCTGTCGACGCCGGCGAACTCGCTGCCGCCCATGCCCGCTACGCCGCCGAGCGCGACGCCGAACTTCCCGTCGGCGTCGCGCACCGACCCTCCGGTGGAGTCGGCGGCACCCGGCAGGGCGTCAAGTGCCTCCACGCCCACTATGCGTGGCACCTCGCCGGCGGCGACGACCCGGTCGGCCGATGGGTCGACGCCGAGCTGCGGGCGACGCTGACCGTGGACATCGCCGCCGCGATCACCGCCCGCCACGGCACTGGCGAGTGGCGCCTGCCGACGACGATGGCCGACCTCGTCGACGAGCTGGCGGACGCCGACCCTCCCTCGCCGCGGGCGCTGACCAACGCCATCGGGACGGTCACCGACGATGTCGACAATCTGCTGCGCGAGCAGCCTGCCCTCTTCGACCTCGGCGCCCTCGAGCTCACCGGCGACGAGTCGTGGCATCTGGCCGTCGTGGAGCGTGGCACCCATCCCGCCGAGGACGTCGACAGGCTGCGCCTGGGTCGCTCCGATCTCGAGGATCTGTTCCGCACCCTGGCCACCGAGCGGCGCCGTGATCGGCTGGACAACCCGGCGCTGGCGGCCGACCGCGTCGATTCGATCCTGGCGACGTGTTGCGCCGTGCTCGCCGTCATGCGCCGGCTGCAGTTCATCACGGCGTGCGCCCTCCGCCCGTCGACCACCGTGCACTGATCACGATGCGCCATCCATCCGGACGCCCGACCATCCCGTCGCCGCTGCGCCTCTACGGCAGCAGGGTGATGTTGCGGCCCCTCGTCGCCCAGGACTTTGCCGCCTGGCGGGAGGTCCGCCAGCGCAACGATGCCTGGCTGACGCCTTGGGAACCGCGGCGCCCGGTCGCCCAGTTCGACCCCGCCGTCAACCGCGAGGCTTTCGTGTCTCGCTGCGCGGCCCGCGAGCGCGACGCCGCCGCCGGCCTGTCGTTCGGCTTCGGATTGTTCGTCGACGACCGGATCTGTGGCGAGGTCAACGTCAACCACGTCCTGCGCGGGGCCCTGCAGACGGGCACGATCGGCTACTGGATCGACGAGCGCCACGCCGGGCGCGGCCTCGTCGCCGAAGGCGTCGTGGTTGTCTTCGAGTTCGCCTTCGATCGGCTGTGGCTACATCGCCTGGAGATCAACATCGTGCCGCGCAACGCCAACAGCCGGCGGGTGATGGAGAAGCTCGACGTCCGCACGGAAGGTGTCGCCGTCCGCATGCTGGAGATCAACGGCGTGTGGGAAGACCACGTGCGCTACGCGATCACCGCCGAGGAGTGGCAGAAGCGCGCCGACGACCTGCGCCGCCGCTGGCTCGTCGCTGACCCCAGCGTGTCGCGCTAAGGCGGCGAGCCGCTCAGGCGAGCCGACCCGAGCGACGCCGCTATTCGGCGAGGCGGAACGCCTGCGCTTTCGCCCGGCGCACCTTCGTGCGCCGCTTCCACATCTTCAGCTTCCAGTGTCGCCGTCCGCGAGATCGGTTGAGCAGCTTGCTGCGCGCCACGTCGGGGTCCCGGTGGTGCTCGGGTTTCCACGCAGCCCCGGGCTCGTGCACGTCGGCCGGATCGACTCCGGAGCTGACCTGCGATGCCACGTTGGACAGCTCGACGTGGATGCGATGCCGCTCGCCATGCGCGTGCGCCCGCAGCTCTTGCTTGGCGGGCACAGGCAGATCTGCGTCACGATGACGCTGGCTCATGCGCTACCTCCTTGTTGCACCGGGGGTCTGGTGCCGTTTCCTGGATGTGGCTGTTGCCTGGCGTCACTCTACCTCACGGCGGCCGCTGCTGATACGGGTTCGCAGGGCCGCCAAACGCTCGGCGAACCACGGTTGACGGGTCGACCACAGCTGCGGTTCGAGCTCCACGGCGACGGCGTCGGCGTGGTCGGCGACGTCGGCCATCGTGGCAATCGTCCGCTTCGTGGCGATGACCAGCTCACGTGGTGCACCGGCCGCTCGCGCCGCCATCGCCTGGGCCGCGGCGAGCAGCTCGTCGTCCTCGACAACACGCCAGGCGAGCCCGAGGCGGGCCGCCTCCTGGCCGTCGAGCACCTCGCCGAACACCACCGCGGCCATCGTGACCTGGGGTCCGGCGATCCGGCGCATCATCCACGTGTGGCCGCCGCCGGGGTGGAGGCCGATCTGCATGAATCGCGTGTCGAACTTCGCCCGCCGGCCCGCGATGCGCACGTCGCAGCCGAGGGCGAGGTTCATCCCGGCGCCGACGGCGGCGCCGTTGACGGCGGCGATCGTCGGCAAAGGGCTACGGGCGATGCGCAGAAACCCCTCGTAGATGCGTCCCAGGCTGTCCCCGTCGGCCTCCGCCAGGTTGCCCAGGTTGGCCCCGGCACAGAACGCCGGCGGCGTCCCGGTGACGACCACCGCGCCGACCGACTCGTCGGCCTCGAACCGGTCCATCGCCGTCACGATCTCGTCGACCATCGGAGCCGACAGCGAGTTGCGCTCATCGGGGTTGTTCAGCGTCAGCGTGGCAACCCCGTCGACGATCTCGGTCAGCACGTACGTCATGGCCCTGGATTCTTTCAGTCCTTTGACGCCACTAGCGGCGTCAAATCGACCAAGAAGACGGAACCATTGAGCGGGGCTTGATCTCTTTGGTCGCGTTGGCGACGTTGGTGGCGCCAACAATGCCAAAGACACGACGGCTGCTGGGTGGGGCTTGGTTGCGGGCTTGCGGGCGCAATGGCCCAGATAGATTCGCGTTGCCATGCTCGACCACGTGTTCACCGACGCCATCAGTGCGCTGCGCGACGCGTTCGAGGCCGCCTTCCTGGAGCGGCAGGCGTTCGAGGAGCACTTCCAGGTCGACGTGTTGCTCGGCGACGTCACGTGGGAGACCAGCTACGGCCTGCCCGGCGAGGGCCAGCCGCCGCGAGTCGTCGCCCACGTCACGTTCGACTGGCCATCGTGGAGCCAGACGGCGTACCGGCGCTGGTACGTCGACGAGGAACTGGACACCCCGCCGGCGATCGAGATGGAGATCGTCCTACGCATCCAGCGCCTCGCCGAAACGCCCAACGTCGAAAGGGTGTACGAGTCGTTGCCGACGACCAGCGCGCTGGTCGGCGACGGCCGGCTCGAGCGCGTCGGGCTCACCGTCGAGGTCGCCCACCCCGACCCGAGCGACCCTGACGACACCGACCAGTCCTACGCCCTCGAGGTCACCTACGAGGGGCTCTACGAGCTCGCCGAGGAGACGCTCGCCGACGGCACGTCCTCGGCCCTCGACGAGCACTTCGGCGCCCTCGGCGGCTGGGTTGCCTCGACGCTCGTGCGCCTCGGCGATCTGCGCTTCGCATTCCTCCCGGCCGACGACTCCGCCGCCGAGTAGCCGCCTGGAACTCCGATGGGTGTGCGTAGCGAAGCGGTGCTGCTCGACGTCTTCGAGCGCATCGCCACCGTCACGCTCAACCGGCCGGATTCGCGCAACGCCCTGTCGAGCGAGGTGTTGCGCCTGCTCCCGCAACTGCTCGGCACCGCCGACGCCGACGACGACGTCGACGTGATCATCCTCACCGGCGCCGACCCGGCGTTCTGCGCCGGCCTCGACCTCGTCGAGCTGGCGTCGGAAGGCGGCAGCCAGCTGCTCGACGGTCCCCAGGAGTCGCAGAGCCGGCGCAGCCGCGGGCCGTTCCCGCCACTCGGCAAGCCGTTGATCGGGGCGATCAACGGGGCGGCGGTGACTGGAGGCCTCGAGCTGGCCCTCAACTGCGATTTCCTGGTGGCGTCCGAGCGGGCCACGTTCGGCGACACCCACGCCCGGCTCGGCATCATGCCGGGGTGGGGGCTGTCCGCCCTGCTGCCCCAGGCGATCGGCGTCCGACGTGCCCGGGAGATGAGCTTCACCGGCAACTTCGTCGATGCGGCCGAGGCGCTCGCCCTCGGCCTGGTCAACCACGTCGTCGCTCACACCGAGCTGATCCCGTTCACCAGGAGCCTCGCCGCCGACATCGCCGGCAACGATCGAGCCGCGGTCCGCCAACTGCGCACGACGTACTCGGCGATCACCCACGACGACGACGCCTGGGAGACGGAGGCAAGGGCCAGCCGGGCATGGCAACGAACTGAGTTCAGCGCCGAGCGGATTGCCGCCCGCCGCGCCGCCGTCATCGAACGCGGACGCGAACAACAATGAATTGGGACGCACGCCCATTGCGTTCCCCGGCCACGCAGGCCGTTGCTGGCCACTCCTCGGCTGGCGCCTCGTCGTTCGCTGTCGCTGACGCCGTCGACGAAGACCGATGGGGTCCGCCGGCGACGCAACCCGTGTTCGGCGAGCCCACGCCGGAACCCGAGCCGCCACCCGCGGCCGAGGTCACCGGCGGGGGTGTTCGACCCCAACGGAAACGGTTCTTCACCAGCCGGAGGGTCTCGGGCGTCCTGCTGACGCTGCTCGTGCTCGGCGCCGGTCTCGTCGCCATCAACCTCCATCGCCGTGGCCACACCACGGGCGACGACTGGGCGCTCTACCTGCGCATGGCGAAGAGCCTGTTCGAGGGCAACATCGCCGACGTCATCTCCGACAACCGCTTCTTGTTCGACAACAGCACGGCGGTGACACCGCCGATCTACCCGTGGGGCTGGCCGCTCCTGCTGTCGCCGTTCGTGCGGGTGTGGGGCATCGACTTCGACCGCCTCAAGCTCGTCGAGGTCGCCGTGTTCTGCGCCTGGCTGGTGCTCTACCACGGCATCGTCCGGCGCCGGGCCGGGCGCATCGTCGCCCTCGCCCTGACGGCGGTGTTCGCGACGTCGTACGCCTATCTCGTCTACACCGACCAGCTGCTCACCGAGTACCCGCACATGCTCGCCGTTGCCGTCGTCATCTGGTGGCTCGACCGGGTGATGGACCGCAGCAGCCTCATGGCTGCCACCACCCGTGACCTCGTTGTCCTCGGACTACTTGCCGTCGCCGCCTACAACGTGCGCCGCGAAGGGCTGATGCTGCTGTTCGCCATCGCCGGCGCCCAGCTCGTCGATCTCGGTGCCGGACGACGGGACCGTCGCGAGCACGGTGAGGCCGGCGGGCTCCCGTGGAAGGCGCTGCTGACCCCGCACCTCACGTTCGCGGCCGGAGCGTTGATCTTCCAGCTGATGCTGCCGTCGACGCTCGTCCCCGACAACGGCAACAGCCGGCGGTTCATCGCCACACGCCTGTGGAGCCTCGATAACGAACCGACCGGCCGGCACCGGCCGCAGTTCCCGGCCCACCTCGTCAGCCAGCTCGGCCTCCACGAGCCCCCGGTGTTCGGGCGCTGGATGATCGGCTTGGCCGCACTCGGCGCCATCGTCGCCTGCGTCAGGGCACCTCGGCGGAACGTTCCGCTCGCCGTGTTGTGCGTCACGACGATGTTGGTGATCGGCACCCACCTGCGCATGGTCGCCCGCTACTACATGCAGATCACCCCGCTCATCGTGTTCTTCGTGGCGATGCTGCTCCTGTACGTCGTCGGCTGGCTCGGCCGCCTCCTCGCCCGCCGCCCGCTGGCGCTCACCGGCCGCCGTGCTGTCGCCCTGCTCGCCGCTGCCCCGTTCATTTGGCTCGCCGTGTTCCATGCCACCGACCTCCCCCGCCGCGTCGATGCGGCCCAGGCGTACAACGACTCCGGCGCGGTTCAGCGCGGGCCTGCCCAGGAGCAGAACCAAGTGGCGATGGAGGCGATCGAGAAGTACACCGGGCCCGACGACGTCGTCGTCTACTACCGGGCGAGGACAGCGACGCTCTACACCGGTCGGCGGGCCGTGCAGACCACGTCGCTGAGCAACATGGTGGCCGACGGCGACTGGTTCATGCAGAACAAGAAGGACAACTACTCGCAGGTCGTCGCCACCCCCGAACAGCTGACCGCCGCCGGTTTCGAGCTGGAGTGGCAGAACGACGACTGGCGACTGTGGCGGATCCCCGAAGGTCCCGTCGAGCTCGCCGCGAGTTCGCCAACTGTTAAGCCGCCGTTGACGACCACGACAACCATCGGTTCACCGCCCTGAAACGTCCGGCTGGGATGGTCCTCGCATGGCCATCAACAGAAGACAGCTCATCAACCGCGGCGCCGTCGGCGCAGGTCTCGTCGTCACCGGCAACCTGGCGGCCTGGTTCCCGGCCACGGCGTCGGCATCCGGCGCCCGCCAATCGCCTCTACTCGCGTCCACACGTCGCGGCGGGGTGCGCTCGTGGGCGACCGGCTATGGCCGACTCGTACCCGATCCCGAGGCGCTCCTCGACCTTCCCGAGGGATTCACCTACACGATCATCTCCGAGGCCGGAAAGCCGCTGACCGGCGCAGACGGGATTCTCCCCGACGCCTTCGACGGCACCGCCCTGTTCGAGGTCGACGGCAGGCGCTTCCTGGTCCGCAACAGCGAGCAGGGCGGCTGGGAGTCGGTGACGGAGTCGAAGTACCCGGCAGTCGCCGCATCCGAGTTCACCTACGACCCGGCCGCCCTCGGCGGGACGACGACGACGGAGCTCGACGCCGACAACAACGTGGTCGCCGAGTACGTCAGCCTGGCGGGCACATCCACCAACTGTGCCGGTGGCGCGACGCCGTGGGGCACATGGCTGACGTGCGAGGAAACCGAGGATCGCGTCGGCGACAACGGGATGCTGAGGGACCACGGCTTCGTGTTCGAGGTCGATCCGGTGAACGTCTCCAGCAACGCGGTACCGACGCCACTCGATGCTCTCGGCCGCTTCTCCCACGAGGCCATCGCCGTCGACCCGAACACCGGGACTCTCTACCTCACAGAAGACGCCAGTGGACCCAATGGGCTGCTCTACCGGGCGACACCGTCGACGCCGCTCGGCGGTTACGGCTCGTTGCGCGACGGGGCGACTCTCGAGGCCCTCGTCGCCCTCGACGGCGGGGCGTTCGTCCCAGACCTGTCCCCCTTCGAGGTCGGCACGGTGCTCGACACTGAATGGGCGGAGATCATCGACCCGCTCGCCGAGGAAGTCCCAACCCGCTCGCAGCTCAACCGCGTCACCCGCTCACGCAAGTTCGAGGGCGCCTGGTGGGGCAACGACGCCGCCTACATCGTGACGTCGTACGCCTACCTCGACGACGGCTCGGTCGCCGAACACAACGGCCAGGTGTGGCGCCTCGACCCGGCGGCGAACACGATGGAGCTGGTCGTTCGCTTCGACGTCAACGAGGATCCGACGAGCGACAACTTCGACGGTCCCGACAACATCACCGTGTCCCCGTGGGGAGGGCTCGTCCTGTGCGCCGATGGAGAGGGTGCCCAGCACCTGTTCACCGTCAGCCCCGAGGGTGAGCCGCACATCTTCGCCAAGAACGTCCGCGACGCTGAGGAGGAAACCGGAAGCGAGTTCACCGGCGCCACGTTCAGCGCCGATGGCCAGACGCTGTTCGTCAACCTCCAGGCGCCCGGACTGACGTTCGCCATCCAGGGCCCGTGGGACGGCGAGGCCTCGCCATCGAGCTCAACCCCGGCTACCTCGGTGGCATGACCGCTGCTCCACCGTCTGTGTCAGCGTGTCAGCCGTATACGGTCGTGCACGCTGACACAGACGCCGTCGTGGGGATCAGACGTCGGCGCCGAGGTCCTCGAGGATCGTTTCGACCTGGGCGGCGATGTCGATCGCCAAGATCTCGGCACCATCGACGTTGAGGTGGAAGCCGTCGGACTGGCGAACCGGCTTGGCCTTGCCGTCGCGGGGATCGACGACGAGTTCGGCGACGCCGCCGTTGCGTCCGTCGAACATCTCCCACGTGTCGACGAAGACGGCGTCCTCGTAGTTGGCCAAGGACTCGCGCACCGCCTGGTCCTGGATCTCCAACCGGGCGGTGAATTCGAGATCTTGGGCATTCGGGATGCCCACCCAGATCACCCGCCGCTCCGGGTTCTCGAGCAGCATGTCCATCACGACGGCGACCCGGCGGGCGTACTCCGCGGTCCACTCTGTGGCATTGGCCGCGGTGGCCTGGGGCACGACCACGTTGACACCGCAAGACCCCGCCCCGTTGGGACACGGCTCGGTGAGACCCTGGGCGTCGTTGCCGCCGAACGTGACGATGACGATCTCCGGATCGCTCGAGGCCATCGTGTCGCGCAGGTGCGCCGGCCAATCGTGGAAGTCGGGACGGGCCAGACCGGACGACACGACGTAGTCGAGCTCGACGTCGACGACACCGGTTTCGTCGAGCAGCCGCTCCAGGTAGGGAGCGAATGTCCCGGCATCGGAGTCGCCGACGATCAAGACCTCCGCAGGGTTGTCCCCGGTGGGCGGGCCAGTTTCCTCGGGCGCGGTCGGTGGCGGAGTCGGCGGCGTCGTCACGTCCGCCACCTGGGCGGACGTGCCGTCGCTGCCAGCCACCGTCGTCGAATCCACGGTGCCGGACGCGTCGACCTCCGGGCCGTCCGCTTGGCGATCGATGACGCCGCTGACCCCCCTGACGGCTCCGAACACGCCGAGCCCGAGGGCGGCGACCACCACGAACCGCCGCATCGCGTAGCGCTGCTGGCTGACTGGACGCCGCGACGAGGACATTTCTCGCGACGGGGTCCGGTCGGCCATCGCCGATGTATCGTACGGCCTCGCTGCGGTGGGATGGTGTTCCCTCCCACGCATCGACAACGGCCGGCGAACGCATCCGCTTCGTCGGAATCAGAACCCGGCAATCCCGGGAAGGGGAGGACAACATGAGGAGCAGGCGACTGCTGGCCGCAGGGTTTGCTGCGGCAATCGGCATCGCAGGCGTGACCGTCGGATCCGGTTCGCTCAGCGCGTCGAGCGGTGGCGGACTCTGTGAGGGCATTGACATCGGCGCACTCGCCGGGTCCGCCCCCGCCGGGACCGAATCCGCCGGCACTGCAGCGGCCGGCACCGAGCCGATCGCCACGGAACCAGCAGGCACCGAGCCGGCCGGGACCGCACCGGCGGGCACCGAGCCAGCGGGCAGCGCCCCGTCGGCCGAGGGTGCGACCACCGTCGCCTTGATGTTCGACGTCACCGGCCGTGGCGACAAGTCGTTCAACGACGCCGCCGCCGCCGGACTCGACCAGGCCGTGGCCGAATTCGGCGACGCGCTCGTTGCGACCGAGTCGCCGCCCCAATCCGCCGACGACCGTGCCGAGCGCGTCGACGCCGCCGCTGAGGCCGGGAACCAATTGGTGATCGCCACCGGGTTCCTGTGGTTGGACACGATCACCCAGGCGTCTGCCGCCTACCCCGAGACACACTTCCTGCTCATCGACTCCATCGTCGAGGCCGACAACGTGCACAACATCTTGTTCGCAGAGGAGCAGGGGTCGTTCCTCGTCGGCGCCGCAGCCGCGTTGCAGTCCGAGAGCGGACAGCTCGGCTTCGTCGGGGGGATCCCCAACGCGTTGATCAAGAAGTTCGAGGCCGGGTTCGTGGCCGGCGCCGAGTGCGTCAACCCCGACGCAGAAGTGTTCGTCGAGTACATCTCCGATGATCCGGTGATCGGCTTCAACGATCCCGCCGCTGGACGGGAAATCGGCGCGGCGATGTACGAGGGCGGCGCCGATGTCGTCTATGCGGCCGCGGGCGCGTCCGGCAACGGAGTGCTCGAGGCGGCTGCCGAAGCGGGCGAACCGGGCGAGACGTGGACGATCGGTGTCGACAGCGATCTCTACGGCCAGGTCGACGCCGACCTCCAGCCATATGTGTTGACGTCGATGCTGAAGAACGTCGGCCTCGCCGTGTACAACACGATCGTCTCGGAAATGGACGGTACGTTCGCCCCGGGAACCGAAACGTACGACCTGGGCGTCGGCGGCATCGGCTACTCGACGTCGGGTGGCTTCATCGACGACTACGTCCCGACGTTGGAGGGCTTGGCTGCGCTGATCGCCGATGGCACGATCGTCGTGCCGGCCACGGTCGAGGAATGATCAGCTCGAACTGACCAACGTGCAGAGGGCGCCTACTCCAACCGGAGCAGGCGCCCTCGTCGCGTTCTAGCTCAGTCACGCCGATCGACTAGAACGGCGGGGAACATGAGTGTCGTGGCGGAGCCCATCGACCGGCGGACGGCCTCCGGCGACGACTACGCCATCGAGCTGCGCGACATCGTCAAGCGGTTCCCCGGCGTCATCGCCAACGACGGCGTCAACCTCAAGGTTCGACGTGGCACCGTCCACGCCATCGTCGGCGAGAACGGGGCGGGCAAGTCGACGCTGATGAAGACCCTCTACGGCGCCCACCAGCCCGACGAAGGAACGATCCTCGTCGACGGCGAGGTGCAGCACTTCCGCTCGCCGGCGGCGGCGATTCACCACGGCATCGGCATGGTGTTCCAGCACTTCATGCTCGCCGACAATTTCACCATCTGGGAGAACATCGTGCTCGGCAACGAGCCGGGTTGGCCGGTGCTCGCCCGAACCGCCGCCCGCCGCAAGATCCGCGCCCTCGGCAGTCGCTACGGGCTGGAGGTCGATCCAGACGAGCTCGTCTCCGACCTCGGAGTCGGCGAGAAACAGCGTGTCGAAATCCTCAAGGTGCTGTATCGCGGCGCCGAAATCCTCATTCTCGACGAGCCCACAGCCGTGCTCGTCCCCCACGAGGTCGACGAGCTGTTCGCATCGCTGCGCGAGCTGACCGCCAGCAAGGCGACCGTGATCTTCATCTCCCACAAGCTCGACGAGGTACTCGAATACGCCGACGCGATCACGGTCATCCGCGCTGGTAAGACGGTTGGCGAGGTCGCCGATCCGTCGTCGGTGACCGCCGAACAGTTGGCCGAGATGATGGTCGGGTCCGAGCTGCCGTCGCCGGAGACACGCGAGAGCACGGTGACCAGCCGCGTGCTGCTGCGCGTTGTGGATCTTGCCGTCGAGCCCGACGCTCGCGTCGGCGAGGTCACCCTCGGCATCACGTCCAGCGCTGACCTGTTCACCGGCGCACCCGGGCCGGCGGCCCGTCACCGACCGCTGGATGGCGTGTCGATCGACGTCCACGCCGGCGAGATCGTCGGCATCGCCGGCGTCGAGGG
This sequence comes from Ilumatobacteraceae bacterium, assembly GCA_963716665.1. Lineage (GTDB taxonomy): Bacteria > Actinomycetota > Acidimicrobiia > Acidimicrobiales > Ilumatobacteraceae > Desertimonas. The sequence continues at coordinate 115,841 of CAVQTY010000015.1, forward strand.
CAACGGCCAGTCCGAGCTGATCGACGCGATGGTCGGCATGGTCTCGGCCACCGGCACGGTCCTCCTCGACGGAACCGATATCAGCGCGCTCTCGACGCTCGACCGGCGCTCCGCCGGGATCGGCCTGATCCCGGAAGACCGCCACCGTCACGGGATGGTCCTCGGCATGCCGTTGTGGGAGAACGTGCTGCTCGGCCATCAGGCCAGTGGCCAGTTCACCCAGCGCGGGCTGATCGATCGGGACGCCTGCCGCCAGCGCGCCGACGAGGTCGTGCGCGGCTTCGACGTGCGCACGCCAAGTATCGACGTGCGTGCGTTCACGCTGTCGGGCGGCAACCAGCAGAAGCTCATCGTCGGACGGGAGATGCTCGCTCAGCCAACCGTGCTGATCGCCGCCCACCCCACACGCGGCGTCGACGTCGGCGCCCAGGCGATCATCTGGGACATCCTGCGCGACGCTCGAGCGGCCGGCCTGGCAACGCTCCTGATCTCCGCCGACCTGGAGGAGCTGATCGGCCTCTCCGACCGCCTGCTCGTGATGCTTCGAGGCCGGATCGTCGCCGACCTCAACCCGGCAACCGTGAGTCAGGGCGATCTTGGCGCCTACATGACCGGCGCACTCACGCAAGACGAACAGGCATGAGTCGCAAGTTGCTCTACGGGGTCGCCGCCCCGGTGTTCGCCGCCGTTGTCGCCGTCGCCGTGTCGTCGATCGCCCTGTTGATCGCCGGGGAGAGCCCACGCACGACGTTCTTGGAGATGTGGAAGTCGATCGACAGCACCGCCTCGGTCGTCGCCATCGTCAATCGCGCCGTGCCGTACTACGTCGCCGGTGTCGCCGTGGCGATCGGGTTCATCATGCGCCTGTTCAACATCGGCGTCGACGGCCAGCACCAGCTCGCCGCCCTCTTCGCCGCCGCTTTCGGGTTCGGGATCGGCTCGTGGGGGCTGCCGGCGCCTCTCTACGTCGCCTCGATCTTCGTCGTTGCCGTGCTCGTGGCGATGGCCTGGGCGTCGATCGCCGCCGTGCTCAAGGTCACCCGCAACGTCAACGAGGTGATCTCCACGATCATGCTCAACTTCATCGCCAGCCAGCTGATCTTCTATCTGCTCCGCAACTACTGGAATCGGAGCACGAGTCTGGTCGCGGAGACCGGACCGCTGCCAAGAGGGGCCCGGATCCCCAACCTCAACAGCTGGTTCGAGGCGATCGGGTTCCACTTCCCGGCCAACGTGATCCTCCAGGGGTTCCTGCCGATCGCCATCGTCATCGGGATCGCCTACCACGTTGTGCTCAACCGCAGCCGGTTCGGCTTCGACTTGCGCGTGTCCGGCCAGAATCCAGCGGCTGCCAAGGCATCCGGTATCAACCCGAAGCGCATGGTCCTGCTGACGTTCCTGATCTCCGGTGGCATCGCCGGATTGATCGGGCTCGCCCCGCTCCTTGCCGACCCGCAGTACGGCAAGTACGGCGACCAGTTCCCCCAGGGTCTCGGGTTCACCGGCCTGTCACTTGCGCTCCTCGGTCGCAATCATCCGGTCGGCATCGCCGCCGCCGCCCTCGTGTGGGCGACGATCGAACGGGCGACGCAGCGCCTCAGCTTCATCGACATCCCCCAGGAGATCGGCATCATCCTGCAGGGTTCGTTCCTGCTCGCCGCAGTCGTCGCCTACGAGGTCGTGCGGCGCAAGGCCGAGGCGGCCGAGACGAGCGCGATGGCCCGGCGCACGCCAGTCCCAACCGCGCCGGCGCCGCCCCCGGTCGCACCGCCGGATGCGTTGGGAGCGACGACGTGACGGCGGTGACTGCGAATGGGTGGAACGCGACGGCTTCGCGGGGAATTCGCGTTCCCGGGCCGCTGTGGTTGTGGGGCGCCCTGGCGGCCGTACTCGCGATGTCGATCACCCGGGCGATCACCGACAACGACGACCTCACGTCATCGGGAACGATGAGCGTGGCGATCCGCACAGCGGCGCCGATCGCGATGGCCGGTCTGGCAGGGCTGTACGCCGAACGCAGCGGCACGGTGAACATCGGTCTCGAAGGGATGATGATCCTCGGCACCGTCGTCGGCGGCTGGTGGGGCTGGGAGCACGGCCCGTGGGGTGCCCTGCTCGGGGGCGCGGTCGGCGGGCTGTTCGGTGGCCTCCTGCTCGCCCTCGTCACGACGACGTTCGGCGTCAACCACATCGTTGCCGGATTCGCCATCAACATCCTCGCTCCGGGGATCGCCCGGTTCATGTCGACGACGTTGTTCGTCGGCGAGCAGGGTGGCTCGCTCACCAACTCGCCAGGCGTCACTGGCGACATCGGTGAGTTCACGATGCCGTTCCTGGCCGGCGGGACGTTGTTCGGCAACGAGACTGCTGACGCGCTTGGACGCATCGACGACTGGAACTGGTTCGTCGTGTCCGATGTCGCCGGCATGCTCCGGGGTCTCGTCGCGGGAGTCCGATACGACGTACTCCTCGGCGTCGGTCTGTTCGCAGCCACCGTATTCCTGCTCTGGCACACGCGGTTCGGCCTGCGGCTGCGCTCAGCGGGTGAACAGCCCAGCGCCGCCGACTCACTCGGCGTTCGCGTGCACCTGTATCGGTACATCGGTGCGTCGATCTCCGGTGCCCTGGCCGGACTCGGTGGAGCGATGCTCGTGATCTCGGCGGGTCGATACAGCCAGGGGCAGACCGTCGGCAAGGGATTCTTGGGCCTGGCCACCCTCGTGGTCGGCAACTGGCGACCCGTCGGCGTGGCCATCGGCGCCTCGATCTTCGGCTTCTTCGACGGGATCACCCAGCGACTCGGTCCGGAGGAGCTCGTCCTCGCCCTGCTCCTTGCGGCTGCCCTGCTGCTGTTGGCTGGGGCGGTTTTTGCGTTCGTGACCAAGGGGCCGACCGCGATGAAGCTTGTGGCCGTCGGTGTCAGCGCCTTCGGCATGTTCGTCGTCCTCCGGGCCTTCTTCTATGAGCTGGGCGGCAGCGTCGCCTTCTTCTTGCTCTGGCTCGTGGTCGGCGTGGCGATCACGACAGCCGGAGTCATCGCCGCGTCTCGCTCGGGTGGGCTGGCGATGGCGATCACGGCGATGGCTGGTGTCGCTGCGCTGTTCGTGTACCTACGCCTCGACGAGATCCCCGGAGAATTCGTCCCGATGCTGCCGTACGTCGTGACGCTCGTCGTGGTGTCATCGCGGGGTCAGGCCCTACGGCCACCTGCGGCAGCCGGCGAGCCCTGGTTCAAGGGCCAGCAGAGCTAGCCGTCCTGTCGCCTCTCTGCGGTCGCGCTGATCGTGATGCCGCCGCGCGGACGCTGAGTGAGCGTGACAGTGACCGACCTCGCCGTCGCCGTCTCGAAGACCTCGCCGGCGATCTCCGCGGCCAACGCCTCGGCGAACAACGGGCGGTCGCGGAACCCCCACAGGTAGAGCTTGAGACTCTTGCTCTCGACGCACCACTCGCCCGGGACGTAGACGATCTCCACCGCCGAGATGTCGGGCTGGCCGGTGATCGGACATACCGACGTCAGCTCCTCGGTGGCGAATCGCACCTCGGTGACATGTTCCGGCGCAGGGAACACCTCGACGTGGTCGATGGCGTGCCGCACGCTCGCCCCGAGCACTGTTAACTCGCCGCGTTCCATGAGCCGGACGCTACTCACGCCATCTACATTGAGCGTCGTGCCGAGCCGCGTCACCCCTTGCGAGCGACCGAGCGCCAGCGAGGGAGCGGCCACCAACGGCCTGCGTGGCCGGGGAACGCAATGAACGTCGATCGTTATCGGCGGGACGGCTTCCTCGTGGTCGAGGGGTTTGCATCGCCTGAAGCATGCGCGGCGCTCAAGCGGCGAGCCGTCGAGATCGTCGACGCCTGGGAGCCAACGGCCGAACGCACGGTGTTCACCACCGATCAGCAGGAGCGCACGAGCAATCGCGAGTTCCTGCAGTCCGGCGCCTCGGTGTGGTGCTTCTTCGAGGCCGATGCTTTCGACGAGTCAGGTGCACTCAGCCAGGAGAAGACGCTGAGCATCAACAAGATCGGTCACGCCATGCACGACCTCGATCCTGTCTTCGAGTCGTTCAGCTACACCTCCGAGCTTGCCGACGTCGCCACGGCGATCGGGATGCAAGACCCGCTGGCGATCCAGTCGATGTACATCTTCAAACAGCCGCGCATCGGCGGCGAAGTCGGCTGCCACCAGGACGCCACGTTCCTGTACACCGAGCCACTCAGCGTCGTCGGCTTCTGGTTCGCCATCGAGGACGCGACACTCGAGAACGGCTGCCTGTGGGCGGAGCCGGGCGGCCACCGGGGGCCGCTGCGGCAGCGCTTCGAGCGGGCCGGCGCGACCGACGACGACGGCACGCGCTTCGTCCCCCTCGACGACACCCCCTTGCCGGAGCCGCCCGAAGGGCTGGCGCCGATCGAGGCGGCGGCGGGAACGCTCGTGGTTCTCGACGGACTGCTCCCCCATTGGAGCGACGTCAACCGCTCGGCGACGAGCCGTCACGCCTACAGCCTCCATTGCATCGACGGCACGGCGCGCTACCCGGCGTCGAACTGGCTGCAGCGTCCGGGGTCCATGCCTCTGCGCTCGCTCCGTTCACTGCGTTCCCCGGCCACGCCACATACTGCCTGCGCAGTTGTTGGCCGCTCCTCGGCTGGCGCCTCGTCGCTCGCGTCGGCGGAGGGGCTTACCTAATGCCGACACTCTCTCGTGACCTCTGTGTGCGGGCGCCGAAGGCGCTGCTCCACGATCACCTCGACGGTGGATTGCGACCGGCCACCGTCATCGAGCTGGCCAACGAGTACGGCTACACCCATCTGCCGACGACCGACGTCGACGAGCTGTCCGCCTGGTTCAACCGCGGCGCCAAGCGCAACGACCTCGTCCTCTACCTGGAAACGTTCGCCCACACGATCGGTGTGATGCAGCACCGTGACGCCATCGAGCGGGTGGCCTACGAGTGCGCCCAGGACCTTGCCGCCGACGGAGTGATCTACGCCGAGGTGCGGATGGCGCCCGAGCTGTGCACCGAGGAAGGGCTGACGCTCGACGAGGTGATGCAGGCGATCCTCGACGGCTTCGCCCGCGGGTCGGCCGGCACGCAGCTGACGATCTACGCCATCGCCACGGCGATGCGCACGGCGGCGCGCAGCCTGGAGATCGCCGAGCTCGCTGTGCGCTTCCGCGACGCCGGCGTCGTCGGTTTCGACATCGCCGGTGCCGAGGCCGGCTACCCGCCGACGCGCCATCTCGACGCCTTCCAGTACGTGATGCGCGAGAACTTCCACGCCACGATCCACGCCGGCGAGGCGTTCGGCCTGCCGAGCATCTGGGAGGCGGTGCAGTGGTGCGGTGCCGAACGCCTCGGGCACGGTGTGCGAATCGTCGACGACATCAAAGGACCGGACGGCGCCGAGCAACTCGGACGCCTGGCCGCGTACATCCGCGACACCCGCATCCCGCTGGAGCTGTGCCCGACGTCGAACGTCAACACCGGCGTGTGCGCGTCGATCGAGGAGCATCCGATCGGCATGCTCCGCCGCCTGCGCTTCCGGGTCACCGTCAACACCGACAACCGGCTGATGAGCAACACGTCGATGTCCAAGGAGTTCGAGAAGCTGTCCACCGCCTTCGGGTGGGGCCTCGACGACTTCGAGTGGATGACGATCAACACCGTGAAGAGCGCGTTTGCGTCATTCCCCGAGCGGTTGCGGCTGATCAACGCCGTGATCAAGCCGCACTATGCCCTGCTCACTGCCGAACAAGCCCTGGGAGCGCCGCAATGAGCGAGGCCGTCCGCGTCACTGTCGTCGATCATCCGGTGGTCGCCGACGCCCTCGCCCGTATCCGCGACGTCACGACGCCGAACGCCCTGTTCCGCCAGAACCTCGAACGCATCGGCAGCCTGCTCCTCGTGCGGGCGACGGAGGACCTGCCGACCGTCGACACGACGGTGGACACGCCGCTGACGAGCGCGCCGGCACGGCGGTTGGCAGTGCAGCCGGTGGTCGTCCCGATCCTGCGCGCTGGGCTGGGCTTCGTCCACGCCGCCCAGGAGTTGCTGCCTGATGCCGACGTCGGGTTCGTCGGGATCAGCCGCGACGAGGAGACGTTCGCCCCCAAGCCCTACGTCAACAAGCTGCCCGAGTCGCTGGCGGGCCGGCCGGTGATCGTCATCGACCCGATGCTCGCCACCGGTGGCTCGCTCGTCCACGCCATCGAACTGCTGCTCCAGCGCGATGCCCCTGAGCCGATCACGGCGGTGTGCGCCCTGTGCGCCCCGGAGGGCATCGAGCGACTGCGCGTAGCCGGGCTCACCGTGCACGTCGTCACCGCCGCCATCGACGACCACCTCAACGACCAGGCCTTCATCGTCCCAGGACTCGGCGACGCCGGCGACCGCCAGTTCGGCCCCCCCGCCTGAGGTCTGCGGCCGGGTCGCCCACCTGTGGAGTCCTCCGCGTCATTGGCATGAAAGGCGCCACTAACGTCGTCACAGGTGCCAAAGAGTTGACGCGGCCGAAGGGTCAGCTAGCGCGGAACAGCTCCTGGCGTTGGCGATAGATCGTCGCGATCTCGGCACCGACGGTGGCGAGGTTGTTCGCTGACGACTCGTCGTAGCTCTCGACCTGCCAACCGATCGCCGCGCACTCGCGGCGGCGCTGCTGGTCGGCACGCTGGCCGAGGTCGCCGCCGTGCCACCAGGAGTGACCCGGCTCGAATCCGAGCCGGAGATCGGGCCAGGCGAGGTCGAGGTGGATGACAACACCGTTGCGGAGGGTCACGGGGTGCTGCCGAACCGGTGCCGGGAGTCCGGCGGCGACAGCGGCGTTGGCAACGGCGATCTCGAGGCCGCTCTGCGCCGGCCGCGCTCGGTCGGCGACTCGCTCGAGCCAGCGGCGCATCCTGTCGACCCCGCGGCGCCCGGGAGCGGCGACCTGCTCCAGGTACTCGGCAGCCCGCGCCGGGGTGATCAGGCGAAGGTGCCAGGCGTCCTCGGCGGCACGCTCGAACCGGACATCGTCGAGCCGCGCAGCGAGTCCGAGGAGCATCACTGGTGGCGCGGCGATGCGCAAGCCGTCGTCTCGGTGGACGATTTCCCCGTGGTCTATCCACGTGCTGAACGACCGCTGCAGCCAGTCCGGCAACGAGCCCCGACGACGCGTGATCGTCACCAACTCGATCAAGCGCGGTGGCATCCCCCGGATCCCGTAGAGCCGGGCCGCGGTAGTACCGGCGAGGAAACTCCCGTCACCACCGAACAACTGCGCAGCCATCGCCCGCTGGCGGAACGTCGGCGGGAAGTCGACCAGCTCGACGACGCCTGGCAGGACGCGGGCAAGGACGCCGCGCTGTTTCGCTCGGTCGATGCTGCGGTCCGGCACGCCCGCCTGGACGAGCTGGCGAACCGACGCCACCCCGAACTGCGCGGCAAACAGTCGCAGCGCCTCCGGCCGGTCGAGTACCCCACGATGAGCAATGGCTTCCACACCCGTCCTGGGCGCGCGCAGAACGCCAAAACGGAACCCCGACAACTCTTTGGCATCTGTGACGACGTTGGTGACGCCTTTCGTGCCAATGACACGGAAGTTTCCTCAGATGGGCGACCCGGCCCCCGATGGGGTCAGGGGCCCCAGACGGCGCGGGCGGTGGCGTAGACGCCTTGGTCGAAGGAGAACTCGATCATGTTGCCGTCTGGGTCACGCAGCATGCAGACGTAGCCGATCGGCGGCGGCATCTGCTGCGGAGCCAGCGCCAGGCAGCCGGCCATCTCGGCATCCCTCGCCGCCTCGTCGAGCGCCTCCCGGGTCGGCAGCTCGATCCCCAGATGGGCGAAGGGGGCGAGGACCTCACGGGGGTACTCCTTGTACGGGTCGGTCTCGGGGAGGAACTGGGCGAGAACGAGGATGAACGGCCGCTCGACCGACTCCGGCTGGCCGAGCCAGGCGCCGAAACCGAGGTCGTCCTGGCGCCTGTCGAGAAGTCGCAACGGCGTGAACCGCTCGTACCAGGCGATCGAGGCGTCGACGTCGGCGACGCGCAGGGCGACGTGCGTCCACGTCGGACTCGACGGGCCGTCATGTCGTGGATCACCCTGCTCCGCTGTCACATCGCCCACCTTACGAGCGCACCGCGGTGGCCGAAGTGCCGCCGACCAGCGGTACGTTGCCACCGTGATCACCGGGATGAACCACGCCGTCCTCTACGTGCGCGACGCCCGGGTGCAGCAACGCTTCTTCACCGACGTGCTCGGCTTCACGACCGTAGCCGCCGATGACGATGGACGGTTCGCCTTCATGCGGGCGCCACGGTCGGCCAATCACCACGACATTGCCTTCTTCTCGATCGGCGCCGCCGCCGGCGCATCGACCGCAGGGCGGACGACGGTCGGGCTGTACCACCTTGCCTGGCAAGTGGCGACGATCGAGGACCTCGCCGCGATGCGCGAGCGGCTCGGCGCCGCCGGAGCGCTCGTCGGCGCGTCCGACCACGGCGCCAGCAAGAGCCTCTACGCCGTCGACCCAGACGGCCTCGAGTTCGAGGTGATGTACCCCGTACCCGCCGACGAGTGGGGCGACGACGAGCACGACACGATCATCCGGCCGCTCGACTTCGACCGCGAGATCGAACGATTCGGCGGACGGTGACACCGAAGCGGTGACGGAATCTGCGTTCCCCGGCCACGCAGGCCGCTGCTGGCCGCAACGGTAGTCGTCAGTCGGGCGCGACCTGGACGCGGCGCAACAGCTGAGCGTTGAGCGCCACGACGATCGTCGACAGACTCATCAGGATCGCCCCGACGGCCGGCGACAGCGTGATCCCTGCCCACGCCAGGGCACCGGCAGCCAGCGGGATGGCGACGATGTTGTAGCCGGCGGCCCAAGCGAGGTTCTGCACCATCTTGCGATAGCTGGCCCTCGACAGTCGAACGACGCCGGCCACAGAACGAGGATCACTCGACGCGAGGATCACCCCGGCCGATTCGATGGCAACGTCCGTCCCGGCGCCGATCGCCAGACCGACGTCCGCACGGGCGAGGGCGGGGGCGTCGTTGACGCCGTCGCCGACCATGGCGACTCGCCGGCCACGCCCCTGTAGCTCGAGCACCGCCTTGTCCTTGTCCTCCGGCAGCACCTCGGCGAAGGCCTCGTCGATGCCGAGGTCGCCGGCCACGGCGTCGGCGACCTGGCGGGCGTCGCCGGTGATCATCGCCACGGCGATCCCCATCGCCCGCAGTTCCTCGACGGCCGCACGCGCTTCCGGGCGGATGGCATCCTCGAGGGCGAGGGCGCCGACAACCGTGTCGTCGCCCACGAGATGGAGCACCGCCGCACCCCGACCCGTCCACTCCTCCACGGCGCCGCCCAGCGAGTCGGGAACGGTCAGGTCCCGCTCGCGGAGCAGCGTTGGACCACCGACGGCGTACGGCACACCATCTACCGCCGCCTCGACCCCGCGGCCGGTCAGGGCGCGGAAGCCGGCGGCGCGTGGCACGTCGACTCGGGCGCGGGCGGCCGAGACGATGGCCTTGGCGAGCGGGTGCTCGCTGTCGGCCTCGACCGCACCGGCGAGGCCGAGGACGGTGTCCTCGTCGAGATCGCCCGCTGCGGCAACCCCGGTGACGACGTGGGCGCCCTTCGTCAGCGTGCCGGTCTTGTCGAACAGCACCGTGTCGACGAGGCGCATCCGCTCGAGGGCGAGACGATCCTTGACGAGGATTCCAGCCTTTGCCGAGACCGCCGTCGACAGGGCGATCACCAGTGGGATCGCCAGCCCGAGGGCGTGCGGGCAGGCGATGACCAGCACGGTGACGGTGCGCACGATGGCGTCATCCACGCTCCCCGCCAGCGTCCAGGCGACGAACGTCACGGCGCCGGCGGCGGTGGCGACGTAGAACAGGACCGCGGCGAACCGGTCGGCCAGCGCCTGGGCTCGGCTACGGCTCGCCTGGGCGTCGGCCACGAGGCGCTGGATCCCCGCCAGCGCGGTGTCCTCACCGATGGCGTCGACGCGGACCCGCAGAGACGAATCGGTCGAGACGGTTCCGGCGACGACCCGGTCGCCGGGAGCCTTCGCGACCGGACGTGACTCGCCGGTGATCATCGACTCGTCGACCTCGGCCGCGCCTTCGACGATGGCGCCGTCGGCTGGCACCCTGCCCCCGGCGCGGACCAGGACAACGTCACCCACCGCCAGTTCGTCGATCCCAACGTGGCGAACGTCATCACCATCAACGAGCTCGGCGTCGTCGGGAAGAAGTTCGGCGAGCGCGGTCAACGCACCGCGGGCCTGGCCGATGGCCTTCATCTCCTGCCAATGGCCGAGCAGCATGATCGTCACGAGGAGGGCGAGCTCCCACCAGAACTCGAGGTCCAGCCAACCGAGGCTGGTCGCCATCGACGCCGCGTAGGCGACGACGATCGCCATCGAGATCAACAGCATCATCCCCGGCTGACGGTTGCGGATCTCGGCCACGCCGCCACTCAGGAACGGCCAGCCGCCCCACCAGAAAACCGCCGAACCGAGGATCGGACCGAGCCACGACATCCCGGGGAAGTCGATGGAGTAGTTGAACCACTCCATCACCATCTCGCTGGTGACGACGAGGGGGATCGTCAGCAACAGGGAGATCCAGAAGCGGTGGCGGAACATCTCCGGGTCGTGACCTTCGTGCTTGTCGTGGTGCGCGTGATGGTCGTCCATCACGCGTCACCATATACCCCTAGGGGGTATCTGCCACCCACCGACGCCGTGATGCTGGGTACATTGACCTCCTGTCGATCGGCATCGCCGCCGATGCGCAGACCTGCCAGGGAGGTGGCATGCCCGAGGCCCTCGTGTTCAACGTGCCGGAACCATCGGCGCGTCCAGGTGACGAGGCTGACTTCTCCTACCTCGACATACCGTCCGCGGGCGCGGTACCTCGTCCCGACGTCGACGTCGATCCGGCGGAGATCCACGAACTTGCCCGCTCGTTGATCCGGGTCCTCGACGACGATGATCAGGCGGTCGGATCTTGGGCGCCGAACAACATCGAGACCGACGCGCTGCGCAGGGCACTCGAGGCGATGGTCACGACACGCGTCTATGACGAACGGATGCTTCGGGCGCAGCGCCAGGGCAAGACGTCGTTCTACATCTGCTGCACCGGCGAAGAGGCGATCGCTGTCGGCCAGGCGCTCGAGCTCGGCGACCGCGACATGTTCTTCCCGACGTACCGCCAGCAGGGCTGGCTGATCGCCCGGCAGTGGCCGCTTGTCGACATGATGTGCCAGGTCTACTCCAACGAGCGCGACCGCCTTCATGGTCGTCAGCTACCGGTGATGTACTCAGCGCGTGACGCCGGGTTTTTCACGATCTCCGGCAACCTCGGCACGCAGTACCCGCAGGCGGTCGGGTGGGCGATGGCGTCGGCGATCAAGGGGGACACCGCCATCGCCTCGGCGATGATCGGCGAGGGCGCCACGGCCGAGGCCGACTTCCACCACGCCCTGACGTTCGCCACGACGTTCCAGGCGCCGGTGATCCTCAACATCGTCAACAACCAGTGGGCGATCTCGTCGTTCCAGGCGATCGCCGGTGGTGCCCGGTCGACGTTCGCCGAACGGGCGATCGGCTACGGCATCCCGGCGTTACGTGTGGACGGCAACGACTACCTCGCCGTCGTGGCGGCGACGCGCTGGGCGAGGAAGCGGGCGCGCCGGAACCACGGGCCGACGCTCGTCGAGTGGGTCACCTACCGAGTGGCCGCCCACTCGACGTCCGACGACCCCTCGCGGTACCGGCCCGCCGACGAGTGGAAGTCGTGGCCGCTCGGCGATCCGATCGACCGCCTCGAGCGCCACCTCATCGCCCGCGGCGACTGGTCAGCGGAGGACGGCACGAAGCTGCGCGAGCGGGTGTCGGAGCGAGTCCGGGGTGCGGCGAAGGAGGCAGAGACCGCGGGCACGCTGCTCGACAGTCACTTCCCGAGCGCCAAGAGCATCTTCGAAGACGTCTTCGAGACGATGCCGCCACATCTCGTCGAGCAACAGCACCAGTTGGAGAGTGGCTGGTGAGCGCGATGGCCATGAACGTGGCGTTGCGCTCGGCGATGGACGTCATGCTCGAACGCGACGACAACGTGGTGATCTTCGGCGAGGACGTCGGTTACTTCGGCGGCGTCTTCCGCTGCACCGACGGACTCCAGGCCAAGTACGGCGAGCACCGCGTCTTCGACGCCCCGATCGCCGAGGGCGGGATCATCGGCACGGCCCTCGGGATGTGCGCCTACGGGTTGCGCCCGGTCGTCGAGATCCAGTTCGCCGACTACGTCTACCCGGCCCTCGACCAGCTGATCTCCGAGGCGGCGCGGCTGCGCTACCGCTCCGGCGCCGAGTTCACCGCCCCGCTCGTCGTGCGCATGCCCTGCGGGGGCGGCATCCACGGCGGGCAGACCCACAGTCAGAGCCCGGAGAGCCTGTTCACCCACGTTTGTGGGCTGAAGACCGTGCTGCCGTCGAACCCCTACGACGCCAAGGGCCTGCTCATCGCCGCCATCGAGGACAACGACCCGGTGATCTTCCTCGAGCCGAAGCGGATCTACAACGGCCCCTTCGACGGCCATCACGAACGACCCGTGGTCCCCTGGTCGGGGCATCCGCTCGGCGACGTGCCCGACGGGCACTACGTCGTTCCCCTCGGCAGTGCCGCGGTGCGGCGGCCCGGCGACGACGTCACGGTGCTGACCTACGGCACGATGGTCCACGTCTCCGAGGCGGCCGCCGACGAGACCGGCGTCGACGCCGAAATCATCGACCTGCGCACCTTGCTCCCGCTCGACACCGACACGATCACCGCGTCGGTCGCCAGGACCGGCCGATGTGTCATCGTCCACGAGGCGACGCGCACGAGCGGGCTCGGTGCCGAGCTGTCGGCGCAGGTGCAGGAGCGCTGCTTCTACTCGCTGGAGGCGCCGATCGAGCGAGTGACCGGCTGGGACACTCCCTACCCGCACGCCCAGGAGTGGGACTATTTCCCCGGACCCGCCCGTGTCGGCGCCGCCTTCAAGCGTGTGATGGAGGCGTAGGAGTGGGCACCTATGTCGTCAAGCTGCCCGATGTCGGCGAAGGGATCGCCGAGGCCGAGCTCGTCGAGTGGCACGTCGCTGTCGGTGACGTCATCGCCGAGGACCAACCGATCGCCGACGTGATGACGGACAAGGCGACGGTCGAGCTGCCGTCCCCGGTGGGCGGCACCGTCGCCAGACTCGGCGCCGAGGCGGGTGACGTGGTGGCGATCGGCTCCGACCTCGTGTGGATCGAGACGGATGGGGCGGCTGGCGCGGATGGCGCGGACGCGCAGGCTGTCACCGCCGAGGCGGCGCCGACCCAGGAGGCGGAGCGTCCCGCGCCCTCCGAGCCTCCGGCGGCAGAACGAGACGCTGACCGCCCCACGTCATTGGCGTCCACCGCGCCGCCTTCACTCGCGGGCGCGATCGCCGCCCCGGCCGTGCGGCGACGCGCCACCGACCTCGGCATCGCGCTCACGTCGGTGACCGGCACGGGACCCGACGGTCGGGTCGTCCACGGCGATCTCGATCGGTTGCTCGCCGAGCGTCCGACGACTGGCGGCCAGTCGGCCGCGGGAGTCACCCCGCAGGTCGTTGACGACGACGTCGAGGCAGTCAAAGTGATCGGCCTGCGCCGCAACATCGCCCAGCGGATGCAGGAGTCGACGCGACGCATCCCCCACTTCACCTACGTGGAGGAAGTCGACGTCACCAGCATCGAGGAGTTGCGCGCCGAGCTCAATCGCCAGTACGAGGACGCCCGCCCGCGGTTGACCGTGCTGCCGCTCCTCATGCGCGCCGCGATCGTCGCCGTCGGCGAGTACCCCGAGATGAACGCCCGCTTCAATGACGACGACGCGGTGGTCGAGCGCCACCGCGCCGTCCACTTCGGCGTGGCCACGCAGACAGCCAAAGGGCTGATGGTGCCGGTCGTCGACCATGCCGAGGGCCGCGACATCTGGTCACTCGCGGCCGAGGTCGCCCGCCTGTCGGCGGCCGCCCGTGACGGCACGGTGACACTCGACGAATTGCACGGCTCGACGATCACGGTCACCAGCCTCGGCGCTCTCGGCGGGGTCGTCACCACCCCGGTGATCAACTACCCCGAAGTCGCCATCATCGGGGTCAACAAGATCGTCACTCGCCCGGTGTACTCCGAGGGCGCCTGGCTGCCTCGACAGACGATGAACCTGTCGTCGTCGTTCGACCATCGCGTCGTCGACGGGTGGAACGCCGCGCAGTTCGTGCAGCGGATCAAGGTCCTGCTGGAGACGCCAGCGTTGCTGTTCGTCGGCTAGATCATCGCGATCAGGGAGTCGACGTACGGGGTCGGGTCGGCGTCGACGGCTTCCCCGTAGATCTTCACCTTCGGCTCCGTACCACTCGGGCGTACCTGCACGCGTACACCGCCGGCCAGTTCGAAGCGCAGCAGATCGGCCTCGGGAAACGCCACGACGTCGACGACGCGGGCACCCCCGATCTCCGCAGGCGGGCCCGCTTGGAGGCGCTCGACAGCCTTCGCCGCGGCGGCCGCGTCCATCCGCACCGACTTGTCGATCGTCACGTGGCGTCCGAACCTGGCGGCGATGTCGTCGAGTCGCTCCTGCAGTGTCGTGCCGTCGGCGGCGGCGACTGCGGCGACTTCGGCGAGCAGCAACGCTGCCGAGATGCCGTCCTTGTCGAGCGGGCGGGGCGCCACCAGGTAGCCGAGTGCCTGCTCGTAGCCGAGGACGAAACGCAGATGGGGATTGTCGAGGATCGTCCTGGCGATCCACTTGAACCCGGTGTAGGTCTCCTTGGCATGCACCCGGTAGCTCTTGGCCATGTCGCCGAGCAACGACGACGACACCAGCGTCGTGATCACGAGGCGATCGTCGCCCGTTGTGTTGGCGAGGATGTGGTCGGCGAGCAACCAGCCGATCTCGTCACCACCGAGGCGCCGCCAGGAGCCATCGGGTTGGGGGATCGCCGCGCCGAGGCGGTCGGCGTCCGGGTCGTTGGCGATGGCCAGGTCGGCGTCGACGTCGTCGGCGAGGGCGATCAACAGGTCCAGCGCCCCAGGCTCTTCCGGATTGGGGAACGAGACCGTGGGGAATGTCCCATCGGGATCGAACTGCTCCTCGACCACGGCAGGGCGTTCGAAGCCGGCGAGCTCGAAGGCGGTGCACGCCGTCTCGCCCCCGACGCCGTGCATCGGTGTGTAGGCGATGCGGATGCCGGGGACCTCAGGTCGCAGCCGGACGCCGGCGATCGAGGCGAGGTAGGCCGCCGTGACCCCGTCGTCGAGCGTCGTGATCAGCGCATCGTCCGGCTCGGCGAGCGACACCGCCGTGGCGTCGACGAGGGCGATCTCGTCGGCGATGGCGACGTCGTGCGGCGGCACGATCTGGGCGCCATCGGCGAGGTACACCTTGTAGCCGTTGTCGGCCGGTGGGTTGTGCGACGCCGTCACCATCACCCCGGCGGCGGCGTCGAGCTCGGTGATCGACCACGCCAGCACCGGCGTCGGCAGCGGGTCGGGGAGCAGCATCGCCTTCATCCCGGCGGCCGCCATCACCCTGGCGGTGTCGTGGGCGAACACATCGCTCTTGCGCCGGACGTCGTAGCCGATGACGACGCCGCGGTCCGCAGCACGGGGGTCGGAGGCCCTGAGGTAGGCGGCCATCCCCGCCGCCGCCTGCCGGACTACGAGGCGGTTCATCCGTAGCGGGCCGGCGCCTACGGGGCGCGCAGCCCGGCAGTGCCGAACGTCAGGCTGCCCGAGAAGTGCCCGGCCAGCACCGCCGGGTCACCGTCGAGCAACGCCTGCAGCTCGTCGCGAATGTCGGCGTCAGGCTCGGCGGCGAGCCACCTCGCCGCCTCGGCCGCTGCGTCGAACTCTGGTCGAGCCGTCACTCACACCAGAGTACGCAGCTCGACGAGGGGTCTCGGGCCGACGTGGCTGATCACCTCGGCAGCGGCGATCGAACCCAGCCGGGCACAATCGTGCAACGACTCACCCCTCGTCAGGCCGTAGAGGAACCCGGCGGCGTAGAGGTCGCCGGCGCCGGTGGTGTCGAGCACGCGGTCGACCTGTTCGGCGTCCACCCGGACCGTGCCGTCGGGGGTGACGACGTAGGAGCCTTCAGGCCCTGCAGTCACGGCGACGAGCGGGCACTCCCTGCGGACGGCGGCGATCGCCTCGTCGAGCGACGGCACCTCGTACAGCGAACAGAGCTCGTGTTCGTTGCCGAACAGGAGATCGACCTGGTCGCGGACGAGGATTCGGAAGTCCCGGCGGTGACGGTCGACGCAGAACGAATCCGACAGCGTCAACGACACCCGTCGACCATTCTCGTGGGCGACGTCGGCGGCGCGGCGGAAGGCCGCCTTGGCGTCGTCGCGATCGAAGAGATAGCCCTCCATGTACAGCACATCGCCGTCGGCGATCGCCTGCTCGTCGAGATCGGCAGTGCAGAGCAGACTGGAGATGCCGAGATAGGTGTTCATCGTCCGCTGCGCGTCCGGCGTGACGACGATGATCGAGCGCCCGGTCGGAACGTCGGCCGACTGCGCCCCCGGCCGGAACGCCACGCCGACGGCATGGAGGTCGTGGCCGAACACCGCGCCGAGATCGTCGCTGCTGACCTTGCCGATGTACGCAGCGCGACCGCCCAGGCTGGCGACCCCGCACATCGTGTTCGCTGCCGAGCCGCCGCTCATCTCGACCGCCCCGCCGAGGGCGCGGTACAGCTCGCCGGCGCGATCCGTGTCGATCAACGTCATCGAACCTTTGACCAACCCGTGGGCCTCGAGGAAGTCATCGCTGGCGTGGGCGATGACGTCGACCAAGGCGTTGCCGATCCCCACCACGTGGTAGCGGGCAGGACGCGTCGACAGCGAGGCGGCGTCAGGCACGTCGTGCAACGCTACCGCTGCGCACGAACCCGACCAGCGGTATCGCCAGGCTTACTGCGATGATGACAAACCCGGCCACGCGGACCATCGACGACACCGCCGGGTCGTCATCCACCCCAGCGCGAGCACGCACTGTGGCGGCTTCGCTGGCCGCGGCAACGATCGACGCGACAACGGCAGACCCGAGCGCCATTGGAGTACGCCGCCAGATGCCGAGCCCACAGATCACGGTGGTGACGAGCAACTCCCACCATCCACCAGCCTGCTGCCACCGGGAGAGCTGCCAGAGGCGGGCCTTGCTCGAGTCGGCGACCTGCCCGGCGACGGCGAGGAGCAGGCCAATCGCTGCCACGACGGCAGCGCGCTGGGCGACGCGACCGTGAACGCGGTGACTGACCGGCTCGTCGAGCAGGTCACGGACGAGGGCCACCAACACGACGGCGCCGAGGAGGATCGCCGCGGTCGCCACTACGAAGCCGCTGCGGAACTCGAACGGCGCGCCGAACTCCTCGGGGTTCTCGCGCCGCATCAGTGCCTCGGCGACATGGTCGACCGGCGAAAGCGTGACCATCACCGCCGCGGTGAGCGCTGCGGCGTAGGCACAGCCCGGCCATCGCCGCCCGCCGGCGAGGGCGACGACTCCGAGAGCGATCGGCAGAGCGATGGCGGTGACGAACTGGCCGCGCCCACCGAACAAGTCGATCGCCCGGTAGACGAAGCCGCCGATCTGGAAGATCGGCACCCAGTAGGCGATGACCGTGGCGACGGTCGCCACTCCGGCCGCGACGAGCACGATCCTGTCGCTCGTTCGATTCGGCGCCTGGTTGGCGATTGGCGACCTCACTTCGATGTTCGTCCGTACCACGATGGTGATGAGCGACACGCATCGACTGAACACGGCCGTCCTGACCCAACGCTACGACCTCGAGCCGATTCCCGACCTAGCGACCGGGACGAACGCGGGCTCTCCACGAATACGCTCGACCGGGTGACTGCAACGACCGCCGCCGTGCCCAACGAATCCCCGCCCGACCAGTACCGACTGAACAAGGCCGTGCTCCCTCGACGCTACGACGTCGAGCTGACCCCGAACCTCGACTCGGCCGCCTTCACGGGTTCCGTGTCGATCACCGTCGACGTCGTCGAGCCGGCAGAACAGTTCACGCTCAATGCCGTCGAGCTCGAGATAGCCAGCTGTGCGGTCGCCGGTGTGCCCGCAACGTGGACCCTCGATCCGGAAACGGAGCGACTGGTCATCTCTCCGCCGCAGCCCGTCGAGCGCGGGCAGGCGACGATCGACATCACCTTCAGCGGCACGCTCAACGACAAGCTGCGCGGCTTCTATCGCAGCACCTTTGTCGACGATGACGGCAACGAGCATGTAGTCGCCACCACACAGATGCAGTCGACGGACTGCCGCCGGGCGTTCCCGTGCTGGGACGAGCCCGAGTTCAAGGCCGTGTTCTCGATCACCTTGGTGATCGACCCGACGCTCACCGCAGTCTCCAACAGCCCGGAGATCAGCCGCGAGGTACGTCCGGAAAGGACCGTGGCGGTCACGTTCGGTGACACCATGGTGATGAGCACCTACGTTGTCGCCTTCGTGGTCGGTCCGCTCGAGGTCTCCGACCCGGTCGACGTCGACGGCATCCCGCTGCGCGTGTACCACGTCCCCGGCAACGCGCACCTGACCGGGTTCGCCCTCGACATCGGGGCGTTCGCCCTGCGCTGGTTCCAGGACTACTACGGCATCCCGTATCCGGGTGAGAAGGTCGACCTGCTTGCCCTCCCCGACTTCGCCGCCGGAGCGATGGAGAACTTCGGTTGCATCACATTCCGCGAGAGTCTCCTGCTGCTCGACCCGGCGACGAGCACGCACAGCGAACAACAGCGAGTCGCCGACGTCGTCGCCCACGAGCTCGCCCACATGTGGTTCGGCGATCTCGTCACGATGCGATGGTGGAACGGGATCTGGCTCAACGAGGCCTTCGCCACGTTCATGGAGATCGCGGCATGCGACTCGTTCCGGCCGGATTGGCAGCGGTGGACGACCTTCGGCCTAGAGCGCTCGGCGGCGTTCGAGGTGGATTCGCTGGAGTCAACCCGCTCGATCGAGTTCGAGGTGCACTCCCCCGCCGACGCCGACGGGATGTTCGATGTGCTCACGTACCAAAAGGGCGGTGCGGTCCTGCGCATGCTCGAGCAGTACCTGGGTGAGCAGTGCTTCCGCGAGGGCGTCAGCCACTACCTGCGCACCCATGCCTACGGGAACACCGACACGAGCGACCTCTGGGACGCCACCGAGCACACAACTGGCGAGCCAGTTCGACGGTTGATGGATTCGTGGATCTGGCAACCCGGGTTCCCGCTCGTCAGCGCCGCCATCGACGGCGACCACGTCGTGCTCAGCCAGCAGCGCTTCGCGTTCGGCGAGACGGCAGATACGGCGTCGTGGGTCGTCCCAGTCCTCGTTCGCAACGGCGACGCCACCGAGCGCGTCCTCCTCGAGGAGCCCGAGGTGCGTGTACCACTCGCCGACCCCGGCGCCGCCATCGTCGTCAACGCCGGTGGACACGGCTTCTATCGCGTGGCCTACGCAGCCGAATTGCGCCAGCGGCTCGCCGGTGCCGCCCTCGCCGGACTCGACACGCTGGAGCGCTACAACCTCGTCGACGATGCCTGGGCGGCGGTCACGGCCGGCCGGCTCACGGGGCCCGAATTCCTCGCCTTTGCCGAGGGCTTCGCCGGCGAGCGGGAGTTCGCCGTCTGGCAGGCGATCCTCCTCGGTCTGCGCGGACTCGGACGTTTTCTCAGCGACGACGAATTCCCGCGTTACCAGGCCCGCGTCGCCGCCTTGTTGCGCCCTGTGGTCTCCGACCTCGGTGATCCCGTCGATGGTGAGAGCGACCTCACCGGCAAACTGCGCGGACTCGTCACCGGGGCACTCGCAGTCCTCGGCGGGGACGAGTCGACCGTCGAGCGGTGCCGGCGGCTCTATGAAGCGAGCGTCGCCGCTCCAGGGTCGGTGGATCCCGAGCTCGTGGCCACTGCGACATCGGTCGTCGCCGCGACCGGCAGCGTGGACGATTTCGACCGGCTGTTCGACGCCTACAAGAACGCCTCCACCCCCCAGGACCAGCTCCGTCATCTGTTCGCCCTCGCCGAGTTCGACGACGAGGCGTTGGTGCTGCGGGCTTGCGAGCTGAGCTTCGGTGGCGACGTCAAGACGCAGAATGCCCCGTTCCTGTTGCGCAGCTGCATCGCCAACCGCCGCCACGGGGCGGCAGCGTGGACGTTCGTGCGTCAGCGCTGGGACGATGCCAACGCGGCCTTCCCCGACAACTCGATCGCCCGCATGGTCGACACGGTCACGGTGCTCACCGAACCAGCCGTCGTCGCCGATGTGCAGGGCTTCTTTGCCGAGCACCCGATCCCCCAAGCCGCCAAGACGCTCGACCAGATCCTCGAACGACAGCGTGTCAACGCGGCCACTCGGTTGCGCGAAAGGGAGCGTCTGGCCGCCGCCCTGTAGTCGGCGTCGCGGCCCGGCACCCGAACCCCTGCCGTTGCCGCGCCTCGGTACAGTCGGCGCATGCGGCGAATCGTGCTCGCGCCTGCGCTCGTGGGGTTCGCCGTCGCCACCGTACCCCCCGATGACGGTGCCGGGATCGCCATCGTCCGCGAGCAGGCGGAGACGGCCGCCGCAGCGTTCTTCGTCACTGCCGACGAAGGTGGGGCGACCCACATCGCTTGCGAGACGCCCTCGGCAGACAGCGCCGGCGTGACGTTCTACTGCTACGGCGTCACCACGGGCGGAGCGACGCTCGTCGCCCTGGCGACGATCAACGACTACGGCACCGCCGAGCTGTCCGCCGTTGTTCCGGGAGCGGCGGCAACGACGACGGCCCCGACCACGACGAGTCCGATCATCAGCGCGGCCCAGGGAATGGGGAGCCAGGTCGTCCAGGTCGACCCGATCGCCGGGCCTGTGATCGTCGCCGTCACCCACGACGGAGCCCGCGCCTTCGAGGTCCAACCGCAGCAGGGAGGCGTGCCGGTGGGAGCACCGATGGTGTCGGTCACGGGACCGTGGACGGGGCGCTACCTGGCCGGCCTCGGGGGCACGATCTCCGCCTTCGCCGTCACTGCCGATGGTGGCTGGACGCTGACCGTGCAACGGCGCGAGACGGCCCTCGCTTTCGACGAGGCCGCGGGGGTTTCCGGGGAGAATCCCGATGTCGTCGCCTACGACGACTCGGCTGCGTGGACTGCCACCGTCACCTACGAAGGCAACGGCCCGATCACGCTCACCGCCGTGACCGTCTCCGGATCGCAGGAGCTGGTCAACCAAGCCGGCCCGTTCAGCGGCGACATCGAGGTACCCGCCGGCCCCGGTTTCGTGACCGTCGATGCCCCCGGCCCCTGGTCGCTCCAACCGGCGCCCTGACCCATTGGAGTGTTTGCTGACTTTGGTCGATTTGGCGCCACTAACGTCGTCACAGCGACCAAAGAGTCGGACCGGTACACTCGCGAGTCCGTCGGGGCTGTAGCTCAGTTGGTAGAGCGCGACAATCGCACTGTCGAGGCCAGGGGTTCGATTCCCCTCAGCTCCACGATCAGCCCGTTTGCGAGTAGTAGCCGGACGGCTCCGGTCGGGGCGCCCGCTGCACGGGGACCTGACCGGTGGCGTGGCGGCCGTTGCGGGCCGGTGCCCGTCGAGTCGTTTCGCGGGTGGCGCTGTCCCATCCGTATGCCTCTCGACCGTACGGGTCGCGGGGATCGCGGCGGGCGGGGGCGACGGCGCCGCGTCCGTAGGAGATCAGCCCCGATTCACCACTGCCCGGCAGCGCACCGTATGCCTCCGGCGGGTACTGCATCGGGCGCAGAGGCGGCGCCGCTTGGCCGGGGGGTGCCGGCTGCCAGTAGTCGTCGGCCCGGTCGTCGTAGTCGGCGGCCGCACGCCGACGCGGCGTCGGTCGTTGCTGGGTGGACGGCCTCGGACGGCCGGCGAAGTCGGCACGCTCGCCGAACTGCTGCTGGTTGATCGTCACGAGGAGGTAGACGTAGCCACCGAGGGCGACCATCGAGACGGCGAACAGGTACACCATCGCTTTGGAGTCCGTGGTCGCGGCGAGGAACCCGGCACACACGGTGGTGAGGATGAGCAGGAACAGGACGTTGGCGCGCCGGCGCTTGGCCTCGGCGGCGCGGCTGCTCGCCAGCGCTGCCGCCATCTGCGGATCGGCGGCGCCGTGCTGCCGGGGCCGCAGTGTGGCCTCTTGCATCCGGGCGTCACGGCGGGCCGGCCGGGCGGTGGGCGACGTCGGCGCGATGCGGGAGCTGACCACGCCGTTCACCCGCGCACCATTGCGGGTGTCGGGCCGGCCTGACGCGGCCGGGCGGCTGAGCATCGACGGTGCCAGTGAACGCCCCATCGATCGCACCGAAACGCCGCGCCCCGGTACGGCGCGTTGCAGGCTGGACAGCTGGTTGCGGAAGTCGAGCACCGATGAGTTCGGACGGTTCTCCAGCCGGGAGCGGAGGAGGGGAGGCAGCAGCACTGCAGCCCACGCCGCGGCAACGACCAGAAGTACGACTTGTCCCATCAATGACGCCCTGTCAAGTACGCGCCACATCGACGCTTCGCCGGAAGGATGCACTGTTGCGGTTCAGACAGATCTCCGCAATCGCCGTGCACATTACGATTGTACGACGATTCGACACGCAGAGGCAACAATCCCTCAATCACACGCCGGCCTCCTCGTCGAGCTCGTCGAGGATCGCCCGGCGATAGGTGCCGGACCGTCCGCCGGTCTTCTCCCACAGGGCGAGTTCTCCAACGACCATGCCGCGGTCGACGGACTTGCACATGTCGTAGATGGTCAGCGCCGCGACGGCGCAGGCATGCAGTGCTTCCATCTCGACGCCGGTGCGGTCGACGGTGTCGACGTTGGCCTCCACGGCGACGAAGTCGTCGCCGATCTCGAAGTTCACCGAGACGGCTCCGACGAGCACCGGATGACACAGGGGGATCGTGTCGGCGGTCCGCTTGGCAGCCTGGATGGCGGCGATGCGTGCCACCGACAGCACGTCGCCCTTGTTGACCTCCCGGTTGGCGATCGCCGCCGTCGTCTCCGGCTTCATCGACACCTTGCAGCGGGCAACGGCACGCCGGTGGGTCGGCTCCTTCGGCGTGACGTCGACCATCCGCGCCCGGCCGAGGGGATCGAGATGGGTGAAGTCGGACACCCCAGTAGTCTCGCGCCTGGAGAACCCTTGGACGCGTCTCCTCCGTTCCCGCCTAGCCTGACGAGGTGGCCCACGTCGATCTCGTCGACCGATTCGGCAGGGTGGTTCGGGACCTGCGCATCTCGGTAACGGACCGCTGCAACTTCCGCTGCACGTACTGCATGGACGAGGACATGACGTGGTTGCCGCGGACGGAGGTGCTGACGTTCGAGGAGTTCGAGCGCCTCGCCAGGCTGCTCGTCGAGCGCTACGGCGTCGACGGCATCCGCCTCACCGGTGGCGAGCCGACGGTGCGCCACAACCTCGCCGCACTGGTCACCAAGCTCGCCGCCCTGCGCACGGACGCCGGGCCGATCGACGTGGCGATGACGACAAACGGGGCGACCCTGCGATCGCTGGCTGGCCCGCTCCGGGCCGCTGGGCTGCGCCGCGTCAACATCAGCCTCGACACCCTGGATCGCGACCGCTTCGCGGAGATGACGAGGCGCGATGAGCTCGCTCACGTCCTCGACGGCATCGACGCCGCGTGCGAGGCCGGCTTCGACCCGGTGAAGATCAACGCCGTTGTCATGCGCGGGGTCAACGACGACGAGATCGTCGACCTCGCCACGTTCGGCCGTGCCCGCGGCGTCGAAGTGCGCTTCATCGAATGGATGCCGCTCGACGCCGGTGGCGGCTGGGACGCCGGCCAGGTCGTCGGGCAGGACGAGATCGTCGCTCGCATCGAGGCCGTGTATCCGCTCGAGCAGGTCGCTGCCCGGGGCGCCGCCCCGGCGGATCGTTGGCGCTACCGGGACGGTGGCGGCACCGTCGGAGTCATCCCCAGCGTCACGAAGCCGTTCTGCGGCGACTGTGACCGCGTCCGGCTGACCGCCGACGGGCAGTTCCGCACCTGCCTGTTCGCGACCGACGAGACCGATCTGCGCGGTGCCCTGCGGCGTGGAGAGCGCGACGACGAGATCGCCGCTCGCATCGAGTCGGCGGTCGCCGGCAAGTGGGCCGGCCACCACATCAACCAAGTCGACTTCGTCCGCCCGTCGCGTTCGATGTCCCAAATCGGCGGCTGACCCCACCTTCATTCGAGTGTTTGGCGTCATCCGAGTGCTGGGTGGCGGCCTGTCTGACGCGAACCACTCGGGTGGCACGAAACACTCGGATGGAGAGCGTCTAGGTCAGCAGGATCGTGGGGACGTCGGCGCCGGGGGGGATGCCGTCGCCGTCGTCGACGATTGCCAGGGCGTTGGCCAGCGCCGTGGCAGCCAGCTGATGGCTCCCCTGGGCCGATACCGGCTCGACGTGCAAACGGCCGTCGACGCCGAACGTGGCGATGACGCGCACGAGGTGGACCTTGCCGTCGGGGCGGCGACGCAGCCCGCCGTCGGCGACCGCCGGGATGGTCGGTCGGAACGGGTCCGGGTGGCCCATCATCCGGCGCAGCGCCGGGCGGGCCAGCAACTCGAAGCTGACGAGTGAGCTCACCGGGTTGCCGGGCAACCCGAACACCGGGATCCCCTCGATCGTTCCGAACGCGAACGGCTTGGCCGGCTTGATGGCGACCTGCATCCAGCGCATCTCGGCGATCCGGCCGAGAACGGCTTTGACGACGTCGTAGTCCCCCATGCTGACCCCGCCGCTGGTCACGATCGCGTCGGACGACTCTGCCGCAGATCGCAGCGTTCGCTCGAGCGTCGCCTCGTCGTCGGGGACGACGCCGAACGTCCGCACGATGCAGCCTGCCGCCGCCAGCAACGGAGCCAGCATCGTCTGGTTGGTCTCGCGGATCTGCCCCGGCGCCAGCAGCGAGCCGTCGGTGACGAGCTCGTCACCCGTCGACATCACGGCGACACGGGCGGACGGATAGGCGAGCACCGACCGGGCGTTGATGCTCGCCAATACGCCCAACACAGCCGGGGAGACCACGGTGCCGGCACGGAAGACGACGTCGCCGCAGCGGACGTCGTCGCCGGCGGAGCGAACCGACGTCCCCGGCCCGACTGTCGCGCTCAGCCGCACGTTTTCCCCATCGAGGCGCTCGGAGTCCTCGACCATCACTACGGCGTCGGCGCCGGGCGGCATCGGCGCACCGGTCATGATGCGGATCGTCCGGCCAGGGGACAGCGGCGCCGTTGGCGGCGGCGCCCCGGCGGCCAGCTCGCCGGCGACGGCGAGCTCGACCGGCGCCGCGGCGGTGTCGCCGGCGATCACCGCATATCCGTCGACGGCGCTATTGGCGAATGGCGGCACGTCCTCACCGGCCGCCACATCGTCGGCGAGGACGCGGCCGACGGCATCCGCCGCCGCCGTCTCGACCGGCGGAAGAACCGCACAAGCGTCAACCACAACACGCTGGGCGTCGGCGAGACTGATCACGGCCTCACGGTAACGGCCGACGCCGCGGTGACGGTTGGCCGATAGACAGGAACTCGATGTCGGATTCCCGCGAGCGCCTGGCCACGTTCTCGGCCGATGGGCACGAGACCTCGTGGTCGACGTGGGATGGCCACCACATCGAAACGTTACGGTTGACCTGGGACAACGAAGCGTGGACGGCGGTCGGCCGCGTCGGGAAGGAACGGATCGAGTACGTGTTGCGGCTGGCGCCGACGTGGCACGTGCGCCAGTTCCTGCTGTTCCGTGACCTCGACGATCCCGACCTGTGGCTGGCGATCGACGCTCAACACCGGTGGGGCGAGATCAACGGGTCGTACCGCGCCGAGCTCGACGGATGCGCCGACGTCGAGCTCGCCTGCACGCCGTTCACCGCAACGATTCCGATCCGCCGGCTGCAGTTGGCCGTCGGCGAGGAAGCGACGATCGACGTCATCGACATCGACGTCGAGACGCTGGCAACGAGCCGGCAGCCGGTCCGCTATCACCGTCTGGCGGAGCGAACGTATCGTCGCACAGCGATTCCGACCGGTGCTATCCGGCAGTTCGACGTCGACGAGTTCGGCCTTGTCGTCGACGAGGCCGAGCGGTTCCGTCGTACCGACGACTGACCCGGACCTCAGTCCCGCCCGGCAGACGCCTGCTGGGCCAACCCGGCGACGAATCCGGCCAGCTCGTCTCCGAACTCGGGCCGGCGCATGGTTATCGAGATCGCCGCTTCGAGGTAGCCGATCGGGGTGCCGGTGTCGAAGCGCTCGAGCTCGCTGATCACGCCATGGAACGGCGATCGGGCGGCCTGGGCGCGCAGGGCGTCGGTGAGCTGGATCTCGCCGATCGCCCCAGGCTTCAGCGTGGCGATCTCGTCGAAGACGTCAGGGGTGAGCACGTAGCGCCCGATGATGATCAGGTCGCTCGGGGCGTCGGCTGGGTCGGGCTTCTCGACCATGCCGCCGATGGCGACGACACCGTCGGGGTCGACTGGCGAGAGCGGTTCGATGACTCCATAGGCGCCGACGGCGTCCTGCGGGACGCGTTTGAGGGCGACGACGCTCCCACCCGAGCTGACACACACACCGTTCATGTGGGCGAGCAGCGACGAGTCACCCATCAGCTCGTCGGGCAACATGACCGCGAATGGCTGGTCGCCGACGGCGTCGCGGGCGCAGCCGACAGCGTGCCCCAGCCCGAGCGGCTCGTCCTGGTAGACGATCGTGGCGCGCCAGTCGGATCCGATGCTGCGAATCCGTTCGGCGAGCTCGTGGCGGCCCTGCTTCTCCAACGCCTCGATCACTTCCGGGCGGTCTTCGAAGTAGGCCTCGATCCCCGGCTTCGAGTGGCTCGACACGACGACGACGTGGTCGATCCCGGCCCCGAGCGCCTCGTCGATGACGATTTGCAGCAACGGAGTGTCGCCGATCGGCAGCAGTTCCTTGGGGACGGCCTTGGTGGCAGGCAGGAAACGTGTCCCCAACCCTGCCGCGGGAATCACAGCACAGCGCACAGTCATGGTGGGCCGACCTTATCGACGGGACGCGCCGGTATCGTCCTCAATCCGATGCCAACGTACGTGTACCGGTTCGTGAAGACCGGCGAGACGATCGAGGTCCAGCAGTCCTTCACCGACGCTCCGTTGACGACGGCCGTCCACCCCCGGTCGGGGCGCAAGATGGCCGTCAAGAAGGTGTTCACGCCGGTCGGGGTGACGTTCCGCGGCGACGGCTTCTACAAGACCGACAGCCGCGCCAAGTCATCGAAGACGACACCGTCCAAGGCCGAGGGGAGCGCCGGCGAGACGTCGAGCACCACGAAGAAGGATTCCTCGTCGACGCCCGCATCGAGCACGTCGGACGGGTCGTCCGGCACCTCGAAGAAGTCGGACGCCAAGGCCTCCACGGCAGCGCCCTGACCACGATCGAGCGACGTCGACGGTAGCGTCGACCGCACCGACCTCCCCCTGATCCGCGCCGGCCGCCGGTCAGGAGGTCCGATGTCAATCGCCGCTCGCCTACGTCTCGGTCTGGCGCGCTCACCGTGGCTCTACTGGGCCATCGTTGGCGTCCTCGCCGGCACCGCCGGCCTGCTCGTGATGCGAGCCGCCAGCGGTGTCGACGCCGCCCGTCAGTCCTGGGGCGAGACACGACAGGTTCTCGTCGCCGGTCAGGCGATCGAGCCGGGCGGTCCGCTCGACGGTTCCGTCAGTCGGCGCGAGGTGCCGGCGCCGATCGTCCCGGTCGACGCCGTCGCCGAACTCGACGCCGACGCCGTGGCCCGCCAGCGCATCGCCGCCGGCGAGATCGTCGTCGTCCACGACGTCTCGCCGACTGCCGCTCCGCAGTCGCTGATCCCGGCCGGCTGGCTCGCTGTCGCCGTCTCCGAGCCGGTTGCGTCCGGTGCCGCCGTTGGCGACGCCGTGTCCGTGGCCACAGGCGGCATCGTCGTGGCCACCGACGGCGTGGTCGTCGGCGTCGTCGGCGAGGCGCTGCTCGTCGCCGTACCTGCCGACGAGGCAGCCCACGTGGCCCAGGCCGCAGCAACCGGCGACGTCGCCGTGCTCATCCGGCCCTGACCACTCAGGCGCGGTAGGCAACGACGGCGAGGACGAACAGTCCGGCGACGATGCGGTAGATCACGAAGGGCATGAAGCTGTGCGTGCGCACGAGGCGCAGCAGTCCCCACACCGCGAGCCATCCCGAGATCCCCGCGGTGACGATGCCGACGAGCATCGGTACGACGAGCCCGTCGGGGATCCCGTCGCCAGCGAGTCCGACCATCTTCAAGGCGACTGCACCGGCGGTCACCGGGATCATCATCAGGAAGCTGATGCGGGCGGTGGCGTCCCGGTCGAAACGGGCAAATCGTCCCGCCGTCATCGTGATTCCCGATCGTGACGTTCCGGGGTTGAGGGCGAGCGCCTGAGCGGCACCGATGAGAAGCGCGTCACCGGCGTGCAGCTCCTCGACCGTGCGCCGACCCGGCACCCGGTCGGCGAGACCGAGGAGAAGCCCGCCGAGGATCAGCGAGATGGCGATGATCGTAGGAGTTCCGAGATTCTCGTCGATCGAATCCTCGAACACAGCCCCGACCGCCGCCGCCGGCAGCGTCGAGAGGAGGAGCAGCCACGCGACGCGACCGTCGGGATCGCCCCGCCCCGCCGGTCGCAGCGCGGCCGACCCGGCGCGGATGTAGCGCACCAGGTCGTGACGGAAGTAGGCGACGGCGGCGAACAGCGTGCCGATGTGCAGGGCGACATCGAACGCCTTCTCGATGCTCTCGTTCTCGAAGTCGTCCCAGTCGAACAGCCAGGGTACGAGCAGCAGATGGCCGCTCGAGGAGATCGGCAGGAACTCGGTCAGCCCTTGAACGAGCCCCAAGACAAAGGCGTGAAAGATCGGCATGTGGCGGACGGGTCGGGGTTCGAGGGCGAGTCCGCGCCGTCTAGGACCCGGACATGGTGACGTCGCGAATGACGAGGCTGACGCCGGCGGCGCCCATCGGCAGCCAGTCGACGTCACCGCCGATCTCGACCACATCGAGGAGCATCCGCTGCAACGTCGACCCGATCGTGAACTCCCGAACGGGCGCACCGAGTTGACCGTCACGAATCAGCAGCCCGGAGGCGCCGGTCGAGAAGTCGCCGCTCACCGCGTTGACGCCCGAGTGCAGCCCGTAGACCATGTCGACGAGGACGCCATCGTCGACGCCGGCGACGAGGGCGGCTTGGTCACGCGTTCCCGGTTGCAACTGCAGCGCCAGGCAACCGGTGCCGGTGGAGCTGGCGTATCCGCCGCGTACCCCGTTGCCGGTCGACACCGTGCCCGCCCGGCGGGCGGAGTAACTGGAGTGGACGAACTTGGTGAGCACGCCACCGTCGATGAGAACGTTGCGACGTGCCGCCAACCCTTCGCCGTCGACGTCGGTGGCGGTGTAGGCGAGCGGGTTCGTCGGGTCGTCGACGACCGTGACGACGTCGGCGGCGACTTGCTCGCCGAGGCGGTCGCGGAACAGGCTGCGGCCCTTGACCAGGCTCTCGCCGTTCAGCGTCGAGCCGATGATCGACAGGAACTGCGCCGTCACGAACGGAGCCAGCACGACGGTCGTGCGCTTGCTCGCCGGCTTGGTTGCGCCGAGCAGGCGGGTTGCTCGTGTCGCCGCGTCGCCCGCCGCAACGGTCAGGTCGAGCTCGTCGGGGTGCCGCCCGACACTGAACCCGAAGCCGGTCTGCGTCTCCGTGCCCTCGTCGGCGAGGGTGGACGCCATCACATAGCAGCCGTTCGAGCGTCCCCCGCGCAGGACTCCTGTCGTCGTTGCGACGGCGTGCTCGGACCACCCGTCGGCGTAGTTGGCGTCGTCCATGCGGATCCGTGAGTCGGCGGCGAGGGCGAGCTTCTCCAACTCGAGCGCAAGTTCGATCTTGCGTTCGTTCGGGTAGACCGCCAACTCGTCGCTCCACAACGACTGCTCCGTGACGGCGACGCCGTCAGGCTCGGCGAGACCCGCCCACTCGTCGACCGTTCCGAAGACGACGTTGTCGCGAGCGTCGGCGATGACCTCGTCGAGCGCCTGCTCGTCGAGCGTGCCGGCATAGGCGAAGCCGGTGCGGCCGTCACGGATGACGCGGACGCCGACACCGGCACTGTCGGCGGACACGTACTTCTCGACGCTTCCCTGGTAGACGCGGACCTGCGTCTCGCCGCCCCGCGCCACATACGCCTCGACCTGCTCGCCGGGATGGGCCCGGTCGATGATTCCTGCTGCTATGGCCTGCAGTTCTCCCGAACTCACGATGCGGTCCCGCCGATGGTCAGCGCCTTCACGCGCAGCGTCGGGCAGCCATCGCCGACCGGCACGCCCTGGCCGTCCTTGCCGCAGGTGCCCGGGCGACCCATGGCGAAGTCGCCGGCGATCATGTCGATGTCGCGCAGCACCTGCGGGCCGTTGCCGATCAGGTTGCCCTCTCGCAACGGCACCGTGATCTCACCGTTCTCGATGAGGTAGGCCTCGAGCATGCCGAACACGAAGTCGCCGGTCGCCGGATTGACCTGCCCGCCGCCGAGCTCGGCGACGTACACGCCGTAGTCGGTGGCGCGGATGATCTCGTCCTCGTCGTCAGGACCGCCCATCACGTAGGTGTTCGTCATCCGCACCATCGGCAGGTGGCGGTAGCTCTCGCGACGCCCGTTGCCACGGAACGGCTTGCCCTCCTTGCGGGCGCGGATGAAGTCCCACATGTAATCCGTGAGCACACCGTCCTCGATCAGCACATTGCGCTGGGTGGCGTGACCCTCGTCGTCGAACCCGAGCGTTCCCCACTCGCCCGCCATCGTGCCGTCGTCGATCAACGTGACGTGGGCGGAAGCGACCTGCTCGCCGACCTTGCCGGCATAGACGCTCGCTCCCTTGGCGATGGCATCGGCCTCCAGCCCGTGGCCGCACGCCTCGTGGAACAGCACGCCGCCGCTGCCCCGCTTGATGACGACCGGCATCGTCCCCGAAGGCGCCGGCCTGGCCTCCAGCTTCGTCGTGGCCATCCGCGCTGCGTCGCGAGCAAGCGCCTCGACATCGACTCGGTCGAACGTCTCGAACCCGACCGTATGCCCGACCGACTGGAAGCCGGTCTGCATCCCAGTGTCGCCGTCAGCGACGACGTTGATGCGCGACATACAACGGGTGATCTCGTCCTGGCTGAGTACGCCGTCGGTGTTGGCGATGAGCACGTCCTTGTGGCTGTCGGCATATGACGCCGACACCTGAACGACCGACTTGCCCGACGAGCGGGCGGCATCGTCGATGCGCCGCAAGAGCTCCACCTTCGTCGACTTGGGCACAGCACTCGGATCGACCTCGACAGCGTTCACGCGGTGCCATTCGGCCTGCTCGAGCGGCGCGGTCACGGCGCCGGTGCCGTTGCGGGCCGCCGCCGCGGCTGCCTCAGCGGCGGCGTTGAGGCCACGCTCGCTGAGGTCACTGGTGTAGGCGTAGCCCGCCGTCTCGCCGGCCAGAACACGCACGCCGGCACCGCGATCGCGGCCGCTGTTGACCTGCTCGACGCGACCGTCGTCAAGGCCGGCCGACGTCGAGCGCTTGTCCTCGGCGTAGACCTCGGCGAAGTCACCGCCGGAACGCATCGCCGTCGTCAGCACTCGCTGGAGGATGTCGTGGTCGATCACTCGGCCGACGCTATCCATCGCACCGAGCAGTGACGTACGCCGGGCCTCAAGTCACCGCTCAGGCGCTGCGGCCGCACTTGCTCATGAAGCGGTCGACGTCGACGACGACGCGGACGACCTTGCCAACGGCCACGAGGCCACGTTCATCGGACGCCGAAACGGTGAACGTGAGACGGCGTGCGTCGACCTTGACGAGCACGGCCTCGGCGATCACCTCGGCCCCGACGGGTGACGGCTGGAGATGGTCGAGACGCACGTTGATGCCAACGGTTGTCGAGCTCGGGGGCAGCTCGCCGGCGATTGCCCGGCAGCTCGCCTCCTCGCACAGGGCGATCAAGCGCGGCGTACCGAGGACCGGCACCGTCCCCGACCCGAGGGCGATCGCCGTGTCCGCCTCGGTGACGACGAGCTTGGCCTCGCCTCGCAATCCAGTCGCGACACTCACGACACCCCAGGCTATGGCCTCGCGCCGCCCCTGCGGTGGAAACCCAGACCGGACGCCGTCTGTGACAGAACTGCGCGCCTTGTGTGTGCCCCCACGGCCTAGCCTCCTAGTCATGCAGGTTGCACCTGCCAGCAGCGACCGGCTGGCGAGTGTCGACGCCGAGGTCCCTCCCCAGCGCGATCACCGCCTGTTCTGGTGGAAAGAAGCGCTAATCGCGGTCGTCTTCTATGCCGTCTACTCGTGGACGCGCAACCAGTTCGGGTCGAATCGGATGGGCGGCGACCAGGTCGGGAGGCACGCATTCAACAACGCAACCTCGGTGATCGACTTCGAACGTCTCGTCGGCCTGTTCCACGAGGAGTCGATCCAGGAGTGGTTCCTGCTCGGCCCGCGTTGGCTGATCCAGGCCGCCAACACCGTCTACGGCACCGCCCACTTCGTCATCACCCTCGGCGTGTTCCTGCTGCTCTACCTCAAGCGCAAGGACGTCTTCCCGCAGTGGCGCAACACGCTGGCGGTGACAACGGCGCTGGCCATCGTCGGCTTCGCCCTGTTCCCGTTGATGCCCCCGCGACTCCTCGACGCTCCGTGCACCGACTACGGCGGCGCGTGCATCGAATCCAATCTTCGCCCCGCGGGCGGCACGTTCGGATTCGTCGACACCCTGGCGGTGTACGGCGGGCCATGGTCGTTCGACTCCGAAGGCATGGCCGACATCTCCAACCAGTACGCGGCGATGCCCAGCCTGCACATCGGCTGGGCGCTGTGGTCGGCGATCGCCCTGTGGCCGCTGATCCACCGCTGGTGGCTGCGGGCGGTGGTGCTCGCCTACCCGCTGGTGACCGTGCTGGTCATCATCGTCACCGCCAACCACTACTGGCTCGATGCGGTCGGAGGCGTCGTCATCTTCGCCGTCGGGGCGATCGTCGGGTGGGGAATCCACCGCTGGAACCAGGATCGACTCGACCGGGCATGGGAGGAGCGCCACCACGCGCCGCCGGCGCGCCTCAGCGACGCCAACGGTCGTGAGATCATGGCCTCGTGACGGCCGTCCAGCTGCTCCTCGTCGCCCTCGTCAGCCCGAACATCGGTCACCCAGATGTGACCCCGTTCGACCAGGCGGCGACGACGATCGACGAGGTCCTCGCCATCCAACGTCCGGTCGTGCTCGCCCACACGGGAGGCGAGGATCGCTTTCCGGGCTCGACGATGTTCGCCTTCCGCAACAGTGTCGCGGCCGGCGTCGACGTGCTCGACCTCAACGTGACGCTGTCCGCCGATGATGTGCTCGTCGTCCAGCACGACCTCACCGTCGATCGGACGACGAACGGCACCGGGACCGTCGCCGAGCTGCCATACGCCGACCTCCACGCCCTCGACAACGCCTACTGGTTCACCCCCGACTGCGGGACGTGTACGGACCAGCCCGCCGACGCCTACGTCCACCGCGGCGTGCGCACCGGTGTCGTGGCTCCGCCCGAGGGGTTCACCGCCGACGACTTCGCCATTCCGACATTCGCCGACGTCGTCGGTGCTTTTCCGGACATCCCGCTGAACGTCGAGATCAAGGGCACGGGCGACATTGCGATCGAGACCGCCGACGCCCTGATCGCCGAGCTCACCGAGTTCCAGCGCCTCGACGGGGCGGTCGTGGCCTCGTTCGAGGACGCCGTCGTCGACCACGTCGCGACAATCGCTCCCGACGTCGAGGTCTCGCCCGGCCTGGCTGCCACCACGGCGTTCGTCGTCGACGGAACGGCCCTTCCGGACGGCCAACGGATCCTCCAGCTGCCGCCGGTGTTCGACGAGACCAACCTGCTCGCCCCGGACATCGTCACCGCCGTCCATGACGCCGGGTACGTCATCTGGGTGTGGCCCAACGACCGCGCCCTCGAGAACGCCACGGCCTACGGCGAACTGCTCGCCCGCGGCGTTGACGGCCTCAACATCAACGACCCCGTTGCGGGCGTCGCTGCCGTCGAAACGTTTGTTGCCGGCGGCGTGCCGGGCACCGGCGGCTGACGCCGACCACCCGCCGACCGCCGGGGGGCGATAGCGTCTCGGGGCGATGTGGCTCGAACAGATCGGCGAGCCAGGTGACCTGCGCAATCTGAGCTACGACGAGCTGGCCGCCCTGGCCGGCGAGATCCGCGACTTCATCGTCGCCGCCGTCGCCGAGAACGCCGGTCACCTCGGTTCCAACCTCGGCGTGGTCGAGCTGACCCTCGCCCTCCACCGCGTCTTCGACTCACCCCGCGACGCCCTCCTCTGGGACACCGGCCATCAGGCGTACGTGCACAAGCTCGTCACCGGCCGTCGAGCCGAGTTCGCCAGGCTGCGCCAGACGGGTGGCCTGTGCGGCTACCCGTCGCGGGCCGAGAGCGCCCACGATTTCGTCGAGAACTCGCATGCCTCGACGATCCTCAGCTACGCCTACGGGCTCGCCGTTGCCCGAGATCTCGGCACCGCCGATCATCGTCACGTCGTCGCGATCATCGGTGATGGGTCGATGACAGGTGGGATGTCCTACGAGGCGCTCAACAACCTCGGCCACTCCGGCAAACGGGTGATCATCATCCTCAACGACAACGGGCGCAGCTACGCCCCGACGATCTCCAACCTGACGGCCGAGCGCTCGGTGGCACCGGACGGCCCAGAGACGGCGCCGATCATCAGCCGCATCGGCGACGTCCTGTCACAGTTCCTCACCGACATTCGCCTCAACCCGGTGTACGTGCGCCGCCAGCGCAAGCTCGAGGAGCTCGTGCGCGACGTTCCGCTCGTCGGCTACCCGGCCGAACGAGCAGTCGAGGCTGTCAAGGCCGCCGCTCGCGAGCTGTTGCAGCCGCCGTCATTCTTCGAGGCGTTGGGGGTCCGCTACGTCGGCCCGATCGACGGCCACGACCTCGCCGCCGTCGAACCGGCGCTACGCAACGCCGTCGAGTTGTCCGCCGAGGGCCCGATCGTCGTCCACGTACTGACGCAGAAGGGCCGCGGCTACCCCCCGGCCGAGGACGACGACGAGAAGCACCTGCACGATGCGCCCGTGTTCGATCCGGCGATCGGTCCGCCCAAGGCGGTCCCGACGGGCTACACGCAGACGTTCGCCGAGACCGTCATCAAGCTGGCCGAGGCCGACGACCGGATCGTGGCGATCACGGCGGCGATGGCTGGCCCGACGGGATTGCTGCCCTTCGAGGAGCGCTTCCCCGACCGCTTCTTCGACGTCGGCATCGCAGAGCAGCACGCTGTCACGGCCGCCGCCGGGATGGCGATGGGCGGGATGCGACCGATCGTGGCGATCTACTCGACGTTCCTCAACCGAGCGTGGGACCAGGTGGTCTACGACGTCGCCCTGCACCGCCTGCCAGTGGTGTTCTGCATCGACCGGGCGGGCATCACCGGGCCGGACGGACCCAGCCACCACGGGGTCTACGACCTGGCGATGCTTGCCAGGGTTCCGGGGATGCGCGTCCTCGCCCCGTCGAGCGCCCAGGAGCTGCAGGTGATGATGGCCGACGCCGCCGAGCTCGCCGACGACGGCCCCGTCGCTATCCGCTACCCCAGAGGTCGCGCCCGCCAGGTGGGTGAGCTCGATGTCGGCTCCGGCCTCAACGCCCGGCAGATCCGCCACGCCGGCGACGCGGCGAATGCTGTCTGCGTCATCGCCATCGGCAAGCTCGTCGCCGCCGCCGAGCGCGCCGCCGACGATCTGGCCGCGTCGGGAGTGGACGTCACGGTCTGGGACGCCCGCTGCTGCGCCCCGCTCGACCCGGAGATGCTGGCCGACGCTGCGCAGCATTCAGCCGTCGTCACCGTTGAGGACGGGGTCGTCGACGGGGGGATCGGATCGACGATCTCGATGCGGGTCGGCGAGCTGGCCCCGACTGTGCTCACCCGATCGCTCGGCATCCCGACGCGCTTCATCCCCCACGCGGCAACGCCCGAAGAGATCCTGTCCACCCTCGGTCTCGACCATCTCGGAATCGCCGCCGCCGTCAGCGCCCTGGCCACGAGCAGGTAACCCGTCCGGCGAGCCGCCGGTTCAGTTGGGGTTGGGTGGTCGGGGGTGTTGGTTGATGAGTGTTTGGAGGCGTTGGCGGGTGGTGATGGTGATTGGGTCGTCGTCCCAGATGGTGATGTCGGCGGCGGTGAGGTTGCGGCGGCGGGGGTCGCGGTTGCGGCCGGTTTCGAGTAGTTGTCCGTTGTGTTGGCAGGTGGTGCCGCCGGCTGCGGCGGGGACGATGTGGTCGACGTCGCAGCGGTTGATCGGGTCGCCGTCGGAGGCGGGGTGTTGACAGACCCGGTCGCGGACTTCGATGGCGCGGCGTAGCCGGCCAGCGAAGGTGCGCGTCGTGGATCCGCCGATGGCGTGCAACGGTCCGTTGAACAAGATGGCGTTGACGTCGAGGTCGCCGACGTAGGCGACGAGCTCACCGGGCGAGATGACGGTGCCGTCGGACAGTTCGCACAGGCGGCGGAAACTGTGATCACCGACGGCCACGGTGACCAACGGCCGCGGCGGTGAGCTCGAGGATCGCCGCATCGACAACGTTGCGCAACTCCACCAACCCCAACAAGGCGCGGTGCACCTCACCATCCGACAAGCCACCGGGATCGACGTCGACAACCCGATCGAACATGTCGCGGAGGCCGCCGACGACACTGTCCATACCTCACGATCGTATCGAACAAACGTTCCAATCGCAACTCCTAGCCAGGAAACTTCTTCACCGGAAACCCTCCCACAATGGCGTGTGACGCCCGACGATTCTCTTTCGTGCTCGCTGCCGCGCCGTCGCTATGTTGCGGCGTCATGGACCACGCGATCAACCTCGCCGAGAAGCTGGCACTGTTCGACGAGCGCTGGAACCCGCGCACCGTCGGCTATCTCAACGACTACAAGATCCTCGTCGTCAAGGTGGGCGGCGAGTTCGTGTGGCACTCCCACCCAGACACCGACGACTTCTTCCTCGTCCTCAAGGGCAAGGTGACGATCCAGCTCCGCGATCGCGATGTCGAGCTCAACGAAGGAGAACTGTTCGTCGTGCCGCGCGGCGTCGAGCACTGCCCCCGCGCCGACGAGGAGGCGCACCTTCTGCTCATCGAGCCAACGGGAACGCCGAACACCGGTGACGCCGGCGGACCACTCACCGCAAAGGAGCGCGAGATCTGATGTGAACGCAACGGAACCGTCGTTACGGCGCGGGCCTGCCCAGGCTGGCGCCTGCGAGGCGACACTCGCGATAACGGCAGTTCTGGCGCGGGATTTCGAGCCTTGTGTGCAGGGATCTACGCGCGTCGCTGGCGTGCGCGTACGGCTGCAGAATGGCGCGCGGCGAGTTCGTAGACACCTATGGCACCGAGCTTTGCGGTCCAGGGACGGTCGAGCGTCTGCCAGTACGGTCCGTAACTCGGGTACCGATCGACGTCGTCACCGGCATCCCAATCGAGGTCGAACAGCCCGGCGTAGCTCGCGTGTACCAGTGCTTCTTCGGTACCGTTCAGGGGCTCCGCGATGAAGTCGACGCGCCACTGTCGGCGCATGACCCCACCAGCGCTGCCATGCGTCAGGTGCTCATCGAAGACGATGACGTCTCCGGGGATAGTCGCCAACGCCACGGCGTCGAGCGAACGCACCGCATGGCGGTGTGAACGAGGGACGACGCGCAATGCACCCGTGTTCGCATCGAGGGGCTCGAGATATGCAACGAAGCTAAGGCTCGGGATTGCCATGTCGCTATCAGCGTGGAGGCCGCTTGATCCGTAGTACCGGGTGCCTTTGGCGCGCCCAGGCAGTACTCGCCGCCCAAGGAGTCTCGACGCCGGTACCGCGAACGCATCGAGCAACGACAGGCTGACCGGGGTCCGCTCACACATCATCACCACGACTCGGAACTGGACCCCGCCGCTGCCTTGCTTGACCTTGCCGTCGCCCCTAAGGCCGTGCTTCAACGCGTCGTCGACCTCAGCCGAAAGCTCCGACGGATCGAACACGTTTCGCAGAATCAAGTAGCCCTCCTCGTGAAACTGCGCGATCGCCTGATCATCGGCCAGGCCCATAGCCATCGCGTCGCGGATCACAGCGTGATCATCGCCCAACGCTTCTCCACAACACAGGGATTTCGGCGCGACGACCACGCATGCGCGCCGCGACAGATTGCCCGGTGATCGGGAGTTCGGCTGCCACCCCACAGCGCCGGTGCCGGCGCGTAGCGATCGACGGCTCGGTCGTCGTCCCGGCGGGCCGCAGCCGATCGACGGGGGGCATAGTGCCCGACATGGAGCGCTTGCTGCCGTGGCGAAGTGGCCGCTACTGACGACCAATACGATCGCCGGCGATGCGAACGCTCGTCGCCGACTACGAGGCCGACGTGCTCGTCGATGCCATCTGCGCCACTCACCAGATTCCGCTGAACCGGCTGTACCGAATCCTCGACCGCCATGAGGTTCCGCGCCGGCAGCCGAACGCCCCGAATCTGTCCACTCGTCTGCGCCAACGCGTCCTCGCCGATTACGTGGCCGGCGTGCCCGCAGCGGTGATTGCCCGCCGTCACGGCGTCAGCCACGGATCCGTGTCGAACATCGCCGCCAAGCACGGCGCTCTGCGCAACCCTCATCGCAGCCGTGACGAGTTGGTGGAGCTCGTCGTCGGCTGGTTCGTCGGCGACGACACGACCGCGGAGGAACGCCAGACGATCACGCGGATCGGTTGCCGCACCCAGCAGCCCGGCCTGCGGTCGCTCGATCACCTTGATGCGGCGATCGCCGACGACGTCGCGCGTCGACTGATCGACGTGCTTCAAGATCGTGGCCTAAACAGCCTGTAGAAACCCAGCGCCAGTGCAGGCCCGGCTACTGATCGGCCGTTCCGTGCGGCTACAGCGGTATTCGCGTGCCCGCAGCGGATGGTGTCATTACGGTCGCGGCTGGTCCTCGGACGAAGGCCACGATCGTCTGAGAGGGGACGTTCATTTCTCGACCTCGTTTCTCGCGCTTGCTCGTCACCGGCCTCCGGCCGTCGCTGACGAGTTTGGGGATCGCCGACACGACGGTCACAACGACGACACCTCCGGGATCATCGCCCGTCGTTCAGTGTCGGTCGTCTCGTCGGCGAACCAGCGCACACACATGGGAAACGGTGAAGTGATCAAACAAACTTTTGGTGGGATGGTTTTCGCACTGTGCTTGGCAGGCACGGCAGTCAGTGCTGCGGCGTCACCGACCACGACACCACCGGCGGCGCCGGTACCGGCTCCAGCGCCAACCCAGCAGCCCACCGGTCTGGGCGACGACGAGGCAATGAACATTTATGCCATCGCCTGCTTCATCGGCTCGATGCAGGCCTGCGACAACCTGTACAACCAATCGCCTCTTGGCTCCGCGTACGAGACCTACGGCGACACCTGTGCAGGGCGCCGACCAGCCGGCACCATCCCGTACTGCACGGAGGTCTTCACCGACACTGTCGCCCAACAGACATCGCCGACCACCACATCGCCGAATGGCACATCGCCGCCGACTACTTCGGTGGCGACCCCCACAACCATCGCCGCTCCGCCGGTCCCGCCAACCAATCCCGACCTGGCGAGCCGGATCCCCGCTGTGGATGGCTACACGATCGCCGAGATACCCGCCGACGACGTGCTCTGGCAACTATTCGATGACAGCATTCCGGGCGAGCTCACCCGCCACCACGCCCTCGTCGCCGCCGCCGACGGCGTCCCGGTGGCTCACCTCGTCGTCGCCGGTACCACCGGCGATCGCCCTGCGATCGACACGTTCGTCGAGCACACCTTCGCCGACGACGTGTTTCTCCCGGCCGGTTCAGTGGAGACGGACGACGGCGGGGTTTTCACCACGATGAACTCGGCCGCTCCGATCTGGACCGAGATGGAGGGCAGCGCCGTGATCGTCGCCGAGCAAGAGATCGACGGCAACTTCCAATGGGCATGGAGCGCCGAGGACGCCGTGTGGATCGTTCGCGGCACGCGTGGTGCCGAGGACTACGTGCGTGCCGTGCTGCGCACCCACGCCGCCTCGCTCGATCCTTACGATCAGCAGGGGCTGACGGGCGACCTGTTCGACCACACGCCGACGGTGCCCGGATTCATGTACTGGGACCGGCCACGCGTCAGCACGGTGGCCACCGTCTCGCAAACCTTGCTCGGTGACTGTGTCGAGCGGTTCTACGTCGGCTACGTGCTCCCCGACGGAGTGACCAGCGAAGGCAACCAGCCCGACGACCTCGAAGTCGTCCTGACCAAGGCCGCCGGTCGGTGCGTCGAAGACGGCCTTCTCGACGACGTCCTCGCCGATGTTGCATCAGCCCCGGGAGTTCGAACCGAACAGATCGGTGGCCTGACCGTGTACCGCGACGAGCAGAACGCCATCTTCAACGAGCCGGGCGTGCACGGCATGATCGTCCTGGTTGGTGACGTGATCATTATTCTCGCCACGCAAGACCCGCAGACGTTCGTCGACATGGCGCCATTCATCGAGCAGTTCCTTGCCAGCCAGCCCCGCTGACATCGCTCGCCGGCCCGCCCGCACCGCGCCATATTGCCCGTTGCGGCGCAGGTCTGCTGCAGCATTTGCGCCATCGGCGGCGCGAATGCTGTAACACAATCGGCGGTATACGGGTGATCGTCCCGATGTCGAGCGGGTTGCTGCCGGGGGCGCTCCCGGCGCGCACATCGGTGGCGTCGGACCTCCGCTCAGTGCGCGGGCGGCACAGCGCCCACCTGGGCGTGGTAGGCGGCGGTGACATCCTCGACGGCTTTGATGTGGGCGGCGGCCAACTCAGGTCGCGAGGCCTCGGCCCGAGCCTTTGCCTGCAAGGTGCTCCACGCCTGCCCTTGGAACTGTGGCAACACATGCTTGGCGATCAGCTCATAGCTGCGATGGGTGGCGGCCGGGTCGGCCCACTCGTGGGCGAGCAGCATGTAGCAGCCGAAGCCGCCCGACTGCTTGGCAAGCCGGTTGATCTGCGCAACGGCGTCGTCGACAGTGCCGACCGAACCGAGGCCCGAGTCGTTCACGAAGTCGATCATCTGCCGGATCGTGTCGCCCTCGACCGCCATCTGGGGAAAGGCCGCAACCGTCTGGAAGTACCGGAACCACTGCTCGATGCCGTACTCGACGTCGCGATAGGCCTGTTCGCGGGTCTCAGCGATGTGCATGAGCCCCACGAGCCGCCACCTTCTGCGGTCGACGGTGCTGCCGAAGTGGGCCGCCCGTTCCTCCATGACGTCCCAGTGAAGGGCCAGGGCATCAAAGCCGACCGCTTGGGTGGCGCCCACCGAGAGCAGCCCGATGCCGTGCTTGCCGGCTATCTGCGGCCCGATCGGCGACGCCACGGCAGCGACGGCCACATCGAACAGCGGGCTCGAGTACGGCCGCAGGTGCAGACGAGCGTCACGAAGGTCCCAGCGCTCGTTGGCGAAGGTGATCGGCTCGTCGGTGGTGAGCAGCTGCATGATGATGTCCACGCCCTCGGCGAGCAACTGGCGCGTCTGGCTCTGATCGAGCCCG
Organism: Ilumatobacteraceae bacterium; assembly: GCA_963716665.1. Lineage (GTDB taxonomy): Bacteria > Actinomycetota > Acidimicrobiia > Acidimicrobiales > Ilumatobacteraceae > Desertimonas. Next base: position 157,570 of record CAVQTY010000015.1, read on the forward strand.
ATCATCAGGGCATCGGTGGGCAGCGACCCCGGCCCAAGTCCGAGCATGAAGCGGCCCCGCGTGAGATGGTCGAGCAACACGGCCCGCTCAGCGACCCACAGCGGATTGTGATAGCTGACGCTCACCACCCCCGTACCGAGCCTGATGTGCCGGGTTCGCTCCGCGGCCACCCCGATGAAGATCTCGGGTGACGCGATGATCTCGGTGCCCGCAGAGTGGTGTTCGCCGATCCATGCCTCGTCCCACCCCAGCCGGTCGAGGTGCTGAATGAGTGCCAGGTCTCGTTCCAGGGCCAGGGTGGGGTTGTCACCAGCCGGGTGAAACGGTGCCATGAAGATGCCGAATCGGAGTCGCTCACTCACGATTTCCCCTCTCGCGTCAGCCATGCGGCCCCTCGACCGTACGTCACGCCCACGAGGGGCACAATCAACCCCGCGTACGCAACTTCACGACCGCGCCGAGGGGCACCTACGTACTCCGAGCGGCGAGCTCGTTGGCTTCCTCGAAGTAGCGGCGGGTGCGCGCGAAGTCGTACGGGACTTCCTCACCTCGTTCCTCGTCCCATTCGCTGCGGCCGACACGGCTGGTGATGTCTCCGCCATAGACGTGGATCGCCCCGGCGAACGTGCGGAGCGGGTTGGTGACGGCGTGGATCGTGTCGGCGCCGAGCAGCGTCACGTCGCCGGTGCGCAGCTGACGCCCGCCTGACTCGGCGAGTCCCGTCCCCATCCTCCGGTAGAACGCGTTGTCCTCCTGTCCGCCGTACATTCCGATCGCCGCCCACATCAGGTGGTTGTGCGGCCGGAAGCGCATTCCTGGTGCCCACACCACGTGCAGGACGCTGAGGTCGTCGGCGGCGTAGAGCGGCACGACTCCGGCCCGTTCAGCCGGCAGCGCCGCGGCGACCTGGTCGGGCGCGGCAACGGCCCGCTCGAGGACCTGCTTGACGGCAGCGCGCGGCTCGGTCTCGGTGATCGCCGCCCGGCACTCGGCCAGGAACTGCTCGATGTCGAACATTTCGGGTCTCCTCCTCGGTAGTTCTGCCACCACAATGACGGAAGCCACTTCCACCTCACTTCCATTTCGGCCACGTCGGCCGCGATGCCGGTAGTGGCGGCAACGAGACGAGCGAGGTGTGGTGCCGACGATCGGTGGGCTTGGCCCGTGATGCTACGGGACGTTCGGGACCGCCCGATCGAGCTGCGCAGCAACCGCCAGCGACACCTGCTCGCCGTGTTCGTCGCCAACTTCGGGCGCTCCGGCGATCCGCGGCGTCGACGCCACGCGGATGCGGAGCGTGATTGGCGAACTGCACACGCAGCTCGGTCCCGAGCAGTGCGCGCGACTGGAGACGCGAGGAGCGCGTCTCGGAGACGAACAGGCGATGACGTTCGCGCTAGAAGCGACTTTTCGCCCGCATCGCCCGAAGTCGACTGATTAACGTCCGCTGACGGCGCGTTGCGCCCCGGTCCGACAAGGAGCGCAATGGCCGCACAGACACCCTGGCACCAGCTGATGCCGACGCAGCCGACGGACTTCAAGATGCCGTTCTGGTACTCGTCGCTGCAATCGTTCTGGGTGTACTACCCAGTGCGCCGGGACATGGTCGAGGCGCTCCTGCCGGATCTTCCGGCAGGGCACAAGTTGCGTGTCGCCGAGTTCGCCGAACTCGACGACAGCGCGCTGGTGTCGCTCGACTTCCAGGCCTACACATCGGGAGGCAGCAACTTCCTCGCCTTCACCCGCGAGGTCGAGTTCAACGTCTACGTCTACCCGGAGAGCCGGCTGCCGGCAGTTCCCCTGATGTCGTGGCAGGACTACCTGCGCGGACGCGACCAGACGAAGACGATCGGCGGCTTCCGGCTGCACGTCCCCTGCGACAACCCTGTCGCGGTGCAAGCTGGACAGCAGAACTTCGGGGAACCGAAGTGGCTGGCTTCGTTCCAGTACTCCGTTCCGTCGCCGAACGCACCCGATGTCAACACGTGGAACTACGGCGTGTACGAGCCGTGTGATCCGACCAAGTCCCCGCCGGCCGACACGAAGATCTTCGAGATCGACGCCGACCTGCGCGGCACCCCTGCCGTGGTCTCCAACCTGTCACCGCTGATCGAATACGGGACGCGCACGATCGACGGCCGCGAAGTCGTAGCGGCGAACTTCTGGAACTTCTTCGGCTGGTTCGACACCTACTTCTTCGACGAGGACGCCGCCCGCAAGGTCAAGCTGCATCTCGGGCCGTCGATCGACAAGCACCGTTTACGTCAGGACGTGCAATCGCTGATCGGCACGACGTTGCCGATCGCCGCCCAGACCTACTCCTCGGCTCCGGTGTCGAGCGAGGCGCAGGCGTGGTTGGAAGACCCGAACGACTGATGCGCCGGCCGCTCGACGATTTCTGCGCCCTCTCGGCGGCGCTCACCGGCTACCGCGTGGCCGAGCTGGTCGGCACCGGGATGGCCGAAACGTATCTGCAGCACTTCACGGCGATTGTCGGCGAGTCGTTCGCCGCCCGGTTGTTGACGACCGGCCACGACGTCATCCATCGGGCCGGCCGCGACCTGTCGACGCAAGTCGAATTGCGCATCCTCGACGATCCCGACCTCGGTCCGCCGGCCCGCAACCTGATCGTGCTCTGGTACACCGGTCAGTGGGTCCAGCTGCCCGGGCCGTGGCGCGACCGCCACGGCGCCAGCCCGCTCGACGTCGACGACGTGCTCTCACCGGAGGCCTACACCGCCGGGCTGATGTGGGACGCCATCAGCGCACACCCCCAAGGCGCCAAGGCGCCGGGGTTCGCCACGTGGACCGCTGCCCCTCTCCGCGACCATGGCTGACCTGACCTGCGACGTCGCCATCGTCGGCGCCGGCGTCGCCGGGGCGATTCTCGCCCGCCGACTCGCCGACGCGGGTGTCGACGTCGTCGTGCTGGAAGCCGGTGAAGCCACCGGTCTCACCTGGGCGGGCTATCAGGACAACATCCGCCAGTTCCTCGTCGCGCCGGCGAAAGTGCCCAACTCGGCGTGGCCGAACAGCCCGGCCGCCCCGTCCCCCAACGTGCTCGACATCCGGCCGCTGACGCGAGACGGGCCGCCGGGCACCGCCGGCTACTTCGTGCAGATGGGTCCGATCCCGTTCGGCAGCGACTATCAACGCAGCCGCGGCGGGACCACGTTGCACTGGTACGGGCACTCGATCCGGATGCTTCCGGCCGACTTCGAGCTGCACCGTCGGTACGGCGTCGGCGTCGACTGGCCGATCGGCTACGACGAGCTGGAACCGTGGTACGAGCAAGCGGAGTTCGAGATCGGCGTCGCCGCCGACGTCGAGGACCAAGAGCGTGTCGGGCTGCCGTTCCGACCTGGCTACGTGTACCCGATGCACAAGGTGCCGATGTCCTACCTCGACCGTTGGCTTGCCGAGCGGCTCGACGGATTTCCAGTCGCCATCGGTGACGGCACCTACGAGACCGGCGTCGTGCCCGTCCCCGGCGGACGCAACAGCACGCCCAACGTGGCGTACGACAACGGTGCCGGTTACACACCCGTCGGAGCTGTCGGCAGTCCGGAGACCGGGCTGCGCTGCGAAGGCAACGCCAGTTGCATTCCGGCCTGTCCGGCCCAGGCGAAGTACTCGGCGCTGAAGACGCTCGCCGCGGCGGCCGCCGCCGGGGCGCGGATCGTGCACCAGACGGTCGCCAACAAGGTCGTTCTAGGCCCCGCCGGCGAGGTGACCGGTATCGACTATCTGACCTGGACCGGCGACACGTTTCCTGTCGCCGTCGCCGGAACGATCAAAGCCGAGCGTTACGTGCTCGCCGCCCACTCCGTCGAGAACGCCAAGCTGCTGTTGATGTCGGACGCGGCCAACTCGAGCGACCAGGTCGGACGCAACCTGATGGATCACCCGTTCCTCATCAGCTGGGCGCTCGTCGACGAGCCGCTCGGCACGTTCCGAGGGCCGGGATCGACATCGGGAATCGAGACCTTGCGCGACGGGCCGTATCGCGCCGCTCATGCCGCCTTCCGAACCGACATCGACAACTGGGGGTTCGGCATCCTCGGCTCCCCCGGTACCGACGTCAACGATGGCGTGTTCACCGACGGCCTTCACGGGGCCGCTCTGCGCGACCGGCTGGCCGACACGGTCCCTCGCCAGCTGCTCCTCGGCTTCCTCCTCGAACAGCTCCCTGACCCGGGCAATCGGGTCACGATCGGCCGCCCCGGCGAGTGGACCGATGCCCTCGGCCTGCCCCGTCCGATCCTCCACTACGACTTCGACGACTACATCCGCGCCGGTGCGGCAGCGGCCCGCTCGTGCGCCGAGCAGTGGTTCTCGGCGCTCGGTGCCGACGACCTGACCGACTTCGGCTCCGGCTGCCCGCCGGTGCTGCACCAGGCGTTCGACTGGAAGGGTCGGCCGCTCGCAACGATGGGAGCGGGCCATCTGTGCGGCACCCACCGCCTTGGTGACAACCCCGCAACCTCCGTCGTCGACACCGATCAGCGCAGCTGGGACCACCGCAACCTGTACGTCGTCGGCGCCGGGAGCATGCCGACCGTCGGCACGTCGAACCCGACGCTCACGCTGGCCGCCCTGACGTGCCGCACGGCCGAAGCGCTGCTCGGAGACCTGCGGTGATGCGCACGCGTCCCGGGCATCGCCACGTGGCGGCAATCACCGACATCCACGAGCTGCGCGACGCCCTGCAGACCGCGATCGAGCTGGAGCACAGCACGATCCCGCCGTACCTGTGCGCCCTCTACTCGATCCACGAGGGACGCAACACCGACGCCGCCGCCCTCATCGAGAGTGTCGTGATGGAGGAGATGCTGCACCTCGTCCTGGCGGCCAACGTGCTCAACGCCATCGGTGGCTCGCCGCGCATCAACCGCCGGAAGTTCGTTCCTCGCTATCCGGCGACGCTTCCGCACAGCGACGGTCGCGTCGTCGTCGACCTTCGACCCCTATCGCCGGAAGCGCTGACGACGTTCCGGCGCATCGAGCGGCCTGAGCCGCCCGGCACGCCACCGGGCGTGGAGGGTTATCACACCATCGGTCAGTTCTACGCGGGTATCGATCTCGGCCTGCAGCAGCTCGCCGCCAAGGAGAACATCTTCACCGGCAAGACCGGGAAGCAGATCGACGGAGTCGAGCACGTCTACGGCGTGGCCGGCGCGCCGTTCGCCGTCGACGACCTCGACAGCGCCCTCTCCGCCCTCGACATCATCGTCGATCAGGGCGAGGGGATCGACCACACGATCCACGACGGCGACACCGCGCTCGGCGAAGGAGCGCTGATGGCGCATTACTACCGCTTCGACGAGATCGCCAAGGGCCGCCGCTACCTGCCCTCGGACACGCCGCGCACGGGACCGACCGGGCCTCCGCTACCGGTCGACTTCGACGCCGTCTGGCCGATGCGCGCCAACCCCCGCGTCGAGGACCTACCACCCGGCAGCGAGGTGCGCGCGCTCACCGACGAAGCGAACCGGGTCTACACCGAACTGCTGCGCTGCCTGCACCGCGGCCTCAACGGTGAGCCCAGCGCGCTGACGGGTGCGGTCGGGCTGATGTGGGAGCTGCGTTGGAAGGCGGAGGCGCTCATGCGCATCCCGGCGGGTTCCGACGGCGAGACCGCCGGCCCCACGTTCCAGTGGTGCTCCTGAGGATTCATCAACCCGACACCTCTTTGGTGCACAAATTGGCTGCACATCGACCGATTCGCGGATCAAAGCGAGAGGATGGCGCGCCTACGCGACGACGAGTCGATCGCGGGTCTCGTTGGCGCGGGCGACGAGTGCGAGTGAGCCGTGCCGCGCCGCCACGTTGACGGCCTGGATCAGTTCGTCCTCGGCGCCGCCTAAGTCACCCTGCTTGGCGAGAAGTTCGGCACGCAGGCGATGGAGTTCGGGCTGCCAGAACGCCTCGCTCCGCTCGACGGCCACCATCGTCGCCTCGCGCAGGATGTCGAGGGCATCGTCGACATCGCCCGCCCGCCCGAGGATGTCGGCGAGCAGGAACAGGAAGTACGTGATGCCCAACCGGGAGCCTGTCGCCTGCCAATCGGCCAAGCCGGCACGGATCACCGCCGCCCCGTTCGCCGCGTCGCCGGCGGCCCCGATCGCCCACCCGCGCATGATCGACGCCCAGCCGGTCCAGAACGTGAACCCCTGCTCGGTCGCGAATTGTCCGGCCTCCTCGGCGCGTCGTCGCACGCCGTCGACGTCCCCCTGGAACTGTCGCAACCACGCGTCGAACGACAGCGCCAGGGCAGTCGTGAAGGGGTGGCCGAGCGCTCGCGCCCCGGCGATGGCGCTGTCGCTCATCTCGTTGGCCTCGGCCGTACGCCCGACGAGCCACAGCGCCCAAGACGAGTATGCCCGGCTGGTGATCCCCGCGTCGGCGACGTCGTTGAGCGCAGGCACTCGCCGCGCAGTGTCCTCGTTGGCGGCCGCCGTAGCGATCGCATGCTGCAAGGCGCGCAACGTCTCCGCCTTGTCGTCGCCGTAGTACACGAGGACACTGCCGAGGGCCCGGCTGGCAGCGATCGTGAACTGCGGGGCGTCAGCGCGGGCCGCGAGGCTGGCCAGACGGTCGGCCACATCGAGGGCGACGTAGTACTCGGCGCGCAGTAGGTGCATGCGGAAGATCCCGTACAGTGCCTCGAACAGCTGGGTGAGATCGCCGATCCCGTCGCCGAGGGCCAGCGCCCGCCGATAGACGTCCTCGACCTCCGCAGAGCCGTAGCCGCGTGTTGTCATCAGTGGGGCACCGAGGCGGACGAGCAGCGTCAACTCGATCTCGTCGCGTTGGCGACTCTCGGGCAGGTCCGGTAGGAGAGCCAGTCCAGCGGAGAGATGGGCGATCGCCTCGTGGTCGGCGGATCGTTCGAGTGCTCGCTCGCCGGCGAGCAGCCAATGCGGAGCGGCGCGCTCGGGCAACCCAGCGTTGGCGAGGTGGTGGGCGATGACCTCTGGGTTGACCGCCGTGGCAACGCCGCGCCGCTCCTCCATCGCCTCGGCGATTGCCCGATGGTGGGCCTGGCGGGCGGTCTTCAGCAATGAGTCGTAGGCGACGTCCTGGACGAGTGCGTGCTTGAACGTGAATGTCGCAGCGTCGCCTTCGCCCTCGCGCTGCATCAGGCCGGACTCGACGAGGCGGCCGAGCTCGTCGTCGAGCTCGTCCAGCGGACCATGCCAGATCTCCCGAAGGAAGCCGAGCGACACCTCCCTGCCAACAGCGGCTGCGAGTTGGGCGACCTCGGCCGCCGATCCCTGCCGATCGAGGCGGGCCATCAGGAGTTCGCGAAGCGTCGACGGCACCGAGCGATCGGCGCGCATCTCCGCTGCGTGAGGCTCGGATGGGGACTCGAGGAGCATGTGGGTCAGCTCCTCGACGAACAGAGGCACACCGTCCGTGCGATCGGCGATCTGTCGATGCACGGCCACCGGCAACTCGCGGTCGCCGCACAACTGGGCCACGACTCGATCGACCTCGGGGGTGAGGAGGCGACCCAACGACAACGACAGCACGTCGTCGGGAATCTCGGCCCACGGGAGCGGATGGTCGCTGCGGTGGGTGACCACGGTGAACAGCCGATCCGGCGGCTGTCGTTCGATCACGCTGGCCATCAGCTCGACCGTCGTGGGGTCGAACCATTGGGCGTCCTCGCAGACGAGCAACGCCGGCTGCTCGTCGGCGAGACCGCTGAGCAGAGCATTGAGCACGTCGAGGGTGCGCCGGCGGCGAGCTTCGGGCCCGAACGGCACCTGGTGGCGTTGCCCGCCAGCCTCGATCTCGAGCAGCTCGGCGATCACCTGGACGGCGTCGGCGGGGGGCCGGCGAGAGCGACCAACGAGACGCTCCACGGCGGCGAGCGCGACGGCGTGATCGGTCACTTGCGTCAGGCGAGCTGCCCGCCGGAGATACTCGATGACCGGCTGCAGCGTGCTGCTGTGGAAGCGCGGGGAGCCACGCAATTCGACGACGAACCCACCGCCGGACCGCACGTGCTCGCGCAGCTCATGGACGATTCGACTCTTGCCGATACCCGGCTCGCCGCTGATCACGGCGAGCTGACCAGCGCCATTCGCAGCGGACTGCCAACGACGCACGAGCAGCCCCATCTCGGCGTCCCTGCCGACGAGCGGCGTCAGACCGCCGCGGCGGCGGGCCGCGTCGACCCGAGTCTGGGCGCCGGTCTCGCCGACCACGAGATAGACGGGTAGTGGCCGATCGACGCCCTTGAGCGGTGGCGCGCCGAGCGACTCGACGGTGAAGAATCCCTCGACGAGCGCAAACGTGCTGCCGCTGATGACGACATCACCGGGGTCGGCAAGGCTCTGCAGCCGCGACGCGACGTTGGGCGCCTCGCCGACCACATCGGCGCCGAGGCGTGCCGACCCAGCCCCCATTTCGCCAACCACGACGAGCCCGGTGTGGACACCCACTCGGGCTGACAGGCCCTCCATCGCCAGGTCCTCACCCAGCCGGTTGATCGCCGTGACCAGTCGCATCGCCGCCCGCACGGCCTGCCGAGCGTCCTCCTCGTGCGCAGTCGGGAACCCGAAGTAGGCGACGACTCCGTCACCGACGTAATTGGCGACGAATCCGTCGTGGGTGGTGATGATCCGCACGCACTGTTCCTGGTAAGCGCGCATCACGCGGCGCATGTCCTCAGGGTCCAACCGACTCGACATCGACGTCGAGCCGACCAGGTCGGCGAACATCACCGTGAGATGGCGCCGCTCCCCCTCGACCGACTCGACGCGGCGTCGTTCCGCCGCTCCATGGTCGGTGAGTGACGCCCCGCAGCCGTCGCAGAATCGGTGCGCCGACCCGTTCCGGCGCCCGCATGCCGAACAGATCTGCTCGAGCGGCGCGCCGCACGAGCCGCAGAAGGCAGCGTCGGGTGCCGACAGGAACCCGCACGTTGCACAGGCCACCTGCGCCGGTTGCGCTGTCACCGTTTGGGGACTGTAGACGCTGGCCGGCCGGCCGGCCTCTGTCCAAGCGATTTGTGGATCAGGCCGACATCGGCGGGCTGATCGTCACACGAGCCTGGTGCCCGGCTCGATCCCGCCGACGCCCTGCGCCCCACGTGACGGCCTAATCGCGGCCCGTCCGGGGCCGACGCCAGATACATTCTCCGGCCGTGACACGCCTTCGGTCCGGGATTGCCGTAGCGGCAGCGCTCGCCGTCCTCGGGGCTGCCGGCGCCACCGCCGCGACCGCGGCCACGACATCGACGTCCACGACGACGACAACGACGACGGTGACCCTGCCGGTCCCGCAGGACGCTCCGGCCGACAACGAGCCGGAGGCGCAGACGTTCCACGGTCGCCTGCAGATTCCTGCGATCGAGGTCGATTCACCGTTCATCGAGGGCATCCGCATCAACACCCTCGACTACGGGCCGGGTCACTGGCCCGGAACGGCGATGCCGGGTCACCTCGGCAACGTGGTCGTCGCCGGGCATCGCACGAGCCACAACGCCGACTTTCGCCGCCTCGACGAGCTCCTGCCCGGCGATCAGGTGATCTTCGACCTCGACGCCTCCGAGGGCTTCGAGCGTGCCGACGGCGTGCCGGTCTCGGTGCCGACCCCCGACCAGTACACCGGTAAACACGTCTATTTGGTCCACTCTGTGGAGATCGTCACGCCCGACGCGATGTGGGTGGTGACCCAGGACTACCGGCACTCCGCAACACTGTTCGCGTGCCATCCGCCCGGATCGGTGGCCGAACGGATCGTCGTGTTCCTCGACCTCGTCGACCCGACGACGCTCGCCCCCGTCGATCCGCCGCGGCCGACGACCACGACATCGACGGCGCCGGCCGGCTGACGACACTCCGCCGGACGCTCGTCGCCCTCGCCGGAGGTCTCGGGGTCGCCCTCGCCCTTCCCCCGTGGGGATGGTGGCCGCTGGCGTTCGTCGGGGTCGCCTTGTTCGAGCTCAGTCTCGGCGAGTTCCCGTCACGCCGCCAGCGTGCCGGGCTCGCCTTCGTGTTCGCGTTCACCTGGCTGGCCATGGGAATGGCGTGGATGTGGCAGCTGACGGCGCCCGGCTACGTCGTCGCCAGCGCGGTGTTCGGACTGTTCCACGCCGTCGCCGCCGTCGCCTCGCCGGTCGGTCGGTGGAGCACGATCGGCAGGCCGTTCGCCCACACGCTGGCCGAAGCGGTGCGCTTCTCGTGGCCCTTCGGCGGCGTGCCCCTCGCCAGCTTGGGGATCTCCCAGGCGGCCGGGCCGTTCGCCGGCGTCGTCCGTGTCGGCGGTGTGATCCTCCTCACCTGGGTCGTCTTCCAGGCCGGCTGCGCCCTTGGCGTGCTCGTCCGCCGTCTCGGCGACCATGCCATCGACGTGCATCTGGCCGCCGCCGGGCTGGTCGCCGCGGCCGCCGTCGTGGCGCTCAGCGCAATCGCCCCGCGGGGTCACGGCACCGGGGTATTCCTCGACGTCGCCGCCGTGCAGGGTGGCGGCGAGCAGGGCACTCGCGCCGACGACGTGCCGAGCGCGGTGGTCACGCAGCGTCATCTCGAGGCGACCCGCTCGATCGAACCGGACGACGAACTCGACCTCGTGCTGTGGCCGGAGAACGTCGTCGACGTCGCCGAGTTCGCGGGGAGTCCCGAGCTGGACGCGATCGCTTCCGAGGCGCAGCGTCTCGACGTGCCGATTTCGGTCGGGGTCACCGAGGATGTGCCGGGCGGCGACGACCGGTTCACCAACGCCCAGGTGGTCGTCACGCCCGACGGCGAGATCTCCAGCCGCTACGACAAGGTCCGCCGTGTCCCGTTCGGCGAGTACGTCCCGTTGCGCGGCTTGCTCGATGCCCTCGGCGCGCCCGTCGACCAGGTTCCCCACGACGCCGTGGCGGGTACGGATCCGGCAATCCTCGACCTTCCCGACGGTGCCCGCCTCGGCGTCGTGATCTCGTGGGAGGTGTTCTTCGGCGGACGAGCCCGTGACGGGGTGCGCGAAGGCGCCGAAGTCATTGTCAACCCGACGAACGGGGCGAGCTACTCCGGCACGATCGTGCAGACCCAGCAGATCGCGTCGAGCCGGTTGCGCGCCGTGGAGACCGGGCGCTCGGTGGTGCAGGCGGCACCGACCGGGTTCTCGGCGTTCGTGACACCCGACGGCGACGTGCACCAGCGCACGGCAGTGAGTGAGCGGGCAGTCATTCGCGATCAGGTCGAGTTGCGCAGCGGCGAAACGTGGTACGTCGGACTCGGCGACGCGCCGGTCATCGCTGTGATGGTCCTCGGGTTGGCGGCGACGTGGTGGCTGGCGAATCGAGGAGCACGGTCACCGGCCCGTCGTTGACAAGCGACACCTGCATCGCCGTGCGGAACCTTCCCTTCGCCACCGTGGCGCCGAGATCGCGAAGCGTGCCGACGAGGTGCTCGACGAGCGGCTCTGCCTGTTCCGGCCGGGCGGCGGCGATCCAACTCGGACGCCGACCCGCCGACGTGTCGCCGTAGAGGGTGAACTGGCTGACCACGAGGATCTCGGCGCCGACGTCGCTCGCGGCGCGGTTCATCATGCCGGCTTCGTCGTCGAAGACGCGCAGGTGCCAAGTCTTGCGGGCGATCCACTCTGCATCGGCTGTGGTGTCATCGTGGGTGACGCCCACGAGCACGCACAGTCCCGGCCCGATCGCCCCGACAACCTCGCCGCCGTCGACCGTCACGGCCGCTTCGGTCACTCGCTGCACGACAGCTCGCACGATCGCGATGCCTACCACGCCGTGGCAGGCTGGGCGGATGACGACACATCGCCAGGTCACCGTCGAGCGCATCGACGCCGGTCGCTTCGCCGCCGTCAACCAGCGCGGCGGCAAGGTGGCGTTCGGCACCGGGACGGACGCCGACTTCACGCCCACCGAACTGCTCCTCGCCGCCATTGCCGGGTGTACGGCGATCGACGTCGACATTCTCACGTCGCGACGGGCTCAGGCGGAGTCGTTCCAGATCGACATCGGCGCCGAGAAAATCCGTGACGACGAGGGCAACCGCCTCACCGACATCGCGATGACCTTCCAGGTCACCTTCCCCTCCGGTCCGGACGGCGACGCCGCCCGCGAGGTGCTGCCCCAAGCCGTGCAGCGGTCCCACGACCGGCTGTGCACGGTCGGCCGCACCGTCGAGCTCGGCACCCCGATCACCCCGACGATCGAGTAGTGGGCACCGGCCCTGCCGGCGACCCTCCGACGAGCCGTCGTGTCTTTGGCATGGTCGGCGCCACCAACGTCGCCAACGCGACCAAAGAGTTCAAGCCGTGCGGAGACCCCGAATTTGGTCGTCCCAGCGTCGTTGCGCGCGGAACCGCTCAGATCACCGCCGCGACGTCAGCAAGGAGTCGACGCCGACGAGATCGATGAGGTCGTGGAGGTCGTCGTCAATGTCCTCGAGGAACACGAGCCACCCGAGTCGCCGGGCGGTCAGGCGCAGCCAGAGCAGGCGGTTGACGAGGTCGAGGTCGCACACCACGGTCGGCTCGATCGCGACGACGTAGCGACTCCGATCGCCGGCGACGACCACGATCACGGCGCGTGGCCGATCGACGCGGGCGCTCACCACGCTTCAGACGCCTCGGCCTCCGAGAAGTGAGCGGTAGGCCGCCCTTACCGGCGGGTAACCGGGCGCCGGTAGCCTGGACAAATGCCCTCCGCCGGCGACGAGCCGTTGCGCATCGCCTACCTGACGTACCGGGGCAAACCCCACGTCGGCGGGCAGGGCATCTACACGCGACACCTCACCAAGGCGTTGTGCGACTTCGGCCACCACGTCGAGGTCTTCGCTGGCCAGCCCTACCCGGTGCTCGACGAGCGCGTCGAACTGCACGAGCTGCCCAGCCTCGACCTGTTCAACGACCAATATCCCGGCCGCTTCCCGGCGTACTGGGAGCTCAAGTCCCGCGAGGACCTCCTCGAGGTGCTGCAGTTCTCCGCCGGGACGTTCTCCGAGCCGCTGGCGTTCAGCTTCCGCGCCCTGCGCGCCCTCACGCCGCGCCTCGGCGACTTCGACCTTGTCCATGACAACCAGTGCCTGGGCTACGGCATCCTCCTGCTCGAGAAGAAGATGCCGACGCTGGTGACCCTCCACCACCCGATCACCCGCGATCGCATGTTGGAGATGGACAAAGCGCTGACCTGGCGCAAGCGGTGGTCCGTCGGCCGCTGGTACTCGTTCGTCAGGATGCAGGGGCGGGTCGCTTCGCGCCTGCCGCGGATCGTCGTCGTCAGCGAGAACTCGATCAGCGACATCCACACGGACATGGGCGTCAGCCGCGACCGGATGCGCCTCGTGCCGGTCGGCGTCGACGCCGAGCTGTTCCGACCGCGACCTGAGATCGCCCGCGTGCCCGGGCGGCTGATCACGACGGCGTCCGCGGACGTGGCCCTCAAAGGCCTCGGCTACCTTGTCGAGGCGGTCGCCAAGCTGCGCACGGAACGGGACGTGTCGTTGACGATCATCGGCCGACCGAAGCCAGGCAACAGCATGGACCTCATCGAGCGGCACGGCCTCGGCGATGCTGTCGACTTCGTATCGGGAGTGTCGGACGATCGCATCGTCGAGCTCTACGCCGAAGCGGAACTTGCCGTCGTGCCGAGCCTCTACGAGGGCTTCAGCCTGCCGGCAATCGAGGCGATGGCGACGGGCACAGCGCTCGTGGCGACCGACGGCGGGGCGCTGCCCGAGGTCACCGGTCGCGACGGAGAGACGGTGCTGCAGTGCGCGGCCGGCGACGTCGACGCGCTTGCCGACACGATCCGACGCGGCCTCGACGACACCGAGCTGCGGGCACGCGTCGGAGACGCCGGACGCCGGCGAGTGGTCGAGCGGTGGACGTGGCGGCGCTGCGCCGAGCTCACCGTCGAGCAGTACCGCGAGGTCCTGGCGATGCCCGAGAACATGGCCAAGGCACGTAAGAACGGGCGTCGCTGAGATGCTCACCGTTCGCTTCGATCGGCTCACCGAGCTCGGCGTGCCGTCGGGGGCTCTCGTCCTCGACGCCGGCTCCGGGTTCGGTCGGCACGCCTTCGAGCTCGCCCGGCGCGGCTACCACACGGTCGCTCTCGACCAGGCTGCCGACGAGGTCGAAGCCACCCGATCGACGATGGCCGCAATGGTGGAAACCGGCGAGGTCGAGGACAAGCACGTCGCCGGCGTCGTGCGCGGCGACGCCACCGCCCTGCCATTTCCCGACGCAACGTTCGACGCCGTCATCACGTCGGAGGTGCTCGAGCACATCCCCGACGACGTTGCCGCCCTGGCTGAACTGCGCCGTGTGGTCCGGCGTGGCGGCCTCGTGGCCGTCACCGTTCCGTCGTGGCTTCCGGAGAAGGTCAACTGGATGCTCTCCGACGAGTACCACGCCCCGGCGGTGGCCGGCGGCCACGTGCGGATCTACTCGGCGACCGAACTCAAAGCCAAGCTGCGCGGCGCCGGACTCGACGTGGCGAGCAGTCACCACGCCCACGCTCTGCACTCACCGTACTGGTGGCTGAAGTGCGCCGTCGGGGTCAACGATGACGACCACCCGCTCGTCCGCCGCTACCGCCAGTTCCTCGAGTGGGACATCGTCCGCCAGCCGCGCTCGACCCGTGTCGCCGAGCGGCTGCTGTCCCCAGCGCTCGGCAAGAGCCTCGTCCTCTACGCGGTCGCGCGATGACGTTCATTGCGTTCCCCGGCCACGCAGGCCGCGTCCGGCCGCTCCTCGGCTGGCGCCTCGTCGCTCGCAGCGGAAGACGGGCTCGATGACACCTGATCTGCCCGGTGTGCTGTCTGCTGCCGAAGTCGATGCCACGGCGCTCCACCTCGTGGGGCTGCAACAGCCGAGCGGGATGATCCCGTGGTTCCCCGGCGGCCACTGCGATCCGTGGAACCTCGTCGAGTCGGCGATGGCCCTCGACGTCGGCGGCCGCCACGCCGAGGCGTTCGCCGCCTACCGCTGGCTCGTCGCCACGCAGCTTCCTTCCGGGGCGTGGCACAACTACTACCGCGCCGACGGCAGCGTCGAGGAGGAGAAACTCGACACCAACGTCTGCGCCTACATCGCCGCGGGGGCGCTCCACCACTGGCTCAGCACGTCGTCACGCCCTCACGCCGAGGCGCTGTGGCCGGCGGTCGAACGGGCGCTGACATTCGTACTCGACCAACGCCGCGACGACGGCCTGGCGCTGTGGGCGATCGAGGCCGACGGGAAGCGGACCTGGGACTACGCCCTCCTCACCGGATCGTCCAGCATCGCCCACTCCCTGCGCTGCGGCGCCCGACTCGGTGCCGTGCTCGGGCATCGGCGACACCGCTGGGTGCGCGCCGCCGACCAGATGATGGCGGCGATCGTCGAACGTCCCGACGCCTTCGAGCCGAAGCAACGGTGGGCGATGGACTGGTATTACCCGGCATTGTGCGGTGCGCTGAGTGTGAGTGCCGGCAAGGCGCGACTCGCCGATGGCTGGGCGACGTTCGTGATGGACGGTCTCGGCGTGCGCTGTGTCAGCGATGAACCGTGGGTCACCGCCTCGGAGACCGCCGAGTGTGCGATCGCCTTCGCCACGATCGGTGACACCGACACGGCCGCCGACCTCCTGCGCTGGACGCGCAATCATCGACGCTCCGACGGCTCGTACTGGACCGGCATCGTGTACCCCGAGACGCGTCCGAATCCTGCGAGCGACGAGGCGCCAGCCGAGGGGCGGCCAGAAGCGGCCTGCGTGGCCGGGGAACGCAATGACGTGTACCCCGATCGCCTCAACTTCCCGTTTGACGAGCACACGTCCTACACCGCCGCAGCCGTGATCCTCGCCGTCGATGCCATCGCCGGCAGCGGCCCGGCGGCGCGCCTCTTCGCCCCGCACGCCGAGTACTGACACGGCACCGGTGGGTGGGCAAGAATTCGAAGGTGCGCGCGTCGCTGCTCGACAACACCGTGTCGCGGACTGTGTTCAGCGCCTGGAGCTGGCTCGTCCTCGGCGTGCTGCTGATCATCTGGGTGCCCCTCGTCGGGATCGTCTGGGTCGTCACCGTGCCGTTCGACCGCGGCCGCTATGCGGCAGGTTGGTTGTTCCGCAAGATCACGGTGGTGCACCAGGTGCTCAACCCGTTGTGGCGTTTCCGCACCCACGGTGAGATGCCGCCCGACCCGCGCCGGCCCTACGTCGTCGTCGCCAACCACGAGAGCTTCGTCGACATCTTGCTGATCTCCCACCTGCCCTGGGAGATGAAGTGGCTGTCGAAGGCCGAGTTCTTCAAGTTTCCGCTGGTCGGCTGGTTGATGCGGATGGCCGGCGACATCCGCCTCGTGCGTGGCAACAGGGCAAGCGTCGCAGCAGCGATGCGGGAGTGCGAGGACCGCCTCGCCAAGCGGGTGTCGGTGATGATCTTCCCCGAGGGCACACGATCGGCGGACGGCGAGCTCGGACCGTTCCTGCGCGGTGCCTTCAAGCTGGCGATCGACCGGCAGGTGCCGGTCCTACCGCTCGCCGTCCACGGCACGAAGACGGCGCTGCGCAAGCACGACTGGCGGCTCGGCGTGTCCAACGCCGACGTCTACGTGCTCGACCCGATCGACACGACGGGGATGACCTCCGCCGACGTCAACGCCCTGCGCGACCGCGTGCGTGCCACGATCGCCGCCAAACTCAGCGAAGTCGCCTGAGCAGGCGCAGCGAGCCGGTTGTCGACGTCAGCTCGAACTCGCCGCTGGCGAGAGCGGGCAGGTAGATGTCCTCGTACGGCGGCCGTCCACCGTCGGCGGGATCGGGGAACACGTCGTGGATGGCGAGGGTCCCACCGTCGGCAACTTTCGGCGCCCACCCGGCGTAGTCGGCCCTCGCCGGTTCGGCGCCATGTCCGCCGTCGATGAAGACGAGTGCGGCTGGCGTCGTCCAGTGGGCGGCGACCATCGGCGAATCACCGACCACGGCGATGGCCCAGCGCTCCAGACCGGCGTCGAACAGCGTCCGCCGGAACCACGGCAGCGTGTCGATGGAGCCGACGGCTGGGTCGACGATGTCCGGATCGTGGTGCTCCCACCCGGCCTGGTTCTCCTCCGACCCGCGGTGATGGTCAACGGCGAACACGACGGTCCCTGCCTCGCGCGCCGCGGCGGCGAGCCAGATCGTCGAACGGCCGCAGTACGAGCCGACCTCGACGAACGGCGCTCCGGGCACCGCCTCGGCCGCGGCGAGGGCGCCAGCGAGGAGGGCGTCGCCCTCCTCGACCGGCATGAACCCCTTCGCCACAGCCGCGTGCTCGCGCCAACCCATCACTGACATGATTACCGAGGTGACGTCGATTGCGTTCCCCGGCCACGCAGGCCGCTCGTGACCGCCTCGCTGGCGCTCGGTCGCTCGCATCGGCGAAGGTGCACCAAGTGACTGCCCTCGACGACCTCGTCGCCCTGCTCGACCTCGATCCCATCGAGGTCAACATCTTCCGCGGTCACTCCACCGACGAGAAGCGCCAGCGCGTGTTCGGCGGCCAGGTCGCCGGCCAGGCGCTCGTCGCCGCCGCCCGCACGGTCGATGAGTCGCGGCCGGTGCACTCGTTGCACGCCTACTTCCTGCGCCCGGGCGATCCGACACGCCCCATCCTCTACGAGGTCGACCGGCTCCGCGACGGGCGCAGCTTCACGACGCGGCGCGTCGTCGCCATCCAACACGGCGAGGCGGTCTTCAACCTGCAGGCGAGCTTCCACGTCTACGAGCCGGGACCGGATCACCAGCTCACGATGCCGACGGGAATGCCCGACCCCGAATCCCTTCCCGACTGGAACGAGCGGTTGTCGCCATACCGCGAGCAGCTCGGCGACCTGTACGAACGGCCCCGGCCGATCGACCTGCGGTATACCGGCGCCGACCCGATGAGTCGCAAGGGCACGGCGGCCGGAGGTCAGCAGGTCTGGCTGCGCGCCGACGGCAAGCTCCCCGACGACCCGGTCCTCCACGCCTGCATCGTCACGTACGCCAGCGACATGACGCTGCTCGACACGGCGGTGATGCCGTTGGGGCTCGCCTGGGACTCGCCGGGGATGAAGATGGCCAGCCTCGACCACGCGATGTGGTTCCATCGCCCGTTCCGGGCCGACGAGTGGCTGCTCTACGACCAGCGAGCGATCTCGGTGACGTCTGCACGCGGGCTCGCCGGTGGAGCAATCTTCACCGCCGATGGACGACTCGCCGTCAGCGTCGTGCAGGAAGGCCTCATCCGGATCGACTGAACGCAACTCCTGGGCACCGCCCAGACCCAACGAGGAGCAGACCATGCCAACGACAACGATTCGCCGTCGCCGGTTCGTCGCCGGGATCGCCGTGACGACACTGGCGGTCGCCGCGGCAACGAGCGGCGCCGTGGCCGGGTCACGACCCGTCGCCGCACCACCGTCCGTCACGCTCACACCCGTCGCCGACGTCGCCGCGCCCGTCGATCTCGCCTGGCGTGCCGGCGATGATGGGCTGTACGTCGTCGGCCAGAACGGCCAGATCACCCGCATCGGCGGGGAGCAACCGGCGGTCGTCCTCGACGTCGACGATCTCACCGACAGCGGCGGCGAGCAAGGCCTGCTCGGGCTGGCGTTCCACCCCGACGGCACAAAGGCGTACATCAACTTCACCGACAACAACGGTGACACCAACGTCGCCGAGTTGACCGTCGGTGAGGGCGGTGTCCTCGATCGGGACAGCCTGCGCACGGTGCTGCTCGTGGAGCAGCCGTATGACAACCACAACGGCGGCGACCTGGCGTTCGGCCCGGACGGGATGCTCTACATCGGCCTCGGTGACGGTGGCGCGGGCGGCGATCCGGAGCGCCGCGCCCTCAACATGGCGGAGCTGCTCGGCAAGATGCTGCGCATCGACCCGGCGACACCATCGGGTGAGCTCGGCTACACGATTCCCGCCGACAACCCGTTCGTCGGCACGGAAGGTGCTCGTGGCGAGATCTGGTCGATCGGGCTGCGCAACCCGTGGCGGTACAGCTTCGATCCCGACACCGGTGACCTCTGGATCGCAGACGTCGGCCAGGGCAGCATCGAGGAGATCAACGTCGCCCCGGCGACCGACGGCCTCAACGCTGCCCGCGGCAGCAACTTCGGGTGGAGCGCCTTCGAGGGCAGCCAACCGTTCAACGACGACGTCACCGCCGAGAATCACTCCGCTCCGATCTTCGAGTACGACCACAGCGGCGGACGGTGCTCGATCAGCGGGGGTGTGCGCGCCCGTGGCGAAGGCGCCGGGCCACTCGCCGGATGGTACGTGTACGCCGACTACTGCACCGGCGAGGTGATGGCGATCTCGGTCGCCGGGGAAGGCACCGCCATCGCCGTCGGCTCCGAATCGGGGCTCGTCAACGCGGGAGACTCTGTGTCGGCGGTGGCGTCCGGCCCGGACGGCGCCGTCTACGTGCTGACGTTCGGCGACGCCGTCTATCGACTCGACCCCGCGTAGCTCAACTCACGCGCTGGAACTCGACGGTCCTGGACTCGACGTTGGCGGCGACGAGCCGGACACGGATGTCGTCGCCGGGTGTGACGCGAGCCGCGTGAACGCGGGCGAGGATCGCCGGCTCGGCGATCTGCATCACCGGGCCGTGGCGGTCCTCGTCGACGATGACGGCATCGAACAGCTCGCCAATACGGCCGGCCAGTAGCACCGCCTCGGCGAGGTTGTTGACGGCGTTGTCGACTCGGTTGCCGCGTTCGTCCGACCGCGCCATCACATGAGGCAGCTCCGCGAATGCGGCCTCGACATGGTCGGGCACGTCGTTCCCGTTGGCGACGGCGAGCGCCGCCTCCACCACGTAGCGGTCGGCGAGTCGCCGCAACGGGGCGGTGGCGTGGGCGTAGGACGCCGCCATCGCCGCGTGCCACGGTTTCTCGCCCTCGGTGTAGGGCCGGTAGCTTGCCCCTCCAGCGGCTCGTCGTACGGCGAGCAGGAAGGCGGCGCTGCGCTGGTCGCCAGTTGGCAACGAACGCTGGAAGCGGGCGATCGACATGCCCTCAGGCCAGTCGAGCTCGAACGCCTTGGCAGTGTGGCGCAGCCGACGGATCGCCCACTCGGGAACGTCGGGCATGACCCGGAACAGACCGGTCTTCGCCGCGTAGAGCGCTTCGGCGACCGCCAGGTTGGTGGCCAGTGACATCCCCGCGTTGCGATCCTCGCTCTCCAGCCGGATGTCGAAGCGGAGCTGCCAGCCGTCGTCGGTGAGCTCGAGGACCTGTTCAGGGAACTCGACTCGCGGCGCTTCCCGGCGATCCTCGGCGACGACGATGCGGCGGGCCAGCTCGGCGAAGGTCGGCGGAAGCGTGGTCATGTCGACGTCTTCGTAGGCCAGCTTCCGCCTGCTGTGGATGACGGCGCGCTCTGCTCCGTCGAGCCGTGTCATGCCGCCGGCGTCGATGCGCACCGTGAACACGACGGCGGGACGCGGCCCCGTCGGCAGCAGGCTCGCCGCCTCCTCCGACAGCACTGACGGATAGAGCGGCACCTTGCCGTCCGGCAGGTACACCGTGCCACCGCGCTCCCAGGCCTCGCGATCGAGCACGCTGTCCGGGTCGACGAAGAAGCCGACGTCGGCGATGGCGTAGTGCAACACGATGTCGTCGCCCGCCTGCTCGATGGCGAACGCCTGGTCGAGATCGGTGGCCGTCGCCGGGTCGAGCGTCATGTAGTTGAGCGAGGTGCGATCGACATGGAGGGCGCCGGGCAGCCGCGTGGCCGCCTCCTCGGCCGCCGCAACCACCTTGCTCGGGAACTCCCCCGGTACTCCGCCCTCGGCCCGGATCGCATCGAGGCCAGCGCTCAGCGCCTCGTCGCCGGCTGCCCCGTCGGCGACGTCACGACCGCGGTTGCGGACCTTGACCATGAATCAGCGGCGGGCGCCCATGAACATGCCCTTGAGGGCCTCGTAGTGCTCGATGACGTGGCCAGCGCCGAGGACGACCGCCTCCAACGCGGCGGTCGACTGGCGCACCGGAACACGGGTCTCCCGTTCGATGCGCTCGCGCACGCCGCGCAGCAGGCTGCCACCGCCGACGAGGTACATCCCCCGGGTGAGGAAGTCCTGGGACAGCTCGGGTGGAGCCTTGGCCAGGCAGCGGATGACCGAGGCGACGATCGACGAGACGACGTCCTCGATCGCGAAGCGAATCTCCTCGGGTGTCAGGATCACCGTCTTGGGCAGGCCGGTCATCAAATCGCGGCCGCGGACCTCGGCTTGACGGTCGTCGCCGATCGGATCGGCGGAACCGATCTCCTTCTTGATCTCCTCCGCCGTCCGCTCGCCGATGGCGATGCCGTGCTCGCGGCGGACGTAGTTCTGGATCGCCGCGTCGATGTCGAACGACCCGATTCGCACCGCCTCCAGGGCGACGATGCCGCCGAGCGAGATCACCGCCGTCTCGCTCGTGCCGCCACCGATGTCGATGACCATGTTGCCGACCGGTTCGTCGATCGGCAGGTCGGCGCCGATCGCCGCCGCCATCGGTTGCTCGATCAGGTTGGCGTCGGCAGCCCCGGCGCGACGGGCTGCGTCGGTGACCGCCCGACGCTCGACCTCGGTGATCGCCGACGGCACACAGATCACGACCTTCGGCCGGGTGAACCGGCTGACCCCGACCCGTTGCAGCAGCAACCGGATCATCCGCTCGGTGATCTCGAAGTCGGTGATCGCCCCGCCGCGCAACGGACGCACGGCCACGATGTACCCGGGCGTACGGCCGATCATCTGCCACGCCTCGTGCCCCGTGGCCAGCACCTCACCGGTCTGCCGGTTGAGGGCGATCACCGACGGCTCGTTGAGCACGATCCCGCGACCCTTCATGTAGACGAGGGTGTTGGCCGTCCCGAGGTCAATGGCCAAGTCACGGGCCATCGAGATCGCGCCCTTCCGGTTTTTCGTCGAGTCGCTGCACGCGCTCGGCGACCGAACGCCTGGCCTCGGGTGAGAGGGCGTCGATCTGACGCTGGAAGGTCGTGACGCCATCGGGCGACCGGCGCCTGCTGAGCACGAACAGCAGGAGGCCGGCGACGACGATCGCCGCACCGACGATGATCCAGGTCATGTGGTCCGGGTCATCCCGCCTGGCCGCCACCGACGTGCTCGACGTCGCGGATCGGCGCCGCGCCGGTGCCCCAATCGGCTCCGTCACGCCACGTCTCGTGCTTCCAGATCGGCACCGTTTCCTTCAGCGTGTCGATGACGAAGCGCGCGGCTTCGAACGCTTCGTCACGGTGCGGCGACGAGACGGCGACGACGACGGCAGAATCGGACACGGCGAGCGGACCGAGGCGATGGACCATCGCCAGCCGTCCCACCGTCGACCAACGCAACCGTGCCTCGCCGGCGATCGCGGCGAAGCGCGCCACGACGGCTTGCTCGTAGGCCTCGTACTCCAACTGCTCCACGCCATCGCGACCCTCGGCGTGGTCGCGCACGGTGCCGGAGAACACCACCACCGCACCGCAGTCGGGCCGTACCGCCCAGTCGTAGAGGGCGGCCACCGGGAGCGCCTCTTCAGTCAGGGCGAACCAGTCGTCGCCGGAGGCGGGAGCGAGCACGAGGATGCATCGTAGCTGGACGTTCAGGGGCGACCCCTGCGTGACGACGGTGCTCGGTAGATTTCGGTTCTGTGACGCCCCCACCGTTGCCTCCCCACGAACGGCCGTGGCGCCACCCTTCCGAGCTGCCCGCTCCGCCGCACGAGCCACCCACGCGGGGCGGACGCCTGCTCATCGTGACGACGGCAGCGGTCGGTCTCGCCCTCGTCGGAGTGATGGCCATGCGGATGACACCCGGCCGTACCACGCATCGCGATGCCCTGGTGACGGCATCGACCGCGGCGGTGTTCCCCACCGTCAGCGCCGACTCGTTCGGCGACCTCGCCGACGCGGCATCGAATGGCGGAAGGCGGTTCACCGACATGGTCGGGCGGACCCTGTCGTCACTGGTCTCATCGGTGAACCGCAGCCAAGTCAGCGCCTCGACGATGTCCGGACTGCCGGTGTTGACGGCCGCGGACGGCGGCGAGCTGGCCATCGTCACGCCGATTGACCACGGCGGCCTCGGGGTCACCACCGCAGCAGCCGTCGAGGGACAGTCGGGGGCGATCGAAGCGATGCTTCCGTCAGGGTCGGTCGTCGCCGCGGAACTGGTCGGCACCGGCAATGGCGTCGCCGTGGTCAAGCTTCCCGCGGCGGCCGTCGAAGACGCCGCACCGCTCGCCGGCGTCCCTGGCAGCGACTGGACGGTGGTCGCCTTCGGCGAGGAATTCGACGTCAGCGGCAGCGGCGAGGACTTGCGGGCGCTGGCCGTGCCCGAGGCTGCACCCGTCTTCGACGCCACCGGCGCGCTCGTCGGTCTGGTGACGATCGGGCCGGACGGTGTCGAGCTGCTGTCAGTGACGTCGCTCCCCGACGTCGAGCTCCCGCCGCCAGGTCCTGACTCGACCGACGTGGGATCGACTGTCGCCACGACCGAACCGGACGACGGTGCAGCGACGACGGTCGAGAGCGTGCCGCCGGCGTCGGCGGGACCGACCTCGAGCAGCCCGTCGAACACCGCCCCGGCTGGCTCCACGACACCGGAGAGCAGCGTCGTGGCGTCGTCCGAGCCCGCGGGCTCGTCGACACCCGAGACGTCAGCGCAGGTGTCAACTACCTGAGCCTCGATCCAACGGTGGCTTGAACTCTTTGGT
The DNA here is from genome assembly GCA_963716665.1 of Ilumatobacteraceae bacterium. Classification (GTDB taxonomy): domain Bacteria; phylum Actinomycetota; class Acidimicrobiia; order Acidimicrobiales; family Ilumatobacteraceae; genus Desertimonas. The sequence continues at coordinate 181,276 of CAVQTY010000015.1, forward strand.
CGCGTTGGCGACGTTGGTGGCGCCAACAATGCCAAAGACACGACGGCCGCCGCGTGCACGACAGATTTGTCGCAGGTAGAGCTCGCTCTTATCCGCGACGCCGGCGGCGCCACGCGTTGAAGCCGAACAGGGCGGTCGCGGCGACAACGATGGCGCCGGCGATCATCCCCCCGAGGGCGATCTCCTGGCGGCGATGCGGCGTGATCATCGTCCACCAACGGCCCTCCGTGCCCTCGACGTAGGCCTGCTCGTTGGTCACCGTTGCCTTCCACCCATGGCGCTTCAGCCGATCGTTGGCGACGACCCACGAATGCCGGGTGTAGCTGCGCAGCCCCGGTGGGATCGGTCCCCGCTGGAACCGCCATCGGAGGGCGGCGAGCACCTCGGCGACGCGGTCGGGCAGTTTCAGGCGCGGGCGCTCCCCACTCAGGGCACGTACCCGTTCCCCGGCGATCCACCCGTCGGGCGCCACGTTGAACACGCCGTCGAGCCGCTTGCGGACGGCGAGATGGACGGCGGCGGCGAGGTCGTCGAGGTGGAGGAACTGGGCGGACGGATCGTCCTCGCCGAAGCGCTCGCCGAGCCCCGCCGCCAGCGACCTGGCGAGATGCGACGTGCCGTCGGCGGCCATCGGGACGACCGGCCGGAGCACGGCCACCGTGCGACCGGGCCGTTGCCGTCGCCAGCGGTCGGCCATCGCTTCGGCGGCGGCTAGTTGGCGGGCGTAGACGAACCCAACGTCGGGTCGCAGGATCGCGTCCTCGGTGAGGGGGACAGGATTGTTCGGCCAGGCTCCGTAGACCATCGCCGACGACACCAGCACAAGGTGGTCGGCGTCGCGAGAGATCGCCTCGGCAAGGGTGCGGTCGACGCCTTCGGTGACGTTCTCCCGACGTTGTGCCCGGGCCTCGGGATCGCCGGAACCAAGGTGGACGACGACCTCGATCGAGCCATCTGTCGGCGGAAGGGCGATTGCCGGGTCAGCCTCGAAGGCGGCCAGCACGCGCCCGCCGAGGTTTCCTTCGGCCCCGCTGATCGACACCGTGATCGGCTCGCTGGCCCACTCCACCGCGACACTCACGCAGCACGGACGGTACTGGATCGCTCGTAGCATCAGATCCATGTCTGATGGCCAGCCTCCGGCGGAGCGGCCGGATGACGACGACCCGCGTGAGCCGCCCAACCCATTCGCGGGTCTTCCCCTGTTCGGCGATCTCGCCAAGGCGCTCGCCGGCCAAGGTCCGCTGAACTGGGACGCGGCCCGCCAATTCGCCCTGATGGGCGCCACCGGGGGCGCGCCGGAGTCGAATGTCGGCCCGGAACAGCGCTTCGCCTACGAGGATCTCGCCCGCATCGCCAGGATGCACGTCGCCGACGTGATCGGGCTCAGCCACGAGCTCGGTGGAGTTCGCGCCGTCACCCGGTCGCAGTGGGCAACGGAGACGCTCGAGGCCTACCGCCACCTGTTCACCGAGATGGCGACATCGCTCGGGCGAACGGCTGAAACGGAGGAAGAGGACGCCGGCGCCGACCCGATGATGTCGATGATGGCCGGGCTCTCGCGGTTGATGGCGCCGGCGATGCTTGGGATGTCGATCGGGTCGATGGTCGGTCGCCTGTCGACGCGGGCGTTCGGAAGTCATGACCTCCCGATCCCCCGCCAGCCGTCGACGGTCACGCTCGTACCGGCGAACATCGACGGCTTCGCTGCCGAGTGGGAGATTCCGCTCGACGAGATGCGCCTGTGGGTGCTCGCCCACGAGATCGCCGGGTTCACGCTGTTCGAGGCGGCGCATCTCCGCGACGCTCTGGCCGATCTCGTCCGCCAGCACGCCGGTGGGTTCCGCCCCGACGCCTCATCGATCACCGACAAGCTGACGACGCTCGACGACGACGCCTCCGACCCGATCGCCGCCCTGCAGCAGGCACTGAGCGACCCGGAGTTGCTGCTCGGCGCCGTCATCTCTGCTGAGCAGCGCGACCTGCGGCCGCGGCTCGACGCCCTCGTGGCCGTCGTGGTCGGCTACACCGACTGGGTGGTCGACGCCGTCGCCGTGCGTCTCGTCGGGGGAAGCGCCCTGCGCATCGCCGAGGCCGTGCGCCGGCAGCGCATCGAGACGTCCGACAACGACGCCTTCGTCGAGCAGTTGCTCGGCATCCGCATCGGCGAGACCCAGGTGGCTCGCGGCAAGGCCTTCGTCCAGGGCGTCGTCGACCGCGCCGGTGACGACGGCCTGCTCCCCCTGCTCGAGCGTCCCGACGCCATCCCGACCCCCAACGAGGTGGACGCCCCCGGCCTCTGGCTGGCCCGTATCAGCGACTGACTACGGGGCCGGGCGGGCGGCGAGCCGTGGCTTGAGCAGGATGTAGGTGAGGCCACCCGCGCAGGCGAGGAACACGAGGATCGCGCCGACGCGGTCGGAGATCGGGATCATCACCGGGATCACCGCGGCGACGGCCCAGGAGAGTTGGAAGCGGGTCTCGAAGGTGGCGATGGCGCGTCCCCGGTTGGCCTGCGGCGCGTCACGTTGCAGTGTCGACTCGAACCCGAGGCGGCCGATCGCCCCGGCGAGATTGACGGCGAAGGCGAGGCCGACGAGGGCGCCAGTGCCACCGGCAATCGCGGCGATCAACGCGGCTGCCGCGGAGAGGACGAGGGAGCCGATGAGCATCGTCTTCTCGCTGGCGTGGCGGCGAATGGTTGGTGCCGCGGCGTTGCCGATCACCGTTCCCAGGGCCGCCAGCCCGAGGGCGACGCCGAACCAGCCGGTGCCGGCATCTTGCTGCTTGAGTTCGAAGGCGATCAGAAACAGGACGAAGCCGACCGAACCGCGGATCAGGATCATCACGATCGAGCCGCTGAGCACGGAGGGTGAGTGCAGTTCCCTCTCCTCCGCCGGTGTGGCCTCGTCGCGGGCGACGACGTCGGCCGACAGGAACGTCGACGCCACGAGGCCGGCCGTGAAGAGGAGGGCGGCATAGACCAGCGTTCCCTCGCTGTCGGCAGGAGTGAGCTGGATGAGCGTCGCCGGGATCACGGCGACGAAGCCGACGATGCCGGAGATCAGCCCGAGCTTGGAGTTGGCCTCGACGAGATCACGTTCGCTGCGCACGACGGAGGGTACGAGGGCCGATTTGCACACCACGTAGGTCTTCTGGAACACGAGCGAAGCGAACACGACCGGGAACAGGGCCAGGTTGTCGATCACCACGACCATCAGGAGGCACAACCCGACGCGACAGACCGCGATGAACATGATCGCGGCGCGGCGACCGCCGGCGATCCGGTCGAGGGCGGGGCCGATCACGGGCGCGAGCACGAGGAACGGGGCGAAGCTGAGAACGAGGAAGAGCAGGACACGTTCTCGCGCCGCGCCGGGATCGATGGAGAAGAACAGCGAGTCGGCGAGGGCGACCACCATCGCCGCGTCGCCGGCCATCATCAGGGCGTGGGTGATCGCCAAGCGGCGAAACTTCGAGTAGCTGGCGAGCGGCAGCGCCCGCTCGCCGAACGAGATCGCCTGCGTCCCGTCACTCACGCCATCGATCCTACGAGTGAGGTCGCCGCGCTAGCTCTCTAGTCGGTTCGACTGCCTCACATTCCCAGGAGTCGAACCGGCGCTCCCGTCGCTACGGCTCCTGAGATCCACGGGGTGACCTGGTGCGGGCCGAGTGGTTCGATGTGTGGTGAGCGCGCCGAGCGGCGACGCCGGAGACGAGTATGGCGATGCCGGTGAGGATCGCAGCCGGTGGCAGGGACGCGGCCAGAATGACGCAGCCGACAAGGCCAACCACGGCGATCACCGGTGGCCAGCGACGTTGTTCGGTTGTGAGGGTCAGCGCGGCGGCGTTGGTGATGGCGTAGTAGGTGAGCACGGCGACGCCGGAGACGGCGATCGCGTTGCGAAGCTCGACGACGGCGACGATGGTGATCACAACGGTCGCCACGCACAGCTCGGCCCGGACGGGGAGCGAGCGCTGCGGCGAGATGTGGGCGAGCCACCCTGGGAGCTCGCGCCGGCGGGCCATCGCCAGGGCGGTCCGCGATACACCAGGGGTCAGGTTCAGGAGTGCGCCAAGTGCGGCGATCCCTGCGCCGATCCGCACGACGCCACCCACATCGATCTTGCCGGCGTCGGCGACGAGCCGCAGGGGCGCGTCGGTGCTGGCGAGCCGTGTCGCGCCGACGGTGGTCAAGGCGGTGACCCCGACGACGGTGTAGACGGCGACTGCGACGAGCAAGGCACGCGAGATCGCCGTTGGGATGGTGGTCTGGGGGTCGCGGACCTCTTCGCCGAGGGTGGCAATCCTGGCGTATCCGGCGAAGGCGAAGAACAAGAATCCGGCGGATTGCACGATGCCGTACGGTCCGCCGTCGATCGCTGCGAGACGCCCGAGGTCGGTCTCCTGGCTCGACCAGCCAGCCACCACTACGGCGGCGAGCGCGGTGAGAGACACGGCCAGGAGGGTCCGGGTTACGGCAACGGTTCGGGTGAGGCCACCGAGGTTGATCAAGGTGATTGCAACAACTGCGGCGATCGCCACCTCGCGTTCACGATCGGGCCATAGGTAGGCGCCGACGGTTAGCGCCATCGCGGCGCATGACGCCATTTTGCCGACGACGAATCCCCATCCGGCGAGATGACCCCATCCGGCGCCGAGTTGGCGACGACCGTACACGTAGGTGCCGCCCGACTCGGGGTGCACAGCGGCGAGCTGAGCCGACGACGTCGCGTTACAGAACGCGACGATCGAGGCGATCGCCAGACCGACCAGCAGCCCGCTGCCGGCGGCGCCCGCGGCCGGTGCCCAGGCGGCAAAGACCCCGGCGCCAATCATCGATCCGACCCCGATGACCACGGCGTCGCCAACGCCGAGACGGCGTTGGAGCGTGGCAGCGCCGGTCACGCTGATCTTTCAGTGACTGGCCGGCTGGAAGAGCTCGACGACGTTGCCGGACGGGTCCTGAAGGAGGACCTGCTTTCCGCCGGGTCCTTCCACGACGTCGTTGCGGAACCTCGCCCCGGCGTCGCGGAGCCGACCGACTTCGGTGTCAAGGTCGTCGACGATGAAGTGGATGCGGTTCCAACCCCCCGGTCCGGGCTTCGCACCGTCGGACATCGCACGTCCTGCCGAGCTCTTCGGGCCGGAGAGCAACAGCCGAAGGTTGCCCCGCTTGACATCGGCGAAGGCGGGCGCGGCGCTGGTCAACAGCTCGAAGTCAAGCAGCGTCGTATAGAAGGCGATCGAGTCCTCCACATCATCGACCATGTAGCGAACACTGACGATCTCATCGTCGGGCATGGGTGAACCTCCTCGTCGTTGCTGGATCGGTCAACAGATCGAGCCGGAAGCTGATGCGCGCCTCGAGCTCGCTCGCCGTGCGTTCGAACGCCGGGTACGACGCACGGTTGGTCGCACCCTCGAGCGTCGGATCAGGAACGCTCCAGTGGACGAGCTCGGGGCTGGACGGGAACGCTGGGCACACCGCTCGAACCCTGTCGCACAGCGTGATCACCGTGTCAAACCGCTGGGAGACGTACTCGTCGAGGTGCTTGGTGCGGTTCGCACTGATGTCGATTCCACGCTTCTGAAGGACGCGGACAGCGTTGGGATGCAGTTGTCTCGGATGACTACCGGCGCTCGCTGCTTCGATCGCCCCGGCCGACATGCGCTGGAGCAACGCTTCGGCGATCTGGGACCGAGCGCTGTTCCCCGTACACAAGAACAACACCCGCCTCCGACGCGACCGTCCGACGCGTAGCCGGATCGGGGCGGCGGGCGCTAACCGCAACGCGGGATGCAGAGCACCGCCTGCTGTCTGCAGCGCCTCACCGCAAGCAGTCAGGTCAATGGCGTAGTAGCTGTCGCGGCGGTCCGCCGAACTCCGACGCGCCGACACGAGCCCACCATCGCGAAGCAGGCGCAAGTGATACGACACCAGGCTCTGCGGCTCGTCGACAAGCGCCATCAACTCCCACACGGCCCGATCGCTCCGCACCAGTTCTCGCAACAATCGCCACCGCAGCGGATGCGACGCCAGACGCACGAACACCGGTGGGTCATCGACCGCGGGACTGCACACGACACTCCGCTCCACAAGCCAACAGTACGCTCCGCTGCAGCATCGCATCAAACAAGATTGATGCATTTTGTCCGATCGGCGGCGACCGCCCAGCTCAAAGCCCGCCAGTTCCCCCGCCACGTGTGAGACACTTCTGTCTCACACGTGGCTGCGGAATGCCACGTTGCCGTCGATGCGTTAGCTCTTCTCGTACTTGTAGCCGAGGCCGCGGATCGTGACGATCCGTCCCGGCGCCGAGGGGTTCGGCTCGATCTTCGAGCGCAGGCGCTTGACGTGGACGTCAAGCGTCTTCGTGTCGCCGACGTAGTCGTTGCCCCACACTCGGTCGATCAGCGTTTCGCGTGGCAGGACTCTTCCGGCGTTGGCGATCAGCACGTGGAGCAGCTCGAACTCCTTCAGCGGCAGGGCCACCGCCTCCCCGCCGACGGTGACGATGTGCTCCTCGGGATCGAGGACGACGTCGCCGACCTCGATCGCCGACGGTCCGAGCTCACCCGCCGGGTCCCCCGCCGAGCGGCGCAGCACGGCGCGCATCCTGGCCACCAGTTCACGGAGCCGGTACGGCTTGGTGATGTAGTCGTCGGCGCCCACCTCGAGTCCGACGACTGTGTCGATCTCGGCGCCCTTGGCCGTGACCATGATGATCGGCACTTGGCTCTTCTTACGCAGCTGCCGGCAGACGTCGATACCACTGACCCGGGGCAGCATCACGTCGAGCAGCACGAGGTCGGGGCGCACGATGTCGAAACGCTCGAGCGCCTCGATCCCATCGGTGGCCACCTCTACGCGGAACCCCTCACGCCGCAGACCGAGTGTCAGCGCCTCGACGAAGCTCGTCTCGTCCTCGACGACGAGCACGGTCTGAGTGCTCTCGATCACTCGGACACCTCGCTCGGGGGCATCGTGTCGGACCGGTCGGAACCATCGCCATCGGCCGAAGCCACAGCGAGCGGTAGCCGGATGACGAACGTCGAGCCCTCCCCCTCGGACGAGGAGACGAGAACCTCGCCTCCGTGGTTGGTGGCGACGTGGCGGACGATCGCCAAGCCGAGCCCGGTTCCGCCGGTGTCCCGGCTCCTGCCCTTGTCGACCCGGTAGAACCGCTCGAAGATGCGGTCGTGGTCGGCCGCCGGGATGCCGATCCCCTGGTCGGCGACCATCAGCTCGGCGAACTCGCCCTCGACTCGGACGCGGATCTGCACCTGGCCGCCAGGCTCGGAGTACTTCACGGCGTTCTCGACGAGGTTGCCGAGGGCTGAGATCAGCTGGCGACGGTCGCCGACGACGGCGACTCCATCGGGCAGGTCGAGGACGGCGATGTGCGTGTCGCGCGTTTCGGCCAGCGCGGCCGTCCGATCGATCGCACCCGACACGACATCGAGCACATCGACGGTGTCTCGGACGGACTCCTCGCCGAGCTCAATGCGGGACAGCTCCATCAGGTCGTCGATCGTCCGTGCCACGCGATGCGCTTCGGCGACCATCCGCTCGGACACCCGGCGAACGACGTCGATGTCGGGCTCGTCCTCCAGCGCCTCGGCAAGCACGGCTAGCGCTCCAACAGGGGTCTTCAGCTCATGGCTGATGTTGGCGACGAAGTCAGTGCGCATAGCGTCGACCCGGCGACGCTCGCTGACGTCTTCGATCGTCGCGACCGCCGAACCGCCGGGAAGCCCTTCGGCCGTCACCACAACGGCGACCTGGGGCGGCCCGTACAGCTCGAGCAACTCCCGCGAGCGCCGTCCAGATACTGCTTCGCGCAGTGCGGCCTGGACGGCGTCGTCGATGAGCAAGCCGGTGTATGTCCCGGCCACCGCCTTGGCACTGGCGTTGCGATAGAGCACCTGGCCACTCGAACCCATCACGACGACGCCAAGCGGGATGCGGTCAACCACCGCCGACCAAGTCGGTCCGGTGGTCGGCCCCGGCGTTGGCCTCGTGGTGTTCGTCGGTACGGCCGGGACCGGCGTCGGGTCGTCGTCGAGCACCTCGGCAGGTGGGCCGGCTGTCCCCGTCGCCCGCTGATGGCGGGCGACCATCCACGTCGCCGCCGCTGCCACGACCGCGGTCAATGCGACGATGAGGATGACGAGGCCCCCGTTCACTCGAGGTCGCTCGCCGCCTGGCGTTCGGCGTAGCGCACCGCGCCGTCGAACTCGGGAACCGATCCGGTGACGACGAAGCGAACCCGGGAACCGATGTTGACTGCGTGGTCACCGATGCGCTCGTAGAAGCGGGCGACGACGGCGAGTTGGACGGCGACCTGCAGTTCGATCTTCTCGGTGGTGTGGCTCGAGAAGATCGCTTGGACGAACTCCCGTTGCAGGTCGTCGAGGTAGCTGTCCATGTCGTCGATTGCCGCGGCGCGCGATGCGTCATCGGTGAGGTAGGCCTCGGTGGCCTCCTTGAACAACGTATGCGCCTGGGTGCCCATCTTCTGGATGATCCCGCGCAGCCGCGGATCGAGCTGGTGGCCGTAGATCCGCCGCGCCGCCTTGCACACGTTGACGGTGAGGTCGGCAGAGCGCTCGATCTCGGCGATGATGCGCATCGCCGCGACCACCCGGCGCAGGTCGCCGGCCACCGGTGATTGCAGGGCGAGCAGCTCGTAGCACGCCTCGTCGAGCTCGAGCGACTTGGCGTCGATCTCGTCGTCGGCGAGGACCATCAGTTCGGCGCCCTCGAGGTCCTGGGCGAGGAGGATCTCCGTTGCGCGAGGGATGCTCTCGGTCACTCTTGCGGCGAGCTTGGCGATGCGTTCGCGCAACTCGTCGAGTTGGTGGTGGAACGTGCGGCGCAGGTCCTCGGCAGTATCCGAACCGACATTCTCGTCCGGCAGCTGGGCGCCGCTCATTGTGATCGCAGGTTGACGGACATGTCGGCGCATCCGTCCCTAGTACCCAGGCGTCGGTTCATCCGAACCTGCCCGTGACGTACATCTCGGTGCGTTCGTCCGACGGGTTGGAGAAGATCTTGTTGGTGTAGTCGAACTCGACGAGACGGCCGGTACGGCGATCGCTCTCCGGGTTGAGCTCGGTGGTGAAGAACGCCGTGCGGTCGCTGACGCGCGCAGCCTGCTGCATGTTGTGGGTGACGATAACGATCGTGTAGTCGGTCTTGATCTCCTGCATCAGCTCCTCGATGCGCGCCGTGGCGATCGGGTCGAGTGCCGAGCACGGCTCGTCCATGAGGATCACCTCGGGCTCGACGGCAACACAGCGGGCGATGCACAGGCGCTGCTGCTGACCACCCGACAGGCTCATCGCCGAGGCCTTGAGCCGTCCCTTGACCTCGTCCCACAGCGCCGCCCGGCGCAACGAGTGCTCGACGATGTCGTCGAGCGCGGCCTTCTTCTTGACGCCGCCGAGCTTGGGCCCGAAGACGAGATTGTCATAGATGCTCTTGGGGAACGGATTGGGCTTCTGGAACACCATGCCGATGCGCCGGCGGACCTCGACCGGGTCGACCGAGGGGCCGTAGAGGTCGATGCCGTGATAGGTCAGCTTGCCCTCGACGCGGGCGCCGTCGATGAGGTCGTTCATCCGATCGAAGCACCGCAGCACCGTCGACTTCCCGCAGCCTGACGGACCGATGAGGGCAGTGATCTCGTGCTGGCGGATGACGAGGTTGACGTCGCGCACGGCCCGGAAGTCGCCGTAGTAGACGGCGAGGTCGCTCGTCTCGAACACGACAGCACCCTCGGGTGCCGGGCTCTCCTCGTGGACGGCCGGGGCGAGGTCGACGACCGTCCGAGCAGGTGCCGCGGTGTCGCTGTACGAGGTCATCGGATCATCACCACTTTCGTTCATATCGATTCCGCAGCCAGATGGCGAATCCGTTCATCAACAGCACGAGCACGAGCAGCACGAGAGCGGCCGCCGCGGTGACGGCGCGGAAGTCGTCGCCGGGGAGGCGGGCATAGGAGAAGATCACCGCCGGCAGGCCGGTGAACGGACCGGACATCTGCTCGACAAAGCCTTGGGTGCCGGTGATCAGCGTGCCAGTGACCGCCCCGACGATGAGGATCGGCGCCGCCTCCCCTGCCGCTCTGGCGAGCGACAGGACCGTCCCGGTGAGGATCCCAGGACTCGCGGCAGGAAGAACATGGTGGCGGATCGTCTCCCATTGTGTCGCGCCGACGCCGAGCGCCCCTTCGCGAATCGCTCGGGGCACGGCCCGCAACGCCTCCATCGTCGTGATGATCACGATCGGTAGCACCAGTGCAGTGAGGACCAGCCCGCCGGCGATGATGTTGCGGCCGTTGTTGCCGGACAACCAGTCAAGCCCATTGCCGATCCAGCGGAACCCGATGAAGCCGTTGTCCTGGAGCTCGGCCCCGGGCTCGCCGAATCCGTTGAGAATCTTGACGAAGATGCCGAGGCCGAGCAGTCCATAGACCACCGATGGCACTCCGGCGAGGTTGCGCACATTCACTCGGGTCCACCGGGCGAACCGTGTGTTGCCGGCGTACTCCTCGAGGTAGACGGCACAGGCGATGCCCAGCGGGAAGGCCAGCAGCACCACGAGGAACATCAGAACGATCGTTCCCTTGATCCCCGGCCAGACCCCGGCTTCGGAGGCGTCGGTGATACTCAGCCCGCTGGTGAGAAAGTCCGTCCCGCGGTCGGTCCACACAGTCCAGCTGCGCTGCACCATGTCGCCGATCAGCACCGCAAGGATCACCAACGAGCCGGCCAGCGAGGCGATCAGCAGGACCTCGATGACCTTGCCGCGCACGTCGATCCCGTGCTTGGTGAGGCCCACGGTGACAGATCGGGCGGCTGACCCACCGGCCGAATCAATGGTCGTCAGGGCCATGACGGCGTTCCGAGATCGACATGGTGGGGGGATGCTCGAAGGGGGGCGCTCCGCGATCCCCCCTTCGACTCAGGTCGGATCCGGCTCTGCCGGTCCGACCTGGGAGATGCTTCGTGCGGCCGCAGGCCGCCTGCGTCGAGCTCGCCCGAGTGGAGAGAGCGAGCGCAGCGAGCGAACGAACGAGGGCGAAACATCAGTACGCCTCTCGGACGCGGTTGACGAGCTTGTCGCCGAGGACGTTGAGGCCGAGCGTCATCACGAACAGCACGGCGCCGATGAAGAACAGGCTCTGGAAGGCGGCTTCGTTTCCGGCGACCTGGTCACTACCGAAGCTCAGCCCGGCCATCGCCGCCGTCATCGTCTGTCCAGGCTCCAGGGGTGTGAAGTGGAACAACGCTCCGCCGACTGCTCCGGCAGCGATGGCGACGACCATCGTCTCGCCGACCGCCCGGGAGATGCCAAGGATGAGGGCGGCGACGACGCCGGATACCCCGGCTGGAAACACGACCCCGAACGTCGTCTGGTCCCGACGGGCGCCGAGCCCGAACGAGGCCTCACGCAGCGACAGTGGCACGGCCCGCAGAGCGTCCTCGGCCACCGATGCGATGATCGGGACGGTTAGCACGCCGACGGCGATGCCGGCGGCCAGCATCGAGAATGCCCGGTCCTCGGGATTGAAGATCCGGACGACGATGTTCGGGTTGATGAATGTGATGGCGAAATAGGCGAGCACGACGCTGGGGATCCCGGCGAGGATCTCGAGGATCGGCTTGACGATCCGCCGGACCCGCGGCGTGGCGTACTCGGACAGATAGATAGCGGCGCCGAGGCCGAGCGGCACGGCGACAAACATCGCGATCAAAGCGATCATGAAGGTCCCGACGATGATCGTGCTCAAGTCGAACAAGCCGCGGCGGGGGTACCAGCCCACCTGGGTGATCTCGGTGCCGAGTCGGTTGAACATCCGCCACCCACCGACCACCGTCAGCCCGAGGGCGGCGACCCCGACGAACGTGAGGACACGCAAGGCGCGCCCGAGGCGCGCGCTGTCGGCGCCGCGCATTCGGATGGCCAGCCAGCTGGCGCCGGCGGCCAATCCGACGGCGGCGAGAAAGACGAGGACGAGCTGCCAGCCCAGGCCTGCCTTGGCGGCGGTCACCTGACGCACGAAATCCCAGGCGTCGAACACCAGCGTGCCGATGATCAGCACGGTGATGGCGAACGTCGTCAACGCGCCGAGGGTCAACACGACACGGGCGAAGCGGTCGCGCAGCCTGCGGCCCCTGCTTGTCTGCAAGGCCAGCGGCGCCGGAGCCGGCATGGTGACAGCGGTCAAGTGCGGATTCCTCGGTGAGGTTGCGAGATTGGGGAAGCGTACGGCATGGCCGGCGAGGAGCTTCAGTCCTCGCCGGCCACGCCGTCGGGGGGCTTTCCTACTCGCCGCCGTCGCGGGTGCCCGTCTCCTGGGCTTCCCACACGCCCTGCGTGGCGGCGGCGTCTTCGGCATTGAGAGCGACGTACGGAACCTGGCCCTCTTCAGCGCCGACGAGCGTGAAGATCGCCGAGTTGACGTAGTAATCAACGAACCCTTCGAGCGCCGGGTTCTCGGCGAGCTTGTTCGTGCTCACGTAGATGTAGAGGTCGCGAGCGACCGGGTACTCGCCGCTGGCGATCGTCTCAGCGGTGGGCTCGATGCAGCCGCCGCCACCGTCAACGGGGATCGGGCGCACCGTGTCGAGGTTCTCCTCGACGAAGGCGAAGCCGACCCAGCCGAGCGACGTCGGGTTGGCGGCAATGCCCTCGATGATCACGCTGTCGTTGGGGCTTGCCGTGTAGTTGAGGCGGGGCAGGGCGTCCTCGACGCCGAGCGCCTCGCCGACCGGGGCAATGACGAGCTCGACGAAACTGTCGAACGTTCCTGACTCCTCGCCAGGTGCCGTGACGACGAGCGGGGCATCAGGGTACGGGGTGTTCACCGCCCCGAGATCGGTCACCGTGGCGGCGATCTCGTCGGCGGTCGCCGAAGCGTCGGCCCAGTTGTCGGGGCCGTCGGGGCCGAGCAAAGCGTAGAGGTCAACGAACGACAGGCACTCGACGGCCGTGTTGTCGGCAGCCGTGATTACGGAGAGGCCGTCAACGGCGATCTTGAGCTCGATGAACTCGACGCCCGCCTCCTCGCAGAGGGCCACCTCTTCGGCGCTGATCGGGCGAGATGCGTCGGAGATGTCGGTCTCGCCGGCGCAGAACCGGGCGAAGCCGTCGCCGGTGCCTGGGCCGTCGACGGTGATGGCGACATCTGGGTTGGACTCGGCGAAGGTCGCCGCCGCGGCCGCCGAGATCGGCTCTACGGTCGACGAACCGGACACGGCGATCGACCCGGACAATCCGGTCGGGATCTCGAACGCGGGTGCAGACGCCGCCGGCGCCTCGCTGCCCGCCGGCTCGGTGCCGGCCGGCTCCGTGCCCATTGGCTCCGTGCCCGCCGGCTCGGTAGCCATCGGTTCACTCGTGGGTGGCTCCGTGGTCGCCCCGGCGACTTGCGCCGATGCGATGACGAAAATCGGTGCGGCCATCGCCACGGCGAGCTTGCCGCGCCGCGAGCCTCGAAGTCCTGAATGTGTGGTCATGCGCGCACCGTAAGAAGCCGAGATGACGCGCTGTTCGGGCGGAGGTGAACAACAGGTGAACGACGCGGGGCCAAACGGCGAAGAAGCGGCGGAACGCCTACGAACGCGCCGACTGGCGGTCGACGACCCACTGGTAGAGGCGGGCCTGGGCGTTCGGCTCGAACGATCCCGCCGGACCGCGGCGTTCCCAGGTGTCATCAGGCTGCAATTCCCAGCGCACGATGTCGTCGGCAAGGAGGAAGTCGAGCACGGCGTCGAGCCACTCCTGGTGTTTGGGGTGCTCGATCGGGACGAGGACCTCGACGCGGCGGTCGAGGTTGCGCGGCATCAGGTCGGCCGAGCCGATGAGGTACAGCTTCTGATCGTCGACATCGCCGTGGGCGAAGTGGTAGATGCGACTGTGCTCGAGGTAGCGCCCGACGATGCTGCGTACGCGGATGTGCTCGGACAATCCAGGAACCCCCGCCCTGAGCGAGGAGATACCACGGATGATGAGGTCGATCTGAACGCCGGCCGCGCTCGCCCGATACAGCGCCTCGACCATCTCGGCGTCGGCGATGGCATTGGCCTTGAGCACGATCCGCCCCTCGGTGCCGAAGGCGATCTCGCCATCGATCAGTTCCAGCAGCCGCGGCCGGAGGTCGCGTGGGGCGACGACCAGCGTGTGGTAGACCTCGTCGCGGCTGTAGCCGGTGAGGTGGTTGAACAGCTTGGCGACATCGGCGCCGACGTCGATGTCGCACGTGAGGATGCCGAGGTCCTCGTAGATCCGCGACGTGTTGGTGTTGTAGTTGCCGGTGCCGATGTGGCAATAGCGGCGTAGTTGGTCGCCGTCGTCGCGCACGACGAGCACACACTTCGAGTGCGTCTTCAGCCCGACCATTCCGTAGATGACGTGGACGCCGGCGCGCTCCAGTTGCTTGGCCCAGTTGACGTTGTTGGCCTCGTCGAAGCGGGCCTTCAACTCGACGAGGACAGCCACCTGGACTCCGCGCTCCGCAGCACGAATCAACGCCCGGATGATCGGGCTGTCGCCGCCGGCTCGATACAACGTCATCTTGATCGACTGCACTCGAGGATCGGCGGCGGCTTGTTCGATGAAGGCCTCCGTCGAGGTGGCAAAGCTTTCGTACGGGTGGTGGACCATGATCGCCCGGTCGCGCATCACCGAGACGATCGGCCGCTCCGCTTCGAGGCCGACCGAGATCCGTCCCGGCGTGATCGGCGGCCACGGACGGTCCTTGAGATCCGGGCGCTCGAGGCCGTGCAGCTGCCACAGGAACACGAGACCGAGTGGGCCGCGTTGGCGGTACACGTCGTTGGGATGCAGGTCGAGCTCGCGCACGAGCAACTCGAGCATCTCGTCGCTCATCGAGTCGGCGATCTCGAGGCGAACGGCGCGGTTGAACCGGCGGCGGCGCAACTCCATCTCGACGGCTTCGAGCAGGTCGTCGGCTTCCTCCTCCTCGACGGTGAGGTCGGCGTTGCGGGTCACCCGGAACGCCGCCGCCTCGCGGATCACCATCCCCGCAAACAAGCTGTCGAGGTGGGCCATGACGAGCTCCTCGGCGGGCAGGTAGCGGCGCTCGTCGACCGGCACGAGGCGGGGGAACAGGTCGGGCACCTTGACCCTGGCGAAGCGGTGCTCACCGGAGTCGGGATCGCCGACGAACAAGGCGACCGACAGGGCGAGGTCGGAGATGTAGGGGAAGGGATGGCTTGGGTCGACCGCCAGCGGGGTGAGGACGGGGAACACGCGCTCCTCGTAGACCTCGGTCATCGACTTGCGATCGGCCTCGGACAGATCGCTCCAGCGCACGACGGCGATCCCGGCAGCGGCCAGTGCCGGGGCCAAGGAGTCGAGGAACACCTGCTCCTGACGCTCGACGAGGCGACGGGTGGCCTCGGCGATCTCGGCCAGCTGTTGCGACGCCGTCCGCCCGTCGGGGGTGGGCTCCTCGATGCGGGCGGCGACCTGGTCCTTCAGCGCGGCGACGCGAACCTGGAAGAACTCGTCGAGGTTGGACGACGTGATCGCACAGAACTTGGCCCGCTCGAGCAGGGGGATGCCGTCCTCCGTGGCCAGGTCCAGCACGCGCTCGTCGAACGCCAACCAGCTCAGCTCACGATTGATGAACCGGTCGTCAACCATCTCGCAATGATCGCACGCGCAACCCCTGCATGCCCTGGTTGTACGAACGCGCTACTCGAAATCAGGAATGCCGAGATCCCATTCGAGAGTGATGTGCTCGCGTTCGGCGTCGCGGATCACGCGCTCGCGGTTGCGGCGGAACTGCGGATCGTCGCGGGGCAGCAGCACGAGGCGGGCGAGCACGCGGGCACGGAACTCCTCGAGCAGGCTGCGCTCCCCCCAGTCGCCGTACACCTCCCAGTGCGGTGACACCGGACCGAGGTAGACGATGCGAGCGTGCGCACGCGGCGGCACATCGGCAACGACGTCAGTCATGCCGGCCGAGGCTATCCATTGCGTTCCCTGGCCACGCAGGCCGTCAATGCGTTCCCCGGCCACGCAGGCCGCAGTCAACCGCTCCCTCGCTGGCGCTCGGTCGCTCGCATCGGTGAGTCAGCGCCTCGTCGCTCGCATCGGCGGCGGCTTATGTTACGGTCTGATGGCAACAGGTTACGATCTGATGAAGGAGTGGTCGTGGTGCGAACCGCGGCCGGTACTGCCTCCGAACAATGAGGTGAAGCGATTGACCGGTTTGGTGCTTTTTACGACCGTGGGAACGGAAGTGCCTCGCCAGCCGTCGTACACAGCAGTTTGAATTACCCTCCGCCACCGGGAGCACAACGATGGACGACACGCAACCATTCAACGACGGCGCGACTTCCTGGATGATGCAGGGAAACTGCCGGCTCTACCCTCCCAAGGTCTTCTTCCCCAGCGACGGTGTCGGCGTCGACAAGGCCCGCAAGATCTGTGCCGGCTGCCCGGTGACCGAGCAATGTCTCGAATACGCCTTGGACCACCGCATCGACCACGGCGTGTGGGGCGGATGCAGCGAACGCGAACGACGTCGCATCCTCAAGCGGCGTCGCCTGTCCGTCGCCTCCTGACGACGGCCCGGCACAATTTCCTGGGCCGGTCCGAGCTCCTCCCCACCGGGCCGGCTCAGGCAGCACCGCCGCCGGGGTTCAGCTCGCCGAAGGGCTCGAGCTGTCCGACTTCGAGTCGTTCGAGAGGGTCGTATCGGTGACGCTCGTGGCCGAACGCGAGCCCTCGTCGATACCGTCCTTGAATTCCTTCTGAGCACGGCCGAGATTTCGGGCCAGCTTGGGAATCTGCGAGCCCCCGAACAAGACGAGGACGATCACCAGCACGATGATGGCCTCGGGCCCACCGATGTCGAATCCGATCATGCCGCCACGCTACACCTGCTGATGCGGCGCGCGACCTCGGGCACTCAAGCGCCGAGCACGCTCCTCGCCGCTTGCGCCCGCTGGCGACGGATGCGCCGGCGCTCGCGCTCGGACAGCCCGCCCCAGATCCCGAACTTCTCGCCGTTCTGAAGGGCGAATTCCAGGCACTCGGCGCGCACGACGCAGCCGCGGCACACCTCCTTCGCCTCCCGCGTCGATGCGCCGCGCTCGGGAAAGAAGAGGTCGGGATCGACACCGAGGCAGTTGGCGTGGTCCTGCCAACTGTTGTCGTCGTCGTGATGTGTCACGTTGTCGAGATCGTCGAACATGGTTTCTTGGACCCCCTGGCGTGGTCCGCTCCGTAATGACATCGTCCGGGTTTCAACCGGGTGACGTCGGCGTAATTACACGCCTGTGATTGTCGCATACCACATCACATCCGCGCAAGAGGGCATTTCGTAGAGCGGTGATCAGGAGAATCGGAAAAGCCCGAAGGCGATTGTCAACTCGCCCGACCGCGTCGTGGCTGAGCCCGCCGATGCTCGATGTAATCGACGAGCACGTAGTCGCCGAGGTTCTCCGGGGTGGCGAAGAACGCCCGCCCGCGGTTGATCTGCGAGATCCGCTCCACGAACGCTTTGAGCGACTGCGTGGCGCCGAGCATGAACGTGTTGATGCGAATCCCCGCAGTGGTGCAGCGGACGACCTCGCGCAACGTTGCTTCGATCGTCTCGCGCACTGGCGGATAGTGGAAGTACACCTCGCCGTCGGGCAGCACGTGGGCTGTCGGCTCGCCGTCGGTGACCATGATGATCTGCTTGGACCCATGTTGCCTGCCGAGCAATTGGCGGGCCAGCGTCAAGGCGTGGTGCATGTTCGTCCCGTAGACGTAGTCCCAGCTCGCCTCCGGGATCTCGGTGGGGCGGATCACCCGGGCGGTCTCGGAGAAGACGATGACCCCGAGATAGTCACGGGGGAATTGGGACGCGATCAGCGCATGCAGCGCCATCGCCACCTTCTTCGCCGGGACGAAGCGCCCTTCCATCGGCATCGACATCGACAGGTCGAGCATCAGCACCGTCGACGACCTCGTCAGGTGCTCGGTTTGCTCGATCTCGAAGTCGGCGGGGTCGAGCTCGACGGGTGTTCCAGCTGCCCCGCGCGGCTCGGCAGTGGCCCGGCGTACGAGAGCGTTGCGGATCGTCCGCTGCAAGTCGAGGCGGAACGGATCACCGAACTCGTAGCGCTTGCTGTCGGGCGTCCGTTCGTGCCCGTACCCGGTGCGCACCGTTTGATGTTGACCGATCTGGTCCTTGTTGAGGCGCTGGAACACGTCACTCAGCGCTTTTGCACCGATCTGGCGTATACCCCGAGGGGTCAGCCGGAGGCCGGTCTCGGTGTGCTCGATCAACCCGGCGTCGGCAAGACGCCGGGACAGCTCGGCCAACTGTTGCAAGGACCGCATCGCATCGTCGCCGAGCAGCTCGCCGACACGCTCGGCGTCGACTTCGGCGAGCGCAGCCGGAGACGTCACCCCACGAAGCAGCGATTCCAGCCGATCGAGATCGGCGAGCTCGACCATCGTGTCGAGAGCGCCGCCGAGCCCGAGGGCGTCGGGACCGGAGAGGTCCGCTGACGTCGGCCATCCGCTGCCCGGCGCCAGCGCCCGCAGCTGCTCACCGAGCTGGCTGACTTGTTCGCGCAGGCCGGCATCGTCGAGCAACGCCTCCGACAGACGTGCCAGCTCCTCGCGTTGCTCGGGCGTCATCGAGCCAAGCAGAGCCTGCATCGCCGCCGCCCGCCGCGACAACGATTCGAGCAACTCGTCGAGGTTGCCCGGCTGCTCGGGGAAGAAATCACCATGGCGGGCCATGAACTCGTCGAACCGTGGGTCCTCACCGCGACGCTGGCGGTCCAGCATCGCGTTGAGGTCGGTGAGCATGTCGCGAAGACGGGCCTGCGATTGCGGACTCAGCGACTGCATCGAGCCGCTCATCTGATCGAACGCTTGCGTCGCCAGACGCGAGCGGAGTCGTTCGACGAGCGCCTCGAAGCGTCGCTCGGCTTCCCCAGACACGAACTGGTGCCGTTGCAGCGCCTCGACCCTGCCGGCGAGGTCGTCAGGGAGGAGGTCGAGGTCGAGGCGCCGCTCCTCCGCTCGGCGGGCAGCCGCTTCGGCGGCATCGGCGTCGGCGCGTCGCTCCGCTTCGTGGCGATCGTCGATCTCGGCGAGGTCGACGCCGTGGCGCTCCTCGTCGACGATGTCGGCCAGCTCTCGGGCGATCTCGTCGTACACGCCTCCGAGGTCGAAGCGCTCGAGGCGGTCTCGCCGGGCTTCACGCAACCGCTCGAGCAGCTCACGCAAACCGGCGATGGCCTCGCCGTCGGCACCGAGCAGGCCGTCGTTCATCAGCCGCCTCAGCGCGGCATTGACATCACCGTGCTCGATCAGGTCTTCGTTGACCGCGGCGAGGACGTCGTCGGCGTCGGGTTCGAAGCCGCGCTGGGTGCCGTCCCAGCGCGAGTACGTGTAGCGCAGCGACACGTCCCCACCGTACCGGTCGTCTACCCCGTAGCCTGGACGGGATGCGTGTCCCCCGCACGTTCGTGTTCATCGACCTCTCCGGCTTCACCAACTACACCGGCGCGTTCGGAGATGATGCCGCCGGGCGACTGCTCAGCGCGTTCCGCACGATCGTTCGGCAGGTGGCGTCGGAGCGGGGAGTACGCATCGCCAAGTGGCTCGGCGACGGCTGCATGATCGTCGCTGTCGACCAGCCGGAAGCGATCGCCTTCACGCTCGACCTGCGCGCCCGCTCGGCCGACGTGTGCGCGCCGCTCACCGTGCGCGGCGGGATCGCCACCGGATATGCCCTGCTGTTCGAAGGTGACGACTACATCGGTTCGGCGGTCAACATGGCGTCGCGGTTGTGCGACGCCGCCGACAAGAGCCAGGTACTGATCCCGGCGATGGGGGTCGAACGCCTGCCCGAAGGCGTCACCGCGGCACCGGCGGGCTCGCTCGAGCTGGCCGGCTTTCCGGGAGAGGTCGAGGTGCTCGAGCTGAACGGCATCCCGGCGCCCGCCGCCCACAACGACACCGGCGAACTCTGGAGCCGTAGCCCGTTCCTCTAGTTTCGCCCTCACTCGCTTCGCTCGCTGCGCTCGCTTGCTCCGTTCGGGCGAGTTCTGACTGGAACCGGCCTTCGGCCGGACTGAAGCAACTCTTCGGGTTAGCGGGCGCGGTAGATGGCGCGGCGCTGGGCGACGTCTTTGTTGAGGCGCTTGGACAGGTGCAAACCCTCGAGCACGAAGGCGATCGCCGCCGCGATCGAGGGTGGCGAGTCGTTGCCGGACGTGAGCACCTCGACCGGGCGCGCCAGGGCAGGGATCGTCGCCACCCGGTCGGCCAACTGCGATGATGGGATGTCCTCGCCGACGTCGACGATCGCACCGTCCTCGAACGCCTGCGTCACGGCGCGAGTCAGCTCGGCGGGCACGCGCTGGCGATAGACGGTGAGCACGGCGGTGCGGACGAGGTTGTCGAAGATCGCGCCCTGGGCGCCGTCGTCGAGCGTCTCGATCTCGATCTTGCCGCTGCTGCTGGCACTCATCGCCGACAGGTCGTCGACCCTCGCCACCGCAGTTGTCTCGCCTGCCTGCAAACCGCGGCGCAGGGCGTTGGCCGCGACCGCCTCGAGGTTGGTGACGGACAGTCGCACACTGACCCCACTGCGTTGGTTGATGTGGGCACTCGCCCGGGCGACGTGGCTGACCGTGGCGATGACCTCGCGGAGGTACTCGGGAACGGCGACGTCGACATGGGGACCATCGCCCTGGGTGTCGATGAACTGGCGCGACTCGCTGGCCATGATGTCGAGCTCGGTGGCGACGTCGAGTGGGTAGTGGGTGCGGATCTGCGAACCGAAACGATCCTTCAGCGGCGTGATCAGCCGACCGCGGCTGGTGTAGTCCTCAGGGTTCGCCGAAGCGACGAACATCACGTCGAGTGGTAGACGAACCTGGTAGCCACGCACCTGAACGTCGCGCTCCTCGAGGGCATTGAGGAGACCGACCTGGATCCTCTCGGCGAGATCGGGAAGCTCGTTGACGGCAAAGATCCCGCGGTTCGTGCGGGGAACGAGGCCGTAGTGCAACGTCAGTTCGTCCGAGAGATAGCGGCCCTCGGCGACGCGGATCGGATCGACCTCACCGATCAGGTCGGCAATCGACGTGTCCGGCGTCGCCAGCTTCTCGCCGTAGCGATGATCGCGGTGGACCCAGCTGACCGCCGTGTCGTCGCCGAGCTCGTCGACGAGGTCGCGGGCGTAGCGCGACACCGGAGCGAACGGGTCGTCGTTGATCTCGCTGCCGGCGACGATCGGCAACCACTCGTCGAGCAACCCCGTGAGGGCGCGGATGATCCGCGTCTTGCCCTGGCCGCGCTCGCCGAGGAAGATCACGTCATGGCCGGCGAGCAAAGCGTTGGCAAGCTGCGGAAGCACCGTGTCGTCGTAGCCCACGATCCCGTCGATGAGCGGCTGGCCGGTCGCCAACTTGGCCACGACGTTGGCGCGGATCTCCTCCTTCACGCTGCGCGACGTCCAGCCGGAGGTCCTCAACTCACCAATCGTGCTCGGCCGATCCGACATGGTTCGACCCTAACGCCAACCGCGTAGCCTCACCCGTCGTGGATCTCGCTGGCCCCTGGCGTGCCCGGGAGGCCGACGACGAGCTCCGGCGCACGGGCACCGGTCTCGACCTCGACGACTCCGAATGGGCGACCGTCGACGTACCTGGGCACTGGCGGGGCGACGCCGCGTTCGCCACCAGTGACGGTCCGGTCCTCTACCGGCGCCGCTTCGACCAGCCTCCGCCGCCGCCGGGGACGCGCCGCTGGGTGACGTTCGACGGGATCTTCTATCAGGCCGATGCCTGGCTCGACGGCGCCTATCTCGGCGATCCGGAGGGCTACTTCTTCCCCCACACCTTCGAGATCACTGGGCTGGCTGCGATGTCGAACGAGCACGTGCTAGCCGTCGAGGTCACCTGCTCCTCCGAGCGCGGCACTTCGGGGCGACGCAACATCACCGGGATGCTGCAACATTCCGAGGCCGTCGACCGCCAGTGGAACCCTGGCGGTCTGTGGCGCACCGTGCGCGTCCACGAGACCGGCGCCGTTCGCATCGACCGCCTGCGGGTGCTGTGCCGCGACGCCGACGAATCCCGTGCCCACCTTCGCTTGCACGCCCGCTTGGACGCGCTGACGATCGACACCGTGCGAGTGCGCACTTCCGCCGACGGTGAGATCGTCGGCGAGACCGAACACACCGTCGCCGCCGGCAGCAACGACATCGAGTGGTCGCTCGACATCGCCTCGCCGGCGCTGTGGTGGCCGCACTCGCTCGGGGGGCAGCCGCTCACCGACATCTGTGTCGAAGTCGTCATCGACGGCGAGGTCAGCGACGGGACGTCGCGCCGGACCGGCTTGCGTGAAGTGGCGTTCACCGACTGGGTGTTCTCGATCAATGGCGAGCGGATGTTCCTCAAGGGCGCCAACCTCGTTCCCGCCCGTCCCGGGCTGGCTGACGTCAGTCGGGAACTGGTCCGCGCCGATGTCGAACGTGCCGTCGAAGCCGGGCTCGACGCCTTCCGAGTGCAGGCGCACATCGCCACCGACGACCTGTACGCGGCCGCTGACGAGCTCGGCGTCGTGCTCCTCCAGGACTTCCCCCTGCAGTGGGGCTACGGACGCCACGTCCGTCGGGAGGCGGTGAGTCAGGCGCGCGAGGCGGTGTCGGCGCTCGGTCATCACCCGTCGATCATTCAATGGTGCGCCCACGACGAGCCGGTTGCCGATGCCCCGCAACTCGACGGCGACTCGACACGGACAAGACTGCGGCGGTTCGCCCGGCAGCAGCTGCCGACGTGGAACAAGTCGGTGCTCGACCGCTGGGTCAAGCGGGCCTTCGAACAGGCCGACCCGACGCGCCCGACGATCGCCCATAGCGGCGTGCTGCCGCACCTGCCGCAGCTCGACGGGACGGACAGTCACCTGTGGTTCGGCTGGCACCGTGGTGACGTCGACGAGCTCGCCGAGCGAGCCCGCACCGTGCCGCGGCTCGTGCGCTTCGTCAGTGAGTTCGGCGCCCAGTCGGTTCCCGACAGCGCCGGCGAGTTCGTTGACGCGCGGGCGTGGCCCGACCTCGACTGGGAGGCCCTCGCCGAACATCACGGACTCGAGGCGGATGTGATGAGACAGCGCCATCCGCCCGATCAGTACCCGTCGTTCGCATCGTGGCGACGGGCGACGCAGCGCTACCAGGCCGACCTGTTGCGCCGCCAGATCGAGACGCTTCGCAGACTGAAGTACCACCCGACGGGCGGGTTTTCCTTCTCCTGGTTCGCCGACGCTATGCCGATGATCTCGGCGTCGGTGCTCGACCACGAGCGCCGGCCGAAGCCCGCCTGGACGGCGGTCGTGGACGCCTGCCGTCCGGTGATCGTCGTCTGCGACGCCTTGCCGGACGAGATCACGCCAGGAAGATCGCTGAGTCTCGACGTGCACGTCGTCAGCGACCTGCGCGAGCCGCTCGCCGCCACGGTGGCAGTGACGGCGTCGTGGCCGGGCGGCTCCCGGCAGTGGGGCTTCCGGGGCGAGATCGAGGCCGACGAGTGCGCTCTCGTCGGACGAATCACGATCAATGTGCCCGAGGTCGCCGGCGAACTGCTCGTCGGGCTCGCCCTCGACGGTCGCACTGCCTCGGGCGAACCGGTCACGGCGGCGCGCCGAGCCGGGGCGACGATCGCGACTCGCCAACTACGACCGATGGGTGTTTAGGGGACGATTCGGTCCCCCTGGCACCCATCGGTTGCGTGAATTAGGCCTCTGCGGCGGGCAAGTCCGGCCGCATGCGTCCTTGCGGCGGGCGTGGCGGGCGAGCTCGCTCGGTTGCCAACCCCGCTGCCAGGCGAGACCAAGCAGCCACAGCAGTTGTTCCTCGGCCTCGATGGCGACGTCGTCGAAGTCAGCGACGACGAGCGCGTCGGCGTCCGCCGTTGTGCACGCGGAACGACTGCCGCGCATCCCGGCCGCAGCCCACAACGCCTCGCGGATCTGGCCCGGGGTCCTCGAGTGCCGAGCCGAGGTGTCGGCGGCATGTTCGTCGCCCACCCACGTGCGCGAGGCCTGCCGCCGGGCGTGCCCCGCCCGCCGCCTCGCCTTCTCCCGCCGCCGTTGCTTGTTGCGAACTCCCATACCGGGCGACCGTACGCCTGGGGTGTCAGGGCCTCGCGGATGGTCAGTGCGATCCGAAATCGGCGCAACGACGCTGCCGTCGATTCTCGGGCCGCAACGCGGACAGAAGTGGGTTCTCCTCGGGTTTCTGTGGGTTCAATCGCGTTACCAGCGAGCGCGCTGGCTCTGGAAGGGGCCGTTGTCGAGCGTCGCGACGGCACCTGGAAGACGTGCACACCCGTGAGCCCGACTGTCGGGCCACGCCGATTCTCATCCCGCAAATCGGTCACCGCTGACCGCTTTGCGGCACGAGAATGTCCAAGTCGGCCGCCGCGCCGATTCCAAGGCCTCAAACGGGTCACGAATGTCCGGATCGTGGCCTCAGAATCCGAGCACCCGCCGCGACGCCGCAGCACGACACGACCCCTCTTCAGAGCCATGCAACGGTGACGCAGCGCGCGATCGGCCCACACAAACCCGAGGAGAACCCAGAAGTGTCCGGATCGGGGACGCAGAATCGGTGGGAACCGTCCGCACCCGTCAGGTGCGACTGAGCAACCGCCGGTTCTTGAACTTGGCCTTGAGGTAGTCGGCGTTCATCAGGGCGATGACGTCGATCGAGATCTCCTTCGGACACGCCACCTCGCACTCGCCGTGGTTCGTGCACGACCCGAAGTACTCCTCCATCGTCTCGACCATGGCCTCGGTGCGGGCGAACCGCTCCGCCTGGCCCTGCGGGAGGAGGTTGAGGTGGGTGATCTTGGCGCCGGTGAACAGGTTGGCTGCGCCGTTCGGGCAAGCGGCGACACACGCACCGCAGCCGATGCACAGAGCGGCCGCCTCGGCGGCGTCGGACACCGGTTTGGGGATCGGGATCAGGTTGGCGTCGGGTGCGCCGCCCGTCGGGGCGGTGATGAACCCGCCGGCCTCGACGATGCGGTCGAAGGCGCTGCGGTCGCACATCAGGTCCTTGATGATCGGAAACGACCGGGCCCGCCACGGCTCGACGACGATCTCGGCGCCGCTGTCGAACTTGCGCATGTGCAGCTGGCACGCCGCCGTGCCGCGCTGGGGTCCGTGGGCCTGGCCGTTGATCATCAGCGAGCACGTGCCACAGATTCCCTCGCGGCAGTCGTGGTCGAACGTGATGGCGTCCTTGCCCTCGGCGATCAGCCGCTCGTTGAGGATGTCGAGAAGCTCGAGGAACGACGCTTCCTCGGAGATCTCGTCGACCTGGAACGTCTCGAAATGCCCTGCGTCCTCCGGTCCGGCCTGCCGCCAGATCCGCAGCGTCAGGTTCCGGATGGAGGCGTGCCCGTTCGCCTCACTCACTTGTAGCTCCGCGTCTGGAAGTGGGTGTACACGTACTCCAACTCCTCGTTGTGGAGCGCCGGGTCGTCGGGGTCGCCGGTCCACTCCCAGGCCGCGACGTGGGCGAAGTTGTCGTCGTCGCGCAACGCTTCGCCGTCCTCGGTCTGGTACTCGGCGCGGAAGTGGCCACCGCAGCTCTCCCGCCGTTCCAGGGCGTCGCGACACATCAGCATTCCGAGCTGGAAGAAGTCGTCGACTCTGCCTGCCTTCTCCAGCGTCTGGTTGACGCTGTCGGCGGCACCAGTGACGAGTAGGTCCCTGCGGAACTCGTCGTACAGGGCGGGAATCTCCGACAGTGCCTTCTCCAGTCCCTCGGCCGTGCGCTCCATGCCGCAGTAGTCCCAGATGATCTTGCCGAGCTCGCGATGGAACCAGTCCGGCGAGCGCGTGCCGCCGATCGCGAGATATCCCGCGAAGCGCTCCCGCGCCGCAGCCTCGGCGGCGGCGAACTCGGGGTGGTCGATGCCGGGTACCGGCTTGTTGAGCATCGGGGCGAGGTAGTTGGAGACCGTGTTGGGAAGCACGAAGTAGCCGTCGGCGAGACCCTGCATCAGCGCCGAGGCGCCGAGCCGGTTGGCGCCGTGGTCGGAGAAGTTGGCTTCACCGGCGCAGTAGAGCCCGGGGACCGTGGTCATCAGCTCGTAGTCGACCCACAGCCCGCCCATCGTGTAGTGCGACGCCGGGTAGATGCGCATCGGCACGGTGTAAGGATCCTCGCCGGTGATCCGCTCGTACATGTCGAACAAGTTGCCGTAGCGCTGGCTGATGACGTCCCTGCCGAGACGGCCGATGGCGTCGGCGAAATCGAGGTAGACGCCGTTCTTCTTCGGGCCGACCCCCCGGCCGGAGTCGACCGCTCGCTTCGCCGCCCGTGACGAGATGTCCCGCGGGGCGAGGTTGCCGAAGCTCGGGTAGAGACGTTCGAGGTAGTAGTCGCGCTCGGCGTCGGGGATCTGCGCCGGCGGACGGTTGTCGTCGATCTCTTTGGGCACCCACACGCGCCCGTCGTTACGCAACGACTCGGACATCAGCGTCAACTTCGACTGGAACTCGTCGGACTGCGGGATGCACGTGGGGTGGATCTGCGTGTAGCAGGGGTTTGCGAACCAGGCGCCACGACGGTGGGCCCGCCAGATCGCCGTGACGTTGCACAACATCGCGTTGGTCGACAGGAAGAAGGCGTTGCCGTAGCCACCGGTGCAGAGCACCACCGCATGACCGGCATGCGAGCGCACCTCGCCGGTGAGAAGGTCCCGAGTGACGATGCCGGCACAGTGCCCGTCTACGACGACGACGTCGACGAGCTCGACGCGGTTCCACAGCTTGATGTTGCCGAGCCCGACCTGGCGCGACATCTGCTGGTAGGCGCCGAGGAGCAGCTGCTGGCCGGTCTGCCCGCCGACGTAGAACGTGCGGCTGACCTGGGCGCCACCGAAGCTGCGATTGTCGAGCAAGCCGCCGTACTCGCGGGCGAACGGCACACCCTGGGCGACCGCCTGGTCGATGATGTTCACCGACAGCTGGGCGAGGCGGTAGACGTTGCCCTCACGGGAGCGGAAGTCGCCACCCTTGATCGTGTCGTAGAACAGTCGGTAGACGCTGTCGCCGTCGCCGCGGTAGTTTTTCGCCGCGTTGATCCCGCCCTGGGCGGCGATCGAGTGGGCCCGCCGCGGCGAGTCGTGGAACGTGAACGCCTCGACCTGATAGCCGAGCTCGGCGAGCGTGGCGGCGGCCGACGCCCCGGCCAATCCGGTGCCGACGACGAGGATCTTGAACTTGCGCTTGTTGTTCGGGTTGACGAGCTTGGAGTTGGCGATGTAGCTCTCCCACTTGTCCTCGAGCGGGCCCTCGGGGACCTTGGCGTCGAGCACGGGAGTGGTCGGCGCGGCGACGGGGGGATCGGCGGTCGAGGTCATTGCGTTCCCCGGCCACGCAGGCCGTTGCTGGCCGCTCGCTCGCTGGCGCTCACTCGCTCGCATCCGCTGAGACGGTTCACCATTGCGCTCAATCGACGATGCCGGCTTGCACGGCGATGGGGAACGAGCAGTTGCCGACGACGATGATCGTGGCGATGCCGACGGCGGCGGCGCGGCGCCACTGGTTGAACCGCGGCGAGTTCCACCCCATCGACTGGAACATGCTCCAGAAACCGTGGAACAGGTGGATGCCGAGGGCGATGTTGGCGACGACGTAGAGGATCGCCACCGGCAGTCGCGACAGGCTGGCGTCGACGTTGTGGTACACGGCGCCGCGCACGAAGTCGGGGTTGAACCAGCCCCACGTCAGGTCGGCGAGGTGCCAGAACAGGAACAACAACACGATGATGCCGCTCCAGCGCATCGTCCGGCTGGCGAAGTTGGCGGCGACGTACTCCCGCGGCGACTGGTACCCCTGCGGCCGCGCCCGCCGGTTGATGATCGTCAAGGTGTAGGCGGCATGCAGATGGAACACGAGCGAGCCGATGAGAACGAGGCGCATCAGCCACAGGAACACCGTCCGTGGCAGCGCCGGGACGAGCAGGTCGCGTAGCCACTCGCCGTAGTGGTCGATTTCCTCAGGACCGAAGAACATCTTGAGGTTGCCGATCATGTGGGCGACGACGTAACCGACGCCGATCAGCCCGGTGATCGCCATGACGTACTTCTTGCCGACCGCCGTCGAGTAGAGGTCGACGAGGAACGGCTTGCGCTTGCGTCGCTTCGTCGCCGAACCGCTCACCGGTCCGCGGGCGACGACCTGTGCCATGGGCCGAAGGATAGAGGCGCGCGATGCAGGCTCCGTAAATCAGCCGGCCGTCACGAAGTCGAGCAGTTGCTCGACAGCGCCGACCAGCTCAGGGCGGAGGTCGGCGTAGGAGCGGACGCGGTTGCGCAGGTGCGGCCAGAACGTGTCGACATCGGTGCCGAGGGCGCGGCAGAGACCCTCCTTCCAGCCCTCTCCTGGCGGGACGTCGGGCCAGGCATCGATCCCCATCAGTTGCGGCCGGATTCCTGCCCAAACGTCGACGAACGGATGCCCGGTGACGAGCACATAGGGCCCACTCACCTGATCGGCCAGGCGCCGTTCCTTCGATCCGGGCACGAGGTGGTCGAGCAGCACGCCGAGACGCCGTTGCCTCGACGGGTCGAACGCGGCGACGGCGTCGACGAGATTGTCGGCGCCGTGGAGCGGCTCGACGACGATGCCTCCGTCGCGCAGTTCCTCGCCCCACACCACCTCGACGAGTTCGGCGTCGTGGCGCCCCTCGACCCAGATCCGGCTCGCCGCGGCGACCCGGGCACCTGCCCGCCCGGCGACCACTGATCCCGAGGCCGTGACCGACAGGGACACGACCGACGCCTCGCGGCGCGCCGCCGGACGGCGCAGCGTCACCGGGCGACCTTCGAGGAGGAAGCCACCGGGTTTCCACGCGAAGTGTCGTTGCTGGCTGTTTCGATCGCGCAGCGTTACCGCCTCCACAGTCCAGCGCACGACATCACCGCAGTACCCGCTGGCGCGCTCCTCGACGACCATGCCGAGCTCGACCTCGACGTCGGGGTAGCGACGCGGTCGGGAGCGCTCGGTGAACTCCTCGAGGATGTCGCGCTCGTAGGCCATTGGCCCAACAGTGACAGCTGGGCCGAGCCAGACAGCGTCAATCCGTGTGCTGCTCGGCCCCCTGGACGGCCGTACCGCCGAGTGCTCGGGTTGTGAGGCCAGGATCCGGACAGGTGTGTCGTCGGCCTCACAATCGGTGCGGCGTCAACTGAACGAGTCGTAGAGCATCGCCACGACGGAGCCGACGAGGACGGCGATCACGAGCGTGTCGAACACTCGCCGTGGCACCCGCGGAGCGAACGCCCTGACGCCGACGACCACGGCCACAGCGAGCACCGCGGCCAGCACACTCAGTCCGAACAGACGGGCGTCGTACCTGCCGAGGGCGGCGAGACCGACCACCTGCGTCGCAGAGGAGAACAGGAACATGGCGGCGATCGAGAACACGAACGTCGCCGGGCTCAGCCTCATGGCGTGGAGGTAGGACCCGAACCATGGTCCGGAGAGCCCGGTCGCTCCCTGCAGCACCCCACCGACGAGTCCTACCGGCGCTGCCGAGACCTCGCTAACGCGCCGCGACATCGTCCAGTCACTACCCGTCGCCCGAGACACGACGTAGGCGCCCACGAGCACCGCCATCATCACGGCGATCGCCCGTTCGTCGAGGTTCGTCAGCAGCCAGGCACCGAGCACACCACCGATCGCCGACGCCACGACCATGCGCCCGACCACCGGGTTGTCGCGGCGGTGCTCCCAGTTGTCGACGACCAGGACGAAGTTCGTGACGACGGTCGGGATCGCCATCACGACGACGGCGTCCTCGACGCCGAGGAAGATCGCCATCACCGGCAGGGCGACCGGGGGCAAGCCCATCCCGGTGATGCCCTTGACGACCGCGCCGAGCGTGATCGCCATGGCCACAGCGAGCCACGCCGACATCAGCGGTCCTCACCTTCGTCGCCGCGGAGGGCGCGCCAGCCATCCGGCGTGAGCACCCAGTCGATCGTGCTTCGATCGGGGAAAGCGAACGGCGCTCGCAGGCCGGTGTGGGCGAACGCCTCGGGAAGCTCGACCGGGCCGAGCTGGTCGTCCCACCGGTGCCAGCGATGCGCGGGCACCTCGCCGAGGTGGATCGGGTCGGAGTCGCCGAGCTCGATGACGCCGTGCACCACCCCCACTTGCTCATAGCCGTGGAGCACAGCCCGGGCCTCCGCCGTCGCGTACCACTCGAGATCCCACGAGAGCGCGGTCGGCACGCCATACGCCCGTCCCAGCGCATCGTCGGGATCGTCGAGCGCAGCGGCGTAGGTCTCATTGGCGACCGTCCACTGTTCCATCGGGGCGTCGCACGTATGCTCGGCCCACAGGCCATCACCCTTGACGAGCAACGGATTCGATCGCAACGGCACCTGCCAGTCGGCGACGTGGAGCAGCGGCTCGCCGGCGCGCGCCAGCGCAGCCCAGTACCACGCTCTGTCCCCGACGATGCGGTAGCCGGAGATGAGGCCGCTGGCGGGCCGCACGAGCCGCTCACTCTGGGCACCGACCAGACCCCAGGCCGTGAACAGCCACTCCTCGGATCGCGCCCACGGGTGACGGTGCTCGTCGCTCGGCCCCGGAGACGTGGACGACGTCATTCCGGCAAACTAGATACGTGCGCTACTTGAGCCTCGCCTGGATCGACGCCGTCGATCGGGCGGTCGCCGCCAACGAGCCGATCCAGAAGCTCGTGCCGACCCACGAGATCGGCGTCACCCAGGTCGTCACCGACGGTCCCGAGGGCGACATCACGTATCACCTCCAGGTGGGTGACGGAGCGATCGCGTTCGCTGCCGGACCTGCCGATCACGAGCATGTGCGCATGGAACAATCGTGGGAAACGGCCGTCGCCGTGGCCACCGGCAGCCTCAACGCCCAGGAGGCGTTCGTGTCCGGGCAGATCCGGCTGCACGGCGATCAGCAACGATTGCTCGACTCTCAACCGTTGTTCGGCGCCCTCGACTCCGTGTTCAGGGCGGTCAGGGAAGAGACGGTGTACGAATGACGGAGACACGGAGCTAGGTTCGATGCCGGAGATGCCCGAGGTCCAGGCTCATGCCGAGCGGCTCACCGAGCAGTTCGGAGGACTGCGCCTCAAGCTGTTCCGCCCCTTCACGTTCACTGCCCTGAAAACCGCCGTTCCCTCGCCCGACGAGGCCTATGGTCAGCCCCTCCAAGTCGTCGGTCGGCGCGGCAAGTTCCTCCTCGTCGAGTTCGAACCGGTGACGTTCGTTGTGCACTTGATGCAAGGCGGGCGGCTGCTCGTCGACGAGAAGAAGTCGGCGAAGCCACGCGCCGGTCAGGCGAGGTTCATCTTCGGGCGGCTGCCCGGAGGCAGCGATCCACCGGCCCTGCTGCTCACCGAACAGGGCAGCGAACGCAAGGCCGGTGTGTGGTGCGTTTCGACGCAGAAGGCACTCTCGGCCGAACCGCTCGACACGCTCGGCCCGGAGGCGGCGACGATCTCGGCGACCGAGTTGGCGGCTCGATTCAACGCGATGCCGAATACCCGGTTGCACTCATTCCTGCGCGACCAACATGCCGTCGCCGGACTGGGCCGGCGCCTCGCCAACGAGGTGTGTCATCGCGCCCGGCTCTCCCCGTTCGCGATGACGCACAAACTCGAACCGGGTGCCGCCGAAGCGATCATCAGCGCGATCCGTGATGCCATCGAGGAGGGTCTCGCCGAGGAACGCCAGCGTCCCGACATGTCGTCGTCGAAGGAGCGTACGTCACGAGTCCATCAGCGAACCGGCCAGCCGTGCCCGGTCTGCGGTGACGCTGTGCGCGCCGTCGAGTACGCCAGCTACACCGTCAACTACTGCCCCTCCTGCCAGACCGGCGGCAAGGTGCTCGCCGACAATGTCACGAGCAAGTTCCTCAAGTAGCTGTCACAGCAGGGTGACCGCGCACGGCGACCTACTCGCCCTCGACGAAGAAGCAGAACGGATGGCCGGCGGGGTCGAGCATGACCCGCAGCCCGCGTGGGTCACGATCGGACGGCTGGTGTGGGGCGACGGTGGCCCCTGCGGCGACGGCGCCGGCAATGGCGGCTTCCAGGTCGTCGACGAGGATCTCGAAGTGGAGCATCTTCGCCTGCTCACCGGGCTGTTCCGGCCAGGTCGGCGGGCGGTACCAGTCCTCTGCCTGGAAGTTGAGGCCAACTCCACCGTTCGGATCGCCGGCCTGGACCCACCCGTCATCTCGTGCGGTCACCTGCCAGCCGAGCAGCCGACAGTAGAACTCGGCCAGTACCTCGGCGTCTGCACAGTCAATGCAGACGGTCGTCCAGCGCACCTTCGCATCCATGTCCCCATGCTTGCACTCAGCCGATCTCGTCGACGGGAACGGCGCCGACCTCCAACGCCGGGATCCCCATCACGGTGGCAAAGTTGCCGCCGAGCTGGGCGACCCACCAGGCGTCGCCGTAACGGACCAGGCTGAAGAACGCGAAGAACTCGCTCTTGCCGACGGTGAAGCGGACGACGAGGTCAGTCATCTCGTCAGCGCCGAGAATCCCGCGCAGTTCGTCGAGGTTCGCCTGATTTCGCTCGGACTCGTAGTCCTCGGCAGCCTCCGGGTCGACCTCCGCCAACGGGACGAACGTGAACGACGCGGCCTCTGTGGTGTCGAGTGTGGTGGCTGCCGAGGCTAGGTGGCTGTAGAACTCCTCCAGCTCGGCCTCGTCGGAGAGGCTGACTCCCTCGGTCGGTTCGAGGTCAGGATCGACGAATCGAAGCGTCTGGAAGAGAACCTGTTCGACGACGATGTTGTGTCGTTGCTCGACCGCCAACGCTTTCGTGAACGGTGAGTCCGGGGGAAGGTACAGCGGCATCGCGCCCAACTGGTAGACCTGGATTCGCTCGAGATACGCACGCATGTCGAAGTTGCCGACGTAGGTCTCGATGGCGAAGCTGCTCACCATCGCCTCGAGGTCGGCCTCCGCCAGTCCGTCCATGTACGTCGTCACCGCATCCTCCGCCGATGCAGCACCCGGGCCTTCGTAGGTCGGTGTCCCGCTGGTTGCGGTGACGACGTTCGGCGCAGTCGTCACCATCACTGCGAGCGCGACCAGGCTTGCTCGAACAACTTTCGAACCCGACATCGCAGACCACCTCCATCGCAGACTGCCCGGCATGATGGCACGCGCGACACGGCGAGCAACTTCACCGACTCGTTAGTGTTCGGCCGGTGCCGATCCACCTGCGCGCCGAACGCGGCGACTATGCCGCGGCGGTGCTGTGTCCTGGCGACCCACGGCGAGCGACGTACATCGCCGAGACGTTCTTCGGCGACACCAAGGTGGTCAACGAGGAGCGGGGCATGCTCGGCTACACGGGCATGTTCGAGGGGTCGCCGATCAGCGTGCAGTCGACCGGGATGGGCTGCCCGAGCGCCGGGATCGTCTACGAGGAGCTGATCCAACTCGGTGCGACGCGCCTGCTTCGCGTCGGGACCTGTGGCGCGATCGGCGCTGGAATGGCAATGGCCGATGTCGTGATCGGTGTGACCGCGTCGGCCGTCGACACCACCGCACTGCAGTACGCCGGAATGGACGGCTATGCCCCGGCGGCGACGTTCACCCTTGCCGAGACGGCGGCACGGCTAGCCCGGGAAAGCGGCGCCCGCGTGCACACCGGACCGATCATCACATCGGCGTTGTTCTACGACCCGGATGCGGACAACATCGCTCGCTGGAAGCGCACTGGGCACCTGGCGATCGAGATGGAGGCGGCGATGCTTTACACCGTCGCCGCGGTGAAAGGGGTGGAGGCGCTGGCGATGATGACCGTCAGCGACCTCGTCACCGAGGAGGCATCGACGCGCATCTCCGACGACGAGCTCAGGCGGGGCGTCGACGACATGATGCGCATCGCCTGCCGCGTCGCCGTGTCCTGACGCCGTGCCGCGACAGCCCGTTCCTCCGCTGGCGCCAGGTTGGGTGATCGTCGACGACTTGCCGATGTTCCATCGGCATCACACCGACGCAGGAAACGACGCCCCGAACATCGTTCACGTCCACGGCTTCGGGATCTCCGGCACGTACCTCGAACCAACGGCGGCGATCCTCGCCACGCGCTACCGCACGTTCGTGCCCGATCTCCCGGGGATGGGCCGCAGCCTGCGTCCGGCCCGAACGCTCGACGTTCCCGGCCTCGCCCGGGCGCTGATCGGCTACCTCGACGCCGTCGGTGTGGAGCGCGCCACGTTCGTCGGCAACTCGCTCGGCTGCCCGACGATCGTCGAGATCGCGGCGACCCATCCGGAGCGCATCGAGCGGACGGTCCTCGTGTCCCCAGCCGGCGGGCCGAACAACCGGCCGCTCGGACGGGCGATCCGCCAGATGGCCACCGACGGGCTGCGCGAGCCGCCTTCGATGCTCCCGATCGCCGTCCGTGACTACCTCCACTTCGGCGTGGTCCAGAGTGTCTCGTTGTTCCGGGCAATGACCCGCTACCCAACGCTCGAACGCATCCACCACCTCACGATGCCGACGCTCGTCATCGCCGGCGAGCGCGACCCGCTGGTGCGCATCGATCGGGTACGCCTCCTCTCCGATCTGCCTCACGTCCAAGCGGTCAAGGTGCCCGGCGCCCATGCCCTCAACTTCAGTGCCCCGGAGATGGTCGCCGCACTGATCGATGCCCACATCACCGGTGCACCGCTGACGGCGCCGAGCGGCCCGCTCAGCGAGGTCGAGGTTCTCGACACGCCGGCCACCTGACGCCCCTCGATCCGGGCGTCCCCGTTGTCCTTGGTCGATTGGGTGCCACCAACGTCGTCACAGCGACCAAGAGTCGCGGTCAACGTCGGATTGGCAGGAGTTAGCGTGCGCAGCGATGGATCGGACGATCGCCGGTCGCTACACGATCGGGGTCCGACTCGGCAGCGGCGCGATGGCCCAGGTGTATGCCGCCTACGACCTTCGCCTTCATCGCGAGCTGGCGATCAAGCTCGTTCCTGACAGCGGGATCACCGAGGTCGACCGGGCGCGTTTCGTCCGTGAAGCCCGCGCCGCGGCACGGTTCAGCCACCCAAATGCGGTTGCCGTGTTCGACGCCGGAGACGCTGACGGGTTTCTCTACCTCGCCATGGAGCGCGTGGATGGCCAGACACTCGCCGACAGGCTGGCCCACGACGCTCCGCTCGCTGTCGCCGAAGCAGCCTCGATTGCCACCGCTGTGCTCGCCGCTCTGGGCGCCGCCCACGCGGCGGGGGTCGTGCATCGCGACGTCAAACCGGCGAACATCATCGTCGGGCCAGTCGGGATCAAGCTCGTCGACTTCGGCATCGCGACCCTGGTGGGCGAGGCGGCGAGCAACGTGACGGCCGCTGGAGATGTCGTCGGCACGCCGAAGTATCTCGCCCCGGAACAGATCGTCGGACAACGCGCGAGTCCGGAGACGGACCTCTACGCGGTCGGCGTCGTGTTGTTCGAGATGCTCACCGGGGTTACGCCGTTCGACCGCGGCACGCCGGTGGCGACCGCGCTCGCCCATCGCGACGAGCCGGCGCCGGACGTGCGAACGATGAGGCCGGACGTCCAGCCGCGCGTCGCTGCCGTCATTCAGACCGCCTTGCAGAAGCGCCCCACCGATCGATATCGCTCGGCAGCGGAGATGGGTCGGGCACTCGCTCCGGCCACGACGGCCGGCGTCGCCGGCGACACGGCCGTGTTCGCCGTGCCGGCCAGCTCGGTATCACACAAGCGGGGGCGTGGCGGCTGGTGGTCGGTCGCCGCAGCCGCGGTCGTGGCCGGCGTCGTCGCGGTAGCGGCGGTCGTGACGAACAACGACGATCCCGGCGCGGCGACGACGTCGCTGCCCTCGGGCCTGGCACCATCGACCAGCCCGGCCACCACCGTGGCGACGACCTCGGCACCACCGACGACTTCGACAACGGTGGCCACGACCCCCGTCGCGGTCGCCCCGGTTTCGGCGACATCGGTCGACGAGCTGATCGCCCTGTTCGCCGCCGACCCGTCGCGATACGGGCCGGCTACCGCCGAGGTGATCGACCGCCTCGGCGAGATCGACAATCGCGGCCGGAGGTCACGAGAACGAGCGACCGAACTGCTCGAGTCTGCCGACGCCTGGGCAGAGGACGGCCAGCTCACCGAGGAGGCGCTGGGTCACCTCGAATCGGTCCTGGCACCGTTGGTCGGCGACGGTGAGAGCGGGGACGACGAGGACGGCGACGACTGACAGCGTCGTCCCCGACCGACCGGTGTTCAGGGGACGGAACCGTCCTCTTCGCACCCATCGGTGGTCAGATCAGGGCGAGGTCGGCGACGGCGTCGCGCTCGTCGACGAGCTCGGCGACGGAGGCGTCGATCCTGGCGCGGCTGTAGTCGTCGATGTCGAGGTCCTTGACGATCGTGTAGTCGCCGCCCGAGCAGGTTGCGGGGAAGCTGGAGATGATCCCCTCGGCGACGCCGTAGCTGCCGTCCGAGGGGATCCCCATCGACACCCAGTCATCGTCCTGGGTACCGAGCACCCACGACCGGATGTGGTCGACTGCAGCGTTCGCCGCCGAAGCGGCCGACGACGCGCCGCGCGCCTCGATGATCGCCGCTCCCCGCTTGGCCACCGTAGGGATGAACACGGCGTCGACCCACTCATGGTCGTCGACGGTCTCGTAGGCGTTGCGCCCGGCCACCTCGCAGTGGAACAGATCGGGGTACTGGGTCGTCGAGTGGTTGCCCCAGATCGTCATCCGCTTGACGTCCGACACCTTGGCCTCGAGCTTGGCGGCGATCTGGCTGACCGCCCGGTTGTGGTCGAGACGGGTCATCGCCGTGAAACACCGCGGATCGAGGTCGGCAGCGTTGCGCTGGGCGATGAGGGCGTTGGTGTTCGCCGGGTTGCCGACGACGAGAACCTTGACATCGCGCTTGGCGCTGCGCGACAGCGCCTCGCCCTGCGGTTTGAAGATCCCACCGTTGGCCGACAGCAGGTCGGAGCGCTCCATCCCTTGCTGACGCGGCATTGCGCCGACCAGCAGGGCGATGTCGACGTCGCCGAACGCCGTGTCGGCATCGTCGGTGCAGACGACATCGGTGAGCAGCGGGAAGGCGCAGTCGTCGAGCTCCATGCGCACGCCCTCGAGGGCGCCGAGGGCCGGCGTGATCTCGAGCAGCTGCAGGGCGACGGGGGTGTCCGGCCCGAGCATCGAGCCGGAGGCGATGCGGAAGAGCAGGCTGTAGCCGATCTGGCCGGCAGCCCCGGTGACGGCGACGCGCACGGGTTCACTCATAGGGCGCTGAGGCTAGAGGGCGGCTAGATACCGGACCACTCGGTGATCAGCGCCGTGTAGTAGTCGGCGCCGTCGGCACTGAGGTGGAAGCCATCGGCAGCGGCATAGCAGTCGCCAGGACACTCCGGAGCCAAGGTGTCCCACCACCCGGCCGTGACATTGGCGTACTCACCATCGATGGCGTTGATCAACTCGTTGTTGGACTCGGTCCACGCCCGATCCACCCAGTTCCGCAGCACGATGACCTTGGGCACGTCGGCGAGGAGGTCGAAGAAGTCACGGGCGTCATCCTCGTCGATGTTGCCATTGGTGCCGAGATGGACGACGACGACCTCGGGGGTCTGGCCGCTCGCCTTCAACGCCTGCAACTGTGGCAGGTAGTCGCCGAACTGGCGGCTCTCTTGGGCGTCGACGGTGAACCCGGCGGCCTTCAGCGGGCTGGCGGCGCCGGCCATCACCGAGTCGCCGATGGCAAGATACGGGCCGACGGCCACGGGTGCCGCGGTCGTTGCGGCAGCCGCCGTGGTCGTCGTGGCCGCCGGATCGGCTGCGACAGCCGGTTGGGTGGCTGGCACCCCGGCCGCCTGCCCCGCCGCCGTCGATGTTGGCTCGGCTCCGGCGACGGTCGTGCTCGACAGCAGCGCCCCGACGTCGGTGACGTCGTCGGCGGCTGCTTCGAGCGACTCCTGCACGTCGTTCTGCTTGAGCGGGGCGGTGAACATGCTGACCGCGGCAAATCCGAACAGGGCGACGCAGCCAACGGCACCGACGGCTATGAACTGGCGCTGTCGCTGGTCGGTGACATCACGCGCCCGATCCCACCACTTGCCGAGTTGTCGGCGGCGGATCGGCATCTCGACATAGCGATACGACAGCTCCGTGATGATGCACGTCAGCACCATCGCCCCGACGAACTCGGGAACGGTGAGCGTGGCCCCGGCGGTGCCGCGGATGATCTGGAAGATCGGCCAGTGGTAGAGGTACAGGCCGTACGACCGCGTGCCGATCCAATTCAGCGGTTGGGCACCGAGGAACATCCCCATCTTGGCGCCGCGGTGCGTGACGGCGACGATCACCAGCAGGGTGGCGAAGTCGGTGGCCAGGAAGCCACCGCGGAACAGCCACGGATCGGCGTGGCCATCGACCTGCACATGCAAGAACCAGGCCAGGGCGCCGAGCGCACCGAGACCGAGCACGGCGAGGAGGTCGAGCAACGGACCTTTGTCGCGCATCGGCCCCCGCATCACCGCCACCGGCCGCCAGATCATCGCCAGAGCGGCGCCGAGCAACAGCCCCGTCGCCCGGGTGACCGTCGAGAGATAGAGGGCGTCCATCTTCGAGATCGGATGGCCGCCGGTCGACCAATACGCCTCGGGAGCGACTTCGGCGGTGCCGACCTGACCGGGGTGGTAGAGCAGCGCGGTCACGACGGCGATGAGCACGGCGGCGAGCACGAGCCAGCGGCT
Organism: Ilumatobacteraceae bacterium; assembly: GCA_963716665.1. Taxonomy (GTDB): domain Bacteria; phylum Actinomycetota; class Acidimicrobiia; order Acidimicrobiales; family Ilumatobacteraceae; genus Desertimonas. The sequence continues at coordinate 220,093 of CAVQTY010000015.1, forward strand.
GATCTCCGGCAGGCGGCGGCGCCCGAGGCGCATCAGGGCGAGCATGATCAGCGGCCAGAGCAGGTAGAACTGCTCCTCGACGGCGAGGCTCCAGAGGTGCCGCAGCGGGGCGAAGTCGAGCAGCGCCGTGTAACCGGCACCCGTCCAGATCTGGTACCAGTTGGTCACGTAGGCGACTCCGGCGATGACATCGCCGCGCAGCTTGCCGAGTGTGTCGCGCTCGAAGATCGCCGAGTAGATCATCAGCATGGCCATCATCAAGAACAGCGCCGGGAGCAGCCGGCGGGCCCGCCGCAACCAGAACTGCTTGAGGTCGATGCGACCCGTCTTCTCGTGCTCGCCGATGAGCAGCAGCGTGATCAGGTAGCCGCTGATGACGAAGAACACCTCGACGCCGATGAACCCGCCGGAGAGCCATCCGTTGTTGGTGTGATAGAGGATCACGGCGACGACCGCGAGGGCACGCATCCCGTCGAGACCGGGCAGATAGGGAACGCGCGAGATCGCTTGTCGCGGAGGGTTCCACTCGAGCGGGCGGGCGCTCAATTCTTGTGTCGCCACCGTCGTCGTTCCTGCGTGTCCATCGTCTGCCACCAGCGTGGCAGATCGGAGCCGACCAGTTCGGCCATCGCCTCGTTCAGATGCCGATCTGGTCGAAGATCAGCTGGGCATAGTACCGCCGGCCGTCGGGAGGCAGATGGATGCCGTCCTCGTAGAGACAGTCGCCAGAGCAGCTGCCGACTGCCGCGTTCCAGTCGATGAGCTGGACGTTCGGGTACCGCGACGGGAGCGAGAGGATCAGCTCGTTGTTGCGTCCCGTGTAGCCGCGCTCGGCGTGCACGGTGAGCACGACGACCCTGGGCACATTGCGGAGCGAGTCGAAGAATGCCGTCATCGTCGACTCGCTGAACGGACCGTTGGTGCCGAGGTGGACGACCACGACGTCACCGAGGCGATCCTCGGCTGCGAGTTTCTGCACCGTCGGCACGTAGTCGATCATCTGGCGGCTGACGGCGGCGTCGACGATGACGCCACGGCCCGCGAGGTTCTCGGCAGCGCCGAGCATCACCGAGTCACCGATGGCCATGACCACGGGAGGCCTGGTGGTGGTCGTCGGCGCCTGTGTCGTGGTCGTCGGTGGCGCGGTCGCAGCGACCGTCGTAGTCGGCGCCACAGTCGTCGTCGGAGCCGCCGTGGTGGTCGTCGGCCGCTCGGTGGTCGTCGGCCGCTCGGTGGTCGTCGGCTGCTCGGTGGTCTCCGGCGGAACGGTTGTGTCCGGTGGTGGTTCCGTCGTCGCCGGTTCGGTGGTCGTCACTTCGCTCGTCGCCACGTCGTCAGCCGCGGCGCTGACGCGGCGCTCGGACAATGGCGGTGCACCTGGGGTGATGAACAGCGGAGCCTCGGTCGTGGGCACGTCGGTGGACTCGACGGGCTCCGTCGTCTCCACCGCGTCCGTCGTCTCCACCGCGTCCGTCGTCGTCACGAATTCCGTCGTGTCGACCAGCGCCGCCGTCTGGACAGGCTCCGTGGTCACGACGACCTCGGTGGAATCGACCGGCTGCGGCGGCGCCGTTGGCAAGGGTGCCTCGGCGAGATCGACGACGGCGTCTCGGCCTTGCTGCAACGACTGCTCGATGTCGGTCGGCTCCAGCTCGGCGGTGACCATGCTGGCGCTGGCGAAGCCGACGAGGACGACGCTTCCGGCCATCCCGAACCCGATCGCTCGGCGCCCGATCGGCCCGGCCCGACGGCCCAGCCGCACGATGATCGGACGGATCCGGCGGCGACGGATCGGCATCTCGAAGAGGCGATACGACGCCTCGGTCACGAGCGCCGTGGCGACCATCGCCAAGGCGAACTGGCGGAAGTCGAGCGGGGTGCCGGCAACACCGCGGATCATCTGGAAGATCGGCCAGTGGAACAGGTACATGCCGTACGACCGGGTGCCGATCCAGAGCAACACGGGCATGCCGAGGATGCGCCCGGCGAACGAGCGGCGATGCGACACGGCGGCGATCATCAGCATCGCGGCGAGATCGACGGCGAGGAACCCACCGCGGAACAGCAACGGATCGGGACCCTCGTCGGTGACGATGTGCAAGCGCCACGCCAGCACCAGCAACGAGCCGATGCCGATCAGCGCCAGACCGTCGAGGGCCCGTCCCTTGTTGCGCAACGGGCCGCGCATGACGGCGACCGGGCGCCACAACATTGCCAGGGCGGCGCCGACGAGGAGGCCGGTCGACCTCGTGATCGTCGACAGGTACAGCGTGTCGGCCTTGGCGATGGGCTGCCCGCCGATCTGCCAGAAGGCGTCCGGCGTCGTCGCCGGGTCGACCGCCCTGGTCGGCTCGAAGATCAGGCCGACCGCGACGCTGATCGCCACGGCGGCGAGCAACAGCCAGCGGCTGTACGACGGGAGGCGACCCTTGCCGACGCGGATCAGGGCGATCATCACGATCGGCCAGATCAGGTAGAACTGCTCCTCCACAGCGAGGCTCCACAGGTGGCGGAGCGGCGCGAACTGCCCCTCGGCCGTGTAGCCCTGGCCGACCCAGATCTGGAACCAGTTGGAGACGTAGCCGAGGGCGGCGAGGACGTCGCCGCGCAGACGGCCGAGCTCCTCCCGCTTGAACAACGCGGCGTAGACCACAACCATCGCCAGGGTGAGGAACAAGGCTGGCAGCAAGCGCCGGGCGCGGCGCAGGTAGAACTGCCCGAGGCTGACCCGGCCTGTGCGCTCGTGCTCGCCGATCAGCAGCAACGTGATCAGGTAGCCGCTGATCACGAAGAACACCTCGACGCCGATGAAGCCACCGGGCAACCACGAGCTGTTGGCGTGGTACACCATCACGGCGATCACCGCGAGGGCGCGCATGCCGTCGAGGCCGCGCAGATACGGCACGCTGGAGAGGTTGCGGCGGCGTTTCCCGCTCGTCGCCCACCCTCGGCGGGCGATCCCGTCCGCCGCGGTCACTACGACACTCCGAGACCGAGGTTGGTAGCGATCTCACGAGTCGCCGTCGAGCGGTTCATCGTGTAGAAGTGCAACCCCGGCGCACCCTCCTCGAGCAGTTCGGCGCAGAGCGTTGAGGCGATCTCGACCCCGGCACGGCGGATGTCGGCGGGATCGTCGAACCGGCTGACTGCGTCGACGACCCAAGCGGGAACGTCGGCGCCGCTGAGCTGGGCCATTCTGGCGATCTGCTTGAGGTTGGTGATCGGCATGATCCCCGGGATCACCGGCTTGTCGACGCCGAGCTCGGCCAGCTCGCCGACGAGGCGCACGTAATGCTCGGCCGCGAAGAAGAACTGGGTGATCGCGAAGTCGGCGAGGGTGAGCTTGGCAGCGAGGTGCCGGCGGTCAGTCGCCCGATCGGGGGACTTCGGGTGGACCTCGGGATGGGCGGCAACGCCGATCGAGAAGGTCCCGGACTCGGCGACATGCTCCAACAGGTCGGCGGCATAGGTGTAGTCGCTCGGCCGGCGGGCGGCGTCGGCGGGTGGGTCGCCGCCGAGGGCGAGGATGTTCTCGATGCCCGCGGCGGCGTAGTCGGCGAGGATCTCGTCGATCTCGGCGCGGACGTGGCACTGGCAGGTGAGGTGGGCCATCGGCGTGATCGCCGTCTCCTTGGCAACCCAGATGACGACGTTGCGCGTCCGTTCCCGAGTGGACCCACCGGCGCCGTAGGTGACCGACACGAAGCTCGGCCGGAACGGCTCGAGCTCGGCAATCGTGTGCCCGAGGGTCAGCTGGCTGGCATCGTCCCTGGGTGGGAAGAACTCGAACGAGACCGTCCGCCCCGCGGCGAGGAGTTCCGCGATTCGCGCCATCCCGAGATGTTACCGATTGGTGACAACCAGCTCCGAGCGCGGGAGGGTTGATATTCAGGAGGCGAGCCGTAGGCGAGCCGACCCAGAATTACGGCCGCTTTGTTTCGGCTGCTTGCAGCCGAAACACCAACCGTGGCGCAGCACGATCGCTCCCTATACGGTCAACCCGTTAGTGGCGGAAGTGCCGCTCGCCGGTGAACACCATGGCGATCCCGTGTTCGTCGGCGGCGGCGATCACCTCGTCGTCGCGGACGCTACCGCCGGGCTGGATCACCGCAGTCACGCCGGCCGCGACCACGGCGTCGAGGCCGTCGCGGAACGGGAAGAAGGCGTCACTGGCGCACACGCCGCCGGCGACGCGTTCGCCGGCGCGCCCTGCGGCGATGCGTGCCGAGTCGAGGCGGTTCTGCTGGCCGGCGCCAATCCCGAAGGCTTGACGCTCGTGAGCGAGCACGATCGCGTTCGACGAGACTGCGGCGCATACCACCCAGGCGAACTCGAGGTCGTCCCACTGGCCGTCCGTCGGAGCAGCCGTGGTCACGACCCGCCACGACGAGCGATCGGTGCTCACCGGATCCGGCTGCTGAACGAGCAGTCCACCGTCGACGGGGCGCACATCGAATTGCCACGGGCCCGGCGCCTGCGCAGTGAGGACGCGCAGGTTCTTCCGCGCCGTCAGCGTCGCCAACGCGTCCGCCTCGAAGTCGGGGGCGACGACGACCTCGGTGAACACCGGAGCGAGGGCCTCCGCAATCGCCGCCGTGACCGGGCGGTTGACGGCGACGATGCCGCCGAAAGCGCTCACCGGATCACAGGCATTGGCCCTGACGTAGGCGTCGCCGATGTCCGCGGCGACGGCGACTCCGCACGGATTGGCGTGCTTGACGATCACGCACGCCGGCTCGTCGAAGCGGTGGACGAGCCGCCACGCCGCCTCCGTGTCGTAGAGGTTGAGGTAGCTGAGCTCCTTGCCACCGTGCTGCACTGCGTCGTCCCACCACCCACGGCTGTCGGCGAAGCGGTAGCGAGCCGCCGACTGGTGCGGGTTCTCGCCGTAGCGCAGCTCCTGCGCCCGCTCGAGCCGCAGTTCGAGCATGTTCGGAAGCCCTCCACCGAGCCAGGCGGCGATCGATGCGTCGTAGGCGGCGGTTGTGGAGAAGGCCTTGCGGGCCAACGAACGCCGGGTCTCGGCGCACACCTGACCACCGGCGCGGATCTCGTCGAGCACGAGCGGGTAGTCGGTGGGGTCGACGACGACGGCGACGCGGTCATGGTTCTTCGCCGCCGCCCGCACCATCGCCGGGCCACCGATGTCGATCAGCTCGACTCCGGGATTGGTCGCGAAGGGATAGAGGTTGACGACGACGAGGTCGATCGGTTCGATGCCGTACTCGGCCAGGTCGGCGCGGTGCGATGGGTCCGCCGTGTCGGCGAGGATGCCGCCGTGGACCTTGGGATGGAGAGTCACGACACGGTGGCCGAGGATCGCCGGGAATCCCGTGAGTTCGGCGACGTCGGTGACCGGCACCCCGACGGCGGCGATCTCCCTGGCGGTACCACCGCTCGACAGCACCCGCCAGCCGGCGGCGTGCAAGCCCTCGGCGAGCTCGGCGATCCCTGACTTGTCGTAGACGGAGAGCAACGCAGTCGGCACGGCGGCACAGTAGCGGCAGGGAATGCTGGGTCGCCCGGGACGGCGAGAGTACCGTTCGGCTCGTGAACAAGCTCAAGGCGCTGTCGGTGAGCGACTGGATCGTCGTCGCGGGGAGCGCCCTCGTCCTCATCTTCGGCCTGCTGCGGTGGTTCACCTGGGAGGCGTCCATCGACAACGTGGTCGTCATCCCGGAACAGACGAGCAACGCGTTTGACTACCTGCTCACTGGCGTCCTGCCGTGGCTGTTGCTGGTCGGCTCCGGCGTCGTGGTCATCCTGCTCGCTACCGGCGCGCTACTGCCCGGCAAGGTGCCGTGGCCGATGGTTCTGGCCGGGGTGACTGGGCTCGCCTTCTTACTGATCCTGATCCGCCTCATCATCGGTCAGGACGTCGACGCCGAGGGTGACGTCGACGTCGACGTGTCGCGGGGCATCGGCATCTGGATGAGCGCGCTCGGCGCGCTGGTCGCCTTCGTCGGCGCCTTCATCGGGTTCCGCAACACCGGCCTCGAAGTCGAGTACACGCCAGTCAGCGGACGGCCGACTCCGGATCGGGAGATCCCACCTCCCGGCGACGTGGCGGCGCCCTGAAACCGGGTCATGGACTTCAGCAGCTTCAAGACCGCCGACTGGCTGGTGATCGTCGGCGGGGTGATGATGCTCATCGCCGGGTTTCTCGAGTGGTTCGACGCCGGTCCGGTGAGCCCGAACGCGTTCGACTTCACGGTCACCGGACTGATCCCCTGGCTGCTCCTCGTCGCCGCCGCCGCGCTGGCGTTCCTGCTCGCCGGTGAGGTCATCAAGGCGGGCGCGACACCGTGGCCGGTGATCCTGCTCGCCCTCACCGCGGTGGGTGCGGTGCTCGTCATCGTCCGCCTGATCATCGGCGCCGACCTCAGCGACGTCGTCGACCTCGCCGGTCAGCCTGATCAGGCCCTCAGCCGGTCCGGCGGCTTGTGGGTGGCGGCGATCGGCGGTGGGGTCGCCGCCGCCGGTGGCGTGATGATGTTCCAGGCGGCGGCGGGACGGCCCAGCGACCTCCCCGACCTCCAGAAGATCCGCGACGCCTTCAAGTCCTGAGGACCCGCCCAGCGTCTGTGCGTCGCGAACTTTGGTTCATTTGGCGCCGCTGGTGGCACCAAATCGACCAAGAAGTCGGATCGATTACGCGGGCTTGAACTCTTTGGTCTCGATGGCGACGTTGGTGACGCCAACCATGCCAAAGACACGAGGCCGCCGCGGGCGTGACTGATCTGTCGCCCGCAGCGCCGCACGATCGCGGCAGCGTCGCCACCATCAACACCGACTCCTTCCAGAGCCAGCGCGCTCGACCGCGCCGCGCGTGGACCCACGGATGAGTGAGGCGACCAGCCAACTCAGAACTGCTTGACGATGTCGGCCATCAGCTCGCCGGCTTCGGTCGGGTTGAGCCCGATGCGCACACCGGCGGCTTCAAGGGCGTCCATCTTTCCCTTCGCCGTGCCCTTGCCGCCGGACACGATGGCCCCGGCGTGGCCCATCTTGCGGCCCGGCGGAGCGGTGACGCCGGCGATGTAGGCGCTCATCGGCTTGGAGACACCAGCGCGGATGAAGTCGGCCGCCTCCTCCTCGGCCGAGCCGCCGATCTCGCCGAACAGGATGATGGCGTGCGTCTCGGGATCCTTCTCGAACTCGGCGAGGCAGTCGACGAAGCTCGTCCCCGGCACCGGGTCACCACCGATCCCCACGCACGACGACACGCCGACGCCGTTGAGCTTGAGCTCGTAGAGGGCCTGATAGGTGAGCGTTCCCGACCGGCTGACGATCCCCACGTTCGGCCCCTCCGCGCTCGGCGGCTGAGCGATGTCCGTGGGAGTGATCCCGATGTTCGACTTGCCGGGGCTGATCACGCCCGGACAATTCGGCCCGAGCAACCGCGTGCCCGGGAAGTCGCGCACGAGCAGGTTGTAGGTCCGCGCCTCGTCCTGGGCGGGGATCCCCTCGGTGATGCACACGACGAGCGAGATTCCTGCGGCGGCGGCCTCGACGATCGCCGCCGGAGCGGCCTTCGGCGGAACGGCGACGAACGAGGCAGTCGCTCCGGTCGCTTCGGCAGCCTCGGCGACGGAATCGAACACGGGGATCCCGTCGACGTCCTGGCCGCCCTTGCCGGGTGTGACGCCGGCGAGGACCTGCGTGCCGTAGTCACGGTTGCGCAGACCGTGGAAGCGTCCCTGCCCTCCGGTCAATCCCTGGACGAGCACCTTGGTGTCGGCATCGACAAAGATCGCCATGTCGTCACGCTCCCCCTTCGGAACCATTGGCGATTCGTACCGCTTCCCGGGCCGCGTCGAGCATCGTCGGTTTGCTGATCAGCTTCGACGGTGGGATCCCGGCATCGAGGATGATCTGGCGACCCTGTTCTGCGTTCGTGCCGTCGAGGCGGATGACGATCGGTGCCCGTAGTTCGACGCGGCGGAGACCCTCGACGATGCCGTTGGCCACTTCTTCGCCTCGCGTGATCCCGCCGAAGATGTTGACGAGGATCGAGCGGACGTTCTCGTCGTGGTTGATGACGTCGAGCGCCGCAGCCATGACGTCGGCGCTCGCCCCGCCGCCGATGTCGAGGAAGTTGGCGGCTTGGCCACCCACCTGGTTGACGACGTCGAGTGTGCTCATCGCCAGCCCGGCGCCGTTGGCGATGATGCCGACCGTTCCGTCGAGACCGATGTATTGGAGATCCTTCTCCTTGGCCAGCCGCTCACGGTCGTCGAGGACCTCGGTCGCCTCCCACTCCTCCCACTCGGGGTGACGGAACGCGGCGTTGCCATCGAGGCTGACCTTGGCGTCGAGGGCGTGGACCTCACCGTCGGGCCGGAGGATCAGCGGGTTGATCTCGGCGAGGTCGCAGTCGCCCTCGGTGAAGCAGCGGTACAGCTTGACGAGCATCGCCGCGACTCCGTCGACGGCACGCTCGGGGATCGCCGCGTCGACAACGGCCTGCCGCGCGGTCTCCCCATTGATCCCGGTCACGGGGTTGACGTGGAGCTTGACGATCGCCTCCGGATCGGTCGCGGCAACCTCCTCGATATCGACTCCTCCACGGGCGGAAAGCATCAGGAGGTGCTGCTTGGCGGCCCGATCGAGCGTGAAGCTGGCGTAGTACTCCTCGTCGATGTCGGAGGCACGCTCGATCCACAGCCGCTCGACGGTGTGACCCTTGATGTCCATCCCGAGGATGGTGCCGGCATGGGTGCGCACCTCGTCGGCGTTGTCGGCGAGCTTGATGCCCCCAGCCTTGCCGCGCCCACCGACCTGGACCTGAGCCTTGACAACGACCGGGTAGCCGGCCGATTCGGCCACGGCGACAGCCTCGTCCACAGTGAGGGCGACACCGCCGGGGCTCAGCGGGATGCCGAAGCGGGCGAAGTACTGCTTGCCCTGGTATTCGAACAGATCCACGCGGCGGCACACTAGCCAAGTGCCTCTCCCCCGGCCTCGTTCCGCCGTGGCGCGCGCGTTGCTGCCGGTCGTCGGCGGTATCGCCGTGCTGGCGGCGATCTTCGCGGCGACGCTGGGTATCGCCGCATGGAACAGTCGCGGCGGCGGCGAACCGACCACCCGCCTGGCGCCGCGGGAGCTACCGGTCGGCAATGTCGAATCGGTCGCCGAGACGATCGCCGAGACGGGGCCGATCCTGTTCCCCGGTCTCAACACCACAACCGGGCGCCGGACGCTGGTCCTCGATCACGACGGTGAGGACCCGACACGTGGGTGGCGCGTGTTCCTCGCCCATCCCGCCGCCGCCGACGCGTCGTGTGCGGTCACGCAGATCCGCGGCACGGACCGCTTCACCGATTGCCACGGCGACGAGCTCACGGTCAGCGAGCTCGCCCGGCCGACCGACGCCTGCCCGGTCGTCGAACAGCGACAGCGAATCTCCATCGGCCTCGTCGCCGATGTGTGTCGCGCCGACTAGCCGGGTGCGACCGCTCCGATGAGTCGCGAACAGAACTCCTCGCTGTGCGACTCGAGCTTGCTGCGGTGCAGGGCCAGGCCGCCGACGACTTCGGCGCCGGTGGCCTGCACGGCACCGGTGAGCCGATCGAGACTCTTGCCCGGATTGAGTGCGAACGTGCAGAACACCGCGGCGCGCTTGCCGCGCATCGCCGGCAGGTTGGAGATCTTCGCCACCGCCCACGGTGTCTGACCGACGACGAACAGCCCGTGCACCCACGTGCCGACGAGCACGATGTCGGCGTCCTGGATCGCCGCATGGTCGGGCTGGCCGACCGGGGCCAGCGACGTCACGGACCAACCCTCCTCACCGAGCCCGCCGGCGATCAGCTCGGCGGCCTTCCATGTGTTCCCGGTGAGACTCTCGACGAGCATGGCGGCCCGCATCGCCCCCACAGTAGGGGAAGTGCTCCTTCAAGAGATTCCGTCAGCTCTTGCGCTTCAGTGGCGCCCAGGCCAGGTCGAGATGCTTGACCCCGACACCCGGAAAGTTGATCGCCGCCTCGGCGTTGTCGCCGCGCTGGGTGACGTCGATGACGACGCCCTCCCCCCACGCCGGGTGCTCGACATCGTCGCCGATGCGCAGGCCGAGGCTGGCGGCGTCACCCGGCTCGGGCGGACGGTGACCGGCGGCGATCGCCGCCTCGACGACACGATCGCGGTGGGCGTCACTGCGATCGCCACCGCCCCGATCGTCACGGCCCGGCCGGCGCCGATACGGCGGTGGGTTGCGGAGGTCGCGGGCGAGGTGGCGGCCCCGCTGGCTCTGGCGACCGTACGACGTGCGACCCGACACGTTGCCCTGTGAGTCGACGAGCTCGTCGGGAATCTCCTCGAGGAACCGCGAGGGCGGGTTGTACGCGGTCGTGCCATACAGGCTGCGACTCCACGCGTGGCAGATGAACAGGCGGCGACGAGCCCGCGTGATGCCGACGTAGGCGAGGCGGCGTTCCTCCTCCATGTCGTCGGGTTCGGTCAACGCCCTTCCGCTCGGGAACACGCCTTCTTCGGCGCCGACGAGGAACACGACCGGGAACTCCAGACCCTTGGCCGAGTGCAACGTGAGCAGGACGACCTGGTCTTCCACTTCCCCGTCAGGGAGTTCGTCCGTGTCGGCGACGAGAGACACCTGTTCGAGGAACTCGTCGACGCGGGTGTACTCGTGCGCCGAACCGATCAGCTCGTCGAGGTTCTCCAGCCGCCCGTGGGCCTCGATGGTGTCCTCGGCCTCCAACTCGGCGCGGTAGCCGGAGCCTTCGAGCGCCGCCTGGAGGAGCTCGGCGGGCCCAACCTCGCCGGCGAGGCGGTCGGCGAGGGAGTCGAGCAGCGTGACGAACGAGGCGATGCCGCGCTGCGCCGGTCCGGTGACCCCGGCGTCGTCGGCGTGACGCAGCGCATCGACGAACCCGCGGCCCGATGTCGCCGCGTAGCGATCGAGCTTCTCGACACTGGTGTCGCCGATGCCCCGTTTGGGGACGTTGAGGATGCGTTTGACACTCACCTCGTCGGCCGGGTTGACGGCGGCGCGCAGGTACGCCATGGCGTCGCGGATCTCCCGCCGGTCGTAGTAGCGCGTGCCACCAACCACCTTGTAGGGCACACCACTGCGCATCAACGCTTCCTCGATGATCCGGCTCTGCGCGTTGGTGCGGTACAACACGGCGACCTCGCGCCAGTTGAACCCGTCCGTGTTGCGCAGGTCGTGGGCGGTTCCGGCGACGAAGCGGGCCTCGTCGTGTTCGTCCTCGGCCCAGAAGCGAACGATCCGATCACCTCCCCCGGCGTCGGTCCACAGATGCTTCGGCTTGCGCTCGATGTTGTTGGCGATCACGGCGTTGGCGGCGTCGAGGATCGTCTGTGTGCTGCGGTAGTTCTGGTCGAGGACGATCGTCGTGACGCCTTCCGGAAAGGCGTCCTCGAACTGCACGATGTTGCGCAAGTCGGCGCCGCGAAAGCGGTAGATCGAGTTGTGCACGAGAACGCCATTGGCCACGTACGAGTGCGTCGGGTCGACCTCGAGGTCATAGACCGGCCCGGAGTAGCCGACCGCTTCGACACCGGCCACGGTGGCGACCAGCAATTGATCATCGTGAGCGACAACAACCTCCATGCCGGGCCGAAGATGAGACATCGGCATCAGGTCGAAGATGTCGGGGCCAACGACCAGCCGTCGCTTGATCGACAAACCGCCAGCGGTGGCAACGCGCTTGACGTCCTCGAGTGCTCGGCGGTAGTCCTTCCACGAGGTCTCGTAGCGATAGCCGCCGGCCTTTCCAGGACGCACGCGGACGCCCGCGCTCACCAACCGGTCGGCGATCTCGATGCGGTTTGATGACCATTGCACGCGGTGATATGCGGCCGTGCGCCGTGCATCACTGAACATCGTCAGGTTGATCGTGGAACGTCTGGCTCCGTTCTGTGGTCGATAGTGCGGCGACTCGACGTCGATGTCCAGGTCGGCCATCAGTGCCTTCGCGGCAGTCTTCGTATCTAGCTCCTCGTAGAGTCTTCTGAGGCGGTCATCGTCCATCGCCAGCCTGCGGCCGATGCCATGGAAACAGGCCGTCGGCAATCCGTAGCGGGCGGCATAGAGCGACTCGAAATAGGAGGCCTCCGCCACCGAGTCGCACACACGAAGCAGCCACATCGCGTCCGCATGTTCTTGGTTGCTTCTGACGCGGTGGCCGGCGTTCGACTTTCCTGGGCTGTTAGCCCGCAACCCCGTCGTGCGACCGATGCGATATCCCCGATCGTGGCGATACATCAGATACACGAGGTGCCTGCCCGGTATCGCCACAAGGCGGGCGGGAACGGCGTGTTCCGGTGTCGCGGACATCATGAACGACTGTCCACCCGCCTCCGCCGAGACCCTGATGAGGCCACACGCGGCAGCGGAGCGATTGACAAAGGTGACGGTGCCAGGAGACGCGGCACGGATGCCTCGAGCACCGAGCACGACGTCGCCAACCCGAATCTCTTCGATCGGTACGTCACCAGTCGGCGTGCGGATCAGAGTCCCGGGAGGAAGACACTGGTCGCCATCACCGACCACCGTCACGTTGCCGTGGCCACCGGCGAGCTGGAGGACGAGCTCGTTCTGGGCGACGTTGGTGTCCTGGTACTCGTCGACGAGGACGTGCTGGAAGCGCTCGCGGTACGCCTCGAGCACGTGCGGATGCTGGCGGAACAGGACCACGGTGTTGACGAGCAGGTCGTCGAAGTCCATCGCCCCGGCAGCGTGCAGTCGGCGCTGGTACTCGGCGTACACCTCGGCATGCTTGCGGTCGAAGATGTGCTGGGCGCGGGCGGCTGCCGCAGGCGGGTCGATCAGCTCGTTCTTCCAGAGGCTGATCGTGCCCTGCACGCCGCGTGGGGTGAACCGCTTGCTGTCGAGGCCGAGATCGCGGATCACGTAGCCGGTCAGGCGAGTTGCGTCAGCCTGGTCGTAGATCGAGAACTGCCGCGGATAGCCGAGCAGATCGGCATGGGCCCGGAGGATGCGCACGCAAGCCGAGTGGAACGTGGAGACCCACATCGCCTTGGTGACCGGCCCGACGAGCTCGGCGACACGGCGGCGCATCTCGTCGGCCGCCTTGTTGGTGAACGTGATGGCGAGGATCGCCGTCGGGGGGACCCCCTCGTCGATGAGGTGGGCGATGCGATGTGTGAGCACCCGCGTCTTGCCCGAACCGGCGCCGGCGACGACGAGCAGCGGCCCGCCGCGGTGGACGACAGCATCGAGCTGGTCGGGGTTGAGCCCGGCGAACGCACCACGTTCATGCTGCGGGTCGGCGCCGGTGTCGGGCTGATCAGTCACGAGAGCCTCATCCTACGAATCGGCTGTCACACCCGTCGTGGACGCCGGCCACAGCTAGCGTCAGCGCGGTGGGAGGGGCGGCATGGGCGGTGTGATCCGGCTGCCGGAATCCGTTCTCGTGGTGCTCGTCGGTCCGGCGGGGTGTGGCAAGTCGACCTGGGCGGCTCACTGCTTCCCAGCCGACCAGATCGTCTCTGCGGACCGCCTACGGGCGATGGTCGGCACCGGCGAACGGGACCAACGCGCCGGAAAGGCAGCGTTCGAAGTGCTCGATCTCATCGTCGACCATCGCATCCGCCGGCGCCTCACCACCGTGGTCGACTCGACGGCGCTCGAGCCAAATCGGCGTGGCGTCTACCTCGACATGGCGCGGCGACACGGTGTGCCGATTGTCGCCGCTGTGTTCGAGGTGCCCGGCGGCGAGGTCCGGCGACGCAATCGCCAACGCCCGGACGCTGTCCCCACGAGCGTCGTCACGGCCCAGCTGCGCAGCCTCCCGACCGCGCTGGCGGCGATTCCGAGCGAGGGATTCGATGTGGTCGTCGCCGCCCACGATCACGACGTCATCGTCGTGCCGCCACAACTCGTGGACGCCCCGTCCGCGGCCCGCAGACAGCAGGAGGAACCGATGCCACTGACATTCGGGTTGCAGGTGCCGCGCTTCACCTGGCCAGGGGGTAGCGCCGAAATTGCCACGCAGCTCGCGGCGATTGGCGGGGCGGCCGAGAACGCCGGGTTCACGTCGATCTGGGTGATGGACCACTACGTACAGATCCCCCAGGTCGGGCGCGAATGGGAAGACATGCTCGAGGCCTACACGACACTCGGCTACCTCGCCGCCCGCACCCGCACCGTGCGCCTCGGCACGTTGTGCACGGGCATCACGTACCGCAACATCGCCGCCCTCGGCAAGATCGTTGCCACGCTCGACGTGCTGTCGGGTGGGCGGGCAATGGCCGGCCTCGGCATCGGCTGGTTCGAACGAGAGCACCACCTGTACGGATGGGACTTCCCGTCACGAGCGCGTCGTTACGAGTTGCTCGAGGATGCCCTTCAGCTGCTTCCGCTGCTGTGGGGCAAGGGATCGCCGCACTTCGAAGGGCACACGGTCACTGTGCCGGAGGCGATCTGTTACCCGCGCCCGCTGCAAGATCGCATCCCGATCCTCGTCGGCGGCTCCGGAGAGCGTCGCACGCTGCGCCTGGTCGCCCGCCACGCCGACGCCTGCAACCTGTTCGGCGACGCGGCCACCGTTCGTCACAAGATCGACGTGCTTCGTCGCCATTGCGCTGACCTCGATCGAGATCCCGGCGAGGTGACGGTCACGAACCTGACGTCCGCCGACGTGGTCGACGCCAGCGGCGAACGACGGACCGAGGGATCGGGCACGGTCGACGAGCAGGTCGGCCGATACCGGGCGTACGCCGAGGCGGGCGTTCAGACGGCGATCGTTTCGCTCCTCGATGTCGCCGATGGCGGTGTTGAGCGGTTCGCCCCCGTGATCGCCGCGTTCCAGACGTGACGAGGAAAATTCGTCGTGCACGCGGCGGCCGTCGTGTGTTTGGCATGGTTGGCGCCACCAACGTCGCCAACGAGACCAAAGAGTTCACTATCGGGCGCGCTCTAGGCGGTGGGCAGGTCGGGGGCCATCTTCGGCGGGCGGGCGGCGAGGTCGTCGAGAGCGATCTCGATCGCCCGCTCCAGCTGTGGGTCACGTCCGGTGGCGATGTCGGCGGGCGATCGTTGCACCTCGATGTCCGGATCGACTCCGCGGTTCTCGACGCCCCACTCGTAGCCCTCCAGCCAGAAGGCGTAGCGCGGCTGCGTCACGCTGGTGCCGTCGACCAACTGGTAGCGCCCGTCGATGCCGACGACCCCGCCCCAGGTTCGCGTGCCGACAACCGGGCCGAGGCCGAGGATCTTGATCGCCGCCGTGGCGATGTCACCGTCCGATCCGGCCTGCTCGTCGATGACCGTCACGACGGGGCCGCGCGGGGCGTCGATCGGGTACGACTCGGGTTCGTAGCCGCGGGGGCGATCCCAACCGATGATCCGCCTGGCGAGCTTCTCGACGACCAGCTGCGAGATGTGCCCACCGGCGTTGAAGCGCAAGTCGACGATCAAGCCGTCGCGTCCCATCTCGAGGCGCAGGTCACGGTGCAGCTGTGCCCAGCCCGGGCTCATCATGTCGGGCACGTGGAGGTAGCCGAGACGCCCTGCCGAGCGCTCGTGCGTGAATGCCCGGCGGTCGGCGACCCACGCCTGATAGCGCAACGGCGTTTCGTCGGCGAGGGGCGTGACGACCACGTTGCGGCGATCGCCGGTGGTGCTCTCGACGGTCAGGGCGACGGGCTTGCCGGCGGTGTCGACGAGGTGCTCGGCGGGCCCCCAGCGGGGGTCGACGGGATGACCATCGACGGCGAGGATGACGTCGCCGATCGTCATGGCGACGCCGGGAGCGGTCAGCGGCGACCGAGCCCGCGGGTCGGACGGGTCGCCGGGCAGCATCCGCGCCACCGCCCATTGCCCGTCGCTGTCTGGCACGAGGTCGGCGCCGAGCATCCCCTGGCTGCGCGTCTGTTCCGGTGGCGGCGGCGTGACGTACGCGTGGGAGGTGCCGAGTTCGCCCTGCACCTCCCACAACACGTCCGCGAGATCATCGGTGGAACCGAGCCGATCCACCAACGGTGCGTAGCGGTCGAGGGCGGCGCCCCAGTCGATGCCGCCCATGTCGGCGCGGAAATAGTGGTCGCGCATCAGCCGTCCGGCTTCGTCGTACATCTGCCGCCATTCCTCGGCCGGCGAGACCGTCACCCGCAGCCGCGAGAGGTCGACGGTGACGACGTCGTCGGACTTCTCCGCCTCCTCGGCAGAGACTTTGCGATCGGCGGGGACGACCTTCAACTCGTGCTTGTCGACGACGACGAGGCGGGACCCGTCGCCGGTGGGGACGAACCGGTCGACGGCATCGAGCAGCACCTCGACCCGCCGTGACGTCAGACTGAAGTGCTCGAGGGCGGACCGCGGCGGATCGGCGTCGAGCCGGGCCAGGTCATCGCCGAGCTCGCCGGTGATCGGAGCCCGCAGCCACGCGAAGCCTCCGCTGACGGCCTGCAGCGAGGCGTATCTGGCGGCCGGTACGGGGAACGGGACGACGCGCTGATCGATGCCGGCGGGCTCGATCGTCACCACGGGGGCGCCGAGCTCGGCGGCGCCCGCATCCTTCGGTGGCGCCGGTGCTCGCCCGGCGACGTCCGGGTCGAACGGCGATGGGGTGGTCGCGGCGAGGGCGACGAGCTGGGGCCGGTTGCCGTTCGGGAAGGACAGGTCGAACACGTAGGCGTCGTAGATCGGGTCGAAGCTCCGCGTCGACAGGAAGGCGAGGTACTTGCCGTCGGTGCTGAACGCCGGTGCCGTGTCGGCGAAACGCAAGGGCGTCACGTCGATCGGCGCGGCTGCCGGTTCGGCCACCTCGGCGACACGGATCTGGGCGAGTGGCGAGCGGCCCGGGTGGGACCACGCCAGCCATCGTGAGTCGGGCGAGAACGTCAGCCCGGAGACGTCACCGTTAGCGGTTCGATCGACGTCGCGGAGTTCGCCCGTGGACACCGTCACCGCCCAGAGGCGGCCGTCGTGGCTGGCACCGGCCAGCATGGCGCCGTCGGGAGAGGCGACCAACTCGAGCACCCGGCCGACGCCGCCGGGAACGATCGTGCGGATCGTCTCGTCGCCGGCACTCCACACCTCGACGGCATCGTCGCCCGCGGCATCGGTGACCCAGGCGACATCGCCCCCGGATGCGAGCACCACCGGGAGGCGTCGGCGCACCGACGAGCCGGAGGCGAGGGCGCGTACTGGGCCGTCGCGGTGCGTCAGCCACGACACCGTGCCGCGCACCTCGATCGCGCTCGCCCGGCCGTCGAGGGCAGGCGAGACGGCGCCGAGGTGGTGGCTGGCATCGATCGGTTTGGGCAGCGTCGCTCGGCGCTCGCCACCGAGCTCGATCTCGATCGTTGTCGCGACGTCGCCGTCCCACCGCCACAGCTCGCCACCGCATTGGAACACGGCGCGCCGCCCGTCGGACGTGGCGTGACGGACGTAGAAGGAAGAGCCGTTGGAGGCGGCGTCGGTCAGCCGGCGCAAATCGTCGACGACGGGCAGCCGGTCGGCCGGCAGGCTGGCCGCCCACAGTTCGCTGCTGCCGTTGCGATCGGAGACGAAGCCGATCGTCGCTCCATCGTCGAGCCACAGCGGCGACTCGAGCGGGGCTCGCTCGTCGGCGAACAGCCGGTCGAAGTTTCCGTCGCCGTTCCGGTCGAGCCACAGCTTTGGTGCCGTGCCACCTCGGTACCGCTTCCACCACGCCACCTCGACGGTGCCCTCCGTGGCAGCGAGCACAGCGCCGTCAGGCGCCAGGGCGACGTTGCTGACGAAACCGTAGGGGAGCCGCTCCGGCGGGCCGCCGTCGAGGCCGACGGCGAAGGCGACACGTCGTTTGCGGTTCTCTTGGCCGGCATGTGAGGCGACGATGACCCGACCGTCGCCCGTCCAGCCGAGGACGATGGTCGTGGCCACGCCGAAGTAGGTGAGGCGTCGCCGCTGACCACCATCGAGTTCGACGACGTGAGCGTCCGGTGCGCCGTCGCGCGTGCTCGCCCAGGCGACGCGCTGCCCGTCGGGCGACAGCCGCGGCCTGCTCACCGGGACGTGGTCGGTCGTCAACCGCCAGGCCTTGCCCCCGGACACCGGCGCCAGCCAGACGTCGTCCTCGGCGACAAAGGTGAGCTGTTCGCCGGCGATGTGAGGAAAGCGCAGATATCCGCGGGTCATGTCGCGGCAACCTACTGCTCGTGTCATCGCCCTCATTCGGGAAGGCGGCGCCAGGGCCTTGTGGCCGGCGAGGTCGCGCCGCGCGAACTTCTGAGGAATCTGCACCGAATCGGTGGCCGGGTCAGGTCTGCTGCGCCGACGCTCGGGCCGCGAGGACATCGAGGTCACGTTCGGCGAACTGGCGGTGCCACCACTCCTCGTTGATCACCACCCCGAGAACCTCACCCACGGGAAAGCTCCTCGACTCCGGTGGCCAGCCCGGCCCCGACACTGGCGGTGTCGACCCGGCGAGCTGTTCGTCGGTGAGGTCGCCGACGACCCGGCGCACCGTGGCCATCCGGTCGGCACGCAGGGCGAGCACCTCCGCCAGCGTCGGTCGGGCGTCGCGGTCGCGCGGGATCCCGGCGGTGTCCGGCATCTCGTCCCACGGAAGGTCCAGCGGGTGCCATGGTGCCGGGTCGCCGAGCAGAGCGCGCCGGATCCACGCATCTGTCGCGAAGACCAGATGCCGCAGCGTTTCGATGAACGACCACTCCCCGTCGACTTGCTCATGAAGCAGCGACGGTTCGAGCGCGCCGGCGCGAGCGACTGTCCCCTCCCACAACTGCTCGACGACCGCCCACGCTTCACGGAAGCCGGCGGGGTCGGTCGGATGAAGCTTGGCCCGCTCGGGATGGCGTCGATCCAGCTCCGCCTCGATGAGTGGTCCGACGTCAATTCCGTTGACGGTCAGGTGCATCACGTCGCCACCGATCTGCACGTCACGGAGGCTGGCGCCGCTGATCTTGGCGCCGCTCAGGTCGACGTCGTGGAACCTGACGCCGGCAAGGTGGACCTGCTCGAAGACAGCGCCGGTGAGATCGACTTGCCGGAACCGAGCGCCGGCGAGATTTCGTTCGGTGAACTCCTCGGGCATGACGACAGGATCGTAAGCCGTTCGGCGCGAAGCTGGCCCCCGTGGACACGCACGAGGTGATCAACCAGGCGGTGCCGCTCGAGGGACACGACGTCGCCGGCGCCGACGTCGCCCTGATGGACGGCGTTGCCGCCTTCGGTGGCGAGTGGGGCCTCGCCGGCGTTGCTTCGTGGGGGCGGCGAGCCGGCGATCCGAAGGTGATTCGTTGGGGTGAGCTCGCCAACACCCACGAGCCCGAGCTGCACCGCTACGACCGCTTCGGTCACCGCATCGACGCCGTCGAGTACCACCCTGCCTACCACGCCCTGATGACCGAAGCCGTGGCCGGCGGCCTGCACGCCGCGCCGTGGGCGGACGATCGACCGGGTGCCCACGTCGTGCGCGCCGCCCGCTTCGCCGTGTGGACGCAGGTCGAGGCGGGGCACGGATGTCCGATCTCGATGACCTATTCGATCGTGCCGGCGCTGCGTGCCGACCCCAAGCTCCTCGCCGAGTGGGAACCACAGCTGACGTCGCTCGTCTACGACCACCACGACGAGCCGGCCGCGGCGAAGCGTGGTGCCCTCGCCGGGATGGCGATGACCGAGAAGCAGGGCGGCAGCGACGTTCGCGCCAACACGACGCGGGCGTCGCCAGCCGATGGCGGCTACGTCCTCACCGGGCACAAGTGGTTCTGCTCGGCACCGATGAGCGACCTCTTCCTGATGCTCGCCCAGACGGAGGCGGGGCTGTCCTGTTTCGCTGTCCCGCGTTGGCGACCCGATGGCACGCGCAACGCCATCCGCATCGAGCGACTCAAGGACAAGCTCGGCAACCGCTCCAACGCATCGAGCGAGATCGAGCTCGACGGCGCCTGGGCCACCCTCCTCGGCGAGACCGGCGCGGGTGTGGCGACGATCATCACGATGGTCAACCACACCCGCCTCGACTGCGTCATCGGGGTCACCGGGCAGATGCGCGCCGGGCTGACGCAGGCGATCCACCACACCCGTCACCGCTCGGCGTTCGGCAAGCGCCTCGTCGATCAGCCGCTGATGCGACACGTGCTCGCCGACCTCGCCATCGAAAGCGAGGCCGCGACGGTGACGATGTTGCGCCTCGCCGCCGCATACGACGCCGGCGACGACGTGTTCAGCCGCCTCGCCACGGCGGTTGCGAAGTACTGGTGCTGCAAACGCACGCCCATGTTTGCCGCAGAGGCGTTGGAGTGCTTCGGCGGCAACGGCTACGTCGAGACCGGTCCGATGGCCAGGTTGTTCCGCGAGAGCCCGCTCAACGGGATCTGGGAGGGCAGCGGCAACGTCATCGCCCTCGATGTGCTGCGGGCGATCAGTCGTGAACCGGACTCGCTGACAACCTTGCTCGCCGAGATCGAAGCCGCCAGCGGTGCCGATCCCCGATTCGATCGCTTCGTCGCTGATCTTCACGCCGAACTCGCCCAACTCGCGGACGGTGACCCCCAGACCAAAGCGCGACGGCTGACCGAGCGTTTGGCCCTCGCCCTCCAGGCGTCGCTGCTGCTGCGCTACTCCGTCGACCCTGTGGCCGAGGCGTTCTGCGCGTCACGCCTCGGCGGCGGTGGGCTGATGTTCGGCGCCCTGCCGGACGGCGTCGATGCCGGGGCGATCGTCGACCGCGCGTGGCCTTCGTGAGTGGCGACTCAGTGCGGCGCCGCTCGCCGGCGGCGGCCGCGCAGGATGTAGCGGTCGATGTAGACCGCGCTCGGGCGGCCGAGGAAGTACGCCGGTGTCGAGGAGAAGCGGAGTCGGGCCATGGGGACATGCATCGTTGGAACCTCGCGAACGCGATGAGCTGGGGGACATCCATCATCGGCGACGACATCCGCGAAGTCTTGGAGGAGCTGTCACGAAGTCGTGATGAAGTCGTGGAGACCTCGGTTGGCGGACCACCGGCGGCGGGTACTTGGCACAACGTGAGCCGAAGGAGGAACCATGGCTGACCTCACCGCCAACAAGCGCGAGAAGTTGCCCACCAAGGAGTTCGGGCTGCCGGAGAAGGCCCGGACGAGCGATGCCAAGAAGGAGTCCGGTAACTACCCGATGCCCGACAAGGAGCACGCCCGTAACGCCAAGGCCCGAGCAGCGCAGCAGCAGAATGCCGGCAACCTCACGAAGAAGGACAAACAGCGCATCGACCGCAAGGCAGACAAGGTTCTCGACAAGTAGCCAGGAGGCGAGCCGATAGGCGAGCCGACCCAGAATTACGGTGCCTTGTCGGCTGCGCAGCAGCCGAAACAACCGTGACGCGGCGCCGTGTTCGCCTATCCGCTCAGACCATTATGACGATCCCGTCGTCGGTCGCCCGCTTCAACAACAAGTGGACGAACAAGGTCACCAGGCACTTCGCCACGTGGTTGCCCGGATTCGCCGTCGTCACGCACGTCGGACGAGTGTCCGGAAGGCGCTACCAGACCCCGGTCAACATGTTCCGCCGCGGGGACAACTACGTGTTCGCGATGACCTATGGCCCTGACGCCGACTGGGTGAAGAATGTCGACGCCGCCGGAGCCTGTGACATCACGACCCGGGGCCGGATGGTCCACCTTGTCGCGCCACGCCACTACACCGATCCGGAACGCGGCGACGTGCCGTCACTCGTCGGAACGGTGTTGGGCTGGATCGACGTCGACGAGTTCATGTCGATGCACCGGTCGCCGGAACTGTGAGCGCAAGCAACGACGGTGCCGCGATTCTGGGGCGACCCAGTGTCCGTCGAGCCCGTCGCGATGGCCGGCGACCACCCACTTCAAGAGCTGACCACAGCTACCGGCGCGGCGCTCAAACCCATGCATACATCAGGAGAGCCAGTTCTCCACGCCGGTGCACGGCTGACTCGTCGAGGAGCGGACCCGCGTCAGGGGATGCGCAGCGGTAGCAGGCGCGGTCCGCGTATCTGACCGACGCTCCATACGACGCCCGCGCCGGAGGGGTCGGCGAGCTCGAACTCGGGAATGCGGGCGAGAAACTCCTCGATCGCGACACGCAGCTCGAGGCGGGCGAGGTTCGACCCGAGGCAGCGGTGGATGCCGAGGCCGAACGCGGCGTGGCGGTTCTCGAGTCGGTCGACGACCACTTCGTCGGGCCGGTCGAAAGCATTCGGATCACGGTTCGCCGCCGGAAACGGCAGGAGAACCCACTCGCCCGTCTTCATCGGATGGCCGTGGAAGTCGTGATCCTTGGCGACGAAGCGGGCCATCGTCACCGGGGCGTATGCCCTCAGCATCTCCTCGACCGCAATCGGGATGAGGTCCGGCTCGGCGACGAGGCGCCGCCGGTCCTCGGCGTGGGTGGCGAGGTGCCAGAGGCTCGACCCGATCGCACTCCATGTCGTATCGATCCCGGCGAGGAGCAGGAGCAACACACATCCGCGCACGTGCTCGTGGCTCAACCGTTCGCCGAACAGATCGACGCCGAGCAGGTAGGAGATGAGGTCGTCGGCCGGCTCGGCCACGTGTTCGGCGATGCGTTCGTCGAGGTACGCGTCGAGCGCGTTACTGTAGGCGATCCGCTCGTCCGTCGAGACGTCGACGGCCTCGAGTGCCTGGTGGACGAACTGGCGGAACAGCTCGTCGTCGGCGAGCGGAAGTCCGAGCATGCGGGCGATCACATCGACCGGGATGTGCTGGGCGTACTGCAGCGACCCGTCGAATTCGGTGACTCCGCCGTCGACGATGGTGGCGGCGAGGCCGGCGCACAGCTCGCGCATGTCGGGTTCCCACCGCTCGATCGCCTTCGGCGAGAACGGCGGCAGCAGGACGCGCCTGGCGTGGTGGTGGAACGGCGGGTCGCTGGTAATCGGCGGCGCCCCGCCAACGGGGCCTTCGGGGAAGTCGTCCATCACCCCCCGGCTGACCACGACGCCACGGCTGGTGTAGTGCTCGGTGTCGTAGGCGACCTCGGAGACGTACTCGTGGGTCAGCGGGATCCACATGCCGTGGTAGCGATCGGTGTGGGCCACCGGACATCCCGCTTCGCGGACTGACCGCCAGATGTCCGGGGCATTGCGGTTGTACTCCGGGTCGGCGTGGTCGAGGTCGGTCGCCCAGTCCGTCACGGGCCCAAAGGTCGAGCTCAACGTTCCGCCTCGATGCTGATGGCGAACTCCGGGCAGTTGGCAACGGCCAGGCGTGCCTTTTCGGCGAGCTCGGGCGGCACCGTGCCGTCACCGATGACGACGGACTGTCCGAAGTCGTCGACGTCGAACAGCTCAGGCGCGATGGCGTAGCACCGGTTGTGTCCCTGGCACTTCGCCCCGTCGACGGCGACCCGCACGACCACGACTGTACGGGGTGGTGACGACACACTTGTGTCGGTGGTCAGTGACACGATTCACGTGACGAGATCCGTCGCGCTCCCCCTCGGCGAGATCGAGCTGCGATTCTCGAGATCGAGCGGTCCCGGTGGACAGCACGCCCAGAAGACGGCATCCCGGGTCGAAGCGACGTTTGACGTCGCCGCCTCGACGGCGCTCGGTGAGGCGCAGAAGCAGCGAGTCATCGCCCGGGCCGGCCCGGTCCTGCGGGCGGTCGCCCAGGACGAACGCAGCCAGCTGCGCAACCGCCAACTCGCCGTCGAGCGCCTCGTCGAACAGCTGCGCGCCGCTCTCCGCGTCGAGCGACCCCGCCGGCCGACGGCACCGACGAAGGCGTCGCGAGAACGCCGGCTGGAGGCGAAGCGTCGGCGCACATCGACGAAGCAGCTTCGTCGCCGGCCCGACGAGTCCTGATCGCCCAACAAAGGGGCTCTCCTGACCGATCCGTGGGTCTGGCCATCGCGCCGGTCAGGCGCGTCGGCTCTGGAAGCAGGCGGTATCGACGGCGGCGGTGCCGCGATTCTGCGGCGCCGAAGACGACAAATCTGTCTCGATCGTGGCGGTAGAACGCGGCGTCGAGGCCAGTCGCGACACTGATGTCGCTCGGCGGCCAGATCTGGCCGTTTTGCGCGGGAAGAGTGCGATGTGCCGACGTCACGGGCCGTTTTGGTAACGCTGCGTCGGCACTTGTCGACGACCTCGGCGACGACAGCTTCCAGAGCACACAACCACTACGCAGCGAGCATTCTGGGTGCCATTCCTTGCGGAAATCGCAGCAACGTTTGGCACCCAGAAGCTGATGCGCGATTAGTGCAGAAACCGGCGGCCGCCCGAGCGTCGACCCTTTCCAAGGCAAGCCGATGAACCGTCGGCGACAGTGCACTCGTCGCGGCCCAGGACTCGCGTTCTAGGTCCTGATTCACCGTCTCGCCATCTAACGTCAACAGCAGTGGTCGACAAGTGGTTCGAGTCCGTCGCCGTCGCCGAGCGGCGAGCCAGGCGTGTGCTGCCGAAGTCGGTTTACGACGCCCTCGTCGCCGGCTCCGAGCGAGGCTCGACGATGAGCGACAACGTGGCCGCCTTCGCCGAGATCGGCTTGTCTCCCGTCGCCGTCGACCAGCCCGCCCGGCGGGAGATGGCGACGTCGGTGATGGGCCAGCCGATCTCGATGCCGGTGCTCATCTCGCCAACCGGTGTCCAGGCCGTGCACCCCGACGGCGAGGTCGCGGTGGCCAGGGCGGCGGCGTCACGTGGCGTCGCCTACGGACTCAGCTCGTTCGCCAGCAAGCCGATCGAGGAGGTCGTCGCCGCCAACCCGCAGACGCTGTTCCAGACGTACTGGGCGGGCGGACGCGACGCCATCGTCGCCCGCATCGAACGGGCCAGGTCGGCCGGTGCCGTCGGGTTGATCCTCACCACCGACTGGTCGTTCTCCCACTCGCGGGATTGGGGCAGCCCGCTCATCCCCCAACGCATCGACCTCCCGACGATGATCCGCCAAGCACCAGGTGTGATCACCAAGCCTCGGTGGCTGCTGCGTTGGGCGCGGGCAGGGCTGCGCCCGCCCGGCTTGGAGGTGCCCAACTTCGCACCGCTCGGACAGCCGGCTCCGGCGTTCTTCGCCGCCTACGGCGAGTGGATGCAGACCCCGCCACCGACGTGGGACGACGTCGCCTGGCTCGTCGCCGAGTGGGGTGGTCCGTTCATGCTCAAGGGAGTGATGCGGGCCGACGACGCCAAGCGCGCCATCGACGTCGGTGTCACGGCGATCTCCGTGTCCAACCACGGGGGAAACAACCTCGACGGCTCGCCTGCCCCGATCCGCGTCCTGCACGGGATCACCGAGGCGGTCGGTGGTCAGATCGAGGTCGTGATGGACGGGGGTGTGCGGCGCGGCAGCGACGTCGTCAAGGCCGTGGCCCTCGGCGCCGGCGCCGTGATGATCGGACGGGCGGCGTTGTGGGGGCTCGCCGCGTCGGGGCAGTTCGGGGTCGAGAACGTCCTCGACGTGCTGCGTAACGGCATCGACTCGACGCTTCTCGGCATCGGCAAGGAGTCGATCGACAAGCTGTCCCCCGCCGATCTGTTGATCCCGCCCGGATTCTCGCCCGGATAGCGTCCCGCCCGTGAAGAGCACCCCCCTGCTCGGCAACATCGTCTCCGACCTGTTCAGCTCCTTGGGCGACGCGATCACCGCCCTCACCGACTGGCTCGACGACATCGCCGGGGAGTGGTGGTTCCTGCTCGTGATCCTCGGCATCGCGTTTTTCGACTCGGTGATCCCCGTCGTGCCCAGCGAGACCGCCGTGATCATCGGGGGCGTCGCCGCCGGTCAGGGCGACCAGTCGCTCCTCCTCGTGATCCTGTGTGGCGCAACCGGCGCGTTCCTCGGCGACAACTTCGCCTACACGATCGGACGGCGGTTCAGCCCGGCGATCAACCGGCGCGCCGAGAATCGCCCGAAGACGGCTAAGCGGTTGGACTGGGCGAGCAACCAGATCCGGACGCGCGGTGGGCCACTGCTGATCACGGCCCGGTTCATTCCCGGGGGACGGACCGCCCTGACGGTGACCTCCGGCCTCACCCGCCAGGACCACGGCTGGTTCGCCCGCTGGATCGCCCTCGCCGCGGTGATCTGGGCGACCTATGCCGCCGGCCTCGGCTACATCTTCGGCAATCGCTTCAAGGACGACCACACGGTGGCATTCGTGCTCGCCTTCGGCGCCGCCCTTTCGATCACCCTGCTCATCGAGCTCGTCCGCCACGTCCGCAAGGGCCGCGCACCGGCCGAAGTCGCCGTGGCCGAGGTGGCCACCGAGGCGAAGGAGGCCGCTGAGGAAGACGTCGAGGACGTCCTCGACGGCACCACTGAGGACGTCGTCGACGAGCCAGCGGGCGACGCGGCACGGGAGTGACGGCGACCCGGCTCGGTGAGCTGGCGAGTCCGGCGCTGGGCGGCAGCCGCCCGGTCCTCGTTCTCCCACTCGGATCCTGTGAACAGCACGGGCCGCACTTACCCCTCGGCACCGATACGTTCGTCGCCGCCGAGTTGGCGCAGCGACTGGCCGCGCGCAGCCCCGGCATCGTCGTCGCTCCGCCGGTGGGAGTCTCGGCGAGCGGTGAGCACGCCGGCTTTCCCGGCACGCTGTCGATCGGCACCGACATCACGGCCGCGGTGCTCGTCGAGATCGCCCGCTCGGCCGGCTGGGCGGCCGGATTGGTCATCGTCAACGGGCACGGTGGCAACGCTGAAGCGGTTGCCCGGGCGGTTACCACGATTCGCGCCGAAGGCCGCAACGTGCACGCCTGGTGGCCACGAATTGAAGAGGGCGATGCTCATGCCGGACGTACCGAAACGTCCCTGATGCTGGCGATCAACCCCGCACTGGTTGATGTGCAGGGCGCCTCGCCCGGGGATCTGCGGCCGTTGGGGGAGATCACGGCCGAGCTGCGCGTCGGCGGGGTCGGCGGTGTGAGCCCCAGCGGTGTGCTCGGCGATCCCACGGATGCCACACTGGAGCACGGCCGCGACCTCCTCGACATCTTGACCGACGACCTCGTCACCGCGGTCGATGAAGCCCGCAGATCATGGTGATGGAAACCACCCGCAAGCAAGCGCATCCCGACGCGACGATCGGCGACGCCGACACACCGGCGCGCAGCTACCGGCTCGATGCCTCGACCCGGATCGTCGGCGACGTCGGCGATGGCGACGAAACGACCATGCTCGGCGGCTCGCCACTGCGTCTGTTCCGCCTCTCGGCTGCTGGTCGGCGAGCGTTCGACGAGATCGCCAGCGGCGTCTCCGTAGCGCCGTCGCGGCTGACCGAACAACTGCTCGACGCCGGAGCGATCCACCCGGTCCGCCCGGACCTCGGCGCCCTGCCGCGCCAGCGCTTCACTCCGAACGACGTCACGGTGGTCGTTCCAACCCACGAGACGGCGCCCGCCCGCGTCTACGGCCTGCTCAGCCACTGTCTCGACACGGCCGGAGTGACGTTCGTCGACGACGGCTCGGGAACGCCCCTGAGCGGCGTACGGGGGGCAACGCTGCTGCGCCTGCGCCACAACTCCGGACCGGCGGCGGCTCGCAACGCTGGCGCCCGCGCCGCCGAGACGCCGGTCGTGGCGTTCGTCGACACCGACGTCGACCTGCATCCCGGATGGCTCGAGGGTTTGCTATGGCACTTCGACGACCCCCGGGTCGGCTTCGTGGCGCCTCGGGTGGCGAGCGGTCCCGCTGTCGACGGTGGCGACCGCCGTGTCGCCCGCTACGAGGAACGCCACTCACCGCTCGACCTCGGCGCCGAGCCGGCGCGCATCGTTGCCGGCACGAGGGTCAGCTACGTGCCGGCGGCCGTGCTGCTGGTGCGCAAGGACGCCCTCGATGAGGTGGGCGGATTCGATGCGTCGCTGCGGTGCGGTGAGGACGTCGATGCAGTCTGGCGCCTCGCCGAGGCCGGCTGGCGTGGTCGCTACGAACCGGCCGTCGTCGTCAACCACCAGCCCCGCCGGACGTGGCGCGACCTGGCTGCGCAACGACGTGCCTACGGCGGGTCGGCGGCGGCACTCGCCGGCCGCCACGGCAGCGCCGTGGCGCCGGTGCGAATGAGCCCGTGGAGCCTCGGCGTTTGGGGCCTCGCCGCCGCCGGGCGCCCGTTCAGCGCCGCTGGCATCGCCGGGGGAACTGCGCTCGCCCTCGTCCCCAAGCTCCGCGGTGTGCCCGCCGCCGAGTCGCTGCGTCTCGCCGGGTTCGGTCACCTCGCTGCCGGCAGCTCGCTGTTGACAGCGGCGCGCCGGGTCTGGCTGCCACTCGTCGGCGTCGGTGCGTTGTGGTCACCTCGGGCTCGGTGGGTCGCCGCCGCGGCGCTGGCGCCGGCGATGCTTCGCGGCGGTCCCGCCCGCCTCGTCGACGACGCGTCGTACGCGTTGGGAGTGTGGCAGGGCGTGCTCAGCCGGCGCCGGCTGGCGCCGCTGCTCCCCGCCCTGACGTCGTGGCCACGTCCCGACGACCTCGTCGCCTCGGCGCGGAGGAGCCTCCGCAGGCGCGGGTCGGCCGCTTGACGCTGCGCCTCACCGTCGACACCGCGATGTGGCGCGCCCACGTCGATCACGTCGTTTCGTCCTACTCGACCGACTCGCCGATCGTGCCGGTGGTCAAAGGCAACGGCTACGGCTTCGGCCGCAGCGCGCTGGCGCGCCTTGCCGACGACATCGTGGCGACCCGGCCGCGCCGTGACGGGACGGCGGCGATCGCTGTCGGCACCGTGCACGAGCTCGGCGGGCTTCCGTCGCGGCTACGCCCCGTCGTGCTCACGCCTCCGGGCGCGGGTGCCACAAGGAAGTGGCGCGATTGGCCGAACCGTCCAATCGTCACGATCGGCGACCCGACCCACATCGCCGCGCTCGACGGCTGGCGCGGCGACGTGCTGGTCAAACTGGCGTCGTCGATGCGCCGCTTCGGGGTGGCGCATCACCAACTCGACGACTGCGAGCGCGGCGCCCGAGCCGCCGGCCTCACGGTGATCGGCCACAGCATCCACTTGCCCCTCGCCGGCGGCGACAGCGACCGCGCCGGCGAGGTCGAGCGCTGGGTGGCCCTGCTCGATGGGCGACACCGCCGAGCGGATGTCCGCCCGAGCCTGTGGGTCAGCCATCTCGGCCCCGACGCTCACGCCGCGCTCGGTGACAAGTGGTCGAACTGGAGCTTTCCGATCCGCCTCGGCACGACGCTGTGGCACGGCGACAAGTCGATGTTGCACCTCGACGCGGACGTCGTCGATGTCCACGCCGTGTCCGCCGGCTCCGTCGCCGGCTACCACCGGACGCGGGTGATCGCCGACGGCACGCTCGTCGTCATCGGCGCCGGTTCGGCGCAGGGTGTAACGGTGCTCGACGATGGTCGCAGCCCGTTCCACTTCCAGCACCGCCGCCTCGCCCTGTTGGAGCGGCCACACATGCACACGTCGATGGTGTTCGTTCCCACCGGTGAGCCCTGCCCGGCGATCGGCGACGTCGTCGACGTGCAGAAACCACTGACGATGGTGGCGGTCGACGAGCTGATCTGGCGGGAGCCGTGATCGCCGCGATGGTCGGCAATGGTCACAAGCGCGCGAATCTGTAGGCCGACATGACGGTCGAGGCTCCGACTTCTTCCCTGCTCCCACCCCCCGTGGTGACGCCGGCCACGCCGACGACGGACCGCGTGCGCCTCGTCGGACCCGACGTCGTGCGCGCCGTGGCCCTGATCGGCGTGTGCGTGATGAACTACCACGGCTACCTCATCAACCAGGGCGGCGAGCTGTCGGCCAACTTCTGGGGGCGGTTCTTCCACCCGTGGCAAGGCCCGCTCTCGACCCGCTTCGCCGCCACGTTCGTGCTCACCGCCGGCGTCGGGGTGACCTTGCTCACCCGTCGAGCCACCGCCAACCGTCACGACAACCCCGCCTCCGTCTCCGCCAAGCGGTGGACCTTGATTCGCCGCGGCCTCGTGTTGTACGGGTTCGGACTGATCTTCTACGAGATCTGGTCGGGGTCGATCCTCCCGTACTACGGGGCGATGTTCGTCATCGCCGCCTTCATCTTCACGTTGGCGACGCCGTGGTTGGTCGCCATCGGCGTGTCTGCAGCGCTCGCCGGCGCGGGGATCCATTGGTGGGTGTGGGAGCGCACTGCCGACGGCGATCTGACGCGCTGGCTCACCAACCCGCCGCCGAGCTCACCACGCGGTCTGCTGTTCAACGCCTTCATCAACGGCACACACCCGTTGCTGCCGTGGCTGGCTTTCCTGTGCGCCGGGATGATCCTCGGCCGGATGCTGCGCGGTGGCTCTTCGACCGCCGACCGCCGCAAGCCGGAGTGGTGGACGCCGGCGGTGCTCGGATTCGGCGTGACGCTGTTCGGGCTCGCCACGCTGCTGTCCGATGCCATCGGTGGCGACGGCGCCACGCCGCTCGCCACCGAACTGGCCAGCAGGCATCCCTTCGATCGTGGGCTGCTGTACACGGCCAGCGCACTCGGCACCGCCCTCGTCGCCTTCACGATGATCTACACGATCGCCAACCGATTCGCCGGCGCGGCGGTCGTACAGCTTCTCGCCCACGCCGGGCAGATGAGCCTCACCCTGTACGTGATCCACGCCCTCGCGTTCAACTTCGTCGTCAACTGGCACGGCTGGATCCGTCCGGCCGGGCTCGACCTCGCCCTCACGTTCGCCGCCGGGTTCTGGATCGTGGCGATCGCCGCCGGCTCGCTGTACCACCGCCGCTTCGGCATCGGTCCTGTGGAGTGGCTCTACCGCAAACTCGGGGCGTGAGTCTTCGGTTCTGACGGGTTCGATCCGTCGCTGCGTCACCACTGCATGCTCTTGAAGGCGGACCGTGGCGGGCTTGGCGACGGGTTCGGCGGCAATTTGGGCGTCGCCAGTTCTGCTACCGCGATTCGGTCATAGATGACCGAAATTCGGTAGGAGAACTCGCGAGGGGCCCGATTCGTCGGAACGCGCACCGCAGTTCCACCTTCAAGAGCACTACCGACTCGGGCACGCGACGGGCGACCCGTAGCCGCCCTCTCAGGTGGGCATTTCCTCGAACGTGGTGCACCGGGTGGGATCGCCGGTCTCGTAGCCGCGGCGGAACCAGCTCTCGCGCTCCGCGGACGTCCCGTGGGTGAACGACTCGGGGTTGACCCGGCCCTGGGTCTGCATCTGGATGCGATCGTCGCCGACGGCGGCGGCGGCGCCGAGCGCTTCGCGGAGCTCCTCGGGCTCGATCAGTGACTCGCCAGCCTCGGTGCGCCGGGCCATCGCGTCGTGGACCCAGGCGCCGGCGTAGCAGTCGGCCTGCAGCTCGAGGGCGATCCCCATCAACCGCTGCGTGTCGCCGCTCGCCTGCTGCACGGCGGCGTTCTGCCCGGTGAGGTTCTGCACATGGTGGCCGAACTCGTGGGCGACGATGTACGCCGTGGCCAGGTCACCAGGAGCGCCGAAGTCAGACTGCAGCCGGTCCATGAAGTCGAGGTCGATATACACCAGCGAGTCGGCGGGACAGTAGAACGGGCCGGTCTCCGACGACGCCGGGCCGCAGCCGGTGTTTGTCCCACCGGAGAACAACACCAACTCGGTGTCGGTATAGGGCTGATTGAACGCTTGCGGGTAGGCCGTCTCCCAGTACGTCTGGACGTCCTCGTTGGCGCCGCAGACGATCTGCTCGGCTTCCGACTGGCAGGCCTCGCCATCGTCTTCTACACCAGCCTGTTGGGCTTCTTCCGGCGTAATGAAGTTGGTGCCGTCGCCGCCGCCGAGCAAACGCGGCAGGAGCACGATCGCGGCGATGACGATGAGCCCGATCAACCCACCGCCGCCGGCCTTGCCGCCCGGAATCGGGATGCCACCGCCGCCGAGACCAGGGATCGACATGCCACCGCCGCCCTGCCCCCGCCGGTCCTGGACGCGGCTGGCGTCGGTGCTGCGGATCTTCGTCATCTCGACGCTGCTCCCTTCCGTGCGGTCCGGCTGCGGTCGCGGGACCACCCCCGGATCCCCACCGCCCCGGCGCCGATCAACGGCGATCGGTCCCCTAGTCGAGTCGGCGTGATTCTCGCCTGCCGACTGTACGGCAAGCGTGCAGACATGCTGAGCTCTTCCTGGGCGGCGTTGAAGAAGGTCGCCGCGAAACCGAGGGCGACACCACCACCGACGACGACGAGGTCGAGGTCGAGGAGATTGCACAGCGACGCCGCCGCTCTCCCGACGAGCCGCCCGGTGCGTTGCATGATCTCGTACGTCGGCTCGGTCGGCGAGCGGCCGGTGATCGCCTCGATGGCCAGCCCCGACGCCTCCGCCTCCAGGCAGCCGCGCGCGCCGCAACTGCACCGCCGACCGTTCGGATCGACGATGAGGTGGCCGACGTGGCCGGCGTTGGTCGACGCTCCGTCGAGCAACTCGCCGTCGAGCACGACGCCGCCACCGATCGTTGTCGACACGCTGATCACGCAGTAGTTGTCGTGACCTTTGGCGGCCCCCATCCAACCCTCGGCGAGGGCCAGCGCCTTGCCGTCGAGATCGCCATATACACGCTTGGCGGTCAGCTCGCGCAACCGCTCACGGAGGGGGAACTCACGCCATGCCGAGAGGTTCACAGGTGACACCGTCTCGCAGTTACCCGTGATCGGACCCGGGCAACCGACGCCGACTGCGGCGATGCGCAGATCGTGACGGTCGGCGAGGTCGAGCTGTTGTTCGACGATCGCGGCCAGGTTGTCGAAGTGCGCCTCGGCGCGGACGTCCTGATCGACGACGGCGGCCGAGCGGTCGACGAGCTCGCCCTTCGTCGTGACGAGCCCGGCCTCGAACCTCGTGCCGCCGATGTCTATCGCCAGGATCGCCGGTGCCAGCTGCCGCGGCGGTTCGAGCTGCTCTGTCGGTTCGTCGAGATACGCGCCGGAGATCTCGGTGTCGTCGTCGGTGGTCACACGCGACGGGCGTCTTCGACGAGGTTGATCTGGTAGAGGACCTCGTCGAGGGCGTCGGCGGCGGACAGGGCGTGGAAGCGCTGCGGCGTGTCCGGCGTGCAACAGCTCGGCACCGGAGACAGGATCGTCCACGGCCGGGGATGGCAGAACTGCACGACGCTGTACCGCTCGCCCTCGTAGCCGGGCGCGGCGACGACACGATGCCAGCCGATCGGGATCCGTCCGTTGGTCAGCCGTTCGAGCATGATCCCGGTGTTGATGATCGCCTGGCCGTCGGGGGCCACGGCATCGACCCACTCGTCGTCGACCTTCACCTGCAGTCCTGGCGCGGTCGCCCGCGGCAGGGCGGTGATCAGGTTGATGTCGCCGTGCTCGGCGGCCCAGACGTAGTGCCCGGAGTCGGAACCCTCGGGCGACTCGGCCATCGGTGGGTAGCGGATGGCGCGGGTCAGCGTCGGTCCCTCGGCGACCATCTCGTCGAAGAACGTCTCGTGGCAGCCGATCCCCTCGGCGATGATGCGCAGGAAGCGGCGCTGCAGCTCGGCGATCGTGTCGTGGAACTCGTAGAGCACCTTGGTGATACCCGGCACCGTCTCCTCGGGAAGTACCTGGTCGGGATACGCCTGGGAGAACTTGCGCTTCAGTGGATGCCCGGGTTCGATCGGTGTCGACCAGTTGAGCATCTCCTTCCAGTCCGGCGTGTCGCTCGATGCCGCCGTCTCGACGAGCACCCCGGTGTAGCCGGTCTGGCCGTGGGCGCCGGGCACGGTCCAGCGCTGCTTGTCCTCGGTCGCTGCCGAGAAGAATTGCCGGAGCATTCCGTAGGCAGTGTCGAGGAGATCCTCGGACAGGTCGTGGCGGGTCAGCACGAAGCCCGTCTCGAGACTGCGACGCACGCCATCGACAACGGCCTTGCGCTGGTTGCCGTCGCCCCGCTCGAACGCCAGCAGGTCGACTTCGAGGATCTCACTCACGGGACCTCACGCTAGTGACGTCGGGCCGCCCCGCGATCCCGACAATCTCACAACCGATGGGTGTTTAGGGGACCGTACCGTCCCCTAAACACCCATCGGTCGCTCGTGGGGCAGGCCGTTGGGGGCGAAGACGGAAGGCAGGCCACCGGTGTGGATGAACACGACATCGTCGCCGGCTGCCCATCTGCCGGCTGCGGCGTTGCCGAGCAGGCCCGAGAAACCCTTGCCGGTGTACGTGCGGTCGAGCACCCACCCGCCGTGGCGTGCTGCCCACTCGATCGCCTCGTCGCCGGCGTGCGACGGGACGCCGTACTCTTCGCCCAGCCAGCGTTCGTCGAGCTCGACGTCGTCATCGGCGATCGCGGCGTCACCCGCGCCGAGCAGCGCCAGAGCTTCCCGGGCCATCTCGGCAATGTCCGGATGCCCGGCGATCACTCCCTTGGCCACACCAATCGCCAATACCGGCGGAGACTCCGCCCGCCCTGCGGCTCGCAACAACGCTCGCCCGGCCACGAGCCCGGCGTGCGTGCCGCCGCTCGACGACGTGAACACGATCGCCCGCGGGTTGACACCTGCAACGTCACACTGGTCGAACAGCTCGGCGTAGGCGGCGGCGTAGCCGAGAGCACCGGTGGCGGTGCTGCCGCCGATCGGAATCGACTGCGGCGCCTGCCCGTCGGCAACGAGCTCTGATGTGAGGTGCTCCCTGGCGACCTCCAGCTCGCCCCAGTGATGGTCGGGGCAGCCGACGAAGTGCAGCTGGGCTCCGAACAGGGCGGCCAACGCGGTGTTGCCCTCCAACCGCTCCGGCCGATCGCCCGACAGCACGAGGTGGACATCGAGCTCGAGCCGGGCGCCGGCGGCCGCGGTCATCCGGCAGTGGTTCGACTGCACCGCACCGACCGTCACGAGGGAACGTGCGCCCGCCGCCATCGCCTCGGCGCACAGGTACTCCAGCTTGCGCGCCTTGTTGCCGCCGGCGCCGAGGCCGGTGAGGTCATCGCGCTTCAACCAGAGGCGCGCCCCACCGGGCAACTCCGGCCCACGTTCGAGCGGCGTGGGCAGCGTCGCCAGAGCCGCCCGCGGGACACGGCCGAACCGATCGGCGACGTCGATCACCGCAGCATGCTCGCGCGGGTCGGTCCGCGCACCGATGCGGCCTCGCTGCGCAGGCAGTATGTGGCGTGGCCGGGGAACGCTAGAAAAGGTGGCGTGGCGGCGAAGACCGACTGGAACCCGGTGCTGCGAGCCGAGTTCGCCAAGCCGTATTGGACCGACCTGCAGACGTTCGTGCGGGCTGAGCGCGAGCACCACCGCGTCTACCCACCTCCCGAT
Source organism: Ilumatobacteraceae bacterium (assembly GCA_963716665.1). GTDB lineage: Bacteria > Actinomycetota > Acidimicrobiia > Acidimicrobiales > Ilumatobacteraceae > Desertimonas. Next base: position 255,251 of record CAVQTY010000015.1, read on the forward strand.
GAGGTCTTCGCCGCTCTCCACCTGACGCCCTACGTCGACACCCGTGTGGTCATCCTCGGACAGGACCCATACCACGGCGCCGGCCAGGCCCACGGCCTGTGCTTCTCCGTCCGCGATGGTGTCGCTCTGCCTCCGTCGCTCGTCAACATCTACAAGGAGCTGAGCGACGACCTCGGCATTCCGGCGCCGCGCCACGGCAACCTGGCGTCGTGGGCGCGCCAGGGCGTCCTGCTGCTCAACACGACGTTGACGGTGCGCGCCGGCGCGGCCGCGTCGCACCAGGGCAAGGGCTGGGAGACGTTCACCGACGAGGTCATCCGTGTCGTCAACGACAAGCCCCACCCGGTCGTCTTCGTCCTCTGGGGCAGCCACGCCCGCCGCAAGCGGGCGCTGCTCGACAGCCGCCACGTTGTCATCGAGTCGGCACATCCGTCGCCACTGTCGGCGCACAACGGGTTCTTCGGATCGAAGCCGTTCTCGCGCGCCAACGCCGCCCTCCAACACGCTGGCCTGTCCCCGATCGACTGGCGACTTTAGGCCTCGATCGTGCCGGCATCGGTGAGGTCACGCGACGACCGGCCGACCCACAGGCGATACGACTCGGCGGCGGGCACCCACCCGCCGTCACCCCACATCCGAAATGCGGCTGGCGGAATCTCGATCTCGATGCGCTCGGTGGCCCCGTGGTCGACCCGGACCTTCCGGAAGGCGGCGAGCTGTCGAGCGGGCCGGCGGGAATCACCATCGATCGGCTCGACGTAGACCTGGACCACCTCCGTGCCAGTTCGCTCACCGGTGTTGGTGACGTCGACGGCGGCCTCGACACCATCACTCGGCGACCCGGAGATCCCCACCGGCGCGATTGTGAACGTCGTGTAGCCGAGACCGTGGCCGAACGGGAACAGCGGCTCGACGCCGGTGCGGTCGAACCACCGGTAGCCGATCAGCTGACGTTCGCCGTATACCGACCTCCCGTCGACCGCCGGGTAGTACGGCGCCGCCGGTGTCTCGTCGAGGTTGCGCGGGAACGTGACCGGGAGGCGGCCGCCGGGCTCCTCGTCGCCCGAGAGCACGTCGGCCAACGCGCCACCGAGCTCCTGGCCGGGGAACCACAGCTGGACGACGGCAGCCACGTCGTCGAGCCACGGCATCGTGACCGGCGAACCGGAGTTGAGCACGACGACCGTGTTGGCGTTGGCGGCAGCGACGGCGGCGACCAGAGCGTCCTGGTCGCCGGGGAGCGACAGTGTGGGCCGATCCTCGCCCTCGGTCTCGAAGTACTCGTCGGTGCCGACGACCACGATCGCCGCGTCGGCTTCGGCGGCCACTTGTGCTGCCCGGCCGATCTGGTCATCGGGGGCGATGAAACGGGCGCCGACGGAAACGCCGCGGAACACCTCGCCGGCAGCGAAGGGGTAGTCGACTTCGACGTCGTAGCTTTGTCCGGCTTCGAGCTCGAGCGTCGTGCGCCGCTCCGGCGCGGCGTAGCCGAAGACGGTCCCGCCGCGTTCACCGGCTGCGATCTCGACCACGACGTCGCCGTCGATCCGCAACGTCGACGCTCCGACCGACAGCAGGCCGATCTCCCATGCGCCGCCATCGCTCGGAACGAACCGGCCGCGCGCTCGCCCGCCGAAGTCGAACGCATCCAACTCGTGGCCATCGTCGCCCACCGGTGGTTGCTGCCACAGCCACTTCAGCCGCGGCCCGGCGATCGTGACGGCGTCGCCCGAAGCGCCGCTCAGCTCGACGATGAAGTCGCCGTCGGCGTCGATCACCGGCAGCGTCTTGCCGATGAAGCCACCGGGCTCGAACGTCACGTCGTAGCCGCGGGCCCGCAACGCGTCCAACGGTCCGACGGTCCGTTCCGGGCGGACCTGGGCACTGCCGCCGCCCTGACCCTTGCCCTCGGCGGCGTTGGGACCGATCAGCGCCAGCCGTTGCGTCGTCAATCCCAGGGGCAGGAGTCCACCGTCGTTCTTCAACAGCACTGTGGCGGCGACCGTGGCCCGGCGGATCAGCGACCGCGCCGCCTCGACGTCGCCGGCGACCGACTCAGGCTGTTGGTCGGCGCCCACCCACTCGGCAAGGGCGGCGATCCTGGCGACGGCGCGATCGAGGGCATCTTCCGACGCCGCGCCGGAAGCGATCTCGGCGGCGAGTTCGGCGCCCCGGTGGATCGGGGGCCCGGGCATCTCGACATCGAGTCCGGCGCGCAGAGATGGCGCACCACTGTGGCAGCCGTGCCAGTCGCTGACGACGACACCGTCGAAGCCCCAGTCGCCGCGCAACACGTCGCTGAGCAACCACTCATGCTCCGAGCAGAACGTCCCATTCAGTCGGTTGTAGGCGGACATCACGCATCGCACGCCGGCACGGGTCACGGCGGCCTCGAACGGGATGAGGTAGAGCTCGCGCAACGTCTCTTCGTCGACCTCGGCGGAGACGGTCATCCGCTCGAACTCGGTGTCGTTGGCCACGAAGTGCTTGATGCACGCGGCCACTCGACGGCCCTGCAACCCGTCGATGTAGCCGACGGCGAGCTCGGCGCTGAGCATCGGATCCTCACCGAAGCACTCGAAGTTGCGCCCGCCGATCGGCGTGCGGGCGAGGTTGACCGTCGGTCCGAGCAGCACGTGAACGCCGCGAGCGACGCACTCCTCGGCGAGCGCGCCACCGATCTCGGCGACGAGCTGGGGGTCGAATGTGGCGCCGAGGGCCGCCCCGCACGGGAACGAGAGCGACGGCGGCCCCGTCCACGACGTTCCCCGAACGCCCGCCGGTCCGTCCGACATCCTGATCGCCGGCACAGGTGGGTCGTCGATCTGTGCCGTGTGCCAGACGTCCGCACCACCCATCAGGGCGATCTTCTGCTCAAGCGTCAGAGCCGCGACCACATCCATTTCACTCATCGGAGCGGGACCGTACCAGCGCGACAGAAACTGCTCAGCCGGCGCCGGCAGCGAGACGTGTCTGCACGGGTGTCGGGAACCGTGGCGTGACACGCACGCCGGCGAACCAGTCGGTCAGCGTCTCGGCCGCGGAGTCGACACTGCGGCGTGCGTTGGCGTCGACAGGGCGCAACAGCTCCGTGACGACTCGCCCACCGTCGAGCTGCGCCCAGGCCCCGACCGCAGCGCCGCCGACGAGGACGATCGGCCCGGCGTTGCCATTGCTGTCGAACAACTGCGGGCCGAGGCCGTCGAGGATCCACTCGCGCTCCTTCCAGCCCATGATCGCCGAATCGAGCGACGGCAGCAGCGAGACGACCGGACCGTCGGCGGCCGTGTCATCGTCGAGGTCATCGGGCAGGACCCACGCCGAAACAGGCGGGGCGCCGGACGCCGGCTCGACGGTGACCTCGACGGCGCGGAGCTCGCCCAAGGCGCTGACGACCTGCCGCTTCGTCCACTTCGTCCACCAGGCGATGTCGTTCGTCGTCCCCGGTCCGTAGGTGCGCAGCCACCGGCGAACGAGCTCGGTGCGAGCCTCGGCCGCGCTCAGCTGCGGCCATCGCTCCGTGAACCAATGCTCCGTCGTCGTCCACCGGTACTGGCTCGACAGCCATGTTCCGAGCGGGCGAGTGCGCACGATGCGACCTTCGATAGAAAGCTGCAGAAGGATCCGGTTGGTGATCGACACACGCGATTCGTAGCGCTTGCCCTCGGCGAGCAGCACCTGTTGCTGCAGTTCGGAAACGATCGGCGTCAACGCCCGGCCGGGGAGCGGCTCGCCGGCGCGCAGCGCCGTCATCGTGGCCGCGCAGGCCGCCTCGACGAGGGCCACGCCACCGCCGATGCCTTGCGCCTCGATGAGTTGCACGGTGCGGCGGCGCTCCGGCGCGACGAGTGCCTTCGTGCACGACGCGTCGATCTCGGCGGCGAGATCGAGGGGGACGACGAACATCGTGCGCCGCATGCCGAGCAGACGCACGAGCGACCGGCGTTCGTAGAGCGCCGCGTCGAGGTCGCCGATCGCGAAGTTGGCGAGGCGTTGCTGCAACGACAGGTACACCGTCGCCGGATCGGTGGCGTGCAGGCCGACGAGGTCACGGGCGACCGCTTCGACACTGTCGCCAGGAGCGGCGAGGTGATGACGGGTAAGCAGCCGGCGACGCCGTTCAGCGACACCGAAGTGTTTCACCGTCACTGCGTTCCCCGGCCACGCAGGCCGTCAATGCGTTCCCCGGCCACGCAGGCCGTGCGTGGACGCTCCTCGGCTGGCGCCTCGTCGCTCGCATCGCCTAGTGCACTGGCGCTCACTCGCTCGCATCAGCTCTCATCGACGAACTCGGCGATCGCAGCGGCGAGCTCGACGGGCATGTCGCCCTGCACGCTGTGCCCGGCGTCGGCGAAGCGAACGACACGGGCCGCTGGGAGGCGGCGCAACAGCTCGGCCTCGTCGGCGTCCGACACGACCGACTGCGACCGCATCCCCCGCGCCAGCATCACGGGGACGTTGACGTTGCCGAGGGCCTCCCAGAGTCGTTCCGACGTGTCGATCTCGGCATCGGACGCGAAGTCGTCGTCGTGACGGCGATAGCGCCAACGCCACGAGCCGTCCTCGAGCTGCTCGGCGTTGTGCAGGATGCCGCGGCGCAGCGATGCCTCGGAGCGCGTCGGATTGTGCTCGATCGTGCGGGCGAGGATCTCGTCGAAGCTGGCGAACGTCGCCGGGCCGCGGACGAAGTCGGTGATCGCCTTGGCCTTCTCGCGGTCGACACCGGGGGTGATGTCGACGAGCACGAGGCTGCGAACGAGGTCGGGGCGGCGATCGGCGAGAGCGATCGCCGCCAGACCGCCGAGGGACATGCCGACCACTGCTCCGGCATCCGGCGCCAGCACCGCGATCGCCTCTGCAACATCGGCGGCGAGCGATTCGGCGCGATGGTGTCCGCCGTCGGAAGCCGCACCGTCGGAGTGGCCGTGCCCGGCAAGGTCGACGGCCACGAGAGGCCGGTCGAGAGCTAGGGCGACGGTGTCCCAGGTGTGGGCGTTCTGGGCCCCACCGTGGATGAGCACGAGCTCGGGTGGCGCCGATCCCCACACGAGGGCGCTGATCCGCCGCCCCGGAGTGACATCGACGGACGTCCGGCGAACCGAGGGCGGGCCGTCATAGGCGATCCCCGACTCGGCGGCGTTCTCGGCGAAGTAGGCGAACTCGTCGTAGGGCACCCGTGCCGAGGAAACAGTCATCCTGCGGTCGGAGGCGGCCTGAACTGGGTCGCCAGGTTGGAGACGGAGTTGGCGACGTTGGTCAGGTGGCGCTTGGGGTAGCCGATGGCGCGCAGCAGGTACGGCGCCTTCGCCGTCGACTGGTCGTACGTCTCGGTCACGCGCGTTTGCTCCGTACCGACCGGCTCGAGCTGCCAACGCCAGCGATGCCCGCTGATGTGGCACCAGGCGATCACCCGGTCCTCGTCGAACTCGACCACCTTGCTGGAGATCCGGTACGGCACGCCGACCTTCATGCTCATCCCGAACCGGCTGCCCGGTTCGAGCAGCTCGGGCCCCGAGAGGTTGCCACGAACGGACTCGTCGCCGCTGATCAGGGGATGGTTCTTGGGCCGGCGGAGGAAGTCGAAGACCTCCGCTGGTGGGGCGAAGACGACGATCGTGGCGCTCACCGAGTCGTCGTCGATCGACGTCGTGACGTCGTCGGGGCTGCTGTCGGACATCGCCACATTGAAGCAGCGGAGCCGTACTGTTCATTGCGTTCCCCGGCCACGCAGGCCGTTCTTGGCCGCTCCCTCGCTGGGGCTCGGTCGCTCGCATCGGTGAATGCGAAGATTCGTTCGTGACGAGTCCGTCTGCCGACCTCGAACGGCCTCGGCTAGCCGAGCTCGCGCCAGGCCTCGTCGTCATCGCCGTGATGCTCGGCGTGATGTGGGCCGTCGAGGTCGTCGACCTCGTCCCCGGCACATCGTTCGACCGGTGGGGAGTGCGGCCTCGTTCGGTGCGTGGCCTGTTCGGCATTGCCTTCGCCCCGTTCCTCCACGTGTCGTTCGGTCACCTCATCGCCAACACGATCCCGTTCGTCGTGCTCGGGGTAGCGATCGCCCTCGGCGGTGTGCGTCAAATCCTCGAGGTCACCGTGATCGTCGCCGTCGTCAGCGGGCTGGGAATCTGGTTGTTCGGCGGCGCCACCACGGTGCACCTCGGGGCGAGTGGCCTGGTGTTCGGATATCTCACCTACCTCGTCGCGCGCGGCCTGATCGCCAGGAACCTGTGGTGGGTGGTGGGCGGGCTCGTCGTGCTGGCGTTCTACGGCAGCCTGCTGTGGGGCATCCTGCCGACGCCGCGTGTGTCGTGGTTGGGGCACCTCTTCGGCGCCATCGGCGGCGTGCTCGCGGCATGGGTACTGCACGGCGAGTCTGATACGGCATCGGCGCCACCGGCGGCGCCGATGCCGTAAGAAACCACGCAAAAGCCAAGCTTTCTGGCGCTTGCGGACATGTTCTGTCCACAACGTGAACGATCATGGACTCATGACGTTGGGCGCCTTCTCCACACACCTGCCGACAGCGAGTGTGATGCTGATGCGCTACGCCGACATCGCCGCCGAGCGTGATCTCGACTCCCGCCCCTCGACACAACTGGAGACAACATGCCGGCCATCGCCAGCTTTGCCGTCGCTGCCCTCGACTGTCGCGACCCACTCGCCCTTGCTCGCTTCTACAGCGGCCTGACCGGCTGGGCCGTCGCCGCCGACTCGGACTCCAGCTGGGCTCAGCTCGACAGTCCAACGGGGGCGACGATCGCCTTTCAGGGCGTCGACGACCACCGGCCGCCCGACTGGCCGGGCAGCGAGCATCCCCAGCAGCTCCACCTCGACTTCGACGTCCCCGACCTCGACACCGGCGAGCAGGCCGTGCTGGCGATCGGGGCGACGAAGGCGGAGTACCAGCCGGGGAAGTCGTTCCGAGTCTTCATCGACCCCGCCGGCCACCCGTTCTGCCTCTGCAAGCCGTAGGCGAACCCTCGCCACCGGGGTTTCGGTGGACTCAGAACTCGTCGTCGAAGCTGACGTCGCCGCTGACGCCGACTTGGTAGGCGGAGACCGTGCGCTCGAAGAAGTTGGAGAGCTCTTGGACGTCCTGTAGCTCCATGAACCCGAACGGGTTCTTCGAGCCGAAGCGCTTGGGAAGGCCGAGCCGAACGAGGCGCTGATCGGCGACGAACTGCAGGTACTCACGGGCGTCGGCGGACGACAGGCCGGGAACGCCGTCGGACAGCATGTCCTGGACGAACGTCATCTCCGCCTCGACGGCGTCGGCCATCATCTCGTCGATCTGGCGGGCGAGCTCGGCGTCGAAGAGCTCGGGCTCCTCGCGGCGCACCGTGTCGACGACGGCGAAGGCGAAGTCCATGTGCCCGCTCTCATCGCGGAACACCCAGTTGGTGCCGGCGGCGAGCCCGTTGAGCAATCCCTTCGAGCGCAGGAAGTACACATAGGCGAAGGCACCGAAGAAGAACAGCCCCTCGATGCAGGCGGCGAAGCAGATCAGGTTGAGCAGGAACGTGCGGCGATCATCCTCGGTACGCAGTTCGTCCAGCGACCCGATCGAGTCCATCCACTTGAAGCAGAACTCCGCCTTGGCGCGGATCGACGGGATCGTCTCGACCGCCTGGAACGCCTCGGCCCGCTCGTCGTGGTCGGGCAGGTAGTTGTCGAGCAGCGTGAGGTAGAACTGGACGTGCAGCGCCTCTTCGTACAGCTGGCGGGACAGGAACAGCCGAGCCTCTGGCGCATTGATGTGCTTGTACAGGTTGAGCACGAGGTTGTTGGCGACGATCGAGTCACCCGTGGCGAAGAAGGCGACCAGCCTGCGGATCAGATGGCGCTCGGCAGGGATCATCTTGCGCAGGTCGACGAGGTCGTCGGAGAAGTCGATCTCCTCGACGGTCCACGTGTTGCGGATCGCCGCCCGGTAGCGCTCGTAGAACTCCGGGTAGCGCATCGGCCGCAACGTCAGGTCGAGCCCCGGATCGAGGATCGCCCGGCGTGCCGCGGCGGGGGCGGCGACCGGACCGGTCGAGTCGACGTTGACGAGTTGTTCGGCAAGAGACATCAGGAACAAACCTCACAGCTGTCGGGATTCTCGAGAGAGCAGGCGACGGCGGCCTCATCGGTGACGGGTTCCGCGTCGGCGTCGGACTTGATCGGCGAGACCCCGGCAACGGGCGTGTCGTCCGGCGCCCCGGCTGTGCCGTTCGTCGTCGTCTGGGCGATGCGAGTTGCCGGGCGGGAGCGCAAGTAGTACGTCGTCTTGAGGCCCTGCTTCCACGCGTGCAGGTACATCGACGAGAGCTTGCCGATCGTCGGCGATTCGATGAACAGGTTGAGCGACTGGCTCTGGTCGATGAAGGCGCCGCGCTCGGCGGCCATGTCGATGAGTGACCGCATCGGCAGTTCCCAGGCCGTGCGGTACAACGCCTTGACGTCGTCGGGCACGACGTCGATGCCCTGCACCGATCCCTCCGCCCGCTTGACGGCGTCACGCACCTCGTCGGTCCACAGCCCGCGCTCCTGGAGGTCGCGCACGAGGTGGGTGTTGATCTGCAGGAACTCCCCGGAGAGCGTCTCGCGCTTGAAGAGGTTCGACACCTGCGGCTCGATGCACTCGTAGGCGCCGGCGATCGAGGCGATCGTCGCCGTCGGGGCGATGGCGATGAGCAGCGAGTTGCGCACGCCGTGCTCGGCGATCCGCTGGCGCAAGCTCTCCCAGCGCTCGCCGTCGGTGGGCTGCTGGCCGGCCAGCTCGAATTGGAACTTGCCAGCGGCGAGGCGCGTCTCGGCGAATGCCGGGTGCGGACCGGCAACGGCGGCGATGTCGCACGACGCCGACAGGGCGTTGAAGTAGATCTCCTCGGCGATCCGCCGCGACAGGACGCGAGCCTCCGGTGAGTCGAACGGCAGGCGCATCCGGAAGAACACGTCCTGGAGCCCCATCACGCCGAGGCCGACCGGGCGCCACCGTGCGTTGGAGGCACCGGACTCGTCGGTCGGGTAGTAGTTGATGTCGATCACCCGATCGAGGTACTGCACAGCGGTACGGGCGACGTCACCAAGGCGCTCGAAGTCGAACGTGGCGACTCCAGTGTCCGGATCGACGACGACGAAGTGGCCGAGGTTGATCGACCCGAGGTTGCACACCGCCGTCTCGGCGTCGTTGGTGACCTCGAGGATCTCCGTGCAGAGGTTGGAGAGGTGGACGACTCTGGGCTGCACTGGTTGCCCGTCAGGCCCGTCGACGACGACGTCAGCGGTCTGGTTGCAGCGGGCGTTGGCCGGATCCTTGAATGTCATCCAGCCGTTGCCGGTCTGCGCCAGCGTGCGCATCATCCGGGCATAGAGCTGGCGGGCCGGCACCTGGCGCTCGTACAGCTTCTGGCTCTCCGCCTCGACGTAGGCGCGCTCGAACTCGGCGCCGAACAGGTCGGTGAGATGGGGGACCTTCTTGGGGTCGAACAGCGACCACGACCAATCCTTCTCGACCCGCTCCATGAACAGGTCGGGCACCCAGTTGGCGAGGTTGAGGTTGTGCGTGCGCCGTGCCTCGTCACCGACGTTGTCCTTGAGCTCGAGGAACTCCTCGATGTCGGCATGCCACGTCTCCAGATACACGCACGCCGCGCCCTTGCGTTTCCCTCCCTGGTTGACGGCCGACACGGACGAGTCGAGCGTCTTCAGCCACGGCACGATGCCGTTGGACAGACCGTTCGTACCGCGGATGAGCGAGCCGCGGCTGCGGATCCGGTGGAAGGCGAGGCCGATCCCGCCGGCGAACTTCGAGAGGCGGGCGACGTCCTTGTAGCGGTCGTAGATGGCGTCGAGGGTGTCGCCCGGGCTGTCGAGCAGGTAGCAGCTGCTCAGCTGCGGGTGCGTCGTGCCGGCGTTGAACAGCGTCGGCGTGGCCGGCAGGTAATCGAGCGACGAGATCAGGCGGTAGAACTCGATCGCCTCGTCGGCCATCGACGACAACCCGCAGGCGACGCGCATGAACCAGTACTGCGGTGTCTCGATGACGAGGCGTCGATCGGGATGGCGCAGCAGGTAACGGTCGTAGACGGTGCGCAACCCGAAGTACTCGAACAGGTAGTCGCTCGACGTGTCGATCGCGTCGTTGAGCTTGTACGAGTGGTTGGCGACGAGGGCGGCGGTGTCGTCGGCGATCAGCCCGGCCTCGTGTCCGGCGGCGATCGACTGCGAGAACGAGTGGATGTTCTGGTTGGCGACCTCCTTGTCGATGAACGTCGCGAGGAGGCGGGCGGCGAGGCGGCTGTAGTTGGGCTCCTCGCTGACGAGGGCAGCGGAGGTGCGGATGCTCAGCTCGTCGAGGTCCATCGTCGTCGCCCCGTCGTGGAGGCCGCTGATCGTCCGCGTGGCGACGCGCATCAGGTCGACACGGTCGAGACCGCGGGCGGCCCGCCCGACGGCGCGCACGATCTTGTTGACGTCGACCGGTTCGAGCGTCAGGTCCCGCTTGCGCACACGCATCGTGCTGGCGAGCCCCCACGGCGTCTCGTCGACCGGCGCGACGGTGGCGTCGGAGGAGGTGCTGGCGGGACGCTCAACGATGGTCATGGCAGTGTCCTCCCCGGTTGCGTCCCGGTCCGCTGACCCAACATGTAGGTGCTGGGGGCACACCCTGACGCACGATCTTGTGTGGGGCGTGAAATTACATCGGCGAAATTACGCCCGCAAGACTTGTCTCCAGAAACCGCCGCGACCAGGCTCTCCAGCTAGAACGGCGGCGTGGATTCCGACGATCTCGCCCGTCTGTTCGGGGGGATCACCACCGTCTTGGCGCCCGGCACCGATGACGTCGGCCGCTTCGAGGAACCAGCCCGCGGCGAACGTGGGCGCGCCGCCCTCGTCGTCGTCCCGGCAACCGTCGACGAGGTGCGTGCGGTCGTCCGCTTCGCCGCCGGCGCGGGCGTTCACCTGCTGCCCCAGGGAGCAAACACCGGACTCGTCGGTGGTTCCGTGCCACCGGTTGATCCGCCGACCGTCGTGCTCTCTACCGAGCGGCTGCGCTCGGCGGTGACGATTGACGTCGACGACGCGACGGCAACCGTGTACGCGGGGACGCGGTTGTCGGAGCTCAACGCCGCCGCCGCCGAGCTCGGACTGCAGCTTCCGATCGACCTCGGCGCCGACCCGGCTATCGGCGGGATGATCGCCACGAACACCGGCGGCAGCCGGGTGATGCGCTACGGCCCGATGCGCCGCTACGTCCTCGCCGCCGAGATCGTCGCCGCCGACGATCAAGCATCCGTGTTCGGCGCTCACTCGGCGCTCCGCAAGGACAGCCGCGGCCTCGACATCACGCAACTCGTCGTCGGCTCGGGCGGAACACTCGGGGTCATCACCGCCGCGGTCGTCGATCTGGTCGCCCTACCCCGATCGACGCAGACCTGGTGGCTGGCCGTCGACGACCCTGACCGCGTCGTCGAGCTGCTCGCAACGCTCGAGCCACGGCGGCCCGGCGCCATCAGCGCCTTCGAGTTCGTGTCGGGCTCCGCCCTGGAGCGGACGCTGAGCGTCAGTGGGGCGCCGTCGAACCCATTCGGCGGCGGCATCCCCAACGCCGCCGTGCTCGCCGAGTGGTCGCTCGACACCGACGACGTGACGGGCGTCGAGGACGATGTCGACGCCGCCTTCTCGGCCGGCCTGCTGGCCGATGGCCGTCTCGTCGATCCCGCCGCAGCGTGGGGCCTGCGTCACCGTGTCAGCGAGAGCCTGCGCATGCTCGGTGTCGTGCTCGGTCACGACGTGTCCGTGCCGCGATCGGCGCTGATGTCCGTGCGCCGGCGGGCCATCGATGCTGTGGCCGGGCTCGCCCAGGATGCGGTGATGTGCGACTTCGGCCATGTCGGCGATGGCGGTCTCCATCTCAACGTGCTGTTCCCTGGCGACTCCGGCCCGCCGACCGCCGAGCAGCGATCGGCGATCCGCCGCACGATCGACGACCTCGTCATCGCCGCCGGCGGTAGCTACAGCGCCGAGCACGGCCTCGGTCCACTCAACGCCGAACGCTGGCTGGCCACGACCCCCGTCGTCGAACAACGCCTCATCGCCGCCTTCAAGCACATCGTCGACCCCCACCGGATCCTCGGCCACCCCGCCCACCCCTACAACCGCCTCTGACGTCCCCATCCGAGTGTTACGTGTCATCGGAGTGTTGCGTGACACCCTGTTCGCCGCGTGACACTCGGATGACGCCAAACACTCGGATGGAGGGGCGCGAGAATCCTTGGGTGGTGGTCGATCGCTTCGACGTCGTGATCGTCGGGGCGGGGTTCGCCGGGATGTACGCCATCCACCGGCTGCGCCGGCTCGGTCTGGCCGTGCGCTGCTTCGAAGCCGCCGGCGGCGTGGGCGGGACGTGGTGGTGGAACCGCTACCCCGGGGCACGCTGCGACATCGAGTCGTTCGACTACTCGTACTCGTTCTCCCCGGAGCTGGAGCAGGAGTGGGACTGGAGCGAGCGCTACGCCACCCAGCCGGAGATCCTCCGCTACGCCGACCACGTCGCCGACCGGTTCGATCTGCGCCACGACATCCAGTTCGACACACGAGTCACCGACGCCGTATGGGACGACCTCGCCTGCCGCTGGGAGGTGACCACGGATCGTGGTGACGGGGCCACGTCGCGGTTCGTGCTGATGGCGACCGGTTGCCTCTCGGCGCCGAAACGTCCCGAGCTGCCCGGCATCGACGCCTTCGGCGGGGAGACGTTGCACACGGCACTGTGGCCGCACGACGGCGTCGACTTCGCCGGCAAGCGGGTCGCCGTCATCGGTACCGGCTCGTCGGGCATCCAGGCGATCCCGCTGATCGCCGAGCAGGCCGAGCACCTCACGGTGTTCCAGCGCACCGCCGCATTCTCGATCCCGGCGCGCAACGCACCGGTCGACCCGAACGTTTCGGCGACGCGCAAGGCCGACTATCCCGAGCACCGCGAGAGGATACGGCGCAGCCAGATCGGTGTGCTCGACACGGTCAGCGAGGGACTCGCCACGGCGACCGATGCCGGCGAGCGGGAACGGCGGTTCCGCGCCGGCTGGGAGCGGGGCACGATCTACGGCGTCACGTTCACGTTCGCCGACCTGCTCGTCGACCCCGTCGCCAACGAGTTCGCTGCCGACTTCGTCCGTCAGCGGATCCGCGAACGGCTCGACGACGCCGCCGTTGCGGAGGCACTGACGCCGCGCACCTTCCCGTTCGCGACGAAGCGGGTCTGCCTCGACACCGGCTACTACGAGACGTTCAACCGTGCGAACGTGACGCTCGTCGATCTGCGGTCCACGCCAATCGTCGAAGTGACGGTGGGTGGTTTGCGCACCACCAGCGGTCAACACGAAGTCGACGTGATCGTGTTCGCCACCGGCTTCGATGCGGTGACCGGACCGCTGCTCGCCATCGACCCGGTCGGCCGCGAAGGCGTGTCGCTGAGCGAGAAGTGGGCTGGCGGGCCGCGGACGTACCTCGGCGTGGCGACCGCTGGGTTCCCCAACCTGTTCATCATCGCCGGACCCGGGAGCCCGTCGGTGTTGAGCAACATGATGGTGTCGATCGAGCAGCATGTCGACTGGATCGCCGACTGCGTGGCGTCCATGGACACGAACGGCGCGACCGTGATCGAGGCGACCGAGGCCGCCGAGGACGAGTGGGTCGCCCACGTCACCGAGGTCGCCGACCTCACACTCTTCCCCCGAGCCGACTCGTGGTACATGGGTGCCAACGTGCCCGGCAAGCCGCGAGTGTTCCTCGCCTACCTCGGCGGCGTGGGGACCTACCGCGACCTCTGCGACGGCGTCGCCACCGACGGCTATCGGGGATTCCGGTTCGGATGACGTGGGATCGGAATGGCCGTTGAGGCAGCGCTGTTGGAATGCTCATGAGCGCAGGACACACCGTCACCGTCACGCCGAGCGATGCCCACGTCGAGGTGAGTCTCGACGGCGAGCTGCTGGCGACGACCGATCGAGCGCTGCGGCTCGAAGAGACCGGGCTCCCGACGCGCTACTACCTCCCGAAGGAGGACGTGCGCATGGACTTGCTCCAACCGACGTCGTTCCACACCACGTGCCCGTTCAAGGGTGAGGCGTCGTATTGGTCCACCGAGATCGGTGGGAGAACTCACGACGGCATCGTCTGGGCCTACGAGTCGCCGATCCAGACTGTCGCCGAGATCGCTGGTTACGTCTCGTTCTACCCCGACCGCGCCGAGGTCACCGTCGACGGCGAGCGACTGACGGCCTAGCGCTCCCCGTTCTGGGGGTCGTCAGGGTCTTTGGTCGATTTGGCGTCACTAACGTCGTCACAGCGACCAAGAAGTTCGCTACGTGCAGGCGCGCTACGTCGGGGCGACCTTGCCTGCAAGACGCTCGAGGATGGCATACGTCAGGTAGCCGAGGCCGGCGAAGACGGCGGCCGGCAGGATCCACAGGGCGGCGATCGCGGCGACGAGGCCGGCTCCGTATTGCTTGCCCCACAGCGGTGCCGCCGCGAACGGCAACAGCACGGCGACGACGAGGAGGACCGAGGCGTCGACGGGACTGCTCCAGTCGAACAGCGCCGCCCCGAGGCCCCAGACGAGCGACACGATCCCAACGATTGCAAGGAGGATCCATGCGATCACGGAGACCCGACGCGTACCGCCGGCGGCCCAGCGCGAGCGCAGCGCGACCGCGGTCCACATGATCCACCGCTTGAGACAGGGCACGCCCGCTGCCTGCATCATTTCCCGAAAGAACCGGTCGGCGAGCGTGTCGCTGCCGAGTGCCCCGGCGTTCGGCTCACCGACAATCAGGTTGTCGTGGATGATCGCGGCGAGCGTGTGGGCTCCATAGGCGCTCTCGAACCAACGCATGTAGCGAGGCACCGACGCCATGTCGGTGGGATTCTCGGTCGTCGGGGTGAACGTCCGGGCATCGTCGACTGCCGCCCGCGCCTGCTGCGCGCTCTTGCCGTCCCTCACGAGCCGATCGATGAGCAATTGCTCCACGGCCGCATCGCTGAACCTGAACGCGTCCCGCACGAGGAACCGCTTCCTGTCGATCTGGATGAACCCGACGTTTCCGTGCGGCTCGTCGACCTCGAAGCCCGACGTGGGCGCGACGCGCCACGGCGTCCACGTCGCCGCGGGGGTCGGGGGATCGGTCATGGGAGGGTTCGCTATGGACAGCCAATATGGCATCTCGGCGTGCCGTTTCGGGCCGGAAATACTGGACCGATGATCTGCCGTGACTCTCGGGCGCCGCCGACGACAAATCTGTCTCGTTCGTGGCGGTAGAACGCGGCATGGATTGTCGCCGTCGATTCTCGGGCCGCGACACAGACAGGTATGTCTGGATCGGCGACCCAGTTCCGTCGAGCCCGTCGCGATGGCCGGCGACCACCCACTTCAAGAGCTGACCAGAGCTACGGGCGCGGCGCTCGAACCCACGGGTACGTGAGGAGAGCCAGAAAACTGCACTCGTACCACACCCGAGTGCCGACCCGTCTGCCGCTCATCGGTAGTTGTTCTCCTTGAGCTCGACCACGTAGGCGCGGCGCTCGCGGATCTTTCCGTCGCGCATCACGAACACCTCGCCCATCGCCGCTCGCATCGGCTCACCGTCGGCGCGCCGCGCGTCGAGGGTCATCTCGGCCATGACTACATCGTCCTCCTCGACCATGCGGGTGATCGTGACCGTCGGGCTGCCGACGAATGCGGGATTCTCAATCTCGCGGTCATAGGCGTCCTTGCCTGTCAACCGGAAGTAGCCAAACACCGTCCATTCGATGTCGTCGGTGAGGCAGGACAGGATCTGGGCGTGGTCGGACTTGTTGAACCCGTCGATGTACGTCTCGACCGTCTGCTTGTTGCGGGACATGGCTCATTCTGACGTCGCCGAGGCGGTCGACTCATCGGTGTGGACTAGGACGCTGCCGTAGCGGTGCATCGTCCGGCTGATCGCCTGTTCACGGTGCCAGCGAGGCAGTTCGATCGAACCGTCGGCGCTGACCGGTGAGCGATCGACGGCGATGTCGAGGCGGTGGCAGGCGGCGGCCAGCGTGTCGCCGACGTCGGTGAGGGCCCGCAACCGGGCGACACCAAGGTTCCCGAGGCGGGCGGCGAGGTCCGGCTCAGACTCCGTACGAGTGTCGGAGACAATGGCGACGACGCCGCACAGCCGGGCTGCGGCGGTCGCCGCTTCCCGGGCGCCGTCGGGCGTGTTGTCGCCGATGCGGACGACGACACCGGCGACGGGCAGATGCCGCAGCACGTTCGCCTCGCTGCGCAACCCCGTGGCGTCGTGGCCGGTGGCGAACTGCTCGGTCCACGCCGCCCGATAGCTGTCGGTCGCGGCGGCAACGTCGACGGCCACCGGGAGACCGCGCAGGAGGGCCTGGACGTAGTGCGATCCACCAGCCTTCGGCGCGCCGCCGATCGACGAGCGCTTCCACCCGCCGAACGGCTGGCGGCGGACGATCGCCCCGGTGATGTGTCGATTGACATAGGCGTTGCCGACCTCGACGTGATCGAGCCAGTAGCGAATCTCGTCGTCGTCGAGCGACTGGATGCCGCCCGTCAGCCCGAACGGGGTGCCGTTCTGCAGGCGCACGGCGTGAGCGAGATCGTCCGCCCGGATCACGCCGAGCACCGGCCCGAAACACTCGGTCTGATGGAACCACGAGCCCTCCGTGACGCCGACGCGGACACCGGGCGTCCAGCATCGACTCACGATCGCCTCGGTGTCGTCGACGCGGCGGGAGCCCGGTCGCTCGCGTGGCTCGACGAGCCAGCGCTCAGCCCCGTCGAGCACGGTCAGCCCGCGCAGCAGTGGACCCGACGGTGATGCGATCAGCGGCGCCATCATCGTCGCCGGGTCGTCGGCAGCGCCGACCCGAACGCTGCGCACGGCCGCCGCCAGGCGGGGCAGGAACTCGTCGCCGTCGTACACGGGGGCGGTGAGGATCAGCAGGCTCGCCGCCGAGCACTTCTGTCCGGCGTGCCCGAACGCCGAGCGGACGACGTCGCGGATCGCCGCGTCCATGTCCGCCGCCTCGGTGACGACGATGGCGTTCTTACCGCTCGTCTCGGCGAGCAGGCGCAGCCGCGGCTTCCAGCCGAGGAACAACTGGGCGGTGTCGTACGACCCGGTGAGCACGACGGTGGAGACGTCGTCGTGGGTGATCAACCGCCGGCCGACCTCGCCGTCAGGGCAGGCGACGAACTGCAGGACGTCACGCGGGACGCCGGCCCGCCAGCACTGGTTGGCGAGCAGCCAGGCGGTTTGGCGGGTCTCCGGCGGCGGCTTGAGGATCACCGCGTTGCCGGCCATCAGGGCGGCGAGCACACCGCCGGCCGGAATTGCGTACGGGAAGTTCCAGGGTGACGCCACGACGACGATGCCGTAGGGCTCGGTCGACGGCGGGATCGTTGCCGTGCTGTAGTAGCGAGCGAAGTCGATCGCCTCGGAGACCTCGGGATCGCCCTCGCGGACCGTCTTCGCCGCCTCCGCCGCCATTTGGGCGATCGTCGCCCAGCGCTCGGCATCGATCTGCTCGGCGACGGCCCGCAGCAGCGTCCCCCGCTCGACTGGCGAACGCTTCGACCAGCGAGTCACGGCGCCCGCGGCGCGGTCGACAGCGGCGTCGATCGATGCGACGTCCGTCGTCAGCGGGTACTCGCCGTCGGGACACCCGTTGACGGCGTGCTTGGCGATCGCCGCGGCGATATCGGCGCGCCGGTCGCTGTCGGTGAAGTCGGTGTCCGGGTGGTTGACGAACACGGTTGGATCGTCGGCCGATGGTGCCTGAAGATCGATCGGACGGCGCAGCCTCTCGGTCGGCACATCGTGGCGGGTCAGAACCGCCGATCGGAAGCGCTCGGCCTCGGTCGCGAAGGCCGGCGACTCCGGTTGCATGACGAACATCGCCCGGAGGAAGTTCTCCGGCGCGGTGTTCTCGTCGAAGCGGCGGGCGAGATAGGCAAGGCTCGCCTCGATCTCGTCGCGGCGGACGATCGGGCAGTACAACAGCATCGTGCCGGACCGTTGCTGCACGGCGCGGGATTGAGCAGGAACCATCCCCTCGAGCATCTCGATGTCGATGTCGTCGCGCCGCGACGCCGGCAGCTCGTCGCCCAGGGTGAGCGCCCAGGCGAGGTCGAAGAGGTTGTGGCTGGCGACACCGAGGCGGATCGCCCCCGCCCACTCCGGCCGCAAGCACGAGGCGAGCAGACGCTTGTAGCTGGCGTCCGTGTCGGCTTTCGTGGCGTAGGGCGCCTGGATCCACCCGTGCTGTTCGGCGTCGACCTGCTCCATCGCCAGGTTGGCGCCTTTGACGATGCGCACCTTGATCGGCGCTCCGCCGGCGGCGACGCGGGCGGCTGCCCACGCACCGATCCGGTCCATCACGTCATGCGAGTCGGGCAGGTACGCCTGCAGCACGATGCCCGCCGGCATCTGCCGGTACGCCGGCTCGTCGAGGACGCCCAGGAACGCTTCGACGGTGAGGGCGAGGTCGCTGTACTCCTCCATGTCGAGGTTGACGAAGACCGGCGGGCTCGCCGCCATCGCCGCGTCGTAGATCCGGCGCAGGGCGACGCCGATCCGGTCGACGGAGTGCTCGAAGGCGTACACGTCGAGCAGGGCGCAGATCGCCGAGATCTTCACCGAGATGTAGTCGACGTCCGGCCGTCGCACGGTGGCGATGACCCGGGCGATGCGCTGTTCGGCCTCGGCGTCCGACAGGATCGCCTCGCCGAGCAGGTTGAGGTTGAGCTGCACGCCGGCGTTCGTGCGCCGGCGGATGTGACGGCTCAAGGCGGCGTCCTCGGCGGGGATGACGAGTCCGCGCGTCTCGGCGATGATCCGCCGGCGCACGAGCGGCATGACCAGTCGAGGCGCGACCGGGGCGAGGCGCGCCCCGGCCGACATCAGCAGCCGGTCACCACGCCCGAGCGAGCGAGGGATACCGGCACTCGCCAAGGCGGCGAACCGCTTCGCCGCGGCGCGAGGACGATCGAACCGCAGCACCTCGTCGGTGAGCCGCTGCACCAGTTCCCGACTCGGCGGGTCGGCGACGAGCCGTCCGAGTCGATCCTGCCGGCGGCGCTCGGACCGTGTGGTCGTGGCGTCGGCGGCCCGCAACAGCTCGTCGGCGAGCTCGATCGCCCGGGCGACTCGTGCGCTGTCGTCCACCGGCTCATCATGCCCCGCTATGCGTCGCGTCGGGCCATCACGACGGCGATGACGCCGGCACACACGGCGGCGTAGACCGCAAGCGTGGCGACGGCAGCTCCGGTGGCGATCGACCCGGGGTTGTCCGGCTGCAGCATCGAGCGCAGGAGGAGGCCGGGAAACCAGCGGTCCGCCCACGCGCGGCCTTCACCGATGACGTTCTCCAGCGGGCCGAACCAGACGAGACAAATTGCCAGGGCGACCGGAGTCGACCGCACGAGAACGGCGACCATCGTCCCGATCAGGGCGTACACGACGACGAACCCGAGCAGGCGCACGTAGTCACCCGCGGCCTGGCTCAGTGCACCGACGCCGAACCAGCCGGAGGTGTCGATGTCCTGGGCGGGAGCGACGATGGCTGACGTGGCGGCACCGACTACCAAGGCCAGCGCCATCAGCATCGCCGCCACGATGACCCGGGCAGCGAGCTTGCCGCCCATCAACGCCCAACGACGCGGCTGGTGGGTGAGGGCGGCGCGCAGCGTTCCCCTCGTGAACTCGTTGCCCGTGCTGCTGGCGAAGGCAGCGAGCACGAGGATCGAGCTGAAGGCGACGGAGAAGATCACGGCTGCGGTGGCCCCGCCCGATCCCAGCAGGGCCTCGAGGACGAGTCCGGCGTCGGGTGACTGCAGGAACGGCTTCGCCGTCGAGATAGCCAGGGCTGTGGCGACCACGGTGAAGACCACAGTGGTCAGGCCGGTGGTGATCCACAGCCGCCGGCGATTGAGGAGGATCCACTCGGAGCGAAAGCTCGTAATCATCGGAGACCCCTTTCAGGTGCGAGCGAGTGAGCGCCAGCGAGCGAGCGGCCAAAAACGGCCTGCGTGGCCTGGGAACGCTTCATGATGTTCCTTTCTGGATGACATTGCGGTTGACGAGTTCGAGGTAGCGGGCTTCGAGATCGGCGCGCTGGTGGTGGAGTTCGGCGAGCACGATCCCAGCGGTGTGGGCCCGGCGGTTGATCTCGGCGGCGAGGAGGCCGGCATCGACTTCGTCGCTGACGGTCACGACGAGCCCGTCGTCATGGCGCTCGACCGCAAGGCCGGACGAGCCGGCGATCACCGCCAGGTCGTCGAGCTGGCCCGGTCGGTCGGCCCGCAGCACGATCGTGTCGCTGGTGCCGCCGAGTGATTCCGGCGTTCCGAGGTGGACGAGTCCGCCGTGATCGAGGACGATCAGCCAGTCGCAGACCTGTTCGAGCTCGCCGAGCAGATGCGACGACACGATCACCGTGCGGCCGCCGTCGGAGATCGCCCCAATCAGCGTGCGCACGTCCTGCATACCGACGGGATCGAGGCCGTTGGTCGGTTCGTCGAGGATGACGAGGTCGGGATCGCCGATCAGGGCGGCGGCGATGCCGAGACGCTGCTTCATCCCGAACGAGTACGCCCCGACGCGGTCGTCGCCCCGCCCGCTGAGCCCGACGAGGTCGATCAGGTCGTCGAGACCAACCGTCGAGTGGCCGCCGAGGACGGCGAGAGCGCGGAGATTGTCCATGCCGGAAACACCGGGATGGAACGCCGGCGCCTCGATCAGCGCACCGACGCGGGGGAGATACTCGGTGCGCTTGCTCACCGGGCTACCGAGCACCGTGGCCGACCCGCCGGAGGGGCGGACGAGCCCGAGGAGCATCGCCATGATCGTCGTCTTGCCGGCGCCGTTGGGGCCGATCAGGCCGGCGACGGTGCCGACCGGCACGGAGAACGACACCTCGTCGACGGCGACGCGGCTGCCGAATCGCTTGCTCAGCCTGTCGACTACGACAGCATCATCGGTGGCCGTCGCCGGCGGCCGATCGGTCCGGAGGAGCGTGGTAGTGGTCATGTCTCCAGGGTGAACCGACGCGGGGTGTCGCGTCGTCGCCCGACCGTGGAGATCGCGCTACGTCAGGTGTTGAGGCGTCAGGTGTTGAGACCGAGCGTCAGGCCGTCGACTCGGGTCGGGAGATCGACGCGAGCCCTGTGCGGTACGCGAACACGACGAGTTGGGCGCGATCACGAGCGTTGAGCTTGGTCATCGCCCGGCTCACGTGCGTACGCACCGTGGCGTTGCTCACGACCCACCGCTCGGCGATCTCGTCGTTCGACAACCCGTCGGCGACGAGGGTGACGGCTTCGCGCTCGCGAGCCGTCAGCAGTTCGACCACGCGGGGATCGGGATCGGCTGGAGAAGCGTCCGACGGGCGCTCGGTGAACGTCGCGATCAGCCGTCGTGTCACGCCGGGCGAGAGCAGGGCGTCACCGCGCGCGACCACGCGCACGGCGCGGATCAACTCGGCCGGCTCGGTGTGCTTGACGAGAAAGCCGGATGCGCCGGCACGCAACGCCTCGTAGACGTACTCGTCGAGCTCGAACGTCGTGAGCACGAGCACCTTGACAGCACCGAGGTCCGGATGATCGGTGATCTGGCGGGTGGCGGCGAGTCCGTCGACGTTGGGCATGCGGATGTCCATCAGCACGACGTCGGGACGCCGGTCGATCGGCGAGCGCCACGGCCTCGGCGCCGGTGCCCGCCTCGCCGACCACCTCGATGTCGTCCTCGGCGTCGAGCAGGGCCTTGAACCCGGTGCGCACCAGCGTCTGGTCGTCGGCGACCACGACGGTGATCACGACCGCCATCTCCATTGCGTTCCCCGCCCACGCAGGCCGTCATTGCGTTCCCCGGCCACGCAGGCCATTGATAGCCGCTCCTCGGCTGGCGCCTCGTCGCTCGCAAAGGGATTACCACCGGCGCCTCGTCGCTCGCACCGGTGGCGAGATGTCATCGTCCGCCCCAGTTGGCGACGACCTCGAAGCCACCCTCCGGTCGTGTCCGGACATTCAGCGTTCCGCCCGTCGACTCGACGCGTTCGCGCATGCCGAGCAGGCCGAAGCCGCCGCTCGACGCGTCGGTGTGTCGCACCGTTGGTGGCGGGCGCTTGCCGCCGTCGTCGCTGACGCGGACGGACAGGGCGCCGCGGTCGCCGACGTCGATGGCGACCTCCGTGCGCGCCCCTGGACCAGCGTGCCGGCGGGCGTTGGTGAGCCCCTCTTGAACGACCCGGAACGCCGCCGTACTCACGGTCGACGCGACGCTGTCGACGTCGCCGTGCACCGCGGCCGTGACGGGTAGGCCGTCGCCGTTGGCGCGCTCGATCAATTCGCCGACGTCGGCCAGTGTCGGCAGCGGCGACAGCGGCACCGGACCATCCGATTCCCGCATCGCCGACAGGATCACCGTCAACTCGTCGAGGGCGTCGCTGCTGGCGGCGCGGATCGCCTCGAGCGCCCCCTTCACCTGCGTCGGGTCACTGTCGAGCAGGTGCGCGGCCACTCCCGATTGCACGTTGATCGTCGACATCGCATGGGCGACGGAGTCGTGCAGGTCGCGGGCAATGCGCAGGCGTTCGTTGGCGAGAGCCTGCTCGGCCTCGTGGGCGGCGCGCTGACGTTGCGCCGCCGCCCGTTCCCCGCGGGCGGCGAGCGACTGACCGGCGAGCACCGCCGCCGAAGCCCAGCCAATGAGGATCAACAGCTCGCCGAGGGGGGCGTTGCCCACGATGACTCGGACCAAGATCGTGACCACCACGTAGCTGGCCGCGCCGATCCAACCGACCCGCCGGGGCGCTGTGTAGCCGAGGGCAAGCAGCGCGAGCGGTCCAGGAAGCAGCGCCGGACCGCCGGCGTAGTCGCGGGCGCTGTAGATGGCGGTCGTGAGCAGCACGACGGCGACTACCGCAACGGCCGACCGCCGCCAGAACACGAGCGATACAGCGCCGACGATGCCGCAGACATACGCCAGCGCATCCATCGGGCGATCGCCGGCTTCTACCGGGATGTGGATCGTGCCGAGAATGACAGCCGCGAGAACCGGCAGGACGAGCGCGAGGTCCACCAGGCGCGGAACGCGACCGTTCGCGGCCCAGAGGTCCTCGGTCATCGACGTCGATGGTACGAAGCGGAACGCGCCGCGTCGTCAGCCCAGCGTTGAGATCACCGCCAACGCCGGGCGACGGTGGCGAGCACGTCGATGAGGGCGCGCGTCGGGGGCGAGAAGCCGTCGTCCCCAGATGGCGGGCTGAGCGGGCTCAGTCCGCGGACGCGAGGTGGCAACTCGAGTTGAACACCTCGCGCCGGCGGGAGGTTGACGGGGTTGCGGGCGCTGAGGCCACGCAGTTCGACCGGGATGCGGGCAAGCTCCGTGATCACCTCGTAACCAGGAAGCCGCGCCGCGGCCTCGGCGGCGACGGCCGTCGCCAGCCGGCGGTTGCGGCCACCGGCGAGGATCGAGGTCCAGCTCCCCTCGCGGCCATAGCCGTGGATCGACACCACGACGTCGACGTGCTCGACAAAGGCCGCAAGTAGCGCCGATTCGGCGACGCGGTAGCGCAGCGACGACAGGTGGTGATCGACGTCGACGGGATGGACGACGGCGTAGTACGAGGCTCCGGCCAGCTCGGCGGCGGCTGCGGCGATGACGTCGGTCATCTGCTCCAGTCCCCCGCCGTGGATCGCCATCAACCCGAACGACGAGCGCAATTCGCACTGCTCGACGACGTCGGGGCGAGCGAGCAGCTCGGTCAAGGTCGTCGGAGCCACGCACTCATCGTGCCATCGACCAGCAGGGCTCGGCCGGATCGTAGGATCACCGCGTGGTCATCAGCCGCCACGCCCGGCAGTGAGCGAGCGAGTCTTCGAGCGAGCGAATCAGCAGTACGGCGCCTTTAGCTCAGTGGCGCACCACCGGTCTCCCCAGACGACGGACCACGCGGCCATGGTGCGCCAATGAGCAACGGGTGGCGGCACCCGGGACGCACCGGCGCCCTGCTGTATGCCGTGCTCGCTGCCGTTGCCGGAGTCGCGGTGACGACCATCAGCCGGCTGACGGTCGAGCGCCAGCGTGGCCGTCGCCTTGCCGCCCAGCGCCTCCCCGACGGACCGATCATCGTCATCGCCAACCACACGAGCTACGCCGACGGCGTCCTTCTGGCGCTGGCGTGCCGGCGGCTCGGCCGGTCGCTGCGCCTGCTGGCGACGTCGGGGGTGTTCCGTGTGCCGGTCCTCGGCCGGGCGTTGAGCCAGCTCGGTTTCATCCCTGTCACCCGCGGCGGACCCGATGCAGCTCACGCCCTCGATGCCGCAGCCGCCGCCCTCGCCGCCGGTGAGGCAGTCGGCGTGTTCCCGGAGGGCCGCATCACCCGCGATCCGAACCGCTGGCCGGAACGGGCAAAGACCGGCGCCGTCCGCCTCGCAGTGCGGTCCGGGGCGCCGATCGTCCCAGTGGCGATGGTCGGCGCCCACGAGGTGGTCAGCCGCAGGCGGATCGTGCTGCGACTGTTCAAGAACCTCCTGCTGCGACCTCGTGTCGACGTCCTCGTCGGCACCCCGATCGACGTGCGTGCCCTCGTCGGCGACGTCGACGACCCGCCAACGGAGGCCGTGCGCCGCGCCGCCGACCTCGTGATGGGCGAGCTCATCGCCCTCGTCGCCGACCTCCGCCAGCTCGCTCCGGAGCACGTCGTCGGTGTGCCGCGCGTGGAGGCCGCCACGGTCGAGTAGCAGCGGGCATGGGTACTCTCGCATCGTGCCCGCTCGCGAGCGCCGGCTCTCCACGTACGACTCGATGCGCGACTTCACGAAGTCGCCCGAGCCTCCGGGCAAGGTGGCGGGAAGCGCGGACGGGCGCAACCGCTTCCTCGTCCAGCGCCACCGTGCCCGCCGTCTGCACTACGACCTGCGCTTCGAGGTCGACGGCGTGTTGGTCAGTTGGGCGGTCCCCAAGGGTCCGAGCCTCGATCCGGCGCGTAGATCGCTGGCCGTCAAGGTCGAGGACCATCCCTACGCCTACGGCTGGTTCGAAGGGATCATCCCCAGCGGCTACGGCATGGGCGACGTCGTTCTGTGGGACGACGGCTGGTGGGAACCCGATCCGGAATACCCCGACGAACCGCCCGCCGCCAAGGCGATCGACGGTGGCGAGTTCAAGTTCGTACTCGTCGGGCGCAAGCTGCGCGGTCGCTTCCTGCTCGTGCGCACGGGCAAGCCGGGCGAGGACGACGACCAGTGGTTGCTGATGCACAAGAAGGACGACGCGGCGGTGCCGGGTTGGGACCCGGAGGACCTCCCGCGCTCCGTGCTCAGTGCCCGCACCAACGAGGACATCGCCAACGGGCGGCCGGGCAAGTGGTATGCAGCGACGGACGGCGAGCTCGCCGCCCTGCGCAAGCTGCCGGCAGCCAAGGCGGACTGGACCGTCGGCACCGTCACCCAGCAGATCACCAACCTCGACAAGGTGCTGATCCCGGGCCGGGGGCGATCGAAGCCGATCACCAAGCGGGAGATCATCGGCTATTACGCCACCGTCGCCCCGTGGATGACGATGGCGTTGGCGACACGCCCGGTCAACCTCAACCGCTTTCCGGACGGCGTCGACAGCGCCAAAGGCGGCTTCTACCACAAGGCCGTCCCGGCCCACGCCCCGCGGTGGGTGCGGCGCTGGCCGAATCCCCGGGCGAGCACGGGCGAGACCAGGGAGTACCTGATGATCGACGGCGCCCCGGCGCTGGTGTGGGCGGCCAACTTCGCCGGCTTCGAGATCCACCCGTGGACGTCGACGGCGGCATCGCCCGACGAGCCGTCGTACGCCCTCGTCGACATCGATCCCGGGACGGAGACGACGTGGGACGACACGCTCACGATCGCCCGGCTGTACCGCGTCGCCCTCGACAAGCTCGACCTCGTCGCCCGACCGAAGGTCACCGGCAAACGTGGCATCCAGATCTACATTCCCGTGAAGGCCGGGTATTCGTTCCGGGAGACGTCGGACTTCGTCGAGGCGCTGTCACGGACCGTCGGCGGCGTCGTGCGCGAGCTGGTGAGCTGGAAGTGGCAGAAGAACGCCCGCGGCGGCAAGGCCCGCCTCGACTACACGCAGAATCAGGTGAACAAGACCCTCGTCGCCGCCTACAGCATCCGCCCGGCGCCCGGCGCCCCGGTGTCCGTGCCCTTGGAGTGGGACGAGCTCGACGATCCGAAGCTGCGTTCGGACCGCTGGACGATCCGTGACGTGCTCAAACGCCTGGAAACCGTCGGCGATCCGTTCGACGCCCTGAACGGCCAGGAGCAGACGCTGCCGGAGCTGTGACAACGAATACTGTGGCTGGCGACCGAACACGAGTACTCTTGTCGGCATGCCTCGTCCAGTGTGGACGGGCGCGATCTCGTTCGGCATGGTCGCCATCCCGATCAGGCTCGTGCCCGCCGTTCGCAAGAAGAGCATCTCGTTCAACCAACTCGACGACCGCAGCATGTCGCGGATCCGCTACCGCAAGGTCAACGAGGAGAGTGGCGAGGAGGTGCCGACCGAGCACATCGTCAAGGGCTACGACATCGGCGGTAGCTACGTGGTCGTTACCGACGACGACCTGGCGCCGTTGCAGCCGGTCAAGTCGAAGGAGATCGACCTCGAGACGTTCGTGCCCGAGGCCGACGTCAACCCGATGATGTTCGATTCGTCGTATCTCGTGCTGCCGGACAAGAACGCCAAGCCGTACGCCCTGCTCGCCGACGCCATGGCCGGGTCCGGCCGCGTCGGCATCGGACGCTTCGTGATGCGCCAGAAGGAGTACCTCGCGGCGATCCGCTCCGACGGCACCCACCTCACGCTGTCGACGCTCGTCTTCCCTGACGAGCTGGTCGAGCCGGCATCGGTGGAGGAGTACGCCGAGCTGGAGGACGTGGAGATCTCCGACAAGGAACTGAAGATGGCCCAGGGCCTCGTCGAAGCGCTGAGCGACGACTTCCAGCCAGGGCAGTACACCGACGAGTACCGCACCGGGGTCGAACGGATCATCGAGGAGAAGGCGGCCGGGCGCATCCCGGTGTTCGAGGCCGAGGCGGCGCCGCGTGCCGCTGTCATCGACCTTGCCGCGGCCCTCGAGGCCAGCCTCGCCGAGGCTCGAGCGGCGAAGCAGCGCCATCCGTCGTCGACACCGGCCGCGGCGAAGAAGTCGACACGATCGAAGAAGGCCGCCGCTGCGTCCGCAGCCGAGGCCGACGTCGACGCCGACGAGGCCCCCAAGGCACGCAAGACCCGCGCCCGCAAGTCCGCCTGATCTCCATCGGAGTGTTTCCTGCCGATGGAGTGTTTCGTGCTGAAAACTGAGCACGTAACACTCGGATAGCAGCAAACACTCGGATGTAGAGGTCTTGAGGTCAGGTTTCGCGGACGACTTCTGACGGGTTCTTGTCGTCGCGTAGGCCGAGGAACACGGGGGCGCGCAGGCCACCGCCCTCGGTCCATTCGAGGAACCCGACCTGGGCGACGAGCTCGGGGCGCACCCAGCGGTAGGTGCCGCGCGGCAGCTTCGGCGCGACGGCGAACGGGCACTCGTCCATTGCCAGCTGCCGCAGCTTGGCCATCAGCGTTGTCAGGGTCCGCTCGTTGAACCCAGTGCCGACGGCGCTCACGAACTGCAGGCTCCCGGACTCGTCGTGGACACCGACGAGCAGCGAGCCGAACAACCCGGCCCGGTTGCCCTCGCCGAGCTTGTAGCCGCCGACGACCATCTCCTGGGAGTTTGTGTACTTGACCTTCACCCAGGCGGGGACCCGCCGCCCCGACTGGTAAATCGACGAGGCCCGTTTGGCGATGAGACCCTCGAAGCGCTGGGCACGCGTCGCCGCTTCCATGACCTCGGCGTCGTCGCTCACCGGGGTGATCGACAGCGGAGGTGTCGGGCGCACCGACGATTCGAGCAGTTCCCGGCGCTCACTCCACGGTCGGCCACGCAGGTCGGCACCGTCGAGGACGAGAAGATCGAACACGACGAAGGCGTGCTGGCGGTCGGCACGACCGACACTCTGGAACGTGTGCTTGCCGTCGGCGTCGTAGGCGATCACCTCGCCGTCGAGGACGACGCCGTGGTCCGTCGCCGCCGCCACCGCCGTTCGCAACCATGGCCACTGCGGGAGCTTCGGCTTGCCGGTCGAACTGACGGCGTCGAAGTCGTCACCGACGCGCCGGACGAGCACACGATGACCGTCCCACTTCGGCTCGTACACCCAGTCGTCGCCCCGCGGCACCGCCCGCGTGTTCACGGCCCGCATCGGCGCGATCGGCCAGGGAGCAATCATGGGGCCCAATGATGATCGAAGTCGTGCAGGGTGACATCACCGCCGAGACGACCGACGCCATCGTCAACGCGGCGAACGAGTCGCTGCTCGGCGGCGGGGGCGTCGACGGGGCGATCCACCGCGCCGCCGGGCCAGAGTTGCTGGCGGCCTGCCGCGATCTCTACGGCTGCGCTACCGGCGACGCCAAGGCAACCCCTGGCTTCCGACTCCCCGCCCTCTGGGTGATCCACACCGTCGGCCCGATCTGGCGCGGTGGCGGCGGAGGCGAGGCCGGCCTGCTGGCCTCGTGCTACCGGCGCTCGCTGGAGGAGGCGGATCGAGTACGGGCCCGCTCGATCTCCTTCCCGGCCATCTCCACCGGTGTCTACGGCTACCCGCCGGACGCCGCGGCCAAGGTCGCCGTAGATGCCGTCCGCTCGACCCCGACGTCGGTCGAGGTGGTTCGTTTCGTGTGCTTCGACGCGGCGACGGCAGGGATCTACCGCGAGCTGCTGAACGACGCCGAGTGACCAGCCAAGCTGGTCAGTCCGTGGCGGGGCCGGACAGTAGGACCGGACACGGCGCGTTACGAACGAGGTGGTCGGACACCGATCCGAGCACGGCGCGTTTGAGTCCGCCGCGACCACGCGATCCCGCCACGATCACGGTGACGCTGCGCTCCGCCGCCAGATCGCACAGCGCCCGGCCGGGGTCGCCCTCGATCGCGACGGTCTCCACAGAGTCGTTGTCTTCGAGTCCGAGTGCTGACACCGCCGCGCCGAGGATCCCCTCCGCGGCGTCGCGGTGGGCCTCCACCGTCTCGACGTACTGCTCCTCGTCCATCACCCCACCGGCGAACCCGGATGCGCCGAGCAGCAACGAGGCGTCGACGGGTTCGACCACCGTGACGACGATGGTGCGCTCGGCCGGGGCGAGTACCCGCAGCCCGGCGGCCAGCGCTTCGGCGGCGAGATCCGACCCGTCCGTGCACAGCATCGTCAGCGCGGTCACGGCGCCTCCGTCGTGCTCGTCGGCGCGAGCGCGTAGCCGAACTCCTGGATCACCCGCTGACCGACGAGATCGGGGCGAGCCCCGGGCTCGTTGGCGAGCACGACGACGACGAGGTCGAGCTCGGGAACGATTGTGATCGATTGGCCGTTGAACCCGTTCGCGGCGAACGAAGCCGGGAAGCGGTCTTCGGCGCCGGTGAGCCACCAATGGGCGCCGTAGATGGGATCGCCGGGCACCGGCAGGCGGGCGTAGTCGACCCACTCGGTGGGCACGATCTGGGCGCCGTCCCACTCGCCGCCGCGCAGGTAGAGCAAACCGAAGCGGGCGAAGTCGAGCGCCGTCATGTCGATCGCCGAGCCGCCGCTCATCACGCCGGTGTCGTCGAGGTCGTGGACCACCGACGTGATCCCGAGCGGGCCGAACAGTTCGTCCTGCGCCCACTGCGTGCCTTCGTCGAAGTAGCCGACCTGATCGGCGATGATCCGCGACAGGATCATCGACGTCCCGGTCGAGTAGTTCCACACCTCGCCCGGCGGATCGGCGAGCGGCCGGTCGGCGGCGAAGTGCGCCCGGTCGGAGCTGCCCTCACCGAACAGCATCTCGATCACGTCGCTCGTGCCTTCGTACTCCTCGACCCACTCCAGCCCGGAGCGCATGTGCAGCATCGTGTCGATCGTGATCGCGTGGCGGGGGTCGGTTGGGTCCGACCACTCCGGCACCTCGGCCGGGAGCGAAAACGTCGAGCCGGCCTTCGGCGACGAGGATCCCGAGCATCGCCTGCGTGACCGACTTGGCCATCGACCACGACACGTGCGCCTCGGCGGGATCCCATCCCGTCGCGGTATCGCTCGATCACGAGCTCACCGCCCTGCACGGCGACGACGGCATCGATGCAGCAGCTCTCCCCTTCCGGCGGGGCGAGCGCCCAGGTGAGGAACTCGTCGATGGCCGCAGCGTCGAACCCGGCGGGAAGCTCCCCGGCCGGCCACTCCTCGGTCGGCCACGGAACACCTTCGGGCTGGGCGGGATGCCCGTCACCGGCGAACATCCAGCCGAGCCCCGCCGCGTCGAGGGCATCCCATCGCTCCTCAGGGATCTCGAACGGCGGCGCGCCGGCGGCTCGGTGGTGCCGGCAGCCACGGTCGGGACGAGCATGGCGGCGAGCGACACCGCAGCGACCAAGGCGAGTCTCGTTCTCACCGACCCATCCTGCCACCCCAGTAGCGTGGGGTGATGGCCAACGCCGTGCTGCTCGTCGCCTGCCCAGACCAACGCGGCATCGTTGCCGCCGTGGCGTCGTTCGTCACGGCCCACGGCGGCAACATCGTCGACCTGCAACAGCACACCGACCACACCGACGCCTTGTTTTTCCAACGTGTCGAGTTCGAGCTCGACGGCCTCACGCTGTCGCGCGAAGAGATCGCCGAAGCAGCCGCACCGATCATGGAGAACTATGCGATGCGCTGGACCTTGCGCTTCACGGACGAGCGCCAGCGCGTCGCCGTGCTCGTCTCTCGGGAGTCGCACTGCCTGAGCGATCTCCTCCACCGGCGGCGCAGCGGCGAGCTGCCGATCGACATCCCGGTCGTCATCAGCAACCACCCCAATCACGCGGAAATGGCGTCGTGGTTCGGCGTCGAGTACCGCCACTTGCCCATCGTGGACGCCGACAAGGCTGCCCAGGAGGCGCTCCTCGCCGCCGCGCTCGTCGACCACCGAATCGACCTCGTGATCCTCGCCCGCTACATGCAAGTGCTCTCGCCGGCGTTCTGTGACGAGTGGGCAGGCCGAGCGATCAACATCCACCACTCGTTCCTGCCGTCGTTCACCGGCGCCCGCCCGTACCACCAGGCGCACGAGCGTGGCGTCAAGCTCATCGGCGTGACCGCCCATTACGTGACCGCCGACCTCGACCAGGGGCCGATCATCGACCAAGACGTGATCCGGGTGAGCCACCGCGACGACGTCGACGAGCTGCGCCGCAAGGGACGCGACCTGGAAGTCGCCGTGCTCGCCCGGGCCGTGCACGCCCACGTCGAGCATCGCACCCTCATCTACGGCCGGCGCACCGTAGTTTTCGACTAGGTCTGCGGCGCTCAGGCCATCGCCGACGCCTTGGCGGCCACGAGCGACGTGAACGGGCTGCCCAGGAACCAGCGCGGCAGCGCCCGGACGAGCCGGGGCGGGCCGTCGACGCGTATCGCACCGGTGGCGATGGCGTGGCCCCACGACTCGACACCGTTGAACACCCCCGACAGCGCCGGCGCCGTGCACGTGACGATCACGTCACTCTCGTAACCCGGGTGCTGGTTGCACACCGATGCCTCGCCGCGATCGAGCACGATCCACACCGTCAACCGTCCTGGTGCGGTGTAGTCGAACTGCACGACAACCCGGCCGGGCGGTAGCGCGGCAATGTCGACGCGGTGGTGCATCCACCAGGTCAGCGTGATCGGATCGATGGCGCGGGGTTCCAGCTCGCTGTACAGCCACTGCACCGACCACTCGCCGAGGGCCATGACCACGCTCTCGAGGTCCTTGCCGGCCGGTGTCAGGCGATACTCACTGCCCCGGCCGCTCGCCGTCGGCCACCGTTCGAGGACACCTTTGCGTTCGAGGTGCCTGAGTCGTTGCACGAGCAGCGACCGGGAGATCCCCGGTAGTCCGCGGGCGATGTCGTTGAAGCGCGTGCTGCCCAGGATCAGCTCGCGCAGGATCAGGGGAGTCCACCGGTCGGCGACGACCTCGGCGCCCATCGACACCGGACAGAACTTTCCGTAATCCGGCATTCGGCCACCGTAGCGCCCACATCGAGCTGCTGAGTCCATTATTCGTACCGGTTTGGTTCGGAAATTCGACTAGCCCGCCGGTCGACAAACGGGACAATTGTCGTCATGACGACAGTGATGGAGACCCAAGACGCCCAGGCACGGGAGGCGGAGCTCGTCGCCTGGGCGGCCGGCTTTGGACCGGTCCTCGCCGAGCACGCCGCACGCCACGACGCCGAGGGCTCGTGGGTGCAGGAGTCATTCGAACTCCTCCGCGACGCCGGCTTCCTCGCCCTCGCCGTGCCCACCGAGCTCGGTGGTATGGGGGCGACGATCCGCCAGACGTCGATGGTGATGCGTGAGCTCGCCCACTACTGCGCGTCCACGGCGCTGGCGTTGTCGATGCACCAGCACGTCACCACCTTCATGGCGTGGCGCTACCGCCGCGAGGTTCCTGGCGCTGAAGCGACACTGCGACGCATCGCCGATGACCGCATCGTCCTCGTTTCGACGGGCGGTGGCGACTTCGTGAGTCCACGCGGCGAGGCCGTACGCGTCGACGGCGGTTACAAGGTGAGCGGACGCAAGATCTTCGCCAGCCAGTCGCCGGTCGGCGCGGTGATGGCGACGATGTTCCCGTTCGAAGACCCCGAGCGTGGGCTGCGGGTGCTCAACATGTCGGTGCCGTTCAACGACCCCGGCGTCACGGTTCACGACAACTGGGACACGCTCGGAATGCGCGGCACCGCCAGCAACGACGTGACGATCAACGACGTGTTCGTCCCCGACGAGCGGGTGCTCGCCGATCGCCCCCATGGTGTCGTCGACCCGCCGCTGCAGGTGATCGCCAGCATCGCCTTCTCGATTGTCGACGGGGTCTACCTCGGGGTGGCCGAGGCGGCTGCGACGGCGGCGATCGAGCTCGTCACCGGCCAGGCCAAGGGCGACGACACGTCGGTACAGCGACTCGTCGGCCTGATGCGCAATCGCCTGCAGGTCGCGGGCTGGGCGCTCGACGGTTCGCTCGCCGTGGTCGGCGACGACCCGGCACCGTCGATGGAAACGGTGGCGGCGGTGATGGCAGCGAAGCGGGAGATCAGCCTCGCCGGCATCGAGGTCTGCGACCTGGCAATGGAGATCGCCGGTGGCGCCGCCTTCTTCAAGGGTTCGCCGATCGAGCGGGCCTACCGGGATATCCGCGGCATCAAGTTCCACCCGTTCAGCATCGAGATGACACTGCTCCACGCCGGCCGCCTCGCCCTCGGCCGCCCCTGCGACGTGGTCTGAGGCGCTCGACTGACGCTCTCGACTGCACCGTCACCACGGTCAGCAGGTAGAACCTTCCACATGACTGACAACGTGTTGACCACTGATGACCTCGCCCTGATCAACGAACCGCACCTCGGCTTCGTCGCTACGGTGATGACCGACGGCTCGCCACAGGTCACCCCGGTATGGGTCGACACCGACGGCGAGAACCTCCGTTTCAACACCGCCCGCGGACGGGTGAAGACGAACAACCTGGAACGCGATCCCCGCATTGCGGTCCTGGTCGCCGACGGAAAGGACGCCTACCGGTGGATCGGCGTTCGGGGCACGGCCGAGCTGACCGACGAGGGCGCCGACGAGCACATCGACGCCCTCGCCAAGAAGTACCTCGGTGTCGACTCGTATCCGTTCCGCAACCCCGCCGAGCAGCGCGTCACCGTGACGGTACGCGCCGACCACCGCACCACACCGCCGCGCTGACCTACTCAGCCGACGTGGCGGCGCATTGTTCGCACGGCGACGAAGGTGGCCACGACGGCGACGAGCGCCGGCCACCACAGGGCGTGGGGGTCATCGGTCGCGCCGAGCCAGGA
The DNA here is from genome assembly GCA_963716665.1 of Ilumatobacteraceae bacterium. GTDB lineage: Bacteria > Actinomycetota > Acidimicrobiia > Acidimicrobiales > Ilumatobacteraceae > Desertimonas. The sequence continues at coordinate 289,225 of CAVQTY010000015.1, forward strand.
CAGGCGCAGCCCGCCGATGATGTGGCTCAGCGGTAACGCGTCGGACACGGTCTGCATCGCCCCCGTCATCACCTCGCGAGGCGGCCCACCACCGCCCAGCAGGAACATCGGGACGAACAACAGGTTGCCGAACGCGGATGCCGCCCGGCTGCTCGGCATCACCGCGCCGAGCGCGCCGCCGATGGCGATGAAGCACAGCAGGCCGGCGACGAACCAGGCGACGACGCGGAGCGGATCGTCCGGCATCGACACGCCGTAGGCACTAGCGCCGATGACCAGCACCGCAGCGCTGGCAACGGTGCCGAGCACCGCACCGAGGGCGATGTGGCTGCCGACCACCGCCCGGGCATCGAGCCCGGCGGCGCGGTAGCGGCGCAGCACGCCGAGCTCGCGGTGCGACGCGAGGTGGGCGGGCAAGGTCACGAGTCCAAGCGAGGCGAGCACTACTCCGACGTATCCGACGACATAGTGCTCGCTCGGGATCACCCCACCGAAATCGGGGTCAGGGTCGGAGCCGAAGACTCCGGCGAGCACGAGCACCGTCACGGCTGGGAAGGCGATGAGGCCGACGAGAACGCCCGGCTCGCGGATCAGCAAGCGCAGCTCGAGGCCGGTGAGGCGCAGGATCGTCCGGAGCAGGCCGTCCTGACGGCCGGAATCGGTGGCGACGGTTGGGGCAACGACAACGCTCATCACGCGGCCTCCTCGGTCCTTGTCTGGGTGAGTTTGACGAACTGTTCCTCGAGCGACGGGCGGTGCACGCGCAAGTCGATGGCGGGCCGGCCGATGTCGACGAGGTGCGCTCCGACGTATGCCAACACGGGTCCGCTGCCGGCGACGTGGACCTCGGGGCCGTGGCGCTGCACGCGGTCCACACCAGGCAGGGTGTGCAGCGTGCGGACGTCGATCTCGGCGTCGGTGAACCGCACCGTCGCCGCTCCGCCGAGCTCGTCGACGATCCCCGCCGGTGTGCCGTCGGCGACGACCCGGCCGCGATCCATCACGACGATGCGGTCGCACAATCGCTCGGCCTCTTCGACGTCGTGAGTGACGAGCACCACCGTGGTGCCGCCGTCACGCACCCGGCGGATCACGTCCCAGGTGTGCCGCCTGCCGACGGGATCGAGGTTCTGGGTCAGCTCGTCGAGGAACACCAGCTGCGGACGGCCGACGAGGGCGAGGGCGACGAACAGCCGTTGCCGCTCACCCCCGGACAGGGCGCCGAACGAGCGTCCCCACAGGCGGCCGAGGTCCCACTCCTCGGCAAGCTCACCGAGCGGCCGGGGGCTCGCATGCAGCGACGAGAACAGCCGCAACGCCTCGCCGACCCGCATCCGGTCGGGCAGGGCGGCGTCCTGGAGCTGGGAGCCGATTCGCCGCCGCAAGCGGTCGCCGGCGGTGGCCGGGTCGAGACCGAGAACGGTCGCCGACCCACGCTCGGACCGGCGCAGGCCCTGGAGGATCTCGACCGTTGTCGTCTTGCCGGCTCCATTGGTGCCGAGCAGGCCGAACAACTCGCCGCGCCGGACGACGAACGACACGTCGCGGAGGACCTCGGCGGATCCGTAGCGCTTGCCCAACCGGTCGACTTCCACAAGGTTGATCGTCATGTGTCGATGGTGGGCCACAAACTGCTCGAGCACATCGCCCGACGGTCCCAACGACGTCTCCGACCACGGTCGGAGGTGGCAACAGCCGGATCGGCTGATCAGCGCTGCGGGTCGACGAGTCCGTGGTCGAAGGCGAAGATGATCGCGGCGGCGCGGTCGCGCACTCCGAGCTTCGTGAAGATGGCACCGACGTGGCGTCTTCACGGTCGCCTCGCTCACGAACAGCTCGGCGGCGATCTCGCCGTTGGTTGCGCCGCGGGCCATCAGGCGGAGCACGTCGTGCTCGCGCCCGGTCAGCTCGTCGACCCTGGCGGCTTCGGCGAGGCGTGGACGAACGTTGTTGCGAAACGCGGTGAGCACACGCGGGGTGACCTTGGGGTCGAGCCAGGCAGCACCGCCGGCGACGGCGCGCGCCGCGGCGATCAGGTTCTCGGCGCTGGCGTCCTTGAGGACGAACCCGGCGGCACCGGCATCGAGCGCGCCCCACAGGGCGTCGTCGTCGTCGAACGTGGTGAGCACCAGCACTGGCGGACCGGACCCGTCACCGGTCAACGTGCGTGTCGCCGTCACGCCGTCCATCCGGCGCATGCGGATGTCCATGAGGACGAGGTCCGGGCGATGCTCGGCGACGGTGGAAGCGACCTCGTCGCCGTCGCCGCACTCGGCGACGACCTCGAACCCGTCGTCCGGGTCCGAGGATGCGGACGATCCCGCTGCGCACGACCGGCTGGTCGTCGACCACGACGACGCGGATCATGATCGAGCGAGCTCGCTGCTCGGCGCGGCGAGAACCGGAAGGCGGGCATCGACGCGCCAGCCATCGGCCGTTGCCCCGGCATCGAGCTGGCCGCCGATGGCGCGGGCGCGCTCGCTCATCCCGATCAACCCGAAGTGACCGCTGTTCGGGTCGGGTGCCGACGCCGCCCGTCCGTGATCGGCGACGACGAGTCGCACGTCGCCGTCGACCAGGTCGGCGCCCACTTCGACCGTGTTGCCTGCGGCGTGACGGGCCACGTTGGCCAGCGCTTCCCGGGTGATGCGGTGCACCGCAGTACCGGTCGGTCCGGCGAGATTCGCGACCTGCGGCGAGATCGCCGTGGCGATCTCGATGCCGCAGCGGCGGTATTCGTCGACCAGGGCGTCGAGGTCGGCGGAGCCGGCAAGTGCCGGATCGGTCCCCCGCTCGTCGGTGCGCAGGGCAGCCACGGTGGCGCGGATCTGGTCGAGGCTCGCCCGCCCGACGCTCTCGGCGTCTCTGAGGGCGCGCTCGGCGTCGTCGATGTCACGGCGCAGCACGTGGCGGGCGCCGGTGACGTGGAGGAGCATCGCAGCGAGCGTGTGGCCGGCGAGGTCGTGGAGTTCGCGGGCGATCCGCCTCCGCTCCTCGGCGACGGCCTGCTCGGCGAGTGCCTCGCGCGCAGCGTCAAGCTGGGCGATGAGTTCCTTGTACCGGAAGATCAGGCGACCCAACACGAAGGTGAAGGCGTGCGCCATCACCCAGGCTTGCCAGCCGATGCCTTCCTCGGGTGCGAGCCAGGCTGCGATCATCCACGGAGCGACCCCGGCAACGACGGCGATCGCTGCGGCTCGTGCCGTCGATCGCACATCTGCGGCGATGTACAAGACCATCGTCACGGTGAGGAACAGCATCGGCTCGAGTACCTGCCGTGCTCCGACTACGACGACGATCGGAGTGAGCACGATGGCGGCGAAGGCCTCCGGCGGCAACTGCTTCAGGCGTCCTTGAAATACAAAGGCGAGCACCGCGGGTGAGACGATGAGCAGATCGATCGGTGAACCCGGGTCGGTCAGCTGCGCAATGACCGTCACGACGAGCGCGCTCAGCGCCAGGAAGCTGACCTCGTCGGGATCGAGGCCGTAGCGGCGGTCCAGCTCCACGATCGCGAGGCTACGACGGACCAGTCATCGCACCCTCAGCCCACGGTCGGAATGCCGCGGTCCGACCGCAGGAGGAGATCCCGTGTCAGGCGCCGAGTGCGGTGAGTCGGTCGCTGACACGGCGAGCGCTCACCCGTTCACCCACGCCGAGGGGTTGGGCGAAAACGCTCATGCGCAGCTCTTCGAGCAACCAGCGGACCTCGACGGCGTCGGGTCCCGGCCGGGTCCGGCCGAGGCGGCGCAGGTACGCGTCGTACCTGCGCTCCAACGGCACGACATCATCGATCCGGCGCAGGTCACGAGCGACGTCGTCGGCGAGGCGTTCGAGGCGGTAGGCGATGCCGTCGACGTAGCGGCGGACGTCGTCGAGACGGGCGACACCAGCGGTGATGACGAAGTGCCGTGGGGTGAGCCGTCCAAGATGAGCATCGGCGTCCGCACCCGAGCGCTCCAGCGACGTCGACACGAGGCGGTCGAGCCGTCGGCGGACTCGGCCGGCGGCGACGAGGACGTCGGCTGCCGCGCTCAGCGCCGCCGCGGCGATCGGCCCGCCCCGGGCGCTGATCAGTCCCTGCACGGAGGCGAAGGCGTCGGCGTCCCACGGAAGCTCGGCGCCGTCGAGGATCGCATCGACGGCGGCGAACCGGCAGTCGGCGGCAAGCTCGGTGAGCGACGCCTCGCTCGCGGCGATCGCCACGCGGGCGTTCTCGTCGAGACGGCGTGCCGCTGCCCCGACCGACGGAGCAGCGGTGAGCAGCAGCAGTCGGCGCACGCCGCCGCGCATGACGCGCTGTTGTACATCGGGATTGGTGAGGATGCGCAGCGACACGCTGTCGTCGTCGTCGAGCAGCGCCGGATAACCGATCACACGGTGGCCGGCCTGCTCGGCGTCGACGACTTGCGGAACTGCGCCGAGATCCCACGACGTGATCCCCGTGCGCTCGGCGAGCGGAACGGCGCCGGCGATGGCCTCGCGTGCGGCTGAGGCGAGGCGGGCGCGGATCGCCGCGAGGTCGGTGTCGACGTCGCGGGCCTTGCCGTGCTCGTCGAGCACGAGGACGTGCATGCGTAGGTGCGCAGGGACGGCCGAGGTATCGAAGTCGTCGCCGCTGACTTCGACGCCGCTGACCTCGCTGACGGCCCTGGCCAGGGCATCGACGAGGCGGCCGGTGGGTGGCCCGAGGTGCTCGGCCGCGGCGCGGGCGGTATCGCCGAGAGGGATCAGGGCGCGGCGCAGGTCCTTGGGCAGCGTGCGCACGAGCGCCTGGACGAGCTCACCGCGGTATCCGGGGATCTGCCAGTCGAGCACCGCCTCGTCCACCTGGTTGAGCGCCGTCAGCGGCACCCGCAGCGTCACGCCATCGAGTGGCTCGCCGGGAGCGAAACGGTACGACAACGGCACGTCGACGTCACCGGCGCGCCACGTGTCGGGGTAATCGGCGAGACGGATCACCGCCCCGTCGGCGTCGCGCAGGTCGTCGGCGGTGAGCTCGAGCAGTTCCGGACTGGTCGTCGCGGCATCGCGCCACCATCGGTCGAAGTGCCGTGCCGAGACGGCGTCCGGTGGGACCCTTCGGTCGTAGAAGTCATGCACGGCGTCGTCGTCGAGGAGGTGGCCGCGGCGCACTCGCGCTTCCAGCTCGCCGACCTCGGCGACGAACTCACGATTGCGTTCGAGAAAGCGATGGTGCGCGTCCCACTCGCCAAAGACGAGGGCGTTGCGGATGAAGAGGTCCCGTGCCGTCGTCTTGTCGACCCGGTCATAACCGATCGTCCGGCCGGCGACGATCGGCAGACCGTAGAGGGTCACGGTCTCGGTGGCGATGGCCCGACCGGCGCGTCGGTCCCAGCGCGGCTCGCCATACGTCCGCGTGACGAGATGGGCGCCGATCCGCTCGGCCCACTCCGGCTGGATCGCCGCCACCCGGCGCGCCCACACTCGATTCGTCTCGACCAACTCGGCGGCCATCACCCAGCGCGGCGGGCGTTTGGCCAGCACCGACCCCGGGGCGATCACGAACTCGGCACCACGTGCGCCGCGGAACTCGCGTGCGTCGCGATCGCGGAACCCGAGGTGCGACAGCAGGCCGGCCATCACCGACTGATGGACGTGGTCAGGGTGGCCGACATCCGAACCGGCGCGAATGCCGAGGTCGCCGGCGACACGGCGAAGCTGGCTGAACAAGTCCTGCCACTCGCGCACGCGCAGGTAGTGGAGGTATTCGGCGCGGCACAACTTGCGGAACTGGTTCGACGATCGGGCGCGCTGTTCGGCGCGCAGGTAGTCCCACAAGGCGACGACCGAGAGCAGATCGGACCCGTCCACGTCAAATCGGCGGTGCGAAGCATCGGCCTCAGCTCGCTCGTCGACCGGACGTTCCCGTGGGTCCTGGATCGACAAGGCGGCAGCGATGACGAGCACCTCGCGCACGCACCCGTGGCGGTCGGCCTCGAGCACCATCCGGCCGAGGCGCGGATCGACCGGCAATCGGGCAAGTCGCCGGCCGGTCGACGTCAACGGGCGAACGCCGTCGTGCACGGCCGGTCCGATCGCGGCCAGCTCCTCGAGCAACAAGTAACCGTCACGGATGGCGGCGGCATCGGGTGGCTCGACGAACGGGAAGGCGGCCACGTCGCCGAGGCCGATCGCCGTCATCTGCAGGATGACCGAGGCGAGGTTGGTGCGGAGGATCTCCGGTTCGGTGAACTCCGGCCGGGCGGCAAAGTCTTCCTCGCTGTACAGGCGGATGCAGGTTCCCGCCGCCACGCGCCCGCAGCGTCCCGCCCGCTGGTTGGCCGACGCCTGGGAGATCGGCTCGATCGGCAACCGCTGCACCTTCAGTCGCCTGCTGTAGCGGGAGATCCGCGCCGTGCCTGCGTCGACGACGAAGCGCACGCCGGGTACCGTCAGCGACGTTTCGGCGACGTTCGTGCTGAGCACGATGCGGCGGCCCCGATGCGGCTGGAAGATGCGGTGCTGCTCCGCCGAGGACAACCGGGCGTACAGCGGGAGCACCTCCGTGTCGCGCAGATCGCGGCTGCGCAGGGCGTCAGCGGTGTCGTGGATCTCCCGCTCGCCGGAGAGGAACACGAGCACGTCGCCGGGACCTCCCCGCTCGAGTTCGGCGACGGCGTCGACGATCGCCTGCACCTGATCCCGGTCGTCACCGACGGGCCGGTAGTTGACCTCCACCGGGTAGGTCCGGCCAGTGACCTCGATGACAGGCGCGTCCACGCCGTCGGTGGCGAAGTGGCGGGCGAAGCGGGCAGTGTCGATCGTCGCCGACGTCACGACGACGGTGAGGTCGGGTCGCCGTGGAAGCAGCTGGCGGAGATAACCGAGGATGAAGTCGATGTTGAGGCTGCGCTCGTGGGCCTCGTCGACGATCAGCGTGTCGTAGCGGCGCAGCATCGGGTCGCGTTGGATCTCGGCGAGGAGGATGCCGTCCGTCATCACCCGGACGAGCGTGTCGTCGCCGACGCGGTCGTCGAAGCGCACGGAGTACCCGACGGCGGCGCCGATCGCCGTGCCCAGCTCACTGGCGAGGCGCTCGGCGATCGTGCGGGCGGCGATACGGCGGGGTTGGGTGTGCCCGATCAACCCGGCGACGCCGCGTCCGGCCTCGATGCACAGCTTTGGCAGCTGCGTGCTCTTGCCCGACCCCGTCTCGCCGGCGACGATCAGCACCCGGTACCCGCCGATGGCAGCGAGCAACTCGTCGTGCCAGGCGGTGATCGGTAGCTCGGCCGGATACCTGATCGCCCCGTCCGCGACGAGGGCGTCGCGGACGGCGCCACGGCGATCGACGGCGGCGCGGCGGTCCACGCCGCCCAGTCTGCTGTCCCCGCCGTCTTATACGCGGGCGCTCGTCATCGGTCGTCCGTACTGTCTCCGCAACCACGACGCCCAGCGGGAGCGGGAAGAGGGGACAGATGAGAGCGGTGGCGCGGCAGGCTCGGGTCCTGGTGACCCTGATCGGCGTCGGCCTGATCGGCCCGGCCGGCGGAGCCGCGGCCACTCCGCCCGAGCCTTCGCCGCCGAAGTCGACCGTCGCATCGCCAGTTCTCGACGAGACGGCGATCCTCACCTACCTCGACGCGCTGGACACTGTCGACGCGTCGCCGGCCCTGGCGGTTTCCTCGCCGCGCACGCCGGCATGGCGCTACGCCGAGTACCAGGTCGCCCTCCAGGAGGCCAACCGGGAGAATGGGGTGGGATTGTCTTCGGATGTCATCACCCCCCAGGGTGACGGCCGGTACCAACTCTGCTCCGGGGCCGTGAGCGACTCATGCCCGGTGTTCGCCGACTTCGCCACCGACGCGGCGGGACTGATCTCGGCGTTCACCGTCGACGGCGTCGACATCAGCGATCGTCTCGGCGACCCGTCCGATCCGCTCACCAATGGCACGGTGACGTTCCACATCCGTTCGTCGTATCGGACGGTGCGCAGTGACGTGCTCATCGTCGTGCTCGACGTGGCGGTGACCAATGACTCGGTGATCGATTCGGAGATCCGCTACCGGGACACCGCGGGCCATCTGGTGGAGATCACCGACGCGGTGATCCCACCGGTGTTGGCGGCAGGGTCGACATCGACACTGGCACTGATCTTTCCGGCGGTTGATCCGGGCGGTCGTCTGTTCTTCAGCGTGCTCCAACAGGTAAGCGGAAGGGAAAGCGTGATCGACCTCGTGGTGCCGACGCTTCTCGCGGGTGCCGAGGTCGACGTCGCGCAAGGCCAGGCGGCGACCACGAGCGAACCGGATAGTTCCGCGATCCCCGCCACCGCAGTCGGCGTCGCCGATTCGTTGATCTCCACGTTGGGCCCGGAATTGGGTGCCACCATCGGAGTGTCCGGCGACGGTTTCGCTCTGCCCGACCCGGCATGTCTCGACGTTGCGATCGAAGGGCTACCGCCGGCTCTCCGGGTCACCGTCGGCGAGCTCGTTGGAGATCCGTCCGTCTTTCCACTACTCGGCAACGCGGACACACAAACAATCGTCTTGGCCTATGTCGGCTGCATCGATCCCCGAACCCTCGTCAACTTCGTCGCCGCGGCGACGACGCGAGCCGCGGACGACCTGCCGTGCATCTCTGCCGCCTGGACCGACCTCGTCACCGCCGACGTCGTCGCCTCGTCATTGGCGTACGGCGAGGGTTTCGATGACCTTCCCCCACACGTTCTCGATCAGATGACGCTCGCCGCGGCGACGTGTGTTCCCGACCGCCAGTGGTGGATCGACGACGAGGCGTTCGTCTTCGAGCTCGAAGGGGTCCCGGCCGAAGCAGCTGCCTGCATGGCGACGGCCATCGTCGAGAGGTTCGGTGTCGGACCGATCATCCGGCGCCGAGTCCTCACCCTTCCGCTGCATCCCGTCGCCCGTGCCGAGCTCGACAGCCTCGACCTTTGGGGTCGATGCAACGTTCAGTTTCCCGATCTCCGCCGGCTCGACGCACCGCCATGGACGTGTCTCATCGGCTTCGGGAGCGGAAGTGAGAACACCCAACCCGTCGACTGCAGCGAACCACACAATGCCGAGGTCATCTCGGTCCACGATCTCGCCACGGAGTTTCCGACCTGGCCGAGTGCCGAAGTCCTGCGCCGGACGGCGAGCGAACGATGCTTCACCGATCTCGAAGCCCTGTCTGGCGACACCGCCGGATACGGCGCCGGATGGGACATCCCCAACCGGCTCGCCTGGGAGCAGTCGTCACGAGCGCTGACCTGCACGCTCATCCGACCGGGCCTCACGTCATGGTCCGGTCCATCCGAGCTCGCCCCGCCGACTGAACCGAGACTCGTCGCGATGAGCGAGCTCACCGTCGGCCAATGCCTGCTCGGCGCCGAGCTCGTCGGGGGTGACATCGGCGATGTCGTCGAGGTCGTCGATTGCTCGATCCCGCACTATGCCGAGGTCTACCACGTGTCCTCTCTCGATCATCCGCCTGGTACGCCCTACCCCGGCGACATCGACTCCGGCAACTGGGCCCTCGCCCGCTGTCATCCGGCCTTCGACGAGTACGTCGGTCGAATCTGGGCCGAGTCTCGGCTCGGGTTCACGTACGTGTCGCCCTACCAGGCCGAGTGGGAGAGCAACGACCGGATGATCCTGTGCTACCTGTGGGATCGCCTCGGTCGCGAACTGACCGGGTCGATGGCCGGCAGCGGTCAATAGCGAGATCCACCCCTCGAGTTCCTAACGTTGGGCTGGTGGCCCTCTTCACACGAGGATTCCGAGGACGAGGTGCGGCGGAGCGCGACCCTCGCCTTCCGCCCGGCCAGTACGACACCGGTCGCGACTGGCCGGTGCTCACCGCCGAGGCGCGGCCGCGGCTGTCGACCGACGACTGGACGTTCACCGTCGACGGACTCGTCGAGCGTCCGATGACGTGGGATTGGGAGCAGATCCACGCCCTGCCGGCGTCCCAGTACCACGGTGACATCCACTGCGTAACGACGTGGTCGAAGCTCGACATGACGTTCACCGGTGTGTCCGTCGACGAGCTCCTCGCCGTCGCAGGTGTCCGTCCGACGGCAACACACGTGCTTGCCCGCTCGCACACCGGTTACACGACCAACCTCCCGCTCGTCGATGTGACCGGCGGCAGGGCATGGATTGCCTGGGAAGTCGACAGCCGACCGCTGCCCCGCGATCACGGCGGCCCGGCCCGCCTGCTCGTCCCCCACCTGTACTTCTGGAAGAGCGCCAAGTGGGTCTCCGGGTTGCGCCTCCTCGATCACGATGAACCCGGCTTCTGGGAGCAGAACGGCTACCACAACCGCGGCGACCCGTGGCTCGAACAGCGATACCACGGTGACTGAGCAGGCAGCGCCGGCCGTCGCGACCCCCGGGCCATGGCAACGTGGCACCGTCGTTGGCATCGTCCCCGAGACGGCCCGCGCCAAGTCGTTCCGGCTGCGACTCGTCCATCCCACCCAACACGTGCCCGGCCAGCACTTCCTCGTCCGCCTCACGGCACCCGATGGATACACGGCGGCGCGGTCGTACTCGGTCGCTTCGGCGCCGGACAACGGCAGCGAGATCGAGCTGACCGTGGAGCGCCTCGACGACGGCGAGGTCTCGACGTTCCTTCACGACGAGGTGATGATCGGCGACGAGCTGGAGGTACGCGGACCGATCGGTGGTTGGTTCGTCTGGCGTGGCGACACTCCGGTGCTGCTCGTCGGCGGTGGTTCCGGCGTCGTGCCATTGATGTCGATGCTGCGATGGGCTCGCCGCGGTGACCGCTCCGCCGACGTGCGCCTCGTCGTGTCCGTGCGCACACCGGATGACCTGTTCTACGCGGACGAGATCACCGGAGCGGAGACGTCGGTCATCTACAGCCGCGTCGCGCCGATCGACCATCCCCGCGCTGCCGGGCGGATAACTGCTGAAGATCTGCGTCCTGTGCTGCTTCCCGGTGCGAACGCCTACGTGTGCGGTTCAGCGGGCTTCGCCGACGCGGCCACCGACCTGCTGATGAGCGTGGGCGTGCCCGAGCAGCGAATCCGCGTCGAACGATTCGGGCCGACCGGCTGAGCGCCAGGCGTGGCAGAGTGGCAGCAGCGTGCCGAACGTCTACGTGCTCCCCGATCAACGACTCGTCGAGTGTCGGCCAGGTGAAGCGATCCTGCCGGCAGCCCTGCGCGCCGGGATCTCCTTCACCCACGCCTGCGGCGGCCGCGGCAAGTGCTCGACGTGCCGGATCGTCGTCGTCGAAGGATTGCAGGCATGCGCCGAGCGCAACTCGAGGGAGCAAACGATCGCCGACCAGCTGAGCTTCGGTCCGACGTTCCGACTCGCCTGCCAGACCGTCGTCCACGGCGATGCGACGGTCCGCCGTCTCGTACTCGACGAGCGCGACGCCGAGCTCGCCGACGTCCGCATCAAGCCGGCGCGTCATCGACGGCGGGGGCGCCCGCCGTTCGCCCGACCCAGTCGACGGTCACGTGCGCGTCCGATCGGCGACGAGCTCGACGTCGCCGTGATGTTCGCCGACATCCGCGGCTTCACGGCGTTCGCCGAGGCAGTGCTGCCCTACGACGTCATCCATGTGTTGCAACGCCAGCTGCGCGATGTCACCCAGGCGACTGAGCGCCATGGTGGTGTCGTGACGAGCTACATGGGCGACGGAGTGATGGCGCTGTTCAGCGACGACCCGGCCGAAGCCGGCGAGCCGGCGAGCCGGCGCGCCGTGCGGGCCGGGTTGGCGATCCTGGAGGGCACCGGTTCGGCTCGACGAGGACTCGAGGAGCTGTACGGCCGTTCGTTCGACATGAACGTCGGCATACACTTCGGGCCGGCGATCGTCGGCAGCTTGCTCGGCGAGCCGGCGACGATCACGGCGATCGGCGACACGGTGAACATGGCCAACCGCATCGAGCAGGCGAACAAGGAGTTCGGCACGCGGCTGCTCGTGTCGGCCGCGGCGCGTGCCCACGCCGGCGACGGCCTCGTCATCGGCCGCTCGTTCAGCTCCTCGCTGCCGGGCAAGGCCGGCGAACACGCCCTGTTCGAGGTCCTCGCCCTCGCCGACTGACCCCTGAACTCAGGTGGGGGTGAGCTCGATGAGGCTGACGGCGGGCATCGGCAGGGCGAAGCGCAGCTGCACGGCGCCGGCGACGGGCCGGACCACCTCGGGCGGGAGGAGGTCGGCCAACTGGTCCTCGTGGAACAGCGTCCTCCACCCGGCCTCATCCGGCCACGGTCGGCCGCCCGAGACTCGGGCCCAGGTGGCGTTGAGGTTGGAGTGGTGCTCGTCGAGGTGACGGTGACGGACCCGGTAGGCGGTCGCCGACAATCCGACAACCTCGAACTCGACCTCGCGGTCGAGAAGCTCGTCGCCTCCGGACTTGGTGACGTCGACGGTCCCATTCCACACCACGACCGCCAGCGTTCCATCCGGATCGGAGCTGCCGACGGCGTTGACCAGGTCGCCAGCTCCGTCGCCGTCGACTTCGATCTCCAGACGTTGGTCCCGAAGCTGTTCGAGCATCCACAGCGCCCACCACCGCGGCTTGCGCAGGTTGCCGATGGTGAGCAGGCCGAACCCGCCGTGCAGCAACTCCGACGCCCTTCCGAGCTCCTCGAAGTGGTCGGAGGTCGTCCAGTAGGCGAGAGCGTCGATGCGTCCCATCGCGCTGACCATGCCGCGGGTGAGGTACGCCGCGCTCCACACCGAGTCGTGGGCGCGGTTGAAGTGGGTGGCGTGGGCACCCCACTCGGTCCACCACAGGCGCAGGTCGGGGCGGCCGTGGCGGGCGGCCACCGGGCGCAGGTCCAACGGGGCGTTGCCGTAGGTGTGCGTCGAGAGGAAGTCGATCGGTACCGAAGACCGGTTGACGTGGACGAGCAGCTCGTCGATCCACGCCGCCGCCGCGGACGCCGGTCCGCCGACAGGCAGGGCGGCGTCGACGGCCTTGACGGCGCGGACGCTCACGTCGTACAGGCGCAGGTACTCGTCACGTGTGCCCGACCAGAACACCTCGAGGTTGGCCTCGTTCCAGACCTCGAACCCCCAGGTGCGAACCTCGTCATTCCCGTAGCGCTCGACGAGGTGGGCGGTGAAGTCGCCGACGAGCTGCTCCCACCGGTTCCAGTCCTTCGGCGGCGAGACGATCGCCCCGTAATGGAACACGGTCCGATCGGGGTCGCTGGCCAGGTCGCGGGGCATGAAGCTGATCTCGACGATCGGGCGGAGTCCGAGTTCGAGGACACGGTCGTAGATCCGATCGATCCCGGCGAAGTCGATGACCGGCTGCCCATCGACCTCGCGGTACACGCCAAGATCGTCGTGAAGGACGGCATGGGCGCGCACGGCCCGCACCCCGAGCTCGTCGTGAGCCATTCGCAGGGCCTCGGCGAACTCGTCACCGATGTGCCGGCCGCCGTTGCCGATCCCGTGGTCGAGTTGGGAAAGGCGTTCGGCGCCGATCATCGGCCGCCACGGCCGGTGGAGCGGTCCGACGATCCGGTCGGCGAACACGCCAACGCGGCACGTTCCGCTTCCTTCCGGCAGCGGCGTGGCGGCGATCGGCGGGCCGGCCGGCTGATCGTGGTCATCGACGGCGGCGACGGCGGCGACCCGGTACCACGCCTCGACCCCGACCGCGCCGGTCGTGTCGGTGAGCGGAGGGTGGGGTACCGGGCGCACCCACGGTTCGCCGATCTCCAGCGGGGCGTACTCTCCGTCAGCACGGTCGGCCCGGCGGACGAGATAGCCGGCAGCGCCCTCGACAGGTTCCCAGTCGAGCGTGACCTGCCCGCGCCCAGGGCGGGCGACGACTCCCTGCGGCGCTGCCAACCGAGGCCGCCCGACATCGCCGCCATCACGACGCTGGGCGGTGAGCTCCTCCCACATTGCGCCGGCACCCGAGGCGCGCCCGCCGTCGGTCACTTCAACCCCGTCGTCGCGATCCCCTGGATCACGTAGCGCTGAGTGGCGAAGAACAGGATCACCACAGGGAGCACGACCACCGCGGCACCCGCCATCTGCAGGGCGACGTTGGACTCCTGCTGCCCGATCGAGAACAGCGCCAGGGCGACGGGCAGCGTGTACATGTCCTCGGAGCTGGCCACGACGAGCGGCCACAGGAAGTTGTTCCAGCTCGCCAGGAACGTCAGCACGCCGAGCGTCGCCAGCGCCGGACCGCACAGCGGCAGCACGACGCGGAGGAAGATGCGGTACTCGCCGGCGCCGTCGACACGCGCCGCGTCGAGCAGGTCGTCGGGGATGCCGAGCATGAATTGGCGCATCAAGAACACGCCGAACGCGCCGGCCACGTAGGGCAGGATCAGTCCGGGGTACGTGTTCGTGAGGTTGAAGTTGGAGACGAGCACGAACAGCGGAACCAGCGTGACGACGCCGGGGACCATCAGCGTGGCGAGCACGACGGCGAACAGCACCCGCTTGCCGGGGAACTCGAGCTTGGCGAGGGCATAGCCGAGCATCGAGCAGAACAGCAGGTTCGCCGCGGTCACCGCGATGGCGACGAACGTCGAGTTGAAGAAGTACCGCGGGAAGTCGAGCCGGTCGAACAGGTCGCGGTAGTTCTGCAGTGTCGGCTCTTCTGGGATCCACCGGCTCGGCTCCCGCCGGAGCTCACGCGTCGTCTTGAACGAGCTGAGGATCATCCACACGAACGGGGTCGCCATGAGGACGAAGCCGGCGAGCAGTGCCAGGTGCAAGCCGACCGATCGCGAGCCGCGCCGCGTGGCCACGCGCGGATCCGCACTCGCGGTAGGTGCGGTCGCGTTCATCGCCTCAAACCTTCGGACGGAGGACCCGGAACTGGAACAGGGCGAGTAGGGCGGTGGCGAGGAAGATGATGTAGCTGATCGCCGCCGTGTAGGCATAGTTGCCGAATGTGAACTGGTTGTAGGCGTGCAGGTAGACCGACAGCGTCGAGTCGAGCGGCCCGCCCTGGGTCATCACGTACGGCTCCTCGAAGAACTGCAGGAGGCCGATGCTGGCGATCACCGCCGAGAACAGCAGCGTCGGCCGCAGCATCGGCAACGTCACGTAGCGGAACCGCTCCCACCGTCCGGCGCCGTCGATCGCCGCGGCCTCGTACAACTGGGTCGGGATCGCCTGCAGCCCGGCGAGGAAGATGATCATCTGAAAGCCGAGGCCGCGCCACGTCGTCATCAGGATGATCGACCACAGCGCGTAGCGCTGATCGGTCAGCCAGCCCGGACCGTCGATCCCGAAGCTTTCGAGGATGCCGTTGACGAGACCGGCGTCGGTCCCGAGGATCAGCCTCCATACGACGGCGATCGCCACGATGCTCGTCACGTAGGGAAGGAAGAAGCCGACCCGGAACACGTTGCGCAACCGGACCACGCCCTGGTTGAGGGCGAGGGCGGCGAGCAGCCCCAATCCGATCGTCAGTGGCATGGCGAACACGACGTAGACAACCGTGTTACGGGCCGCCTTGCGGAACGTCTCGTCGCGGAACACGTCGAAGTAGTTGTCGAGGCCGACGAAGCCGACGTCGAACGGCGACCGGATGTCGGTCACGCGCATGTCCGTGAAACTCGTGATGAACGACACGACGATCGGCCCGGCCATGAACACGCAGAACAGCAAGACAAACGGCAGGGCGAAGCTCCACCCGATCAGCCACTGGCGCCACGGGCGGCGCTTGCGTGCGACTGCGGCCGTCAGTGCCACGGCCGATCGCTTCTACTGCCGCAAAGCGGGCAACGGTGACCGCTTTGCGGCAGTGGAACTGTGGACGCCCTGTTTGGCGACCGGCTCACAACCCAGTACCGATGGACTCCGCTTCCTCCTGCATCGCCTGGCACGCCTCCTCTGGCGTCGCGTCGCCGAGGGCCACGCGTTCGATCTGTCCGTCGATTGCCGTGGCGACCTCTTCCCAGGTCGGGATCGCCGGCGGCGACTTGGCGTCCTCGAGCTGCTCGCCGAACGCTGCCAGCAGCTCGTCGCCGGCCAGCGCTTCGTCCTCCCAAGCCGCCTGCACGGCGGGCAGGTCGCGCACTGTCTCGTACCACGTCACCTGGACCTCGGGCCTGGAGGCGAACTCGACGAACGCCCACCCCGCCGTCTTGTTGTCGGCCTGGGCGAACACGGCGAGGTTGCCACCGCCGACGAAGGACGTCCCCGCCGTCGCAGTGGGTTGGTGGGCGACCGTCCAGGTTTCCGGATCGGCGCCGGCGTCGTTGACGATCCCGATCATCCACGGACCACTGATGAACGCACCGACCGTGCCGTCGGCGAACTGGGCCTCGACGGGAACGTCGGAGACCGACGACGACGCCAGCTCGTTCTCGAAGAACGATTGGTAGAACGTCATCGACTCGACGCAGGCCTCGGAGTCGAGCGTGAAATTGTTGTCGGCGTCGACGATCTCGCCACCGGCCTGCCAGAAGAACGGCATGTACGTCTGCCACGCCCCCGTCCCCCCGGGTTGCAGGCTGATCCCGTACTCGGCACCGGCGTCGACCATCGCTTCGGCGAGCTGGGTCAGCTCGTCCCACGTCGCCGGTGCCTGATTGAACCCGCCTTCCTCGGCGAGGTCGGTGCGGTAGTAGATCAACCGCGTCTCGACGTACCAGGGCACGCCATAGCTCGTTCCATCGACGACCGTGGAGTTCCACGCCCCTTCGAAGAACTGCGCCGGATCAATGGTGTCCGGCGTCGGCTCGAGGCCGCCCATCGTGGCGAACTGTCCCATCCACGTGGTGCCGATGAGGCTGACGTCGGGAACGTCGCCGCCGGCGATGGCAGTCACCAACCGGTCGTTCGCTGCATCCCATGGCACAGCCGTCACCTCGACGGTCACGTCGGGGAACTCCTCCATGAAGGCGTCGGCCAAGACGCCGAGGTTCTCGCCCTCGGCACCCATCGCCCAGACCGTGATGTCCCCCTCGGGCGCGCTCGCCGTTCGGTGCGCAACATCGTCGGCCCGCGGGCCGGCGACGCCGAGTGCAGTGCCGGCGAGGGCGATGGCACTGAGTGCACCAAGTGTTCGGTTCATTGGTTGACCCCCTTGTCGGGTGTTCGGTGGGTGGTGCAGCCGCAGCTCTCCCGCACGACGACGGTCGTGCGCAGGACCACGGAAGTGCTGGCCCGGCCGTCGACGCGATCGAACAGCAACCTCGCAGCTCGTCGACCGAGTTCGTGCATCGGTTGGCGGACCGTCGTCAGCGGCGGATGCATGCGCGCCGCCATCGCCGTGTCGTCCCATCCGGTGACGATCACATCTTCGGGAACCCTCAAGCCGGAGGCGGTGGCCGCCCGCACCACCCCAGCGGCGATCTCGTCGTTGGCGCACATCACGGCGTCCGTACCGTTCCCGCGGGCGAACAGTTCGAGACCTGCCTTGTATCCGTGCTCGACGTCGAAGCCGTCGCACGTGACGAGCGTCGAGCTCGCCTCGATGCCGGCACGCTGCAGGGCTCGCCGAACTCCTCGCCACCGCTCGGTGACATCAGAGGATCTGGCGGGGTCGCCGAGGAAGACTGGACATTGGCTGCCATGGGCGAGCACGTGCTGGGCCAACGATTCGGCGGGTGCGGTGTTGGCGGCGCGGACACTGGCGAGACCACCGACCGGCGGGCGGGCCAGCAGGATGATCGGTCGATCGGCATACCGGCCATCGCCGCGACGGTTGCATCGTCGACGGTGCGACCCATCACGACGAGTCCGTCGACCCGATCGGCGAGGTCGGCGACGAGATCGCTGGCGTTGGCGCGACCGTGGGTGGCGAGGATCAACACGGCGGCTCGTCGTTCGGCGGCGGTCTCCTCGAAGCCGGCGATCACCCGCGAGTAGTACGGGCCGCCGAGGTCGGGGAACACGATCCCGACGGCGCCGTGACTCTGAGCGACGAATGCCCTGGCGAGCCGGTTGGGGCGCCATCGCAACTCGTCGGCGGC
Organism: Ilumatobacteraceae bacterium; assembly: GCA_963716665.1. GTDB lineage: Bacteria > Actinomycetota > Acidimicrobiia > Acidimicrobiales > Ilumatobacteraceae > Desertimonas. The sequence continues at coordinate 307,137 of CAVQTY010000015.1, forward strand.
AGCGAGCACTCGTCGTCGCGTTTCGGCGGCGACAGGAGCACTGCCGCCCAAGACCCGGGAGACCGTGGCGATCGAGACGCCGGCTCGGGCAGCGACGTCGTACACGCTCGGTCGCGACTCGGCGCGCCGACGCCCTTGCCCTTCGCCCCTGCGCTCGTTCGTCGACACTGGTCCCCCTGTCGCTGTAAGCACTTACATGTAAGCACTTACGCTCCGGGCGGTCAACGAGCTCGTGGCTCCTCGCCGACGTTCAACCAGATTCAGGCTGCAGCGCGGAACGTGTCGATGAACGTGCTGTAGCGGGCGGCGATGTCGGCCCGGGCGAACGCCGCCTCGACCTCGCCACGGTCGTGGGCGAGCACGGCGTCGGCCCAGATGCTGCGCCCGACGGCGAATCCGGAGTAGCCACCGGCGGCTGCCGCGGCGAGCCATCGATCGACCGTGTGCGTGCCCGCTCCGGCCCCGAGGACGACGACGCCGGTGCGGTCGCGTCCCTCGCGCCGCGCTGCGGCGGCGATCGCCGTGCAGCCGTCCGGGTCGGCGACGCCCTCGACCTTCCACACGTCCGGGGCGACGCCGGCATCCTGGATCTGAGTGATCGCCTCGACGACGAGGCGCGGTCGGACAGTCAACTCGAGTTGCTCGGCAGGCGACTCCGACCGCTCGGCATCGTTGTACGGAGTGAGCAATTCGAGCAGGAACCCCGCTGGACTTGCCGCGCACGCGTCGCTGATCTCACCGAGTCGTTCGAGCTGGGTGGCGACGTCGCCAGGATCTCCGTCGGCGCGATGGCGGATCAACACCTTGACGAAGTCCGGCGGGTCGGCGGCGAGGCGGTCACGCCAATCGCCGTGCTCGAAGTCGAGCACCGCCTGCCCACTGCGCTCGAACGCCAGGGCGACGGCAACGCCGGCCCGCCGCGCCGTCGCGATTGCGGCACCACCGTACAGGTCGTCGATGAGGATGCCGAGGCCGCCGGACACGTCGCGGCGCGCCGCGGCCACGTCGCCGAGTGCCTCGGCGACGAGCGCCTTCGCTGCGGAAAGCCGCTCGAAGTCGCGCCCGCCCACCGGCCCGTCGATGTCGAAGAGTTGCTCGAACGAACGCCGGTGGTCGACGGCCAGCAGGAACAGTTCGCCGGCCGCCGTCACGACAGCGCCGCGGCAGCGCTGTCGGTCGACGCGTCGTCGTGGATCAACGCCCTGAGCGCCGCCGCCATCGCTGTCGGTCGCTCGTGCTGGAAGATGTTGCGGCCGAACACGACGCCGGCGGCGCCGCAGTCGAGGAGGTGGCGGGTCGCTCGCAGGACTTCGAGGTCGTCGCCCTTGGAACCGCCGCGGGCAAGGTACGGGACGTCGCCGCACACCCGGATCGCCCGGCGCATCGCCGGCTCGGTTGGGAGGATTCCGGCCTTGACGATGTCGGCACCTGCTTCGACCGCCTGACGCACGAGCGGGACGAGGCGGTCCTCGTCGGCCACGTCGTGGTACTGACCGTCGCGGCGCTCGAACGGGATCGGCTCGACCATCAGCGGCAGCGCGAAGTGCTCGCATTGCGCCTTGGCGGCGAAGACGTTGCGCAGGCAGGCCTGGCGTACTGCCGGATCGTCGTCGGCATCGAGGAGGTTGATCAGCAGGGCGGCGGCGTCGAGGCGGATCGCACGCAGGGCGGCGTCGTCGACGATGTCGCTCTCGGCGCGGTCCGGCGAGCGGTAGAGGTTGGTCACGTCGCCGCGGACGGTGAGGGCCGGTAGCGCACGTCCCTCGATCCCGGCGAGCAGGCGGGACTGTCCGGCCGACATCAGCACACCGTCGGGGCCGACGGCGCTGACCGCATCGAGGACGGCAGGAAGGTCCTCGATCGCCACGAGGTCACTGGGCACGGCGAAGAAGCCGTGGTCGAGGGCGACGACGAAGCTCCGTCCCGACTTCGGTTGCAGCAGTCGGCGTAGACGGATGGGGTGGGGCATCGGCGGATCCTTCCTCGACGGACGTCTTGACATCGATGTCAGAATGTGACATCGATGTCAAGCCGGCATCGAAAGGGGGAAGCTGGTCCATGCTCGTCGTCGGCCTCAACCAGACGATCGACCGCACGATCAGGCTTCCCGTCCTGGCCGCCGGCCACGTGCTGCGCGCACGGGACGTCGCGGTCACGCCTGGTGGCAAGGCCGTCAACGTCTGCCGGGCCGCCATCACGCTCGCCGCGCCCGCCCGCCTCGTCGGCCCGTTCCCCGGCCGGCTCGGCGGCGTTGCCGTGGCCCTGCTCGAGGCCGAAGGGCTGCCCGTCACGGCTGTGCCCGTCGCTGGCGAGTTGCGCGGGACGACCGTTGTCATCGAGGCGGACGGTCGAACGACCGTGATCAACGAGCCGGGTCCACCGCTCAGCGACGCCGACTGGCACCGTGTCTTCGAGATCGTGGCGGCGGCGATGCAACGCGGCATCCATGTCGTCATCAGTGGAAGTGTCCCACCCGGCACAGTCGACGGTGCCCACCGCACGCTGATCGAGTTGGTCCACGAGTGCGGCGGCACCGTCGCCGTCGACGTCACCGCCGAGCGACTGATCGAGGCCGCCGCCGCCGGCGCCGACCTCATCAGCCCCAACCTCGCCGAAGCCGAGCAGGCACTCGGCACCGCGTCGACGCGATCAGCCGGTGAGGCCGGGGAGGCGGTCGATGTCGACCACCTCGATGGCGCCGAGGTCAAGGCCCGGTCGCGTGCCGCCGCCGCGGCGTTGGTCGAGGCCGGCGCCGGCGCCGCCCTCGTGTCGGCCGGGCGTCACGGCGTCGCCTGCCGGTCTGCCGCTGTCGACACGTTCGTGCTTGCTCCCACGGTCGCTGTCGCCAACCCGATTGGCGCTGGCGACGCCCTGCTCGGCGCCACCCTCGTCGCCATCGAACGCGGTCGATCGCTGGAGGATGCCGTCGCCGACGGCATCGCCTACGCCGCTGCGTCGGTCGCCCATCCGGTCGCCGGCTACGCCGACCCCGACCTCGTTGACGAGCTGGGCGCCGGCCGTGCTGCGGGGACACCTTGAACGCCGGCCCCACCTCGGCCCGGCGGGCGCCGACGGCCGGCGACGTCGCCGGTCTCGCCGGTGTCTCCCCGAAGACGGTGTACCGCGCCCTCAACAACGAGGGCAACGTGCGCCCGGACAAGGTCGCCAGGGTCCGCCGGGCCGCCGCCGAGCTCGGCTTCCGGCCGAACGAGTTCGCCCGCCTGCTGCGCACCCGCGGCGTGGCGTCGATGGTCGGTGTCGTCACGGCAAGTGTCGGCGATCCGTTCTGGACCGGAGTCTTGCAGGGCGTCGAGTCGGCGATCGGAGGTGGCGATCGGTTCATCCTCTCCGCGTCGACGCGAGACCGCTCCGACCGCGAACGCGAGATCGTCGCGGCGATGGTCGAGCGGCGGGTGATGGCACTACTCGTCGTTCCGACTGCGGTGGACCAGTCGTATCTCGGCGGGATCGTGGCCGACGGCACTCCAGTCGTGTGCCTCGACCGCCCTGCCGTTGGTGCCGCTGTCGACGCTGTCGTCGCCGACGACATCGACGGCGTGCGACGGGGCATGAGCCTGCTCCTCGGGCGCGGCCACCGCCGCATCGCCTTCCTCGGGACGAGCTCGATCTACACCACGGCGCAGCGGGTCGAGGGCTACCGTCAGGCGCTGGTCGGCGCCGGCATCGACTACGACGACAAGTTGGTCCACGCCGCGATCACCGAGCAGGCCGACGCCGATCGGGCGGTCGACGCCCTGCTCGCCCTCGGCAATCCGCCGACTGCCGTCTTCTCGTCCAACGTCAGCACGTCGGTCGCCTTGCTCGCCCAGTTGCGCCCGCGGCGGTGGTCGCCGGCGATTGTCGCCTTCAGCGACTTCGACGCGGCGCGTATCCACGACCCAACCGTCACCGTCGTCGACAACGACCCGATCGAGCTCGGCCGGCGCGGCGCCGAGCTGGCTCTCGAACGCCTCGACGGGTACCGCGGTCCGCCGCGCCTCGTGCGCATCGACACCCCGATCGTCGAGCGAGAGAGCCACCTGGTCGGTCCGTGATGCCGCCGCCGACACCACACCTTCTGTCGCCCAACGTGATCGAGCACTTCTACCGCGGCGGCGAACGTATCGCCGCGCTCCGCGACCCGATCCGCCCGACGGTGCGTGACGAACCGCTCCGCCGCCCCGAGGAGTGGCTGGCCTCCACGGTCACGAGATGGGGCACGGACGGGTCGGGCCGCACCGAGCTGCATGGGCTCGGTCTGCTCACCGATCTCATCGCCGCCGACGTCGACGGCTGGCTCGGCGCCGCCCACGTCGCCCGCTGGGGGCCGTCGCCTGCGCTGCTCGTCAAGCTGCTCGATGCCGCGCAACGACTCCCCGTGCACGTGCATCCGAACCGCAGCTTCGCCACCGAGCACCTTGGCTGCCCGTTCGGCAAGACCGAGGCGTGGGCCGTGCTCGATGTGCCGGCAGGTGGCGGGACCGTGTTCGTCGGGACGACTCGGCCAGTCCGCCGCGAGGAGTGGGCCGAGCTCGTCGAAGCCCAGGCGGTGGACACGATGGTCGAGTTGCTCCATCCGGTAGACGTCAACACCGGCGACGGCGTCCTCGTCCCCGCCACGACCCCGCACTGCATCGATGCCGGGATGTTCATCGTCGAGCTGCAAGAGCCGACCGACTTCTCCGTGCTGTTGGAGTGGGATGGGTTCGACATCGACGGGCGAGCCGACGGACATCTCGGTCTCGGGTTCGACGTCGCCCTCGACGCCGTGCGGACCGACGCCTTCACGACCGCAGACGTCGACCGGCTCGTCCGGCGGGCGGCGCCTTCGGACGTCGGCACTGCCCGATCGCTGCTGCCGCCCGGCGCCGATCCCTACTTCCGAGCGTGGGCCGTCGACAGCAGTGCCGCCGCCGTCACCATCCACGCCGCCTTTACCGTCGTCGTGGTGACGGAAGGAGCAGGCACGCTGCGCTGGACCGGCGGTCACTCGGCGATCAAGCGCGGCGACGCCCTCGTGGTCCCGTATGCCGCGGGTGCACTGACGTTCGACGGTGGGGTGAAGGCCATTGCCGCCCAGCCGCCTGATCCGGACGCACCCGAGCCGGTGGAGGACTGCGCGTGAGCGCGCTGGTTGGCATCGACGTCGGCTCGACTCGCGTCAAGGCCGTCGTCGTCGATCTGTCAGGTCGGGAGTTGGCCTCAGCCGCCGCCGAGACCCCGTGGGTCGTGCAGGGCCACGCTGTCGAGATGGACGCGGCGGCGTTGCTACGGACGGTCCAAACCGTCATCGCCCGCGCCGTCGACGAAGTCGGGAGCAACGACCGCGTGGTCGGCGTCGGCGTCACGAGCGTCGGCGAGTCGGGAGTGCTCGTCGATCGGCACGGCGAGCCGGCCGCGCCGATCATCGCCTGGTACGACCAACGCGGCGACATCGACCTCGTGGCCAAGGAGCTTCCCGACCTCGTCGCCCGCACCGGTGTCCGCTTCGACCCGGTGGCGACGATCTTCAAGCTTCCCGACCTGCTCCGCCGCGGCGACGGAGTTCGCTGGCTCAACCTCGCCGAGTGGGTGGTCCACGCCCTCGGCGGCGACCAGGTCGCCGAGATGAGCCTGGCCGGGCGCACCGGCCTGTGCGACCTGCACACCGGGACGTGGTGGCCGGAGGCGCTCGCCTTCCTCGGCGTCGAGAGCTCGTTCCTGCCCGGTGAGCCGCTGTTCGGCATCGCCGGAGCGGGACGCGCGTCGTTCGCACCGATCGCCGGTGCCAGCCTCGCCGTCGCCGGCCACGACCACCAGGTGGCCGCCTACGTTGCCGGGGCGATCGAACCGGGCTGCCTCTTCGAGTCGTTGGGAACCGCCGACGCGCTCACGCTGACCGTCCCAGCTCCCGTCGAAGCCGCCACCGTCCTCGCCGCGGCCGATGCCGGAGCCACGGTGGGGCGGACCGTTGTTGCCGACCTGCTGATGGTGATGGCCGGCCTGCGCACCGGGCAGATCCTCGAGCGCATCGGCCGCCTCGTCGGCGTTGTCGATCGTGCCGAACGGTTGGCGCTGTCAGCCCGCGCCGCCCACCGCGAACCAGACGGATCGCTCGAGGTGAGCCTCGCCGACGGGTTGCTGACGATCACCGGGATCGGAGACGACACCGACGCTGAAGCGCTGTGGTTGGCCGCGGTCGCTGCTGCTGACGAACGCACGATGACCCTCGCCGGTCGCTACGCCGAGCTGTTCGGCCCGGCCTCCGACGTCGTGGTCGGCGGCGGTTGGCTCAACGACCCGACGATCGAGGCCGCCGTCGCGCACCGCTTCCCCGACGCCCGCCGGAGCCCGTTCGGCGAGCCGGGGGCAGTCGGCGCGGCCTGTCTCGCCGGGATCGCCGCCGGCGTCATTGACGCCCCGTTCCCCGCCCGCTAACGACCGATGGGTGTTTAGGGGACGGAACGGTCCCCTAAACACCCATCGGTTCGCCGATCTACGTCGCGACGAGCTCGGGGACGTCTGCCTCGGCGCGGAACTGGGTGCGGTAGAGGTCCGCGTAGCGGCCGCCCTCGGCGAGCAGTCCGAGGTGAGTCCCCCGCTGGATGATGCGGCCGGCCTCGATGACGAGGATCTGATCGGCGGCGATGATCGTCGACAGGCGGTGGGCGATCACCAGCGCCGTGCGCCCTTCGAGGGCCACCGCCAGCGCCGCTTGGACGTCCGCCTCCGACGTCGAGTCGAGACTTGACGTCGCCTCGTCGAGGATGACCACCGGTGGCTTGGCGAGCAGCAGCCTGGCGATCGTCAGCCGTTGACGCTCGCCACCGGACAGCCGGTAGCCACGCTCACCGACGACCGTGTCGAGGCCCGCCGGCAGGGACCGCACAAGGGCGTCGAGGCGGGCGCTCCGCAACGCCGCCCACAGCTCGTCGTCGGTCGCCTCGGGAGCGGCGAAGCGGAGGTTCTCGCCGATGCTCTCGTGGAACAGGTGGCCGTCCTGGGTGACCACGCCCACGGTGCGCCGCAACGACTCGAACGTCAGCCGGCGGACGTCGACACCACCGATCGATACCGAGCCGCCGTCGACGTCGTAGAGCCGCGGCAGCAGCGAGGCGATCGTCGACTTGCCGGCGCCCGACGACCCGACGAGGGCGACGATCTCGCCCGGTTCGATGGCGAACGAGACGTCGTGGAGGACTACGTCGCCGCCGCGGGTGTCGAGCGTGGCGACCTCCTCGAGCGAGGCGAGGGAGACCTTGTCGGCGGTCGGGTAGGCGAAGCTGACGTCGTCGAAGGCGACGCCGACTGGCCCGGGCGGGACGGTCGTTGCATCGGGCGCTTCGTCGATCAGCGGCTCGAGATCGAGGACCTCGAAGACGCGCTCGAAGCTGACGAGTGCGGTCATCGCGTCGACGCGTGCGCTCGCCAGCGCTGTGAGCGGTGCGTACAGCTGGCCGAGGAGCAGCGCCATCGTGACCACCGTGCCGGCATCGAGTCGCTCACGAATGGCGAGGTACCCGCCGAGGCCGTAGATCAAGGCGAGGGCGAGCGCCGAGACGAGGGCGAGGGCCGTGAGGAACACGAACTGACCCATCGCCGAGCGCACGCCGATGACGGCAACCCGCTCGGCCCGCTGGCCGAACTCGGTCTCCTCGCGGCGTGGATCACCGAACAGCTTGACGAGGGTCGCCCCCGGCGCCGAGAAACGCTCGGTCATCTGCGTCGTCATCGCCGCGTTGTGGCCGGCCGCCTCCCGCTCGAGCTGGGCGAGCCGTGAGCCCATCCGCCGCGCCGGGATGACAAAGATCGGCAACAGCACCAGGGTCAACAACGTGATCTGCCAGGAGAGGCGCAACATCACGGCCAGCGTGAGGACGAGGGCGATGACGTTGCTGACGACTCCAGACAGCGTCCACGTGAACGCCCGCTGGGCGCCGATCACGTCGTTGTTGAGACGGCTCACCAACGCCCCGGTACGCGTGCGCAGGAAGAACGCCACCGGCATCCGCTGCACGTGGGCGAACACCGCCCGGCGCAAGTCGAGGATCACGCCCTCACCGATCCTCGCCGACTGCCACCGCTCGGCGAGGCCGAAAGCAGCGTCGGCGACGGCGATGATGGCGATCAGCACGGCCAGGCCGACCACGGTGCTGGCGTTTCCGGACGATGTGATCTCGTCGATGACCCGGCCGGCGAGTACCGGCGTGGCGACGGTGAGCAGCGAACCGATGACGCTGAGGACGATGAACCAGAGCAGGGCCCGGCGGTGCGGCTTGGCGAAGGAGAAGATGCGGCGCAGCGTGTCCCTGCTGACCGTGCGCCGGCGGCGCTCGCCGTGGATGGCGCTCTCCATCGCCATCCAGTGGCTGAAGTCCATCTGCACCAGATCAGGATGCCAGTGCAACCAAGCGCGAGGTCAACGAACGAGCGGTGTCGTTGGGCACACTGCCAGGGTGATCTCGGCCGACACCCACCTCGAGCACACCATCACGGCGATGGCCGGCGACGGTTCCGTGCCGCGCCCCGACCAACGCGTCGCCGTTCGTGCGCTCGTCGACGAAAGGGCGCGGGTGCTCGTTGTGCAGGCGACCGGCTGGGGCAAGTCGGCGGTGTACTGGGCGGCGACAAAGGCGCTACGTGCCGCCGGCGACGGCTACACGATCGTTGTCTCGCCGTTGCTCGCCCTGATGCGTGACCAGATCGCCGCCGCCGGGCGCGCCGGGCTCGTCGCCGCGACCGTCAACTCGACCAATGTCGAGGACTGGTCGGACGTGCTCGATGGCGTGCGCGGCGGGTCGATCGACGTCCTCCTGATCTCCCCGGAGCGACTCGCCAATCCGCGCTTCGCGGCCCAACTGCCGGCGTTGCTCGCCGGCTGTGGTTTGCTCGTCATCGACGAGGCGCACTGTGTGTCGGACTGGGGCTTCGACTTCCGACCCGACTACCAACGCCTCACCCACACGCTCCTCGCCCTGGCACCGGGTACGCCGGTGCTGGCCACGACGGCGACGGCCAACGCCAGGGTCACCGACGACGTCGCCACCCAACTCGGTGAGGACACCGTGACGCTACGCGGGTCGTTGGCGCGCACGTCGCTTCGCCTCGCCGTCGTTCCTCGCCTCGACGGCCTGCAACGAGCGGCGTGGGTCGCCGACGCCCTCGGCCGGCTGCCTGGGTCGGGCATCGTCTACGTCCTCACCGTCGCTGAGACCGACCGCGTCGCCGGCCTGTTGGCTGACCGCGGCTACGACGTCGCCGCCTACTCGTCGGCCGTCGGGACCGCCGAGCGCGAAGCACTCGAAGATCGCCTGCGGCGCAACGAGATCAAGGCGCTTGTGGCCACGTCGGCGCTAGGGATGGGCTTCGACAAGCCGGACCTTGCCTTCTGCATTCACGTCGGGTCGCCGGCGTCGCCGGTCGCTTACTACCAGCAGGTCGGGCGCGCCGGGCGGGCGCTCGACGATGCCGTCGCGGTGCTACTGCCGTCGGCGGCCGACGAACGGGTCTGGGAGTACTTCGCCACGTCGGGGATCCCGTTGCCCGAGCACGTCGACGCCGTGCTCGGGGCGCTGGACGCAGGAGCATCATCGGTGCCGGCGATCGAGTCGGCGACGAGGGTGCGGCGCGGCCGGGTCGAGGCGCTGCTCAAGATCCTCGCCGTCGACGGCGTCGTCGCCAGGGGCGTCGATGGCTGGGCGGCGACCGGGACACCATGGACCTACGACGCCGCCAAATGGCGGGCGTTGCGCCGGGTCCGCGAGGCGGAGGCCGACCTGATGCGGCACTACGCGGCGGGCGACGGGTGTCTGATGCAGTTCCTGCAGCAGGCGCTCGACGACCCGAACCCGAGCCCGTGCGGGCGGTGTTCCGTGTGCACCGGCGAGCTCCCCTACCCCGGGGTTGCTGCGGGCGACGCCTCGACCGAGGCGACGTTGCGCTACCTGCGCACGCTCGACGTCGGACTCGAGCCGCGCAAGCTGTGGCCGAGCGGCCTGGCCGATCGCAAGGGCAAGATCGCAGGATGCGGAGTCGGTCGGGCGCTGGCCTTCGCCGATGACGCGGCGTGGAGCGACGCGATCAACGCCCTCGGCGACGGAGACGGTCCAGTCAGCGCCGAGATCGCCGACGCGATGGTGGCCGTGCTGGGCCGCTGGAGGCACTCGTGGGAACGACCAGTCGCCGTCGTCCCGATGCCGTCACGGCAGCGGCCGCAGCTGATCCGGTCACTCGCCGAGCACCTCGCCGCCGTCGGCAAGCTCCCGCTCGTCGACGCGTTGGAGATCAGTGGCCCGCCGGCACCGAGCGACGTCGCGTCGGCTGCGCGAGCATCGGCATTGCTCGGCTCGATGCGGCTCGCCGACGGCGCCCGCCTGCCGCCCGGCCCCGCGCTGTTGGTCGACGACACCTATCGCTCCGGCTGGACGGCAACGGTCGCCGCCGCTCTACTCACCGAAGCCGGGGCGACATCCGTCCTCCCGTTCGTGATCCACAAACTGCCCTGAACCACGCTCTAGCGGGCGACATCGTTTCAGCGAACGCTTGATGCGGTGAGGCGAGCGCGTATAACGGGCATTCGGCGCGGTGGCGGACGACCCAGGTCGGCGTGATCACCACCTCTGCCGCGCCGGATGAGTTCGACTGGGACCCGATCAATCTCGGTAAGAATCGTCGACCATGGATCCGCAGGCTGCGACGTATCAACCGTTGGTGATCTACCCCGGCCGACGCTTCGGATGGTGGATCGATGGGCGCAAGTCGAACGGCCGCCGCTACATGTTCACGTGGTGGCCGACGAAGGCCTTGGCCTCCTTCGTCGCCCGGATGTGGGTTGCGCTGCTCCGACGGATGACCCGCGCTGAGGTGCTGATCGAGGTCCGGGAGACGCCGAATCAAACCACCTGAGCGTCGTCGGCGACGCTGACGTGTGACTCTCCGTTCCATGCCTTCGGCCCTCGCGCGGCGCCGCCCTGAACATCACGCTGTTCAGCTACGACGGTGCGGTCGACCTCGGCATCACCACCGACGCAGCGGCCGTCACCGATCGCGAGCTGTTCCTGACGCTGCCTCGACCAGGCGATCGCCGAGATGCTCGAGCTCGCCGAACGGGCTGCGGCGCTGACGGCGTGAGCGTGGCGATCATCGGCCTTCGAGTCGTTCGAGCTCGAGCTCGATCACGGCGCGGGCGTCGACGCCGGTGAGGATTCGGACCGGTTGCCGACCCTGCCACGGCGCTTCGTGGTCGCTGACCCGCTTGGCGGGCAGCGTCTTGCCGCGACAGAAGCTGTGCCCGCAGTCGACGCGGATCGGGTGCTCGACCCACGTGTAGTGCTGGGGTGCGATCAGATAGCTGATCGCGGACGAGTCGTGGACGTGAATGCCGTCGATGCCGAGCCGCTGCGCGAAGAAGTCGGCGTAGTACGGCACGATCGCCGACAAGTGACGCGCCGGCGGTGAGTCGATGTTGGCGATCCGTCGTAGGTCGTCATTCGTCATCAGCGTCTGCTCGGTGACGTCGAGGCCGGCCATGACGATCGGGCATTCGGCCCCAAAGACGATGTCCGCTGCCTCGGGGTCGTTGAGGATGTTCGCCTCTCCCGCTGGGGATGCGTTCCCACCGACGAACGCGGCGCCCCCCATCAGCACGATCTCGGCGACCTGCTGCGTGAGCCTCGGCTCGAGGAGCATCGCCAGGGCGACGTTGGTGAGGGGGCCGAGCGGGACCAGCGTGATCTGACCTGGTGACGACATGACCGTGTCGATGATGAAGTGGGCCGCGTCCGCAGCGAGCGGCGCCGTGGCCGGCGCCGGAAGATTGACCCCGCCCTGACCATCGGGGCCGTGCACGAACGCGGCCGGACCGCGGTAGTCCATCGCCAGCGGCTTGACGGCTCCTGCAGCGACGGGGATGTCGCTCCGCTGGGCGATCTCCAACAGGCTCAGCGCGTTGCGGGTCGTCACGTCGGTGTCGGCGTTGCCGAACACAGTGGTGAGGCCGACCACCTCGAGCTCCGGCGACTCGAGCGCGTAGAAGATCGCCATCGCGTCGTCGATGCCGGGATCCGTGTCGATCAGAAGCTTTCGCGGCTGGGAGTCCGTCACGAACGCCGAACGTAGTCGTCGCCGACCGTGCTACCGCATGGATGATCAGGCGTGCAGCTTCCGCGGCCAGCGAACCAGGTTCGGTCGCCGTGCCGCCCGACCGCACGCGGTGACGCCACGACGGCGCGTCGAGTCATTCGTGACCGGTGGGGTATGTCCCGCAGGCGCGCCACATCTGCCGCTCGGCACAGCGTCCCCCACTCGTGCAGACCCGGCGGGCGCGCCCCGAATGTTCACACCGAATGCCGCCTCGCGAGCGCGACGAGCCGCGCCAGAACTCACTGGCATGTCGTTGGCATCGCTGCAACGCCCGGATATCCGGCGATCGAGGACGCGTCAGTACGCGGTTACAGGGCGCGACTTTCGGACACCCAGATCGGGCTGGCTGTACGTGGATTCTGAGGTGGTCTCTGGACGGCGTCGGTGGTGGGGCGCACAATGCATGACGATGGGTGCGATCGCAGACGACCGGGCGCGATCGCAGCGCCCGCCCCATAAGCCGACGGGGGCCTCGCTGATCGTGCTGATCTGCCTCGGCGTCACCGCCGGCGGGATCCTCTTCCTCCATCTCGTCCGCCGGGACCTCAATCCTCTGCACGACGTGATGAGCCACTACGCCAACGGCCCCGACGGGCCGCTGATGAGCATCGTGTTCTATGCCTTCGGCGTGTCGGCGATCGCCATGGGCGTTCGGCTGCGCTCGGGCATTGATCGACGGGGCGTGACCAGGCCGGTGCCGTGGCTGCTGGTCCTCGCCGGCTCCAGTCTGCTCGTCGCCGGCGTGTTCGAGGTCGACCGGCCGACCGACCCGGAGACCGCAGGGGAGGTCATCCACAGCAACACCGCCGTGGCCGCCTTCCTCCTCCTCGTCGGGGCGATGGTGCTGTTTGCCATCGCCTGCCGCCACGACGAGCGGTGGTCATCGATGCGCTGGTCGTCGCTCGGCCTGGCGGTGATCGCCGCCGGCGCAGCGATGGCCACCCAGCTCGGCCGCGGCACGGGGACCGCCGGCGGGATGCAGCGACTCCTCGCCGGCGCCGTGCTCGTCTGGCTCGTCCTCGTCGCGATGCACGTTCGGCGCGCCTCGTTCGATGCGCCCTGACCGCCGGGCGCTCGCCGCCGCCAGCATCGCACTGTCGCTGATCGGCGTGGTCGCCGTCGTCGCCCTCCACGTCCTGCGCCCCGAGCTGGCCCCGATATCGCACCGACTGAGCGAGTACGCAATCGGGCGGTACGGAGGCGTGATGACCGCGGCCTTCGTGTGTGTGGGCGCAAGCCTGCTGATGCTGGCCGGCCGCCATCGTCGGAGCGGACCGGCGGTTGTGTTCTCGCGTCGTCGCCGTCGCTGTCGGCCTCGCCGGCGTGGGTATGGTCGTGTCCGGGGTGTACCGCACGGACGTTTCTCGCTCCGGAGCGACCGCGGATGCCCTCCACAGTGCCGCGTCGGGGCTGGCGACGTTGGCGTTGATCGGCGCGGCGGTCTTCTGGACGGCGGTTGCGTCGCGGCGGGCAGCACCCGTCGTGCTCGCAACGATGGGCTTGGCGCTCGGCGCGGTCAGCCCGGCGCTGCACCGCTCGCGATGGAGCGGGTTGAGTCAGCGTCTGCTGTGGCTGACGCTGTTGGCCTGGGTGATCGTCGCGGCCTTCGAGCTGACTCACCGCCATCGTGCGTCGAACCGGCCGACCCGGGCCGGTTCAGCCTGACTGAAGGAGTGTCTGACGATCGATCGGTCGCCTGGTTCGCTCCGGGACGGTCAAGTCCGATGCAATTGAGGGCACCGTCCCGAATGCGCGCACCGAATCACGACGGGCGACCCTTGGTGGCCGCGCCCGAACGGCGTGGCGGTGCCGTGGGCGAAATCGTGCATCGCTGGGGCCGGAGGGGTCGGCTTGTCCGCGTCGGTGTTGGAGGGTGGGCTAGAACCTGTCGGTGGAGCCGGTGATCTTGGTGGTGGTCTCAGATCGCGGCGCTCGTGCGTTGATGGTCGCCGAGTTTGGTCGCTATGAACGCGACTACCGGGTCGAGGCGGTGAGTGACGGCGATGCGGCGCTCGCCCGGTTGGGTGAGCTGCGGTCATCGGGGGATGCGGTGGCGATGGTGGTCGCCGATCTCGCCTCGCGTCCCGTCGACGGTGTCGAGCTGTTGAGCCGGGTTCGTGCGGTTTCGCCGACGACCAAACGGATCGTGCTGCTCGATTGGGGGCTGCGACCAGATCAGATGGACGCCGTGGGGCGCGCTGCCACGTTGGGTCTGGTCGACTCCTTCTTGACCAAGCCGACGGGCCCCCGCGACGAGGAATTCCACGGGGCGATCACCGGGAGCCTTGGCGATTGGGCGTGGACGACGACACCGGTGGTGGAGGCGGTGAGAGTGGTCGTCGATTCGGATCGTGGCCGAGGTGGCGAGATCCGTGACTTGCTGGAGCGTCTCGGTGTGCCGACAGGCGTGTATCCGGCGGAGTCGTCGATCGGCCGGGCGATCACTGAGCACGGCCGGACCAGGCGTGGCGTACCCGGTTGTCGAGGTGATGGGCGAGACGGTGCTCTCGGACCCGACGAACCGGCAGGTCGCCTCAGCGTTCGGAGCTGTCGTCGACGTCACCGACACTGTCTTTGACTTGGCCGTCGTCGGGGCCGGGCCAGCCGGGTTGGGCGCCGCCGTGTACGCGGCATCGGAGGGGTTGTCGACGTTGATCGTCGAGGCTGAAGCCTTTGGTGGCCAGGCCGGGACGAGTTCGATGATCCGCAATTACCTCGGCTTCCCCGACGGCATCACCGGCAGGCAGCTCGGTCGCCGGGCGATCCTGCAAGCCACCAGGTTCGGTGCCGCATTGGACCTGGCCCGCGCCGTCACAGCCCTCGAGGTCGGTACGCCACTGCGCCTGAAGTTGTCTGACGGCGCGGTCGCCACCGCGCACGCGGTGCTCCTCGCGTGCGGTGTGGCCTACCGCCGCCTCGGCGTCCCATCGGTCGAGGGACTCGTCGGCGCCGGCGTGTTCTACGGGGCGGCGACGAGTCACGCCCGAGCGCTCGCCGGCCGCGACGTGGTCGTCGTCGGCGCCGGCAACTCGGGAGGCCAGGCCGCCCTGCACCTGGCTCGCTACGCCAGCCGAGTCACTATCGTCACCCGCGGGGCAGCGCTGGCGGAGACGATGTCGGCCTACCTCGTCACCGAGATCGAGGCCAACCGCAGCATCGATGTGCGACCCGACACGGACGTTGTTGGCGGCGGCGGAGCCGGCGTCCTGGAATGGCTCGAGATCACCAACCGCGTCACCGGCGAACGGTCGCGCCTCACGGCGTCGGGCCTGTTCGTGCTCATCGGTTCCGAGACCCGCACCGGCTGGTTGCCCCCGGCAATCCAACGCGACGACCACGGTTTCGTGCTCACCGGCACCGACATCGACCTCGCCCAGTGGCCACTCGACCGCTCGCCGTTCGCCCTCGAGACCAGCGTGCCAGGTGTGTTCGCTGCCGGCGATGTACGAGCAAACGGTGTCAAACGGGTGGCCGCCGCCGTCGGCGAAGGTGCGATCAGCGTTCCAATGATCCACCGCTACCTCACCAACCGGTGACGCACAGCGCACACCATCGCCCCGGCGATCGTGTGCGCGGGGCACCGTTGCAGATGGACGATGCTGTAGGGGGCTTGGGGCTGCACCGACAGTCGTCGGTGCACTTCCCGGGCCGGGAAGGTGCTGGTCGTGAAAGTCGGTCGGATCATCATGATTGTGGTCGGCGCACTGCTTGCCCTGATCGGGTTCGCGTTGCTGGCTGGTTCCATCGCCGGTGTGGTCACCTATGCCACGCAGCGCACGGACGGCTACTTCCAGACCGGAGAGGTCCGCTTGGCGTCAGCGACGGCTGCGATCACGTCGGACCAGGTCGACCTGGAGAGCGAACCGGGTGACGCTGACTGGCTGATCGACCGGGGCGCCCTTGGTTCGGTCCGGTTGAGGATCGATCCGGGGCGATCGGGCACACCGATCTTTGCCGGGATCGGGCCGAGCGGCGACGTGGCGGCCTACCTCGACGGAGTGAGCCACGACGTGATCCGTGACTTCGAATTGTCCCCCGACCGGGTCGAGTTCCGACGAGTGGCGGGTGAGTCGACGCCTGAGCCGCCCGGCGACCAGTCGTTCTGGGTCGCCCAAGTGACGACCGAACAGGCTGACGAGCTGACCTGGGAGGTGGACAGCGGCGACTGGACGGTGGTGTTGATGAACGCCGACGCCAGCCGCGGTGTCGACCTCGACGCCCGGCTCGGCATCAAGGTGGACTGGTTGCTGCCGGCCCTGATCGGCCTCCTCGCCCTCGGGCTCGTGCTGCTCGCCGGCGGCACCGTGCTCGTGATCTTCGGCAGCCGCGGCCAAGCCCAGCCGGCCGAGCCCCTTCCCGCCGAGCCGGCAGCATGGCCGGCACCAGCCACACCGGGCACTGCCCTTGCCGCAGCCAGCGGTCGAGGCACCGTCGCCGGTCGAGCCGTACCCGCTCGTCCTCACCGGCCAACTCGACCCTTCGCTCAGCCGAGGGTTGTGGCTCGTCAAATGGCTGCTCGCCATCCCGCACTACATCGTGTTGGTCTTCTTGTGGATCGCCTTCGCCGTCGTGACCGTGATCGCCTTCTTCGCCATCTTGTTCACCGGCCGCTACCCACGGGGGCTATTCGAGTTCAACGTCGGCGTGCTGCGGTGGAGTTGGCGGGTCGGCTACTACTCCTACAGCGCACTGGGCACCGACCGCTACCCGCCCTTCAGCCTGCAACCGCGCGACTACCCGGCGGAGCTCACCGTGCGGTATCCCGAGCAGCTCAGCCGCGGGTTGGTACTCGTCAAATGGTGGCTCCTGGCGATACCCCACTACGTGATCATCGGCATCTTCGGTGGCGGCTGGTGGCTCGGCTGGTGGGAACCCACCGACGCACGATGGGCAGGCGACCGCCCCGGCCTGATCGGCGTGCTCGTGCTGTTCGCCGCCGTGGCACTGCTGTTCACTGGGCGTTACCCCTCGACCATCTTCGATCTCGTGATCGGTCTCAACCGTTGGGTCTACCGCGTCGTCGCCTACGCAACGCTGATGACCGACGAGTACCCACCGTTCCGGCTCGACCAAGGCAGCGGCGACACCACACGGAACGGCCCGGCCGCTCCACAACCAGACTCGTAACCGACGACGTCGTCTACGCCACGCGGCCTCCACCCTCTCGACGCACCGCGCGGTGCGCCGACGAGTTCACGCTCCCGCGAGCCCGCGATCCATCAACGGTCGACCGCCAGGAGTTCGTTGAGCACAGAATCGCGGCACCGAACGACGCGGCTCGGCCCGTCGAGATGCACGCGTAACGGCATGTAGTTGCGCTTGCAACCAGCCGACTCAGGGCCGGCGTCTCCCCGCGTCTTCGCACCATCACTCGGTGGCTCCACGCTCGGCACGCTAGACCTCGAGGCGTACAGTGCGCTCCGTGGAGGTCAAGGGACACAACGGCACGGTCATCTTCGATGGGCGCAGCGTCACCATCAAGCGCACCGGATTCTTCGCCCGAACCTCGGTCGGCAAGGGCGAGAAGCGCATCCCGCTCGGTTCGATCACAGCGGTGCAGTGGAAGCCTGCTGGGCCGATAGTGCCGGGATTCATTCAATTCACCGTCCCAGGGGGTAAGGAGCGCCGCAGCCGGTTCGGGGCGCAGTCAGCCGAGGCCGGACACGACGAGAATGCTGTGACCTTCTACCAGTGGCACGAGCAGGCGTTCCAGCAACTCCGCGATGTGGTCGAGGAGGCGCTCCATGCCGAGTCCCCGGCACAGCACTCATCGTCAGCGCCCGGCAAGTCCCCAGCTGAACGCCTCGCTCACCTGAAGGAGCTACACGACCAGGGGCTGGTTTGCGATGCGGAATTCGGGGCCAAGCGATCGCAGATTCTCGACTCGTTGTGAACGGCATGCGATGGGGAGGACGCGAGAACCTCGATTCCGCCGCCCTTGAACTTCTCGGCGAGTGGGCATCAGGCATCGCTCGATGATCCCGGCACCCAATGCCTCGTAGCGGTCGGCCTGCTGCTTGGACTCGCCGACCCGTAGGGCGTGCAGGCTCGTGACGACGGGCTCGCGCCCGAGCGCAGCGATCACGGGCGACTTCCTGTACATGGAATGGCAGCACCGAATGCCAAGGGTCACAGACGGGTCCCGGCACCCCCGCACGGCATATGGTTGCATGGTCGCAACGACGCCGGACCACGCCGCGTGGGTGGTTGTGGGCACGTGTCGGCTGGCATGCGACGCTACAGCGTGTCCAATTTCCGCGTCAGATTCGAGGGGCCTGGTGCACTCGCACTCAGCGTGGCGACCGCGCTCGCCGATGCCGACGGGGTTGAGCTGCTCTCGTCAGATCAGCCAGTCACCCTCGATGAGAACATCGTCGCGTTGAACGTGACAGTTGCGGGCGCGTTCGATGCCGTCGCCGACGCTGTTGCCAGGATCCGTAATGGCATGCCGGCTGAAGCCTCGATCAAGATCAGTAGCGGTTGACTGGCAATGGCCAATCGTGGCGGCGGCACGTAGAGCCGGCGTCGGCCGTGTCCGCACCGAACGACGCGCCAGAGCCCCGTCGTCGGCCCGAGCGGAAGCCGCCCGAAACGGCATGTAGTTGCGTGTGCAACCATCGACCCAGTCAGCGCGACCGTGCTGTCGCGAGGCGATGTCGGGCTGGGTTGCACGAGGTCGGTGCGGTCGTCGGCACGGGGCATCGAAGGGTGATGAACGCCGAACGGGCCGTCACTCGATGGCGATGTAGAGGTCGGTGATCAGCGCTTCGGGAGGCGTATTGGTGGGGTTGTTGCGATAGATCTCGAACGTGCCGCCGGCACCGATGCGGCGCCCGCTAGACGGCAACCATCCACCCAGGAACCGCGACCACACGTCGCCGAGAAGCTCGTAGGGCCCAGCGTGGGTGGTGCGAGCATATTGCCCGGGGGGGAGACGGCGCTCGCTGAGACCGTCGGGCAGCACTCGCCCCTGCGGGACAACGACGCCGGCGTCGGCGCGCAGCGATTCGGGCGGCATGACTTCGGGATCGTCGTGGTAGACCGCAACCATCTCGGGAGGTTCGGGTTGATCGAACAGCCCGCCAGCTGTGGCGATCGCGCCGAGGCGTCCGAAGGCCTCGCCGATCTGGTTGTAGGGGCCGACGTGGGCGACGGTGGCGACTCTGCGTTCGGCCAGTTCGACGATGTCGACGTTCATTTCGTGTACTCCTCTGTCAACCGGGGTGAACGGTGTTGTCCCGCCTGCTCGATAGTGGACACCGCACCGTGCCGCCAGCTCGATGCGCAGCGTGCGGCGTCGCCGGAACGACGACGGCGTCATCGCGTAGCCGGCGCGGAAGGCACGCGTGAACGCCTCGTGGGTGTCGAAGCCGGAGTCGTAGGCGATCGTCGCAACCGACTTGTCGGTGGTGGCTAACCAGTACGCCGCCCGCTCGAGACGGAGCCGTCGGCTCAACGCCAGCGGTGTCTCGTCGACCATCCCGCGGAAGATGCGATGAAAGTGGAATGGCGATGTCGCCGCCCGTGATGCGAGCACGCCGAGGTCCAGTGCGCAGTCCAAGTCTCGGACGATGTCATCGACCGCCGCTCTGACGACGGTCTCGTAGAACCCTCGGGTGCGGTCACGCATCGGCGCCCACGCTAGGAGGGCACACCTGCCCGTTCTTGACCCTGGTTGCGCACCTTGCTCACAGTTCCGCCGGATACGCCACCATCGAAACGACCGGCACGATTCGAGCCAGCGACATCGCCACCCTCAAGTGACCGCCACGGCGATCAAGACAGGGGGCGATCTGCCGCCATAACGCACGAACCGAACGTCAGCGCCACAGGGCCCTTCGGTCGCGACGTAACGGCATCGGGGTACGCGAGGGTGTCGTGCGCGCCCCGCGCTGGTGGAGATGTCACGGCAAACGAGTCGTCGCCGCCGCGTCCCGCTCCATCA
>CAVQTY010000016.1:0-42809 GCA_963716665.1 Ilumatobacteraceae bacterium
ATCCTCGACGTCCGCTTGCTCGCCGCCCATCCGCGAGTCAGCGTCCTCGTGGTCGGCACCAACGACCTGGCTCGGGAGTTGCGCGTCCCGCTCGGCGTCGCTGGACGCTGGAACCTGGCGCCGCACTTGGCGGTGGCGGTGCTCGCCGCCCGCGAGGCCGGCACGGCGATCCTCGACGGCGTGTACAACGACGTCGGCGACACCGAGGGTTTCGCCGCCGAGTGTCGCCAGGGCATGGAGATGGGCTTCGACGGCAAGACGCTGATCCATCCCGGCCAGGTCGCCGCCGCCAACGCCGCGTGGACGCCGTCTCCTGACGAGGTCGACCAGGCCAGTCGAGTGATTGGGGCCTTCGCCGCGGCCGAGGCCGAGCGCCGTGGAGTCGTGACCGTCGACGGGCGCATGGTCGAGGCGCTCCACGTCGAGAACGCCCGCCGCACTCTCGATCGCCGACGCCATCAAGCACTCCTGATGCGAGTGTTCCTGCTGACCGAGCGTTTCGAGTGGGGTTTTCAAGAGCGGGAAACACTCCGACAGCAGGAAACACTCCGAGGGGAGAGCGGTGCGACCGACATCATGGTGGCCCGCCGTTTAACGTCCACACCGCGCACGTACCCTGTGAGTGGTCTATGGAAAGTTTAGGGGCCTGTTACGTGATCGTCACCTTCCATGGAGTACGCGGGTCGACACCGTGCCAGAGCGACGACATCGCCCGTCAGGCGGACACGGCGTGTGTTTCGGTGCAGTCTCCCGGGGAGCCACCGCTGTTGTTCGACCTCGGCACCGGTCTGCGCTACTTCGCCGAGTCGATGGCGTCTACGAGTTGTTCGAGGGGACGTGCCTGCTCAGCCACCTGCACTGGGATCATGTCCAGGGCCTGCCGTTCTTCAAGCCGTTGTTGCGCAGCGGCGCCCGCCTGTCGATCCACGCCCCCGCCCAGTTCGACGGCCGCCACCCCGGCGAGGTGCTGCTCAGCACGATCCGTCCGCCGCTGTTCCCGATCTCGCTCGACGAGTTCAATGGTGACGTCACGGTCCACTGCCGCGAAGCCGCAGTTCTCGGTCGGCTCGTACACGGTCCACTCCGGCGCCGTGCCCCACAACGGCCCGATGTCGGGCTACCGCGTCGAGCGCGACGACATCAGCGTCACCTACATCAGCGATCATCAGCAGCCCGACGACCCGACGACGATCGCCGAGCCCGTCCTCGAGTTGTGCCGCGGGGTCGACCTGCTGATCCACGACGCCCAATACACGCCGAGCGAGTTCGAGCAGAAGCGGACGTGGGGGCACTGCACCGTCGAGTACGCCGTGTCGGTGGCGATCGCCTCCAAGGTCAAGCGGCTCGCCCTGTTCCACCACGATCCCTATCACGACGACGACATGGTCGAGCGGATGGCGAAGGCGGCACAGCAGTGCGCGGCAGCGCACGACATCGAGGTCTTCGCCGCCACGGAAGGCACCTCGATCGACCTCGCTGCAGCCTGAGCGACGTTGCTCGCCGCGTCGCTGATCACTGATCTCGCTCGGGTCGGCCTCGGCGTCGCCCTCCTTCTCGCCGCGGTCACGAAGATCGGCGCGGGAGCTCGCTGGGTCGACCAAGCGACGTCGCTCGGAGTGAGCCGACCGATCGCCGTCGTCCTGCCGTGGTTCGAGTTGGTGACAGGGGCGGCGGTCGTCGCCGGTCTCGCCGAGCCGTGGCCGGCGGCGATCGCTGTCGGCCTCCTCGTCGCGTTTACGGCGTGGATCGCCGTCCACCTCGTCCGCGGCGAACACCCGCCGTGCGCCTGCTTCGGTTCGTTGTCGGTCGCACCACTGTCGTGGTGGCACGTCGCCCGCAATCTGGCGTTGATCGCGCTCGGCGTTGTCGCGCTCACCCCTTGAGGGCGCCGGCCATCGCGTCGCCGCCGATGAAGAAGCGACGGAACACGATGAACAGGCCGATCGGCAGCACCATCGATATCGCCAGGGCGGCGAGGAACACGTCGAGCTGCAGGGTGTCACGGACCAGCGGCAGGCGCACTGACAACGGTTGGATCGCCGGGTCGGGGAGCACGACGAGTGGCCACAGATAGTCCTTCCACGTCAACAGCACGGCGAACACCGACACCACGCCGATCACCGGCTTGGAGAGTGGCAGGACGATCGACCACAGCAGGCGGAGCGGTCCGGCGCCGTCGACCCGGGCGGCTTCGATGATCTCGTGGGGAAGGTTCTCCATGAACCGTTTGACGAGGATGACGTTGAAGGCGCTCGCCCCGGCCGGCAACCACACACCCCAATACGAATTGAGCAAGGACGTGCCGACGATCGGCAGGTCGAGGACCGTGACGAACAGTGGGACGAGCAGGACGACTGGCGGTACGAACAGCGTCACCAGCACGGCGCCGGTGAGGATCCGGGCATACCACGGCCGAAGGATGCCGAGGACGTAGCCTCCGGTCACGGCGACGAGGAGCTGAACGAGCCACGAGCCGACGGCGATCTTGACGGTGTTGAAGAAGTAGCGACTGATCTGCGCATCGCGCCAGGCCGTGACGAGGTTCTCGAAGTCGAACCCGCTCGGCCACAAGCTCATCGGATGGCGCAGCGTGTCCTGAGTGGTCGAAACCGCCGACTTGGCCAGCCACAGCAGCGGCCCGAGGCCGACGATCACGAGGAATACCAGCAGCAGAGCGTGGACGCAGAGCAGTGTCCAACGCACGCCCGGCCGGCCACGGTCGATCGGCGACAGCACGCTCCTACTCATTTCGTCGACCAACTTCTTGTCGCTCGGAAGTACACCGCGGTGAAGACGGCGAGACAGCCGGCGAGCATCAGGCTCAGCGCCGCGGCCGCTCCGTAATCAGTCGTTCCGCCACCACCGAACGCGTACCGGAAGATCAGCAACATCACGGTCAGCGTGGCGTTGGCCGGACCGCCCTGGGTCAGCAAATACGGCTCGGTGAAGATCTGCAACGTGCCGATGAGCTGAAGGATCAGCGTCACGAACAGCACGGTGCGCAACTGCGGCAGCGTGACGTGCCAGATCTTCCGCCAGATCGACGCGCCATCGACTTCGGCGGCCTCGTACAGCTCGCGGTTCACCCCCGTCAGGGCGGCGAGGTAGATGATTACGGTCGCCCCCGCCGCCGACCACGTGGCGAGCAGGACGATTGAGGGCATCGCCCACGTCCGGTCCTGGTACCACGGGTACGGGCCGAGGCCGACCCAGCCGAGGATCGTGTTGAACGTGCCCGTCGGGCTGGCGTCGTAGAAAACCCGCCACAGCAGAATCGAGGCGACCGGCGGGATGACCACCGGGATGTAGGCGAGACCGGCGTAGAGCCCGCGCCAACGCCGCACCTCGCTGATCAGCACGGCGAGGATGATCGGCACCGGGTAGCCGAACACCAGGGCGAGGAACGTGAACCACAGCGTGTTCTTCACGGCGGTGGTGAGCAGCGGGTCGTCGAGGACCCGGCGGAAGTTGTCGAGTCCGACCCAGCGGGCGCTCTCGACGAGGTTGGTCTCCTGCAGGCTGAGCACGAACGCCCGGACGAGCGGCCACCACGAGAAGTACGTGAATGTGAGGAGCAGCGGGAGCGTGAGCAGGACGGTGCTCACCCACCCGCCCCCGGCCGGGGCACGGCGTCCCCGGCCGGGGATGGACGGCATTGGTCAGGCGGACTCGACCAAGGCGGTGACGTCGGCGTCAGCCTGCGTCAGCAGGGCGGCGATGTCGGCGCCTTCCTCGGTGAGCACGGTTTGCACGACCGTGTCGAGGATCGCGTACATCTCCTGGGTGTGCGACGGCGGCTCGGGGATCAGCGGCTGATCGAGGAAGCTGTCCTTGAACGGCGCCATCTGATCCTGAGGAACGTTGACGAGGTCGGCCACCCAGGCGTCCGACTCGGCAAGCTGTTCGGCACTGAAGATCGGCAGGGCCGGCGTGCCGATCGGTGCGTCGTTGGCGGCCAGCGCCTCGGCGTCGGCGACCGCCGCAGCCTCGTCGGTCAGCTTGCCCATGTAAAAGAAGTCGATCCACTTCACGGCGGCGTCCCGCTCGGCATCGTCGGCGTCAGCACGCACCGCGGCGACGGTGCCGCCGGCGAGCACCCCGGCGTCGGGGCCCTCGAGAGGGATGACCGTCAGGCCGTACGTCGCCGGATCGATGCCGTTCTCGGTCACGAGGCTGTTGTAGACGTCCGAGCCGCCCATGTACATACCGACCTGCCCGGCGGCGAACGCCTGGTTGATCGTGCCCCACTCGAGCAGGAAGTTCGAACCCATCGAGTTGTCCTCCCAGCGCAGCGCTTGGAGGTACTCGAGCGCGGCAAGCGTGCCGGCGTTGTCGATCGTCACGTCGATGCCATCGGCGGTCTCCTCCTGGAGACGGCCACCGTAGGCGTAGCTGAGCGTCGTCAGCATCCAGCCACCGGTGTTGTTCTGCGACATCTGGGCGAAGCCGGCCTGGCCGGTCGCCTCGGAGATCGCCGCCGCAGCCTCACGAACTTCCTCCCACGTCGTGGGCGGGGCGTCGGGGTCGAGTCCGGCCTCCTCGAACATCGCCCGGTTGTAGTGCAGGCCGATGCTGTAACCGGCGATCGGCACACCGAACGTCGCTCCCTCGGCGTTCTGAACCACGGTCAGCACGTTGGGGTTGAAGTCGGCGGTGTAGGGCAGCTGTTCCAGCTCGGCGCTGATGTCGGCGACCTGGCCGCGCTCGATCAGACCCTGCGAGTCGGTGAACGGGATCTGGAACACCGTCGGCAGCGTGCCGCCGGCGAGCTGGGCGGCGAACGTGGCGACGTCCCACTCGTACTCGTTGGGCTCGATGGTGATGTTCGGATACTCCGCTTGGAACTCTTCGACACGCTGAAGGAAGGCTTCGCGGGCTCCTGCCTCCGTGCTCGGCGGCAGGTTGCTCACCGAGATCGTGACTGGCTCCGCAGAGGCGGTCTGCTCGGCGGATGCCAGGCCCGCGGTTTGCGTGACGGCGAGTGCGCCACACGCCGCGAGCACGGCGTTTCGGTACCGGTTTCGCATGATTGTTGCTCCTTACTGTTCCGGTTCTGGTTGTTGGTTGTCGAGTTGGACCCATGCCGCCGAGTCGACCGGCAGCCGGCCCTCGTCCAGTGGGCCACTGGTGATCAGGACGGTCCCGGCAGGCAGCTGGACGGGACCGGGGGACAGGTTGACGATGCAGGCGATCTCGCCGCGGCGGAACGCCAGCACGCCGGCGTCGGCAGTGATCCAACGCAGCGGTCCGTCGGCGCCGACGAAGTAGGCCCGGCGGAGGGCGATCACGTCGCGGTAGAGGGTGAGCATCGACGATGGATCGCCCTCCTCGGCGGCAACCGAGAGCGCCGACCACGCCGCCGGCTGGGGCAGCCATGGCGTGCTGCTGTCGGGCCCGAAGTCGAACGGCGGCTCGTCCCCGTCCCACGGCAGCGGCACGCGGCATCCATCGCGTCCCGGATCGGTGCCCCCGGACTGGAAGTGCATCGGGTCCTGAATGTGCTCCGGCGGGAGGTCCTCGACCTCGGGAAGCCCGAGCTCTTCGCCCTGGTACACGTACAGCGTTCCCGGAAGGGCGGCGACGAGTACTGCCGCGGCGCGGGCGCGACGCAACCCGAGGGTGAGGTCGGTCGGGGTGCCGATGCGCTTGGCGGCGAAGGAGAACGTCGTGTCAGCGCGCCCGTAGCGGGTGATGACGCGGGTGACGTCGTGGTTCGACAGCACCCACGACGGCGGGGCTCCGACCGGGGCGTGGCTGGCCAGTGTGTCGTCGATGCATGTGCGCAGCGCGGAGGCATCCCACGGGCAGGCGAGGAAGTCGAAGTTGAACGCGCCGTGCAGCTCGTCGGGTCGCAGGTAGCGGGCGAAGCGCTGGCGGTCCTCGAGCCAGACCTCGCCGATCAACGCCCGCGGCGGGTCGTACGAGTCGGCGACTGCCCGCCACGAGCGATAGACGTCGTGGATCTCGTCGCGGTCGATGAACGGGTGCTGTGGCCCCGGGGCGACGTCGACGACGTCGGGCAGCGCCGGATCCTTGATCGCCAGTGCCGCCGAGTCGATGCGGATCCCCGCCGCGCCGCGGTCGAACCAGAAGCGCAGGATCGCCTCGTGCTCCTCGCGGACGGCGGGGTGCTCCCAGTTGAGGTCCGGCTGCGCCGGAGCGAACAGGTGGAGGAACCAGTCGCCGCGGGTGCCATCCGGGTTCTTCGTGCGCGTCCACGCCGCGTCCCCGAAGTGCGAGGTCCAGTTGTTCGGTGGCTCGTCGCCGTGAGCCCCGCGCCCACGGCGGAACCAGAAGCGGTCGCGCATCGGCGAGCCGGGTCCACCCGCATGCGCCTGGATGAACCACTGGTGCTGGTCGGACACGTGATTGGGGACGACGTCGATGATCGTGCGGATGCCGAGGGCGAGGGCCTCGGCGATCAACGCCTCGGCTTCGGCCAGCGTGCCGAACGCCGGGTCGATCGCCCGGTAGTCGGCGACGTCGTAGCCGCCGTCGGCGAACGGGGAGGCGTACCAGGGGTTGTACCAGATGGCGTCGACGCCGAGCTCACGGAGATAGCCGAGCCGTGCCCGCACGCCGGCGAGATCGCCGACACCGTCACCGTTGGCGTCGGAGAAGCTGCGCACGTAGAGCTGATAGATGACGGCGTCGCGCCACCAGGCGCGCTCGGATTCCGTCATTGGATGCGTTCCCCCTCTGGCCAGCGCCGATCGCTGCCGCGGTCACACCTAAGCAAACCGAACGGGATGATGCAAGAAGTCGCCGAACTTTCGCAGAAATGCAACGGATGCTTGCGAGATGTAAGCGCGTTGGATGCCTACGGGGCGCTTCCAGTGGACGATCGGACGACCAGTTCGGGAGCGTAGAGCAACTCGGCCGGGCCGTCGTGGCGGCCCTCGAGCTGGCTGACAAGGCGGTCGACGGCGGCCCGTCCCATCGTCTCGATCGGCTGGCGAACCGTGGTCAGCGGCGGATCGGTGTATTTCATGAACGCCGAGTCGTCGAACCCCACGACCGAGACATCGCCGGGCACGTCGAGGCCTCGTCGGCGCACGGCGCGGATCGCGCCGAGGGCCAGCGGATCGCTGGCGCACACGATCGCGGTGACGCCGCTGTCGAGGAGTTCACCGCAGGCGGCCTGGCCGCCCTCCGCCGAGAACGTCGACCTGGCCACCCGCCGGTCGGGGATCTCCACGTGGTGGCGGGCGAGTGCGTCGCGTGCACCGTCGCGCTTGCGATTGCTGGGCACGTGGTCGGACGGCCCGAGGAGTAGTCCGATGGCGCGGTGGCCGAGGGCAACGAGGTGATCGACGGCCTGTTCAGCGGCCATCGCGTCATCGCAGGACACTGTCGGGAAGTCGAGCCAAGCGGCGGCGGCGTTGATGAACACCACCGGCAGATTGCGTTCGGCGAGCCGGGCGTAGTGCCCATGGGGGGCGTCCTCCTGTGCGTACATGCCGCCGGCGAACACGACGCCCGAAACCTGTTGATCGAAGAGCAGATCCACGTAGGCGGCCTCGGTGAACCCGCCGACTGTCCGCGTGCACAGCACCGGGGTGAACCCCTGCTGGGCGAGGGCGCCGCCGATGACGTCGGCGACGGCCGGGAAGATCGGGTTCTGCAACTCGGGCAGGACCAATCCGACGAGGCGGGCCCGTTCGCCGCGCAGTTGGGTCGGTCGCTCGTAGCCGAGCACGTCGAGAGCCGTGAGCACGGCTTGGCGAGTCGGCTCGGCGACGCCGGGGCGCTGGTTGAGCACCCGGCTGACCGTCGCCTCGCTCACACCGACGTGCCGCGCAACCTCCGCAAGTCGCCTCCGCATCGCCGCAAGACTATGTCAGCGTCCTGCAAGAACTTGCAAGTCAGCGCGAGCCGACGTCAGCCCGTCAGCTCGCCGACCAGGAAGGCGATGACGCGGGCCTCGTCGCGCCAGGCGTCGTAGCGCCCGCTGCGCCCGCCGTGCCCGGCACCCATCTCCGTGCGCAGCACGACCGGCCGCGGCGTCCCGGCGCCGACCGAGCGCAGCCGGGCAACCCACTTGGCCGGCTCGTGGTACGAGACGCGGGGATCGTTGAGCCCGGCCGTCACGAAGATCGCCGGATAGTCGGCGGGCATCGTGTTGTCGTAGGGCGAGTAGCCGGCGATGTAGCTAGCGAACGGCTCGGCTCGGGGGTCGCCCCACTCCTCCCATTCCGTGACCGTCAATGGCAGCGATGGGTCGCTCATCGTCGTCACGACGTCGACGAAGGGGACCTCGGCGACGGCAGCGGCGTAGCGGTCGGGCCGCATCGTGACGCAGGCGCCGACGAGCAAGCCGCCGGCACTCCCACCGCGCAACGCCAGACGGGCTCCGTCGGCGAACCCGTTCGTCGCGAGGTGGTCGCTGGCGGCGAGCGTGTCGGTGAACGTGTTGCGCTTGTTGAGCAGCTTGCCGTCGAGGTACCACGACCGACCGAGCTCACCGCCACCGCGGGGATGGACGAGGGCGAAGGTGACGCCGCGATCGAGCAGCGAGAGCCGGGCGACGCTGAACCACGGAGCCAACGAATACTCATACGCGCCGTAGCCGTACACGACGCACGGCGCGCTTCCATCGAGGGGCGTGTCGCGATGCCGGGCGATGTCGACCGGCACTTCGACGCCGTCGGTGGCCGTCGCCCACGTGCGCACCGCGACGTACGCCTCGAGGTCGACTCCCGGCGTCGGGGTCTGCTTGCGCAGGACCCGTTCGCCGGTCGCGAGATCGTGGTCGAAGACGGACTGCGGCGTGGTCAGCGACTGGTACGAAAGTCGCAGCGTCGTGGTGTCCCACTCCGGATTGGCGCCGACCGAGAGATCGTGCGGTTCGTCGCCGAAGTCGATCGCCTCGGCAGCGCCGTCACGGCGCAGCACGCGGACTCGCGGCTGGGCGTTCTTCCATTCATGGACGACGAGGTGATCGGCGAACGGCTCGGCCTCCGTGAGCCGGCGGCCCGGCTCGTGAGCGACGAGGTCCGACCACGCGCTCGGGTCGTCGGGCGGGGCACTCATCAGGCGGAAGTCGGGAGCGTCGAGGTTGGTGAGCACGACGAAGCGGTCGCCCCAGTCGTCGATGCCGTACTCGACGTCGGGAGTGCGCGCCCGAACGAGTGCGGGTGTTCCTTCCGGGTCATCGGCACGTAGCACGAATGACTCGCCGCTCGTCTTCGACGACGAGGAGATGACGATCCACCGACCGCTGCGCGTGGCCGAGACGTGCAGGAAGAACCGTTCGTCATCCTCGCTATGGACGAGGAAGTCGTCCTCGGGGGCGGCGCCGAGGCGGTGCCGCCAGATCTGGAACGGCCGCATCTGATCGTCCGGTCGGGCGTAGAACAGCCAGTCGTTGCCCGCTGACCAGGCGACGCCGCCCCACGACGAGGTGCCGGTGATCTCGTCGGAGTCCGTGCCGGTGCCGAGGTTGCGGACGCTAAGCGTGTAGCGCTCGCTGCCGTCGACGTCGCTCGACCAGGCGAGCAGCGTGTGGTCGGGCGACGGTTCGACGTCGTGCACGTCGAAGTAGTCGTGGCCGTCGGCCTCGGCGTTGCAATCGAGGATGACGGTGTCAGTCGTGTCCGGCACCTCGGGATCGCGGCTGCGGCAGAACACGGGGTAGGACTTGCCTTCGATCGTGCGCGTGACGTACCACCAGCCACCGTGGAACACCGGAACGGAGAGGTCGGTCTCCTGAACGCGTGACTTGATCTCCTGGAAGACCGTCTCGACGAGCTCGGCCCGGTCGGGCTCGGCGAAGTACTGGTCGGAGTATGCGTTCTCGGCGTCGAGGTAGGCGATCGTGGCGGGGTCGTCACGGTCGGCGAGCCACGCCCATGGGTCGTCGACGACGCCGGTCGGGCGCTTCCACTCGTGCGGTCGGGTGGGGGCAGTGGGGGGCTCGACGGCCGCTCGGGGGGTTTCTTCCATCGTCGGGGAGCGTATGCCGGTACCGTCAACGTCGATGCGGGTGTGGATCGACCAGGATCTGTGCACCGGCGATGGGCTGTGCACCGACCACTGCCCGGATGTGTTCACGCAACTCGAGGACGGCATCGCCTACGTCAGCGAGTTCGGCGTGCCGCTCAACAATCCGGGCAGCGGGGGTTCGCTCGCCAATGTCCCAGCGCGCAACGTCGTCGACGTGATCCACGCTGCCGAAGCGTGCCCGGGGGAGTGCATCTTCATCGAGCTCGACGACCGCGTCGACGCCACCCTCGACGTCAAGGTCGACGTCCGCATCGCCGCCCGCGTCGAAGTCGTCTGAGGTAGCCCGCCCCCGCACCGACCGATGGGTGTTCTGGGGACGGAACGGTCCCCTACACACCCATCGGTTGACGTCCGCGGGCGATTGCCCGAACCAATTGTTACTATGGCGGTAGTGCTAATCCGCGGAGGACCGTCGTGACGTCGTTCGATCTAGATCTCAGCAAATACCAGCTCGGATGGAGCGACGAGGTCGAGTACGCCTTCGCCCCCGCAAAGGGCATCAACGAGGGCGTCGTCGATCAGATCTCGTGGTGGAAGGGCGAGCCGCGGTGGATGGCGAACTTCCGCAAGCGCAGCCTGCGCACGTTCGAACGCAAGCCGATGGCCCCCTGGTTCGCCGTCAACATGCCCGACATCGACTTCCAGGACATCTACTACTACCTCAAGCCGGCCACCGCTCAGGTCGACGAGTGGGACCAGCTGCCGGCCCAGATGCAGGCGACGTACGAGAAGCTCGGCATCCCCGAAGCCGAGCGCCAATACCTCTCCGGTGTGACAGCGCAGTATGAGTCGGAGGTCGTGTTCCACCGCAACCGTGAGGAGCTGGCGTCGCAGGGAATCCTCTTCTGCGACATGGACACGGCTCTTCGCGAGTACCCGGACATCGTCAAGTCGTACTTCGGCACGGTCATCCCACCGGGAGACAACAAGTTCGCCGCCCTCAACTCGAGCGTCTGGAGCGGCGGCAGCTTCGTGTACGTGCCCGAGGGCGTCGAGGTCGAGATGCCGCTGCAGGCCTACTTCCGGATCAACTCGGAGAACGCCGGGCAGTTCGAGCGCACGCTCATCATCGCCGAGGCCGGCTCCAAGGTGCACTACATCGAGGGTTGCTCGGCACCGGTGTACACGAGCGACTCGCTGCACTCGGCGGTCGTCGAGATCATCGTCAAGCCGAGCGCCCGGGTGACCTACACGACGATCCAGAACTGGAGCCCGAACGTCTACAACCTCGTCACCAAG
Organism: Ilumatobacteraceae bacterium; assembly: GCA_963716665.1. Classification (GTDB taxonomy): domain Bacteria; phylum Actinomycetota; class Acidimicrobiia; order Acidimicrobiales; family Ilumatobacteraceae; genus Desertimonas. The sequence goes on from CAVQTY010000016.1 coordinate 11,245, forward strand.
CGGGCGAAGGTCGAGGCCGAAGGCCACATGGAATGGATCGACGGCAATATCGGATCGAAGCTCACGATGAAGTACCCGAGTGTGTACCTGATGGGGCCGAAGGCCACGGGTGAGGTGCTGTCGGTCGCCTACGCCGGCGCCGGGCAGCACCAGGACGCGGGGGCGAAGATGATCCACGCCGCGCCGGAGACGTCGTCGAAGATCGTGTCGAAGTCGATCTCCAAGGACGGCGGGATCACCACCTACCGGGGCCTCGTGCGCGTCGACGAGGGGGCGACCGGCGTGAAGTCGCACGTGCAGTGCGACGCCCTGATCCTCGACGACGAGTCGGAGAGCCGCACGCTCCCGTACATGGAGGTCGGCCAGCGCGACGCCCAGATCGGCCACGAGGCGACCGTGTCGAAGGTCGCCGACGAGCAACTCTTCTACCTCATGAGCCGCGGGCTCTCCGAGGAGCAGGCGATGAGCATGGTCGTCAACGGCTTCATCGAGCCGATCACCCGCACCCTGCCGATGGAGTACGCCGTCGAGTGGAGCCGCCTGATCGAGCTGCAGATGGAAGGCTCAGTCGGCTGAACAAACCCTTCACGGGGATTAGCTCGCCTGCCGCCGCGTTCTACCGCCACGAACGCGACAGATTTGTCGTCTGCGGCGCCCGAGAATCGTGGCGGCGTCACTCCGGCCGACAACGTCGGGGTTGAATCGTCGCCCCGCGACGCCGCGGCTCCGGACAACGCGGCCGGCCAGGCAGGGTGCTGCAGGCTGAGCGATGAGTTGTCGAGCGGCGGGCGGTCGGTACTAGCCACCCAGTCGAGAGGAGACTGAAATGTTCAGCAAGACGAAGGCGTTCAGCGGCTTTGCCGTCGACGACATCGAGTCCGCCAAGAAGTTCTACGGCGAGGTCCTCGGCATCAACGTCAGCGAGGACAACGGACTGCTCACGCTGCACCTGGCCGGCGACCGGGACACGCTCGTCTATCCGAAGCCCGATCACCAACCGGCGCCCTACACGATCCTCAACTTCCCGGTGGACGACATCGACGTGGCTGTCGACGAGTTGACCAGCCGCGGCGTCACGTTCGAGCGCTACGAGGGGTTCGGCCAGGACGGCAAGGGCATCTCCCGCAACCCCGACGGTCCGCCGATCGCCTGGTTCACCGATCCGGCGGGCAACATCCTCGCCGTGCTGGAGCTGTAAAACCTGACGTCTGCGTGCACCACCGATGTGCTTGAATAGGCGTCACCAGAGGGAGGAGGTGGTCCAACACGATGCATGAACTTTTCGGGACCCTGGAGGTGGTTGGCCGCTAGGCGGTCACGCTGAACGGCTGGCGAATACCCGCCAACCTCCGCCAACCGAGCTGCCGGAAGTCGTTCCGCCGGTATCAAACGGCCCGGTTGGTCCCAGTCAGTGTTCGTACCGAGGGGCGCGTGAGCGCCCCTCGGTCGCGTTCGGTGAGCCCGGCGATGACGACGTCGAGGCAGGCGTCGACGTACTCGGGGGTGAGCTTGCGTCGGCGGACGATCTTCTGGAACACGATCGGGCCGACCGTGACGCCGATCAACGCTTCGAGCCCGACGTCGGCGATGTCCGGGCGGAGCTCGCCGCGTTCGAGCGCTCGCTCGATGATCGTGCGGCAGACTCGCTCGCGCTCACTACCGATGCGGTCGAGGAGAAAGGCCATCTCCGGATCGCGGTCGGCGGCTTCGATGATCGCCGGCATGACGTTGCCGACGTGGCCGGAGAGATCGGTCTTCATCACCGCGCCGAAGAACGCTTCGAGGTCGCCGCGTAGCGACCCGGTGTCGGGGGTACGGAGATGCTGGAACATCGCGTTGACGGTGTCGACGATCAGCGCCGTTCGTTCGGGCCAGTGCCGGTAGATCGTCGTCTTGGCCACGCCGGAGCGGGCGGCAACGTCCTCGATCGTCAGGTTGACGACGCCCTTCTCGACGATCAGCTCGCGTGCGGCTTCGAGCGTCTTGCGCCTGGCTTCGTCGCTGCGTGGTCTGGCCACGTGTCACCTGTCACTTTCCGATGTGGATACTGCTACGCTAGCGTAGCGAAATAACTGACAAATGACCACCATTTAGCTGCGTAATGGGATGAAGTTACTGTGACTGATGCAACTCTACGACACGACAACGTAGCGATCGACGAGATCGATCTCGACGGCATCGACCCGGCCGTTTACGCACGGCGATGGAAGACCCTGGCGGTGCTCTGCGCCTCGCTGATCATCGTCATCGTCGGCAACACCGTGCTCAACGTCGCCCTGCCGACGTTGCAGATGCCGACAAGCGCCGGCGGCATCGGGGCGTCCAACACCGACATCCAATGGATCGTCGACGCCTACGGGCTGGTGTTCGCCGGGCTGCTGTTCACCGCCGCCGCCCTCGGCGACCGTTTCGGCCGCAAAGGCGCGCTGCAGGCCGGCCTCGTGGTCTTCGGCCTTGGCTCGCTGCTCGGCGTCTTCGCCGACACGTCCGGAATGCTGATCGCTTCGCGCGCCACCATGGGAGTCGGCGCCGCGTTCGTCATGCCCTCGACGCTGTCGATCCTCGCCAACGTGTTCCCTGCTCGAGAGCGGGCCAAGGCGATCGCCGTCTGGGCGGGTATCTCTGGCGCCGGAGCGGCGATCGGACCCGTTGCTTCGGGGCTCCTCCTCGACCACTTCTGGTACGGGTCGGTGTTCCTTGTCAACCTGCCGATCATCGGTGCCGCGATCGCCGCGGGTTACGTACTCATTCCGAAGTCGAGGGACGCTGGCGAGACACCGCTCGACCCCGTCGGCGCGGTGCTTTCGATCCTCGGTCTCGGCGCCCTCGTCTATGCCATCATCGAAGGGCCGCACCACGGCTGGCTGAGCGCCGAGTCGGCGCTGTGGTTCGGCGCCGCGGCGACCTTCCTCCTGGCCTTTGGCCTGTGGGAGTGGCACAACCGCCACCCGATGTTGGAGCTCCGGCTGTTCCAGAACCCACGATTCGCCGTCTCGTCCGGTGGCATCACGCTGGTGTTCTTCGCCATGTTCGGCTCGTTCTTCATGCTCGCCCAGTACTTCCAGGGCGTCATCGGCTGGAGCCCGCTCGGCGCCGCGCTGCGACTGCTGCCGTTCTCCGCGGTGATGATGGTCATCGCGCCGAACACTCCCAAGCTGGTCGCTCGACTCGGTGCCAACAAGGTCGGTGCCCTGGGGCTCAGCTCGGTCGCCATCGGGATGATCGGAACCCAGTTGTTCTTCGATGTCGACACGTCCTACTGGACGATGCTCATCGTGATCTGCTTCCTCGCCGCCGGCATGGCGATGACGATGACGCCGATGACCACCCAGCTGATGGCCGCCGTTCCCCGCGATCGCGCCGGGATGGGTTCGGCGACCAACGACACGACCCGGGAGCTGGGCGGTGCCCTCGGCGTCGCCGTGCTCGGCTCGCTGGTCACCGGCCAGTTCGCCAACGGCGTTGCGTCGGCGGTGTCCGGACTACCTGCCGGGGTTCGCGAGGAGGCCGAGGGCAGCCTCGGCGGCGTGCTCGGGCTGAACGTCCGGGGCCTCGTGCCCGACGACGTCGTCACCGTCGCCAAGCAGGCGTTCGTCGACGGGCTCGGCCTGGCGACCACGGTGTCGGCGGTAGTCGTGGCGATCGCCGCCATCCTCGTCTACAAGTTCCTGCCGTCTGATCGCGGGTCGCTGGAAGTCTCCGGCGAGGGCGTCGAGGTCGAGCCGGAGGAGGCCGATTTCAACGCCGGCGAGGTCACCCCGGCACCCGTCGCCGGTCACTGAGCGCACCCCCCGTCGTCGTCCGTCACGCCGCGGTCCGCTCGAGAGCGGGCTCAGGCTCAAAGACGACGACGTCGCCGCCGATGCCGCCCGCCGCACTCTCCGTGCGGCGGGCGCCGGCGACTACGACAGCGAGCAGGACGACGACCACGGCCACGATGCCGAGGATCATCGACCCTGCGGTGTTCACTCCCCAGCGCTCGCTCACCGCCCCGAAGACCAGTGAGAAGGGCAGGAACACGACCCAACTTCCGGCACCGACGGTCGAGGACACGCCGGAACGGATGTCAGACGGGATGGCGTCGTGGAGCAGGCGGGTGAGGTAGATCCCGACGGCGATCGCCAACAGGGCCAAGACCGCCTGCGCACCTGTGGCCACGGCGGCGTTGCGGGCGACCACCAGGGTTGCGCCGGCGGCAATGAACAACGCAGAGACGGCGATCAGGGACGACCACCGCTCGAGTTGCATCCGCCCGGCGAGCAGGCCACTCAGCCCGAGCGACGCCATCAGCGCCGCCCACGCCGGACCGAACGAGCCGGCCGACGAATCGGCGGCGACGAGCCACAGCGGGCCGAACTCGAACACCGCCTGGGTCAGCAGCGCGGTGAGAATCAGCAACGCGGCGATCGGAATCAGCCGGGTCTGCCGGCTGATGGTCCGCACGGTCAGACCGAGATGCTCGCCGAGCGAGCGATGCTCGGAGGTGACGTGCAGACGCGGCTCGCGGAAGCGAAGCAGGAACATCGTCGAGATGACCAGGAACGGCAGCGTGGCGAAATAGGTGACCCGCGGCGCAGTCGCCGCGGCAAGGGCACCGCCGGCAAACGCACCGAGAGTGAGCGAGATGCTCTCGGCCATCCGCACCCGCCCCACGACAGACTCGAAGCGCTCGCTCGATCCAGTCTCCTCGAGCACGGTGTCGTAGACGATCGCGTCAAAGGTGCCCGACTGCATCGCGAAGTAGACGCCGAGGAACATGGCGGCGACGACGTACATCGCCACGCCGTTGCTGAGCCCGCCGACGAGCACGCTGGCGAAGGCGCCGAGGTTGCCGATGACGAGCACGCCGCGGCGGCTCCACCGGTCAGCGAGCACCCCCGACACGACCTCGAGCAGCGGGACGAGAGCGGCGTAGGCGGCGGCCATCAGGCCGATCGTCCGGGGCGTGAATCCGATCTCGGTGAGGAACAGCTTTTCGATCGGTACCCAGAGGGCGACCCCGCCGAAGAAGAAGGCGGCGATGAGCGGTACAAGGCGGCGAGTCATGCTCCTAAAATAGGAGTTTTAAATCCTGAAAGTCAATGAACAGTTGCGGAATTAGGACAGAAGTCACTACGATGACGAGTGTGACGACGCGGACGTACGGCGACGGATGTTCATCGGCCCATGCCCTCGATCTCGTCGGCGATCGTTGGGCGCTCCTGATCGTCCGCGACCTGCTGTTCGGGCCGAAGCGGTTCTCTGATCTCACGTTGGGACTGCCTCACGCCAGTCCCAACGTGCTGACCCAGCGCCTGCGTGAGTTGGAGGCGGCAGGGATCGTGCGCCGTCGCCGGCTGCCACCGCCCGCCTCGACGATGGTGTACGAGCTCACCGAGTGGGGCGCCGATCTGGAGCCGATCCTGATGGGCCTCCAACGCTGGGGCGCGGCTTCGCCGACCTTCCCGCACGACGTCCCGGTCGGTTGCGACGCGGCGATGCTCGCCCTGAAGAACGCCTTCGAACCAGACGTCGCCGGCGCCCAGGATGACGTCATCGAGGTCCGGTTCGGCACCGGGACGTTTGCCGTCACCGTCGCCGATGGCCGCATCGAAATCCGCCGCGGTGCCGCCGATCACCCGACGGCCGCCATCGAGACCGATCCGTCGACGCTCGAGCAGGTCGCCTTCGGGATGCGCCGGCTCGACTCGGCCGAGTCGGCGGGCGACCTCCATGTCGAAGGCGATCACGCCGCCGCCGAACGCTTCCTCGCGATGTTCCCGGCTGGTCAACCTCAACCGATGGGTGCCTAGGGGACGGAACCGTCCCCGAAACACCCATCGGTTGGTGAGATGCGGCCCCTACGCTGGCGCCATGCCGATGCGCGTGGAGTGCAAGCACTTCGAGAGCCGCACCTACCGCAGTGGTGAGACGGTGCGTAAGTGCGACCTCGATCTCGCCCCGGACGCGCCCTGGCGTTGCCCGGACGACTGCCCGGCATACGAGCGCCGCCTCGCCGACCGATCCTGGACCCACGGGTCGTTGATCACCCCGCCGACGCCTGACGAGCCGTCGTCGGTCGCCGACGGGACGGCGGCAGCCATCCTCGACGAGGCCGAGGACGTGCTCAATTCCGTCGGCGACCGGGTCCGCGCCGAGGTCGACGCCGAGCGGGCGACGGCCCGCGGCAGGCGCCGCTGGTGGTCGCGGTTCTTCGGCACGTACGACAACTGATCGTTTACTTTCTGTCAATGCGCGGGAGAGCCGACCTCCATCTCACGAGCCGGCTCGGTGGGGTGGCGGTGTCGTTGGTCGCGCTCCTCGGTGCGTTCTCCGTCGGGGCGCTGATGATCTGGCTGCTCGGCGCGTCGCCACGGGAAGGATTCGCCGCCCTCTTCGAAGGCGCCTTCGGTGGACGCGCTCAGCTGGCCGAGACGGCGGTCAAGGCGACGCCGCTGCTGCTCGTCGGCACCGGCATCTGCATCGCCTTCCGGGCCAGGGTGATCAACGTCGGCGGGGAGGGTCAGATCCTGTTCGGCGCCCTCTTCGGGACGTTGGCCGCGCTCGGCCTCGGCGACGCTCCCCGACCGGTCCTCCTCCCGCTCGTCCTCCTCGCCGGGATGGTCGGCGGCGGCATCTGGGGGGCGATCCCTGGCGCCCTCAAGGCCTACCTCGGCGTCAACGAGATCCTCTCGACGATCATGCTCAACATCGTCGCCGTGCAGGTCGTCACGTACCTCCTGCGCGGCCCGTTGATCGACCCGGCGCAGGAGGCGACTGGGGCCCGCATCCCCCAGACCGAGCGACTGTCACCGAACGCCGACCTGCCGATCCTCCTCGGTGGGACACGCCTGCACCTCGGCGTGGTGATCGCCGTCGCCATGGCGGTGGCTGCGTGGGTGTTCCTCTGGCAGTCGGCCCTCGGGTATCGCGTCCGGGCCGTCGGCGCCGGTCCCGATGCGGCTCGCTACGCGGGCATCCCGGTGCGTTCGATGACGTTGCTGGCCTTGACGCTGAGCGGCGCCCTGTGCGGACTCGCCGGCGCCATCTTGGTGTCCGGCAGCGAGAGCCACCGCTTCATCACGGACGGCTCATCGACCGGTTTCACAGGGTCGGCCGGCTTCAACGGCATCGTTGCCGCTCTGTTCGGTGCTCTCCATCCACTGTGGACGATCCCCGCTTCGTTCCTCTTCGGTGGCTTGCTCGTCGGGGCCAATGCGATGCAGCGGGAGATTCAGATCCCCGCCTCGCTCGTCGTCGCCTTGAACGGGATCGTCGTGCTGTTCGTCGTCTGCAGCGTCGATGTCCGCCGGCGCCTGGCGCTGCGCACGGCGCGACCGCAGCCGGGCGCTCCTCATTCCGCGACCGAACTCGCCGCGCTGACTCTCGACGAGGTCGCCGCTTGAGCGAGTTCTTCACCGTTTCGGTGCTCGTCGCCACCGTCGCGTCGGCGGTGCGGTTGACGACGCCGTATGCCTTCGCAGCTCTCGGCGAGACGCTCGGCCAGCGCAGCGGCGTGCTCAACCTCGGCGTCGATGGCGTGATGCTGCTCGGCGCCTTCTTCGCCTACTGGGTTGCTCTCGAGCAGCAGAACCTGTGGCTCGCCGTGCTCGCCGGGGCCGCCGTCGGCGCGGTGATGGGCGTGGTCTACGCGATCGTCACGCTCGTCTTCCACGGCGAACAGGGGATCAGCGGTATCGGTGTATACCTGTTCGGCCTCGGCTTTTCCGAGCTGCTCTACCGTCAGAACGTCGGCACGCCGCTGCCGGCGCCGTCACTGCAGCGCTGGGAGGTCCCCGTGCTCGGCGACATTCCCAAGGTCGGCACGATGTTCTTCGATCACAGCCTGCTCGTCTACGCCGCCGTGCTCCTCGTGCCGTTGCTCGCTCTGCTGATCAACTACACGCGCTTCGGTCTCAATGTTCGGGCCGTCGGCGAGAACCCCGAGGCCGCCGACAGCCGTGGTGTCAGCGTCAACGGCACGCGGACCGTCACTATCGTGGTGGCCAACCTGCTCGCCGGCGTCGGCGGCGCGGCGTTGGCGCTGGAGTTGGGGACGTTCCAGCAGAACCTCACCAACGGCATCGGCTTCATCGCCGTCGCCCTCGTCTACTTCGGATCGTGGCGACCGCTCTGGGTGTTCGCCGGTTCGTTCCTGTACGGCCTGCTCAACGCCACGGTCAACCAGCTGAAGACACTCGGCATCGTCAGCGGCAGCGCGGCCAGCCTGGCGACCGCCGCGCCCGCGGTGCTCACCGTCGCCGCCCTCATCGTCATCGCCCGCCGCCGAGTCGAGCAACCGGCGGCGCTGACCCTGCCGTTCGTACGCGGCGGCTAGACCTGACCACAGCAACAACCCCCAGGGAGGAACCATGAAAGATCACCGAACGGTACGGCGCACGCGCCGAGTGGCTACCGCGGCGACCGTGCTACTCGCCGCGACCGCAGCGACAGGCGTCGTCTCGGCGTCGGACGCCGACGACGACGCCTTCGATGTCGCTGTCGTGATGCCGAGCGCGGCGAACGACCTGGCGTTCTCGCAGAGCATCATCGATTCGCTCGATCGCCTGGAAGAGGCCGACGTGATCGACGAGTACGACTTCAGCGAGAACCTCTTCGTCGTCGAGGACGCCGCCGCGGCGATCCGCGGCTACGCCGAATCCGGCGAGTACGACCTCGTCATCGCCCACGGCTCGCAGTACGGCGGACCGCTCTCCGAGATCGCTCCCGACTTTCCGGACGTCGCCTTCGCCTGGGGCACGGAGTCGGACACGTTCGGGCTGCCCAACGTGTCGGCGTACTCGGCGTCCTCCGATCAGGGGGGTTACGTGATGGGAACACTGGCCGCGGCGCTGGCCGGCGACGGGTCGATCGGAGTCGTCGGACCGGTTGAGGTCGGCGACGCCAAGCTGTACGTCGACGGCTTCGTCGCCGGAGCCGAAGCCGCAAGTCCCGGCATCGAGGTCGGCGTCAACTACACGGACTCGTTCAGCGATGTGGCCCTCGCCGCCGAGGCGGCGACGTCGTTCATCGACGGCGGGGCGACGGTCCTGTCCGGAACGGCGCAGATGACGGTCGGCGCGATCGGCGTCGCCAACGAGCGCGGCGTGCTGTGGTTCGGTACGCAGAGCAACCAGACGCAGCTCGCCCCCGAGGTCGTCGTCGCCAACCAGGTGTACCACTGGGAGGTCGTCCTCACCGACCTCATCGACGGCATCAAGGGCGGCACGCTCGGCGGTGAGCACTACGACATCAACCTCGCCAACGAAGGACTGGTGATCGAGTTCAACCCGGACTACGAGGTTCCGGCGGAGGTGATGACGGCCGCCGAGGAGACGATCGCCGCCCTGAGAAGCGGCGAGCTGGACACTGGCGTTGCCGCCGGTGCACCGGTGACGACGACCGCGACGGAGGGCACTGCACCGACCGAGGGCACCGAGGCGCCCGCCGGCACCGAGGCGCCCGCGGCAACCGACGCTCCGGCGTCGACGACCGGCTGATCACGTGATGACGACGACGTCGGCACCGCTGCTCGAGATGCGCGGCATCACGACGCGGTTCCCCGGCGTCGTCGCCAACGACAACGTCGATTTCGACGTCGACGCCGGGGAGGTGCATGCCCTCCTCGGCGAGAACGGCGCCGGCAAGAGCACGCTGATGCGTGTGCTGTTCGGCTTGCAGCGCGCCGATTCCGGCGAGGTTCTACTCGACGGCCGGGCGCTGCGCGTCCGGTCGCCGAGCGACGCCATCGCCGCCGGCATCGGGATGATCCACCAACACTTCATGCTCGTGCCGACACTGACAGTCGCCGAGAACGTCGCCCTTGGTCAGGGCTCCAACCCGTTCGGACCACCGGCACTCGGCGCCATCACCGACCGCCTCGCCGACCTGAGTGCCGAGTACGAGCTCGGCGTGCATCCGCGGGCCAAGGTCTGGCAGCTCTCCGTCGGTGAGCGGCAACGAGTGGAGATCCTCCAGGCGATGTTCCGCGAGACCCGCCTGCTCGTGCTCGACGAACCGACGGCCGTGCTGACACCACAAGAGGTCGACCAGCTGCTCGCCACCTTGCGAAGGCTGGCCGACTCCGGGCGCGGCCTCGTGTTCATCTCCCACAAGCTTCACGAGGTGATGGCCTTCGCCGACCGCATCACGGTGATGCGCGACGGCGTCGTCACTGGCGAGGTGCGGCCGGAGGCGACGACACGGCAGGAGCTCGCCGATCTGATGGTCGGGCGTCCCGTCAAGCTGGTGCCTGATCGCACCGGCCGGGACCCGGGGGAGGTCGCCTTGTCGGTGCGTGGCCTCGAGGTGACCGGCGACCGCGGCCAGACGGCGGTCGAGGATCTCGACCTGGAAGTGCGTGCCGGCGAGGTCGTCGGCATCGCCGGGGTGTCCGGCAACGGCCAGCGCGAACTCGCCGAGGCGATTGCCGGCCTTCGTCCGTCTGTGGCCGGCACGATCACGCTCGGCGATGAGCGCGTCGACGCGGCATCGCCCCGCGGACGTCGTGCCCACGGGCTCGCCTATGTCCCGGAGGAGCGGATGCGCGACGGGGCGATCGGGTCGTTCGCCGTCTGGGAGAACCTCTTGCTGCTCGATCACGGTCACCCGCCGTACGCCCGACGCGGTCTGCTGCGCCGGGCGGCGATTCGTCGCCACGCCGACCGGCTGGTGCGCGAGTTTGCGGTGCGCACGCCAGGGCTCGACACGGCGACCCGGACGTTGTCCGGGGGCAACATCCAGAAGCTGATCATGGCCAGGGAGCTGTCGTCGGCGCAGCGGGTGCTGATCGCCTCGCAACCGACGCGCGGCGTCGACATCGGCGCCGCCGAGTACATCCATGCCCGGCTGATGGCGGCTCGCGACGCCGGCCTCGCCGTGCTCGTGATCTCCGAGGACCTCGACGAGGTGCTCGCCCTCAGCGACCGTGTCGCCGTGATGTTCGCCGGGCGCATCGTCAGCACGCTCGACCGCGGCGACTGCACCACCAGCCGCCTCGGCATGATGATGGCCGGCGCCGGCGACCCCGGCCCCCCCTGATCCGAGTGTTTGGGGTCATCCGAGTGTTTCGTGACGGACAGGTCGCCACCTGACACTCGGATGACGTGAAACACTCGGATGGGGGACGGCCGTAGGCTTTGAGGTCGTGCACGCGTTCAGTCCCGATCAGGCGCGCGCCCTCGGTGGGCCGTTCGCCGACGAGCGGGCGGCGGCCGCCGAACAGGCCGGCGCGATGCCGTGGCCGACCGCCGCTGAGGAGATCTGGCGCTACAGCCGCATCGGCGACCTCGACCTCGATCGCTTCGCTGCGGGCGACATCGACACCGATGTTGCTGCGGGGGCGGCAACCGATTTCGTCACGACCGACGAGGATGCCCTGCAGTCGTTTCCAGCGATCCCGGCCTTTGATTCGCCCGACCCGTTCGCCGCCCTCAATGCCGCCTTCCACCGGCCGGTCGTCATCACGATTCCGCCCGGCACGGTCGTCGAGCAGCCGATCGTCGTCGACCACCGAGTCGGCGGCGGGGCGACGTTCCCGCGGCTGGTGATCGACGCCGGCGAGAACTCCGAGGTCACCGTCGTCGAGCGCTACGCATCGGTGGACGAACAACTGCTCGCCGTACCCGTCGTGCACGTGCGGGCGGGACAGGCGGCGCGGGTCAAGTACCTCGCCGTCAACGACCTGTCGCATCGGGCATGGCAAATCGGCCATCTCCAAGCCTGCGGTGACGCCGACTCGTCGGTCACTCTGGCCACGGTCGCCCTCGGAGGCCACTACGCCCGGCTGCGCACCGAAGCGCGGATCGTCGGGCGGGGCGGCACCACCAAGCAGCTCGCCCTGTACTTCGCCGACGGCGAGCAAATGCACGACTTCCGCACGATCCAGGACCACGCCGCCCCGCACACGACCAGCGATCTGCTGTTCAAGGGTGCCGTGCAGGACGCCTCGGCCAGCGTCTACACCGGACTGATCAAGATCCGCCCAGACGCCCGCGGCTCGGTCGCCTTCCAGACCAACCGCAACCTCACGCTAGGCGCCGCGGCCTGGGCGGAGAGCGTGCCCAACCTCGAGATCGAGACGAATGATGTGCGCTGCAGTCACGCCTCGACGGTCGGACCGATCGACGACGAACAGCTGTTCTACATCGAGAGCCGTGGCGTCCCGACGCCGGTGGCCGAGCGGTTGATCGTGCTCGGGTTCTTCGATGAGGTTCTCGCCCAGCTCCCGATGCCGGCGATGACCGCCGAGCTGCGCCAGCGTGTTGCCACGAAGTTCGACAGCCGGGAGAAGGCAGCTGTATGAGCGCCGACGGAACGACGGTTTCGCTGTCCGAGATCGAGCACGGCGTCGCCCACCGCATCATGGTCGGCGACGTACCGGTTGCCCTCGTGCGCATCGAAGACGACGTCTATGCCATCGGCGACACGTGCAGCCACGCCGAGGTGTCGCTGTCCGGCGGCGAGGTCTACTGCGACGAGAAGGAGATCGAGTGCCCGCAGCACGGGAGCGTGTTCAGCCTCGAGACCGGTGAACCGGCGACGCTGCCGGCGACCCAGCCGGTGCCGGTTTTCGACGTCACGGTCGCCGACGGCGTCGTCACTGTGCGGGCGCGAGCCGAAGGCGGCGACGGATGACGGCGACGCTGGAGATCCGCGGGTTGCGCGTGACCGCCGGGGGCACGGAGATCCTGCGCGGCATCGACCTCACCGTGGCCAGCGGCCAGGTGCACGCCGTGATGGGTCCAAACGGGGCGGGCAAGAGCACGCTGTCCGGGGCGATCATGGGCAAGCCGGGCTACGAGGTGGTCGCCGGCTCGGTGACGTTCGACGGTCATGATGTCCTCGCCATGCCCGTGTGGGAGCGTGCTGCCGCGGGGTTGCACCTCGTGCTGCAGTACCCGACGGAGGTGCCCGGTGTCGCCCTCGACGCGGTGATGACCGAGGCGCTCGCCGCCCGCAGCCGATCCGTGGCTGACGTCGACGCCCTCCTCGACGCCGAGGCGGCGCAGATCGGTCTGCCAACAGCGTTGCTCCACCGCTCGCTCAACGTCGACCTGTCCGGCGGCGAGAAGAAGCGCAACGAGACGTTGCAGCTCGCCATGCTGCGACCACGAATCGCGATCCTCGACGAGCTCGACTCCGGTCTCGACGTCGACGCCCTGCGGGCGTGCTCCAAGCGCATCGAGGCGCTCACCCAGCCGTCCGCCGATGGCACACCGGGTCTCGGCGTGCTGGCGATCACGCACTACAGCCGCCTGCTCACCGAGCTCCATCCCGACTCCGTGCACATCCTCGTGAAGGGCCGCATCGTCGCCTCCGGTGGCCCCGAGCTGGCCGACCAGCTCGAGGCCGATGGATACGCGGCGTTCAGTCCCGACGCCGCCGACGACGACGCCGCAGATGCCGCCGAGCCGGCAGGCAGCCTCGACGACCTCTTCCGCCTCTGACCGCGTTGCCTACGCTGGCGATCATGAGTGATACCTGGACCGAGTCCGATGGCGCCCTGCGCCGGCGCTTCGAGTTCGCCGACTTCTCCGAGGCGTTTGCCTTCATGACCCGCGTCGCCCTGCTCGCCGAGAAGGCCGGCCATCACCCCGACTGGTCGAACTCGTGGAACAACGTCGACATCTCGCTGACGACCCACTCGGCTGGCTCGACCGTCACCGACAACGATCGCAACTTCGCGGCGGCGATCGACAAGCTGCTCGGATGACGGAGACTCGGGTCCACCCCAACGTCGCCAGGGTCGTTGCTGCAGGAGCGGACCTCGGTCTCACCATCGAGCCGTTCCACTTCCCGGACGGGACGAAGACGGCCGCCGATGCGGCAGCGGCCATCGGCGTCGACGTCGGTCAGATCGTCAAGAGCCTGATCTTCGCCGTCGACGGCGAGATCGTGCTCGCCTACGTCAGTGGTCGCAACCAGCTCGACGAGGCCAAGCTCGCCGCCGCCGCCGGCGGGGAGACCTGCTCACGAGTCGATGCCGACGCCGTGCGCGCCGCCACCGGCTTCCCGATCGGCGGAGTGCCGCCGTTCGGTCACGCCACGGCGTTGCGCGTGTTCATCGACCCGGACCTGCTGCTGTACGACGTCGTGTGGGCGGCGGCCGGCACGTGGACCGACGTCTTCGCCATCACGCCCGACGACCTGCTGCGCGCCAGCGGCGCGAGCGTGGTCGATCTGCGCCGCAACTGAGGCTCCTGCAGACGTGTCGCGGGATGTCGCGTCCAGCTCGCGAAATCCCGCGACCGGCACCGAGTCAGCTCACGGCGGTGCTTACGTGACGAGGTCCGTCGGATACGTGATCACGAACCAGTAGTGCGGCGGACCGTAGTACCCGTAGCAGGTGTACCGGATCGATGTCGTCGACTCGGTCTGGCCGATGCGCTCGTGCACGCACGGGTCGCACTCCGCACCACACCATAAGTCCGGGTTCCCGGTGATCTCTTTGTTGGCGACCCGGTCCTGCTCAACGGCAAAGTCGGCGCACGTTCCGCCGGCCCGGAACGACTGGGTGACGAGGACGGTGCCGTCGTACCCCGACACGGCGCGGTCGGGACACGATGTCGGGGAGCGCACGACCATGATCGCGCTCCACGGGCTCTGACCCGAGGCGTTGACCGAGGCGACCCGGTACCGGTAGACGGTGTTGATTGCGAGCCCGGTGTCTTGGTACACCTGGGCGGGGTTGTGGTGCGCCGGAGTGGTCGCCGAGGTCCAGTTCGAGCCGTCCGTCGAGCGCTGCACGACGTAGTGCGTGATGGAAGCCGCGTTCAGGTAGACAATCCATTCGAGGGTCGCGGTCGCGCTGAGCGCGGCAACATCGAAATAGGTGATCGTCGGCGTGGCGTACGGTTGCGGTGTGTGTGGCAATTGTGAGAACGGGATCGCCGCGGCCCCGTTGGACGGCGGGCTCCATCCCCGCGAGTTGCGGGCGCGCACCCTGAACGGGTAGCGCTGGCCGTTGGTCAGCCCGGTCACCTTGTACGTCCTGACCGTGGCCCCGACCGTCGCCTCGTTGACGAAGGTCGACCCGGTCCAGCGCTGCACCAGGTAGCCGGTGATCGGTGCGGCGCCGCTGCTCGCCGGCGTCTGCCACGACAGCGTCACCGAGCGGTCACCCGGCTGGGCGGTGAGCGATCGCGGCGCAGAGGGGACGGCGAGCGGCATCGCGCCGACCCAACTCGACGGCGGGCTTGAGCCGTATGCGTTGCGGGCGAGGATCCTGAACTGGTACTGGGTGCCGTTTCTGAGCCCGGTGACCGTGTACGACGACGCCGAACCTGGCACTGTGGTCGACACGTTCACCCACGTCGACCCGTTGGTGCGCTGCACGACGTAGGTGCCGACCGCCGGGCCACCGGTGCTCGACTGCGGTTGCCACCTCAACGTCACCATGGCGTTGCCGGGTGTCGCCGACAGTCCCTGTGGCATTGACGGGACCCCCGTAGGCACCGCTGACACGGTGTTCGACATCGGGCTCCAGCCACTCACGTTGTGGGCGAACACACGGAAGTAGAACCTCGTTCCCGCCGTCAGCCCGGTGAACGTGAACGACCTGCCCGTGACCCGGGCGAGCGCCGTGAACGGGCCGGTCGCCGACGTCGCTCGGTAGATCAGATGGCTGTCGATTGGTGCGCCACCATCGCTCAACGGCGCCAGCCACGAAAGTGCCACGGATCGAGGGCCGGCGGTTGCCGTCAGCGATCGCGGCGCCGACGGCGGCACGGTCGAAGCCAGCACGATCGCCGTTGGCACGGTGGTCGTCGTCGCTGGTGTGGTGGTGGTGGTGGTGGTGGTCGTCGTCGTCGTGGCGGTCGTCGTCGGCGCGATCGTCGTCGTCGTCGTCGTCGTCGTCGTCGCGGTCGTCGTGGTCGGCGTCGCTGTTGTGGTCGTGTCGTCCGTCGTCGTCGGCGACGCGGCCGATGGGCCGACGGCTACAACCGCCGACATCAACGTCGTGGCCGCGATCATTCCCGCCACCATCCGTGTGAGTCGCAGCATCGTGCTTGTTGCCGTGACGTTGGTGTCGTTCATCTCGCTCTCTGTGGTCCGACCAGTGTTCATCTCGTGAAGGCTTCCGCGGCGCGGTTGTCAACTGGTCGCGCAGCGGTTGCGCTCGACCTCCTGCCGTAGATCGTCCGCTCCCCGATCGGCCCGCCGCCCGGGGTTCGCTGAACGCCGCTGCCGTCCGTCCGTCCCGTCGCAACACCATACAGCAAGCAACGATCCGACTTGACGATCCGAAGACGCAACCGGCGCCACGCGATCCAACCAACAACAACCGTTCGGCCGCAGGCAATAGTGCCCGCCAAGAGTGCGCAGGGTGCCCGATCGGTGCTGGGTGGACCAACCCCGAACGTTCAGTGATGCGGAGCTAGCTGCCGGTGGGCGGTGGCAGCTGCATCGTCTGCCCGAACCTCGTCGGGTCGACGGTGATGAACACGCCGGTGCCGCGGGCGACCACCGTCTCGACGCCGCCGTCGGCGTCGACCAATTCGCCCTCGATCAGCAGCTTGCGTCCGTCGCGTGACGTCAACCGGCCGCGGCACAGCAGAGGACGGTGGAGCGGCGTCGGCCGCTCGTAGCGGACCTTCAACTCGCCGGTGAATGCGGGCTCCTGGATGACGCCCAGCACGAACCCGAACACGTCGTCGAACAGGCCGGCGACGATGCCGCCGTGGGCCCGCCCGGGCGCGCCTTCATGGGCGGACCCGAGCGTCACCGTCGCCTCGATCTCGTCGCCGACGCGATGGACCTCGAGGTCGACTCCCCACGGGCTGGCGGAGCCGGAGAACGGGCGGTCGTCGTAGGACTCGATCGCGGCCCGGCCACTGGCGGTCTGCGTCTCGCGGTGGCCGACGTGCTCGATCGGGCGTCGACGCGGCAAACCCTCGTCGAGCCGTGCCGTCAACGAGTCGAGCGTCGAGGCGACGTCGATGAGCAACCGCTCGTCGGCGTCGTGACCGACGAGGGCGTGACCGATCCGCCGCACCGAGCGGCCGGCCGCTCGCCGGGCCTGCGTCTCATCGATCTGGGGAGGATCCGAGTCAGGCCCCGACACAGACTTCCCCCAGGTTGGCGATTGGCACGAATCTTCCCCAGATGTTGGACGGGGCGGGTCAGGCGGGTTGCTCGGCGGCGTCGAGGGCGTCGATCAGCGTGTTCCAGGCGAGCGTGGCGCACTTGATGCGCACCGGAAACTTGACCACGCCCTGCAGTGCCTCGAGGTCGCCGAGCTCGGGAGCCGGCCCCTGGTCGCCGTCACCGTCTCCGTCGCCGTCCTCCCCGGCCGAGCTGTCGATCGACATCATCCCCTTGAAGCGGCGGACGAGGCTGCGAACCTCGTCGACCGAGCGGCCCTTGATCGCCTGGCTCATCATCGACGCCGAGCTCTGCGAGATCGAGCACCCCTGGCCGCCAACCTTGACGTCACCGACCCGGTCGTCGTCGACGAGCAGGTACACCGTGATCTCGTCGCCGCACAGCGGGTTGTGCCCCTGGGCGACGGCCGCCGGCGGGGCGGGAAGTTCGCCACGATTTCGCGGCGATCGGTAGTGGTCGAGGATGATCTCGCGGTAGAGGTCTTCGAGACCGGGCATTGGCAAAACGCTCCCTAGAAGCCGAAGATGTCCGAGGCACCGTCGAGGGCATCGGCGAGGGCGTCGATGTCGTCGCGGTCGTTGTACAGATACCAGCTCGCCCGCACCGTGGCAGCAACGTCGAGCACCCGCATCAGCGGCTTGGCGCAGTGGTGGCCGGCGCGCACGCACACGTTGCGCTGATCGAGCACCTGCGAGACGTCGTGGGGGTGGAGGTCACGGAAGGCGAAGCTGAGGACGCCGCCACGCAGCGCAGCGTTGGACGGGCCGTGCATCGTGAGCTCGTCACCGAAGCGGTCGCCGAGCGTCGACATCGCGTACTCCGTCAGCGCCCGTTCGTGGGTGTGGATGCGCTCCATCCCCACCCCCTGCATGAAGTCGACGGCAGCACCGAATCCGATCGCCTCGACGATCGGTGGCGTGCCCGCCTCGAACTTCGCCGGCACGGGCGCCGGTGTGTAGCCGTCGAAGCGCACGTCGGCGATCATGTTGCCGCCACCGAGGAACGGTGGCGTGTCGTCGAGCAGCTCGGCCCGGCCCCACAGCGCCCCGATGCCGGACGGACCGCACATCTTGTGCGCCGAGAAGGCGACGAAGTCGGCATCCCACGCCTGCACATCGGTGACGTTGTGGGGCACGTACTGGCAGGCGTCGACGACGGCGAGGGCCCCGGCGGCGTGGGCGGCGGCGGTCAGCTCGGCAACCGGCGTCAGCGTGCCGAGGACGTTGCTCATCGCCGTGAAGGCGAACACCTTGGCGCCGTCGAGCAGCCGCTCGAGATTGCCGCTGGCGAGGTCGAGCCGGCCGTCGGGCGTGATCGGCAGCCAGCGCAGCTCGATGCCCTGGCGGGCGGCGACGATGTGCCACGGCACGACGTTGGCGTGGTGCTCCATCTCGGTGACGACCACGACGTCGCCGGCGGCGAGATGGGCCCCGCCCCACGACTGGGCCACGAGGTTGAGCGCCTCGGTGGCGTTCTTGGTGAACACGATCTCGTCGTCGTCGCGGGCGTTGACGAATCCGGCGACCTTGGCGCGGGCGTGCTCGAAGGCGTCGGTGGCTTCGGCGGCGAGACGGTAGGCGCTGCGATTGATCGGGGCGTACGACGTCTCGGTGAAGGTGCGCATCGCCTCGATGACTTCGGTCGGTTTCTGCGACGTGTTCGCCGAGTCGAGGTAGTGGATCGGGGCGTTGTCGATCTCCCGACCGAGCAAGGGGAAGCGTCGTTTGAGGGCCGCGGCGTCGAGCCCGCCGACGTCGTCAGACCCTGCGACAGCACCGCCGACGACGGCATCGGTAGTGCTCGTCACGATGCCGCACCTGCGGTCAACCGGAACGAGTCGTATCCGGAGGTGTCGACACGCTCGACGAGCTCCATCCCTCCCGACTCGACGATGCGGCCGTCGATCATCACGTGCACGACGTCGGGGGTGACCTCGTCGAGGAGACGCTGGTAGTGGGTGATCAGCACGACACCCATCTCCGGCCGGTCGTCGCGCACGGCGTGGATGCCGCTGGCGACGATGCGCAGGGCGTCGATGTCGAGCCCCGAGTCGGTCTCGTCGAGGATGGCAAGCTGCGGTTCGAGGATCGCCATCTGCATGATCTCGTTGCGCTTCTTCTCGCCGCCGGAGAAGCCTTCGTTGAGGTAGCGGTCGACGAACGACGAGTCCATCCCCAATCGCTCCATCCACTCCATCGCGGCGATGCGCAGTTCGAGCACGGACAGGTCGATGCCCTTGCGCGCCGACAGCGCCTGGCGGAGGAACTGGATCACCGACACGCCGGGGATCTCCTGGGGGTACTGGAAGGCGAGGAACATCCCCGCCTTGGCCCGTTCGTCGGCCGGCCACACGCTCACATCGTCACCGGCATAGGCGATCGTCCCGCCCGTCACCTCGTACTCCGGCGAGCCCATCAGGGCCGACGCCAGCGTGCTCTTGCCGGAACCGTTCGGTCCCATCACGGCGTGGATCTCGCCGGCTTGCACTTCGAGGTCGAGGCCGCGGATGATTTCGGGGAGCGGGCCGTCGGGGCCCGGCTCGGCAGGGCGGACCCACAACCCCTCGACGCGGAACAGTGCCTGCGAGGTCACGGAGTTAATCCTACGCGCGTGTTGCTATTTCACCGACCGCCGGGACCGTGACACCGGCCCAGTCCAGGTCGGCGACCTCGACGGCGCGCAGCTCGGCGGCGACCCGCTCGGGGAGAGTGTCGTTGATGAACGA
Source organism: Ilumatobacteraceae bacterium (assembly GCA_963716665.1). Classification (GTDB taxonomy): domain Bacteria; phylum Actinomycetota; class Acidimicrobiia; order Acidimicrobiales; family Ilumatobacteraceae; genus Desertimonas. The sequence goes on from CAVQTY010000016.1 coordinate 31,055, forward strand.
ACCGAGCGCCGTCTCGACGCTGGCGCGGACTTTCAAGCGATGGCGATTGCGATGGGGCGGGAGCAGCTCGACGTGCAGGTGCCAGTCGTCGGCGCCGGTCCCACATCTCTGCGGCGGCGACTCCTGCACGCACATCATGTACGGCATCGGGAACCCCCACAGGTCGTCGTAGCGGCGGACGACGTCGGACAACGCCCGGACGAGATCGAGGGCGGCGTCATCGTCGAGGTCGCCGAGCCGGCCGACACCGTGCCGGCGAGCGCGGACATGGACCTCCAGCGGCCACCTGGAGGCGAACGGCACGGCGGCGACGAAGTGCTCGTTGGCATGGATCACTCGCTCGCTGCCGAGGTCCTCGGCGATCAGCCGGCAGCCGAGGCAGTCGCTGTGCGACCGCCGGTGGTGCTCGTGGGCGGCGAGCTTGGTACCGGTCACCGGCGGGAGGTGACCGTAGGCGTAGAGCTGGCCGTGGAGATGGGGGAGCGTGGCGCCGACGTCGCTGCCGTGGTTCTCGAAGGCCATCACGTAGTCGTGACCTTCGTGCCAGAGCGCTGTGGTCCGCTCGCGCCACACGGCGACGACGTCGGCGAACTGCTGCAGTGACAGGTCGGCGAGGTTCTCGACGTGGTCGGCGGTGTAGACGACGACGAGGCAGCGCCCGAGCGACGACCGCACGAGCGCCGGATCGGCGTTGACGCCGACCGGCTCGGGGGCGTGCGGCGACATCGACGGGAATCGGTTCTCGAACACAGCGAGCCCGAACGGTCCGGGTAGCTCCGGGCCGCCGGGGCACAGTGGGCAGGGCGGGGCACCCTCGCCGGTGGTCGTCGTGCTCGGACGGACGTTGCGGGTCGGCGAGACGAGCACCCAGGCATCGGTGAGCCGGTCGTAGCGACGGTGCAGCTGCGACGGGTCGTGTCCCGAGTCGGCCGCTTGCATGGCCAGCGCCGCCAGCGTGCTGGGGTCGACGTCGCCGTAGAGCAGGAACTGCCGCCCGTCCGGGTGGGTGACCTCGTGACGTGCGAGCACGTGCGACTCGGTGCTCACGGACGCGCTTCGATCCACAGCAGCTCGGCCGATTCCGGGTTGACGACGGGAAGGCGGACACCATGGGCGGCGAGCTGGCGCCCGCTGAGCTCAAACCCGGCCTCGATGGGCATCGGGTCGCGCGTCAGCCGGCGTCCATCCGCCCCGCCGGGCAGGTCGACGAGTGAGACGCGGTACGTCCGGTCCGGATCGAGCTCGGGGACCCGGACAGGTCGGGGGAGCAGCGCCTGGGCCGATGTCAGCTGCACGTAGGCGAACAGAGCGCGGCTGCGATCGCCGGCGATGACTCCGTGCACGAAGGCGTGCGGATCGTCGTGATCGACGCGCACGAAGTCGCCGTGGTGCAGCAAGTCGCGGTGGTGCTTGTACAACTCGACCCAGGCCGCGACCGCGGCGAGGTCGTCGTCGGCGAGCGTGAGCAGGTTCCACTCGATCCCGAAGTGGCCGAACAGCGCCGTCGCCCCTCGGAACGGCAGTGACTCGGTGCGGCCGGTGGTGTGCGCTGTCGGCGGCCCGACGTGCGCCCCGATCACCTCCAGGGGGATCAGCATCGAGGCGTGGCGCTGGATCGTCTGGCGCTCGAGGGCGTCGTTGCAGTCGCTCGTCCACACCCGCTCGGTGCGCTGGAGGATGCCGAGGTCGATGCGGGCGCCGCCCGACGAGCAGCTCTCGAACTCGACGTCGGGATGGCGCCGGCGCAGCTCGTCGAGCAGCCGGTACAGCGCCAGCGTTTGCTCGTGCGTGCCGGCCCGCCCCTCGGAGCCCGTCGCGTGCACGTGGTCGCGGTTCATGTCCCACTTGACGAAGGCGATGTCGTGGTCGCCGAGCAGGGCATCGAGGCGGCCGAGGATCTCGTCGTAGGCGGCCGGGATGGCGAGATCGAGGACGAGCTGGTGTCGACCGAGGATCGGTTCGTAGCCCGGGTCGACGAGGGCCCAGTCCGGATGGGCACGGTAGAGGTCGCTGTCGGGGTTGACCATCTCCGGCTCGACCCAGATGCCGAACTCCATGCCGAGGGCTCGGACCCGCTCGATCAGCGGCGCCAGACCTTTCGGGTGGGCGTCCGGCGACACCCACCAGTCGCCGAGGCCCGACGTGTCGTCGCGGCGCCCGCCGAACCAGCCGTCGTCGAGCACGAAGCGCTCGACACCGACCGACGCAGCGCGCTCGGCGAGGCGAACGAGGGTGTCGAAGTCGTGGTCGAAGTAGACGGCCTCCCATGTGTTGAGCACGACTGGTCGGGGCCGGTCCCGGTGAGCCGGCGACGATCGCACGACGGCGTGGAATTGGCGGCTCGCCGCGCCGAGCCCGGCGACGGAGTGGACGGCGTATACAGGCGGGGTCGAATAGCTCTCGCCGGGGGACAGCACGATCTCGCCAGGGTGCAGCAACTCGCCGAGCTGCACCATGGCGCGCCCGTCCGGCAATCGCGCCGCGTGGACTCGAGAGTTGCCGCTCCACGCCAGGTGCGCTCCCCACACCTCGCCGCGCTGCTCGCCGAAGCCGGTGGTGCCGGCCCACAGCAGGGGCGGGCTCTCGTGCGATGTCCGACCGCGGCGGTTCTCGGCAAGGAACGGGCCGCCGTCGAACGACCTCCTCAGCGGATCGAACTCGCGACACCACCGGCCGTGGAACGTCATCAGATCACCGACGTGACCTGGCAGCGCCAGCGTGACCGCCAAGTCGTCGACCCAGTAGTCGTCGACACCGTCGTTGGTCAGAGTCGCGATGACGCACATCGCTCCACCCGGATCGCGGGCGATGTCGGTGACGAGACGCAACTTGGCACCGGCGTCGATCGACTCGATCGACACGCCGTCATCGCGGGGCGACACGGAGTCGGCGGTGAAGCGCGGCGCCCATGCCTCACCGCCAGAGCGATGCCCGCTGAGGCCGGGCCGCCCGGGGAAGCCGGAGCCGTGCTCGGGCACGAAGGCGATCGGCGCGACCACGTCGAGTCCACCGGCCGTTGCCGGCATCGTCAGCGCCGCAGCGGTGGCCGCTAGGTCGGTGTCGACCGGCGCGCCCCAGTGGACGAGGACCCCGCCGCCGACCGCCGGTTCGACGACGAAGCTGGTGCTGCCGACCATGCCCAGGTCGACGAAGTCGCCGGTCGGCATCAGCCCTTGGTCGCGCCGAGCGTGAGCCCGCTGATGAAGTGCTTCTGCAGTGCGACGTACACCGCCAACGTCGGCAGGGCGATCATGATCGAAGCGGCAGCGATGAGGTTGTAGTCGGTGGCGTACTGGCCGTTGAGCACGGCGATCGATGAGGTGATCGGCCGCTCCGAGCCCTGGTTGAGCAACACCGAACCCCAGAAGAAGTCGTTGTACAACCAGGTGAACTCCAACGTCGCCAATGCTGCCAGCGCCGGGCGAGTGAGCGGGAGGATCACCTGGAAGAACTGTCTGGGCAGCGACGCCCCGTCGACCACTGCGGCTTCGGAGATCTCCTTCGGGATCGTCTTCATGTAGTTCGACAGCACGAACGTGCAGAAGCCGATCTGGAAAGCGACATGGATGAGGATCACGGCGATCTTCGTGCCGAGCAGGTTCCCCGTGTCGGTGTCCGAGAGAAAGTCTGGCAGTGGAACCCGCTTGTAGATCTGGAACAGTGGCTGGAAGATGACCTGGTACGGCATGAGGTTGCCGGCCGTGAACAGCACAAGGAAAAAGATGTTGAATCGCCAGCTGTACCGGGTGCAGGCGAACGCGATGCAGCTGGACAGCAACAGGATGAGCACGATCGCCGGCAGGACGATGAAGGCGGTCTTGGCGAAGTGGCTGCCCATTGAACCGACTGTCCAGGCCTCCCGATAGTTGTCGAGGGTCAGCGTCTCGGGTGCCGAGAACACGCCGTTGACCTGTGTATCCGATTCGAAGTAGCGGAACGACGAGTACAGCGCCGTGCCGATCGGGACCAGCCAGGCGAGCGCGAGGACGATGAGCACGGTCTGCAGGACAATGCGTGCCGGTTTGACGCTGCGACGGCTCACTCGCCGCGCGGGGATGACTTCGACACCCGCGTCCATGGCGGCGGCGACCGTCGTCATCTAGTGCAACTCCTCGCGGAAGGCGTTCGTCACGAACCAGAGGATGAAACCGACGCAAAGAATGAACAGAACCATTCCGTAGGCAGATCCGGTGCCGACGCGCCACCGCCCTCACCGACGAGCGCAGTCGTCACGAGCACGCCCATCACCTCCGTGCCTCGCGGCGTGCTGAGGGCGGCGACGATGTCGTACGCCCGCAGCGCCTCGATGACGGTGATCACCACGACGACTACGTTGATCGGCTTCAACGACGGGAACACGACGCGCCGGAACGTCTGCCACTCGTTGCACCCGTCGATCTGAGCGGCTTCGCGCAGCGAGTTGTCGACCGCCTTCAGGCCGGCGAGATAGAGCACCATCACGTAGCCGATGTGGCGCCACGCTTGTGCAATCAGGAGGGCGGCGAAGTTGCGAGAGAGCCCGAGCGGGAAGTCGAGCAACGGCAGATCGATCTCGAAGATCTTCGTTTGGTCACCGACGAAGTCGATCGGTCCCCCGGGCCAGATCGTGTTCAGCAAACCCCGATCGCGGGAGAACATCACGCTCTTCCACAAGAACCCGACCACCGCCAGCGACAGCACGACGGGGAAGTAGAAGACGCTCTGGTAGAAGCGGCTGCCGCGGATGTTCTTGTCGAGCTGCCAGGCGAACAGCATCGCCACCGCCGAGCAAAGGAACAACCACAACAGCAACACGAAGTTGTTGAACAGTGCTGGGAACAGACGGTTGTCGAAGATCGTGAAGATCTGCCAGTAGTTGCCGAACCCGACGAACCGGATAGCGCTCAGTGGAGCGAGGTTGTCCCACTCGGCGAAGGACAGCACGGCGGTGATGATCGCCGGGACCCAAACCAACGTGATGTGCAGGAACGCCGGGACGCCGACGAACACCCACAGCCAAAAGCGGTCACGCCCGACGACCCGCCTCTTCTTCGGGCCGGTCGCCGGGCGCACCGCTGTAGTCATGGCGTGACGGTCGAGTTACTCGAACTCGTAGGTCGACTTCTGCTCCTCGACCGTACCGAGGATGGAGTCGATCTGGCTCGGGTCGGAGATGAAGTCGGCGAGCGCAACGCCGACGACATTGGCGGCGAAGTCCGGATCGGTGTCGCGGTCAAGGAATTGCGAGATGTAACTTGCCGCGCTGACGAGCTCGACCGAGCGCTGCTGCAGGGCGTTGTAGGCGCTCGTGTCCGCCCCCGAGTTGGCGGCGACCACCGACGGGTTGACACCGATGTAGGCGTCGATCGCCGCAGCAGCTACCGAGACCGGCGAGTAGGGCCTTGGCGCCCTCCTCGTTGTCCGGCTCGGCCGCCATCATGAAGCCGTCGATCGGTGCCTCCACCGAGTCCTGGCCGAACTCATCGTTGATGGACGGGAAGGCGAAGAAGTCGATGTCCTCGATGACGTCTGCCTGCGCGTCGGGGTCGAGCGCCGAGGTGATGAACGTTCCGAGGAGGAACAACGCCGATTCGTTGTTCGCGAACCCCGCCGCCGCGTCTTCCCACGTACGGCCGTTGGCATCCGGCTGGTAGTACGGGAGAAGCTCCTCCCAGGTGGTGAACACCTGCTTCACGCGGTCGTCGGTCCAGCTTTCCTGGCCGCCCATCAACGAGATGTGGAAGTCGTAGCCGTTGGTCCGCATGTTGAGCATGTCGAACCAGCCCATCTGCGGCCAGTTGCCTCCGTTGGCCCCGGCCAACGGAGTCACCCCGGACGCCTGGATCTCGTCGAGCAGCGCCTTGAACTCGTCCCACGTCGTCGGAATCGTGTAGCCGGCCTCCTCGAACACGCTCTTCCGGTAGTGCACCGCCCATGGGTAGTAATAGAAGGGCACGAAATACTGCTTGCCGTCGAGACCTGTCGACAGCGTTCTTGAAACCCTCGCTGAACTCACTCTCCAGGTCCGCCCAGACGTCGGTCAGGTCGCCGACCACACCGCGGTTGGCGAATGCCCTCATGCGGTAGCCGGCGAACCACGACACCACATCGTCGGGTTGCTGGATGTACGTGTTGAAGTTCTCCTGGTACGTGTTGTGGTCGACGGTGTTGATCGTCGCCGGCACGCCGGTCGCCTCGATCGCCGCGGCGATGGCCTGGCTGTCCACCTCGTTCGAGTAGTTGCTCCCGAACGTCACCGGCTCCCCGGACGATCTGCACCAATCGACCGCGTGTTGGTGTTGGCGAGCGCCGAGACGCCCGCTGGGCCGAGGGCGCCGAGGACGGCTCCGGCGCCGAGCGCCGAGCCGGCGCCAGCGAGCAGTTGACGGCGGCTGAAGTGGTTGACCGAGCTGTTCGGGTGCTGCGAAGGCGCTGGCGAACGACGGGTCGTAGGACGTGGCATGTGATCTCCCCCCAAGTCGAATGAGTGCTGCGTCGTCGCAGCAGGTTCTCGCCCGTCACTTTCCCGCGCCCGGGCGGCTGAGTCAAGGGAAATCCACCAAAATCGACCAGAAGTCATCGTCATCGCACAGCAATCGTGATTGATTGTGTTGACTTTGCGTCGCTCGCCCGTCGATAGTTGCTAGCGATGGCAGACACCGACGTCGAACGGGTCCCGTCGCCGGCCGGCCGGCGCGTACTCGCCCGCCGCCGGCGCGAGTTGATCGCCGCCCACGTGCAGCGCCACGGCTCGGTGCGTGTCAAGGATCTGACGAGTGAGCTCGGCGTCAGCGACATGACGATCCGCCGCGATCTGGAGACGCTGACCCAGCAGGGACTGCTGACCAAGGTCCACGGCGGGGCGACGCTGGCCGGTGAGACGCCGGCGACGACGCTCGAACCCGGGTTCCTCGTCAAGTCCTCCGAGCAGACCGCCGAGAAGGAGGCGATCGCCGCCGCCGCGGCACGGCTGGTGCGGCCGGGAACGGCGATCGGGCTCACTGCCGGCACCACGACATGGCACCTGGCGACACATCTCGTCGACGCACCCGACCTCGTCGTGATCACGAACTCGATCCGCATCCTCGAGACCTTGCTCGCCCACGATCGACCGCATCGCAACGTGATGCTGATCGGGGGCATCCGCACTCCGTCGGACGCCCTCGTCGGACCGCTGGCGGTGCAGGCGTTGGAAGCCCTTCATCTCGACCAGGTCTTCCTCGGCGTCCACGGGATGACGGAGCGGGCGGGGTACACGACGCCGAACCTCCTCGAGGCGGACACCAACCGTGCCTTCGTCGAGGCGACGCAGCGCCTGATCGTCGTTGCCGACCACTCCAAGTGGAACACGGTCGGGCTGGCGAGCATCGCACCGTTGGAAACCGCCGACACCGTCGTGACCGACGACGGGCTCGACCCGGCGGCGATCGAGCGGCTCCGTGCCCACGTCGACGAAGTCGTGGTGTGTTCGACGTGACGGTGTCGGTCGGACAACTTGTCGGTGACCCGGCGGCGATCGGGCTCGGGCGGGTGCCGATGGCGCCGGGGACCGCCCCGTATGACGACGTCGACTCCGCCATCGCCGGCGACGCCTCGCCGTGGGTGCATTCGCTGGACGGGCCGTGGCGATTCCGCCTGCGTGATTCGCCGGCCGACGTCGAGCCTGGCGATGTCGCCGAGTCGGTCGGGGACTGGGACGAGATCGCCGTTCCGTCGAGCTGGGTTCTTCCTGCCGACGGCAGCCACGACCGCGGAACGCCGATCTACCTCAACGTGCGCATGCCCTTCGCCGGTCAGGCGCCGCACGTTCCCGCCGACAACCCCACGGGCGTCTACTGCCGGGAGTTCACGCTGCCGGCGACCTGGCGACGCCGACGCACGCTGCTGCGTGTCGGGGCGGCGAACTCGATGGGCTTCGTCTGGATCAACGGGTCGTTCGTCGGCTTCGGCACCGACAGTCACCTGCCGTCCACGTACGACATCACCGAGCATGTGCGACGCGGCACCAACACGGTGTGCATCGTCGTGCCCCGCTGGAGCGCGTCGACGTGGGTGGAGGACCAAGACCAGTGGTGGATGCCCGGGCTGCACCGCAGCGTCGAGTTGGTGTCGGTCCCGACGATCGGCCTCGGCGACACGGCGACCGTGCCCGGTCTCGAAGCCGACGGCACGACGGGAACGCTCGATCTCGATGTGGGTGTCGACGTGGCCGATGGCTCGGAGCCAGGCCCGCTCACCGTCGAGGTGGTCGTCTACCCGATCGGCCGGCGCCGCCGGCCGGTTGCCAGTACGGGCCGCCTCGACGTCCCCCGCTGGGCGCCGCGGGACGAGGGCGACGAGCACGCCGTCACATACACGTGGCCAGGTCGTCGAGTGCTCGATCGACTTCGTGTCCCGGGAATCGAGTCGTGGAACCACGAGCGTCCCCGCCGCTACCGCGTCGCCATCGTCCTACGCGACGGCGACGGAGCGGTCCTCGACGTGCGGTCCCGGTGGGTCGGGTTCCGGCGCGTCGAGCTTGCCGATCGGGCGTTGCTCGTCAACGGCGTGCCGGTGGTGATCAACGGCGTCAACCACCACGACATCCACCCCGACCGCGGCCCGGCGACGACCGTCGAGGACACACGGCGCGACCTCGAATTGGTGAAGCGCCACCACGTCAACGCCGTGCGCACGTCGCACTACCCGAAGGACGAGTCGTTCTACGACCTGTGCGACGAGCTCGGCCTGTACGTCGTCGACGAAGCCGACATCGAGACGCATGGGCGCTGGCGGGCGACGAGTGACGACCCCGCGTATGCCGCTTCGTTCCTCGAGCGAGGGATGCGCATGGTGCTGCGCGATCGGTCGCACCCGAGCGTCGTCGCCTGGTCGCTCGGCAACGAGTCGGGCTACGGGCCGTCGCACGATGCGATGGCGGCCTGGATCCGTCGGGTCGATCCGTCGCGGCCACTGCACTACGAGGGCGGGTTCAGCCGCGACCTCGATGCCGCCAGCCCAGCATCCGACATCGTCTGCCCGATGTACGCCTCGGTCGAGCGGATCGTCCAGTGGTCGGCGGACGGCCGTGACCGCCGCCCGCTGATCCTGTGCGAGTACAACCACGCGATGGGCCAGGCCGGCGGGATCGGCGACTACTGGTCGGTGTTCGGCGAAGTGGAGGGTTTGCAGGGCGGATTCGTCTGGGAGTGGGCCGACCACGGGCTGCGCCGGCACGAGCCGGACGGGACGGCGTGGATCGCCTACGGCGGAGACTTCGGCGAAGCCGATCACGACGGCAACTTCGTGTGCGACGGCTTGGTGTCGGCCGACCGTGAGCCGCATCCGTTGCTCGATGAGTTGGCTGCGCTTACCCAACCGGTGACCGCCGAGCATCTCGGGGGCAGCCGGCTGCGTCTGTACAACCGTCGCTGGTTCAACGGACTCGACGACCTCGACGCGCGATGGCTGATGACGATCGACGGCCGGCGCATCGGCCGCGGTCGGCTCGAGCTGCCTCCGGTCGGGCCACGCTCGTCGGTCGACGTCGAGCTACGGGCGGCGGCGTTCGACTCCACGCCTGGCCGTCGCGTGCTGCAGCTCACCTTCAAGCCCCGCCCCGCGGAACGGCCGGCGTGGGCAGATGGCCGCTGGGCCGCAGCGCTGGTGGACATCGAGCTCGGCGGCGCGCCGAACGTCCGCGCATCGAGTCGCGAAGACGACGTTCCCGTCGAGATCACCGACGACGGCATCGTCGTCGGAGGAGTCGTCGTCGGGTGGCCGGCGCTGTCGCTGTGGCGGGCGCCGACCGACAACGACGACCCACCAGGGGAGTGGCGGGCGACCACGCCGGCAGCGGGTTGGCGCGCCGGCGGGCTCGATCACATCGTCGAGACGGCCGCTGAGGTTCGCCGACGAGGCGGGGCCGTCACCCGGGTCGTCAGCTACAAGACCGGCACCGGCCACCCGATCGAGCATCGTCAGCGCATCGAGATCGTCGACGGAACGGCGCGCCTCAGCGAGGTGATCCGTGTCGATCGCGCGTTGCGCGACCTGCCTCGCGTCGGCGTGGCGTTCGAACTGCCGGTCGAGTTCGACGGACTGACGTGGCTCGGCCTCGGGCCCGGCGACTCCTACCCCGACCGGCGGGCGGCGTCCTCGTTCGGGCGGTGGGCGGCGATCGTCGGCGAGCTCGCCGTGCCGTTCGTGCGGCCGCAGGAGTACGGCCTGCGCCTCGACACGGCGTGGTTCGAGGTGGCATCGCCGGCCGTGACGCTTCGCTTCGAAGGCGACCGGCCACTGGCGTTCTCGGCGCTGCCGCACTCCGTCGAGGAACTGGAGACGGCGACTCACCGTCACCTGCTGCCACCTTCGAGCGCCACCCACGTGCACGTCGACGTCGCCCACCGTGGCCTCGGCACGGCGGCGTGCGGCCCCGACACCCATCCCCGCCACCTCGTCAGTGGCGGCACGCATCGGTTCACGTGGACGATGACGCCGAGATAGTCGAACCGCTGGCTAGCTTAGAGCGCGCGCCAGAAGGCCGCCTTCGTGTCCAGGTCGTGCGACCGCGGGTCGGAACGCTCCGAAGATGAGGTGCGCGACGGCTCGCGTTGGCTGCCGAGGAAGGTGACTCGAAACGCCGTCAACACGACGATTCGGTCGTCTCCTGCGTCTAGTCGAACCAGAGGACCAACTTGGTCTTCTCAGTCGGCACGAACGAGTCACGGGCGTTCGACCCCGGCGCCACCGGCCGCACGCCCACTTCGGAGCGTACGACGGGCTTGATGGCGCAACCACCGAACCCGTCGGTCCCTACTGGCTCGCGTTCTTAAGTCACCGTTGTGGTCAGTCTCCGACCAAGCCGGTCACTCAAGCGAGCGTGCACGATCTGACACGGTCTAACGTCGACTCCATGATCGAACGTGCTGAGTTCGGACGGACGGGGCATCAGAGCAGCCGGGTGATCTTCGGCGGCGCCGGCCTGTCCCAGGCCACGCAGGAAGACGCCGACCCGTTGCTCGACGTGTTGCTGGAGTTCGGCGTCAACCACTGGGACACAGCGGCGGGTTACGGCGTGGCCGAGGACCGCATGAAGCCGTGGCTGGCGAGGCATCGCGACGACGTGTTCCTCGCCACCAAGACCGGCGATTGGACGGGCGACGCGGCCCGAGCGAGTCTGGAGCGGTCGCTGGAGCGGATGGGTGTCGACCACGTCGACCTGATCCAGCTGCACAACCTCGTCGAGGAGGACGACTGGCAGACGGCGCACGGCCCGGGCGGCGCTCTCGAGGCGCTGGTTCGGGCCCGGGACGAGGGGTTGACCCGGTTCATCGGCGTCACCGGCCATGGTGTGCGCATCGCCGCGATGCACGCCCGCAGCCTGGAGCGCTTCGACTACGACTCCGTCCTGCTGCCGTACAACTTCGTGCAACTCGAGGACGTGCAGTACCGCGCCGACGTCGAGCATCTCCTCGGCGTGTGCGCCGAGCGGCGGGTCGCCGTGCAGGCGATCAAGGCGGTCGCCCGGCGCCGTTGGTCCGACGACGACGATGGACCCCGGCGTTCCTGGTACGAGCCGCTTCCCGAGGGCGACGCGTTGGAGCGCGCCGTGCGATTCGTGCTCGACCGTGACCAGCTGTTCCTGATCGCCAGCGCCGAGACGAGCCTGTTGCGGGCGATCCTCACCGCAGCGTCGACGCCCGGCGAGCCGCCAACCGCCGAAGAGCTCCGCGCCGACATCGCCGAGGCAGGAATGCAGGCGCTCTTCGACGGCGAGGAACTCGACCGCATCTGA